>JBBRCU010000001.1:0-220525 GCA_038204565.1 Candidatus Limnocylindrales bacterium
ACCCGGCCACACGTGCTGAGACCCAATCCGAGTCAGCAGGCGACTCAGGCCGGGGGCGCACATCCCCGGGACCGGGGCGCACATCCTAGGCCCGGGGCGCCGTTGAGTCACGTGGTGCGTCAGATCACTGATCAGGAAGCGCGGTCGTGTCGCGAATCAGACCCGGCCACGCATGTTGAGACCGGGTCCGAGTCAGCAGGCGACTCATGCCGGGGCACACATCCGTCGGGCCGGGGCGCTGCTGAGTCAGGTGGCGCGTCAGATCACTGATCAGCAAGCGTGGCCGCGTCGCGAATCAGACCCGGCCACACGTGCTGAGACCCAATCCGAGTCAGCAGGTGACTCAGGCCGGGGGCGCACATCCCCGGGACCGGGGCGCAAAGCCCTAGTCGCGGTCGAGCCACCACAGGTCGACCTCACCACCCGCGGGCACGGCATCGACGCCTTCGGGCACGATCGCGAGGCCCTCGGCGATCGCGAGAGCGGACAGGACGTGGCTCCCCTGCCCGCGGCCACCACCGGCGAGACGGACCCGGACCCGGCCGCGCTCATCGCGTTCGGGGGCGCCGGCCGCATCACGTTCGGCGACGACTCGCAGGTACGCCCGGCGGCCGGATGCCTTCGTGGCGGGATCCACGAGGACCGCCCGATCCGGCGCACGGACCAGGCGCTCCGGCGGCAGCCCGGCCAGCTTACGGATCGCTGGGCGAACGAACAGCTCGAACGTCACGAAGCTCGACACGGGATTGCCCGGCAGCCCGAACAGCAGCGTCCGAGCGCCGTCCGGCCGGTCGACCACGCCGAACGCGAACGGTTTCCCGGGCTGGACTGCAACACGCCAGATCTCCATCCGGCCGATCTCGGCGAACGCCGCCCGGACCACGTCGTACGGCCCGACCGACACACCACCCGAGACGACGATGGCATCGACGTCGCCGGACCGCGCGATCTGGAGATGAGCCCGGACGTCCTCGAGCCGATCTGCCGCGATCCCGAGCGTCAGCGCGCGCCCGCCTGCCTCCTCGGTCAGCGCCGCGAGGCCCGGTCCGTTGGCGTCGGGGATCCCGGCCGGACCGAGCGCCCGACCCGCGGCCCGAACCTCGTCGCCGGTGGCCAGGATCCCGATCCGCGGCTGGCGACGGACATGGAGCTGATCGTTTCCCGAGCCGGCGGCGAGGGCGATCGCGGCGGGACCGATCCGGATCCCGGCCCGGAGGATCGCCACGGCCTCGGGAAGATCGTCGCCGGCCTTCCGAATGGCCGTTCCGGCCCGGATCGCCGCGTGGACGAGGACCGCGGCAGGCAAGGGACCGGCCGCATCACGGCCCCGCTCACCGGCGGGCGCACCCGAGGCGTCGGCGGACGTCGTCAGTTCGACCTGGACGACGGCGTCGGCCCACCGCGGGATCGGCGCCCCGGTCGCGATCCTGATGGCCGTCCCGCGCTCCAGCTGCTGCTCGGGCGCCGACCCGGCCCGGACCTCACCGATGACCTCGAGTCGGACCGGGATGGCGTCGCTGGCCGCCGCGACGTCGGCCGCCCGGATCGCGTAGCCGTCCATCGCCGAGTTGTCCCACGGCGGCAGCGCGGTGAGACTCATCACATCCTCGGCCAGGATTCGTCCGCGGGCCTCGGACAGGTACGCGATCTCCGTCTCGGTCGGCCCGGCGATCTCGGCAAGAACGGCGGCGCGGGCCTCCTCGACGCTCAACAGGTGGTCCCCGGTCGCGGCCGTCTTCATCGACCGGTCACAGGGCCTGGCCGCGCGCCTCGGCCCGGGCGTGCAGGAGGGCGGCGATCGAGCGCCGGGTCAGCACTCCGCGGACGGTCCCGCCGTCGAGGACCGCGAGCCCGTCGAGATGCGACAGGCGGAGGCGCTCGAGGGCGTCGGATAGGCGGTCCTCGGCGGTCGCGGTTGGCATGTCGGGCGGCCCGACCATCACGTCCTCGGTCCGCGTCGACGGCCAGTTGCGCGCGGCGACGGCCCGGACCTGGGCGAGTCCGATGATCCCGACGAGCCGGTCGTCGAGGAGCACCGGGAGGGCCGGAGTGACGGTCCCGTCGAGAAGGCTCGAGGCGAAGGTGTCGAGGGTCAGCTGCGGCGAGATGGTCGAGAGGTCCTTCTCCATCGCCTCGCCGACGCTCATCCCCGCAACGAGCTCGTCGAGGATCAGCCAGCGGTCGACCGAACGCGCGGATGCCATGAGGAACCAGCCGATCAGCCCGATCATGATGCCGTCGACGGTTTCGCCGGTGATGACGACGGCAAGCCCGACGACGAGCGCGAGGCGGCCGGCGTACTTCCCGACGACCCCGGCGGCGCGCGTGCCAGTCCGCGGGTTCCCGCTGCGCGCCCAGGCCACGGCCCGAACGACCCGGGCGCCGTCGAGCGGGAAAGCCGGGACAACACTGACGGCGGCGAGGAGCAGGTTGAGGGCGCCGATGATCAGGAACAGGTCGGCGATCGCGCCGGCCCATGCTCCGATCGTCAGCGATCCGACGGCGAGCGCGCACAGGACGGTGCCGAGGACGAGGCTGGTCAGCGGTCCGGCGAGGGCGATCGTCGCCTCCGCCCGCGGCGTCGTCGCGATGACGTCGATCGGGGCCGGCGAACCGACGAACTGGACAACGAGGATCGTCGCGGAAGCCCCGTCACGCCGGGCGAAGACCGCATGGGCGAGCTCATGGGCGATCACCGTCACGGCGAACCCGAGCGCACCGAACAGCCCGATGATCCAGGTCATCGCGGGGGCGATCTCGGGCTGGAACTGCGTCAGCCGGCCGGCGACGGTGACCGCGATGATCGCGACGATGAACAGCCACGAGAAGTGGAGGCGGACGTCGAACCCGAGGATCCGTCCGACCGGAATGCCGTTCACCGGGTCGCCTCGGCGCCGCTGCCGACGGGCACGGTTGCCGAGGCGTTCGATGCCTCCGCACGACGGCCGGCCCGGACGGCCATTTGCCCTCCGACGAGCGACAGCACCAGCGCGATCGCGACGATCGCGACGCCAAGGACGATCGTCGTCTCCGACCAGAAATCGAATGGGAAGAGCTGGACCAGGTGGTCCGTCCGCGGATCGAAGGTGAACGATCCGGCCGGAAAGAAGAGCTCGTGGAAGACCTCGAACAACTGGTCGAACGCGACCGCCGCCACCACCCCGGTCACGACGATCCCGACGATCAGCCAGCGCATCCCGCCCGCGACCGCCGACCAGGCGCGCGCGGCGTGTCCCGAGCGCCGCGCTCCGATCGCGAGCACGGCGAGGGCGACCGCCGCCACCGCCGCGATCAGGAAGAAGCCGGCGAACACGCCGCGGACGTCGCGCATGTGCAAGCGTTCGCGCTCCTCGAGGACCGGCGCGCCGCCGACCTGGACCGTGAAGTCGGGCGGGCCGAGGACAAGGTCGTGGAGGATCGCGTTCGAGGCCAGGGAGAGATCCGCCTCGCTATACCCGGCGAGACTCGCGGCGTGCGTCCGGCCCTGCTCGAACGACACCCAGGCCGGCGTCAGAAACGGCAGGATCGCGATCGCGATCACGACGATCGACGCGGCGACGGCCGTGGCGATCGCGGCGAGGCGCTCCGGCAGCGACCGGGCACCGAACGAGTCTGAGGTCACCGCCGCATGGTAGACCGGCCAACCGGCCTGCGCCGCTGCACGGGAGCTCGTCAGTCCTCGAGAGTCCGGGCCTGATCCCACCAGCCCGACATGGTCAGCGCGTCGGGCGGGTCTATGTTGAGCTCGATCGCGCCGCGCGCGATCCGCTCGCGAAACGCGTCAGGGTCGAGGGCGAGGATGTCCCGGAGACCGTCGATCCCTGACTGCATGAGGAGCTGGTGATCCTCCGGGCCGAAGCTCGCGAGGTTCAGCATCAGGGCCTCGTCGCGCCAGGCCAGGACCTCGTTGGTATCCGCCGCGACCTGGTCGGCGAGCGTCTGCCGACGAGTCGGCGTCTCGCTGACCTCGAGGAGCAGGCCGGTGGTGAAGATGCCCTGGTGCTCGAGGCGGTCGAGGTGGACCTGCTCGATCCGGGTCAGCTCTCCGATCGGTGGCACGGTGGGCGGGGACCTCTGCGGCGGGTGGGTGATCAACTCGATCATGCCACGCTCGTCCGGTCGGATGCACGTCGGCGCGGGCAACGCCGCCGATCGCGGCCGGCCCATTCGAGGGCGATCCGTCGGGTGTTCGACACATCACGGCGCGATCCGGGAACGCGAAGGCGATGACAACCGGTCGACGATGGGCAAGATCGAAGGAGGCGCCCATGACAACCATCGACGACAACAAGGCGATTGTCCGCCGCTTCATCGACGAGATCTTCGTCCAGGGTCGGACCGAGACCGTCGACGAACTCCTCGCCAACGATTTCGTCGCGCACACCTGGCCCCAGACCGGCAACCCGAAGGCCGACCTGAAGGACGCGATCGAGCGAACGTCGAAGGGCCTGTCAGACCCAGTGTTCACGATCGAGGACATGATCGCCGAGAACGATCGCGTCGCCGTCCGGCTCACCGCCGCCGCGACCCAGACCGGCGAATTGATGGGCATGCCCGCAAGCGGCAAGCGCTACTCGATCGGTGAGATCCACATCTTCGGGCTGCGTGACGGCCTCGTCACCGAGCACTGGCACCAGTTCGACCAGATGACGATGATGAAGCAGCTCGGCGCGATGCCGGCCGGCGGCGAGGTCGGCGCGGGCAGCAAGCCAGGCGGAGGCGCCCCGAACGGCACCGCTGCCAAGCCCGGGGCCGGCACCTCTTCCTAGTCGAGGGGGCGCGCCTCCAACGGCACATCCCAATGCGCCTCGAGGAGCTCGAAGCGGCGGGCCTCCTCGCGCTTGAACGTCTCGCGATCCGGGTAGAGCCGGGCCGCGATCTCGGCGTCGCTGTGTTCCTCCATCGCGGCCCAGTCGCGATAGGTGATCGTGACGAGGAGGTCCCAATCCGCTCGGCCCTCACCGTGGAACCGCGGCACATGCATCTCGACCGCCGTGAACCGTCCGGCCGCAAGCTGTTCCCGAAGGATCGGCCAGTGATTGCGCCGGAACAGCTCGACGAACTCGTCATGGGTACCCCACCGCGTCCGGTAGAAGTAGAGAACGGTGACCGGCGGGCTCTGGCTCATCGTGGTTGGACCTCCTCGGCGGCGGCGCGGAGCAGCTCCCACGCCCGTTCAACATGGCGCGGCTCGGTCCGCAGGTTGCCGATCGCGAACCGGATCGTGAACCGTCCGCGCAGCTTGGTATGGGACAGGAAGATCTCCCCGGTCCGGTTGACCGCGTCCATCAGCGCGGCATTGTGGACGTTGATCGCCTCGCCATCGGCGGCGAGGGCGGACGGCACGTGGCGGAAGCAGACCGTCGAGAACGGCACCGCGGCGAGACGCTCCCAGTCGGGCGCCTCGTCCACCCACGACGAGAAGGACGTCGCCAGCTCGAGGTGCCGCCGGATCCGCCGGCGCAGCCCGTCGAGCCCGAACCAGCGGAGCTGGATCCACAGCTTGAGCGCCCGCATCCGGCGACCGAGCTGCGGGGTGTACTCGTTGTAGTTGCGCTCGGCGCCTGCGCCGCCGACGGTCCGCAGGTACTCGGGAATGAGGCTGAACGCGTCGCGAACGACGTCGAGCCTGCGGCTGAGGAGGAGCGAAGCGTCGAGCGGGGTCCACAGCCACTTGTGGGGGTTCACGACGATCGAGTCGGCGTGCTCCCAGCCGGCGAATGGGCCACGCAACCCGGGGTCGATTGCGACTGCGCCGGCGTAGGCGGCATCGACGTGAAGCCAGATCCCTTCACGAGCGGCGATCTCCACGATGGCGGCCACCGGGTCGATCGAGGTCGACGAGGTCGTGCCGACGGTCGCGACGATCGCGATCGGGCGGTGGCCCGCTGCCCGATCGGCGGCGATCGCGGCCTCGAGCGCGTCCGGCCGGACGGCGAACGACTCGTCCGTAGGGATCTTGACGAGCGATGCCCGACCGAGACCGAGGGTCATGCAGGCCTTGTCGACCGACGAGTGGGCCTCCTCCGAAGCATAGACGCGCAGCGCGGGCACGTCGGGACGCCCGGCGAGGCCCTCCGCCGCGGCATCGATCCCCGCTGCTTGACGCGCCGCCGCGAGGGCGATCAGGGTCGATGTCGACGCGGTGTCGGTGAGGAGGCCGTCAAATTCCGGGGGCAGCCCGAGCGCCTGGCGGAGCCAGTCCACGACCACCTGCTCGAGCTCCGTCCCGGACGGCGACGTGCGCCAGAGCATCGGGTTCTGGCCGAGGGCCGCGGTCAGCATCTCGCCGAGGATCCCGGGTCCCGAGGCGGTCGAAGCGAAGTATGCGAAGAAGCCCGGATGCTGCCAGGCCGTCGCGTTTGCCTCGATCAGGCCGATGACATCGCCCAGGATTGCATCGAGGGTCTCGGGTGCCTCGGGCGGGCTGGCGGGAAGGCGACCGGCGACCGAGCCCGGAATGATCGCGGGGAGGACGGCGCGGCACTCGATATCCTCGATGTAGTCCGCCATCAGGTCGACGACGCGGTGGGCGGCGGCCCGGAATGCTGCTGGGCTCATGTCGGTGAGCCCGGCGATCTGCTCCGGGTCGAGGTCCGCAAGGTCGGGCGGGTGCGATCGATCGACGCTCGTCATCGCGGACAGCCTAACCGTTCCGGACAAGGAGAGGCCCCACGACACGGAGGGCGAGTCGCGGGGCCTCGGTCCCCGGTGTAAGCAGATTCGAGATGGGCCACGGGCCCGTTCACTGATCAATACGCATGGACCGCCACGCTGGATGAGTCACGGCGTCGGATGCGTCGGCCGATGCCCACGGGGCGAAGCGGCCGTCAGCCCGAAGGGGGGACGTCGCGGAGCCGAATCGGGGGTTCGGCCCAGCGCGACGAGAGCGGACGTGCGCCGCCAACTCGCTCCACGGTCGGCTTCGGCGGCGGGCCCACCCCCAAGCCCGACCCACCGCCAGGCACCCCCGCCATTCTGTCGCGACTTGTGGGCGTGTCATTACGTCTCGTCATCCAGGTCTACAGCCGGAAGCCGCCCGAGTCGCTTGGCCGCAGGCTCTGGAATCGCGAGAGCCGGCCAATCGGGCGGCTCTCGTTCGAGAGTTCTGGTCCGGGCGGCCCGAGTGCTCCGGTTCGGGGACGAAGGTGCAGCCAGGCTTGTCGGTCTTTCCGTGGGCGGTTGCGCTACTGTCACAAGGCCCCAGGCAGCACGAACGTTACGACTTATCCCCGCGCCGCCGCGCCGCCCACCTCGAGCCAGACTGCCTGCGCGGCGACTGCCGCTCCCCCCGACCATGGGCTCGAGCTTCGCGCCGACGAGGCGCTGGGCATCGGTTCACGGAGTACCATCGGCCCGGACTACGTTGCAGCGTGAGGGGTGCCCGGTGACGTCAATCCATGCTGGTCGATCCGGCTCCCGGCGACCCGCGATCGGGACATCGCTCCTTGCCCTTGCGCTCCTGCTGGGTGCCTGCGGGGGACCGACCGCTTCGCAGGTGACCGCCAGCCCCAGCCCCGGAGTCATCGCGTCGGCACCGCCCACAACTGCGGTGACGGCGGAGCCGACGGCGTCGGCGGCGTCGGCGGCGCCGACCGTGTCCGCAAGCGCGGCGTCAGCCCTGATCACGGTCCCAAATTCGTGGTGCAAGACGCTTGATGTCGCCTCGGCCCTCTTCGTGTCCAAGGGCTTCACGGTCGGGATGTTGAAATCGAAGCCATTGGGCGTCGATCCGATCCCGGACAACTGGATCGTCTTCAGCCAGGACCCGCAGCCAAACAAGTCGGCCGCAGCCGGAACCCCGATCAACCTCGAGATGGTCGACCCGGCCAGTTCGTCGGCGACGAGCGCCTGCTCCTAAGCCAGGGGCCGACCGTTTCGGCCTGGGCGCAAACGCGACGCCCGCGGCGGGCGATCGCGAAGAATCGGTGCAGTCGGCGGACAACCTACTCCGGATCAATAAGCGGATCCGGCTCGAGCTGGTCGATCCAGAATGACGGTCGCCGCGGTCGTCTACAGGGACGCTTCGTCTCTGAACTCGGCGATCGCGCGGGTGTCGTCGATCAGACATTCGATCTCGGCGGGGCTTCTAGCTTGTGGCCAGTGTTCGCCGTTTCGCGTCTCTGTTGATATCAGCGTTGGTATCCAGGATCGCGAAAGCCGACCCTTCGGCCGGCTTTCGTGCGTGATGTCTGGTCGGGGCGGCCGGATTTGAACCGACGACCACTAGTCCCCCAGACTAGTGCGCTACCAGACTGCGCCACGCCCCGAGTCCGGGCAGTCTAGCACCGCCCGACGCCGCCGCCCCTGGGTCGATGAGTCAATAGGCGACTCAATGCGGCGGTCAGAGTGCAGGAGTGGGCGGCAATTGGATCCGAGCCATGCACGGTGCCGCCCGAATTTAGTCATCCAGTGACTCAGCCGCCGCCATTCTTCAGCCCCGGCCGATCTTCAGCCGCCGACCTTTGGCATCGACGCCTGCGCTCGCTTGACCGCCTCGTCGGGGTACTCGTAATCCTCGAGAGTGCCGGCGAGGTACTTCTCGTAGGCACCCAGGTCGAAGTGACCATGGCCGCAGAGGTTGAACAGGATCACCCGCGGCTCACCCTTCTCCTTCGCATCGAGGGCCTCGTCGATCGCGACCTTCAGGGCGTGGGTCGGCTCGGGCGCCGGCAGGATCCCTTCGGTCCGGGCGAACTGGACGCCGGCCGCGAAGCTCGCCAGCTGGTGGACGGACTGGGCCTCGATCGCGCCGAGCTCGAGGAGATGCGACACCAGTGGCGCCATCCCGTGATAGCGCAGGCCGCCGGCGTGGATCGGCTCCGGGATGAAGTCCGAACCGAGGGTGTGCATCTTCACGAGCGGGGTCATCTTCGCGGTGTCGCCGAAGTCGTAGGCGTAGACGCCGCGGGTCAACGACGGCGCCGCCTCCGGTTCGGCCGCGATGACCCGGTACTTCCGCCCGCCGCGGAACGTCTGGCCGAGCCACGGAAACGTCAGCCCGGCAAAGTTCGAGCCGCCACCGGCGCAACCGATGATCACGTCCGGCTCCTCGCCGGCCATCGCCATCTGCTCGATCGACTCGAGCCCGATCACGGTCTGGTGGAGGAGGACGAAGTCGAAGACGGACCCCAGCGAATACTTCGTCCCGGGGTGGGTGACCGTGTCCTCGATCGCCTCGCTGATCGCGAGCCCGAGCGACCCGGTGTGGTCAGGCGTCTCGGCAAGCACCTTCCGGCCGTACTCGGTGTCGGACGACGGCGACGCGACGATCTGGGCGCCGTAGGTCTCCATCAGGTTCCGGCGGTACGGCTTCTGGTCGTAGCTTGCCCGGACCATGTAGACCTTGATGTCGAGCCCGAAGGCGGCACCGGCGAACGCGAGGGCACTCCCCCATTGGCCCGCGCCGGTCTCGGTCGCGAGCCGCGTAACGCCCTCCTCCTTGTTGTAGAAGGCCTGGGCAAGCGCGGTGTTCGGCTTGTGGCTGCCGGACGGGCTGCCGCCCTCGTACTTGTAGTAGATGTGGGCTGGCGTCTCGAGGGCCTTCTCCAGACGGTGGGCGCGATGCAGCGGCGAGGGTCGGTAGAGCTTGTAGATGTCGCGGACTGGATCGGGGATCTCGATTTCACGGTCGGTCGCGACCACCTGCTTGATCAGCTCCATCGGGAAGAGTGGGGCGAGGTCCGCAGGTCCGATGGGCTGGCCGGTTCCCGGGTGGAGCGGCGGTGGCGGCGGGCTCGGCAGGTCGGCGGCGATGTTGTACCAGGCCCGCGGGATCCGATCCTCGTCGAGGACGTACCGGGTGTGATCGGACAGGACGGTCGACATGAAGGGACTCCTCGGGGAGCGGTGACGGGCCGGAAGGGTCAGCCTACGTCGCTCCATGCCTGACGACAATCACGAGATTGCGAGCGCGCTTCCGAGCGCGCTTCCGTGAAGACGTCACGCCACGCGATCATCGCCGCATTGATTGCGGCGGGCTTGTTCGGGCCCGTCACGGTCGGCCGTGCAATGGACCGTCCCGAGGCAGCGCCTGGAAGTGAACCCGCGGTCGAACCGGCCACGAACGGCTGAAGCCCCGCTCGGACAGGCGGGGCTTCATGCGGCGGGACGGGAGACGTCGCTCCCTGCCGGCTACCAGAGCCGGTACGGGATCAGGACCGAATCGATCACGTGAATGACGCCGTTGGACGCCGCGATATCCGTCGCCACGATCTTGGCGTACCAGTTGATGTAGGCGTTGCCGTGGCGGACCGACGGGAACGTGTACAGGCCGTTCAACATCTTGATCCGCCTCGCACCGAGGACGTCAGCGGCCTTGAGCTCGCCCGACGCGACGTGGTAGAGAAGAATGTTCTTCAGCAGCGCCTTGGGCAGGCGGCAGATGTTGCCGGAGGTCAGCCCGAACTTGCGGAACGCCGAGTCGGTCGGCGCGAAGACCGTAAGCTTGGCAGCCGGGTCCGCGACTGCCCCAACGAGGTTCGTGCAGCTGAGTGCCGTCACGAGGGTCTTGAAGTTTCCGCTGGCTACGGCGATATCGGCGATCGTGCCGGGGCCGGTGGCGGACGCCGGCGCAGCGATGACGCCGACGAGCAGCAGGCCCGCGAGCATGGCCGAATAGAGACGACGCATGGGACATTTCTCCTTCAATGAGCGTGATATCGATCGGTCCGGTCGGTTGGCGCTCCTCGATGTGTCAGAGGGCGGCCGACTAACCACCGTTCGGAATGGCGCGATCTTCGGATTGGTCCGACGGCGAGATTCTCGTCATGTCGATGACGGGCCGATCCTTCCGACGTCTCAGCCGGGCACAGCCAGCCGGCGATCGGTCAGCGCGCTCCGGCCTCCGGCCATCCGTCTCGCCAAGCGATCCGCGACGATCCGACTACGCGTCCTCGCGGATCCGCTCGGCCCAGGCCGGGAAGTCGGCCAGCTCGTCCTTCGACTCGCGAGCGAGCAGGTCGATCAGGCAGCGCTGGACGCTCTTGCCCTCGAACAGCGCGCTGTGGACCTCCTGGGCGATCGGCATCTCGACGTCGTAGCGACTGGCGAGGGCGATCGCGGCATCCACCGTATAGGCGCCCTCGGCGACGCCCGGCAGCGCGCTTTCGATTTCGGCCCATTTCCGGCCCTTCGCCAGCTCGACCCCGAGCCGATGGTTCCGCGACAGGGTGGAGCCGCAGGTCGCAATCACGTCACCGAGTCCCGCCAGCCCGGCGAAGGTCAGCGGATTCGCGCCGGCGGCGATCCCAAGCCGGGTCATCTCGGCGAGTCCGCGGGTCATCAACCCGGCCTTGCCGTTGTCGCCGAAGCCGAGCCCATCGACGGCACCCGCGGCGATCGCGACGATGTTCTTGAGCGCGCCGCACAGCTCGACCCCGAGCAGATCGCGGTTGACGTACAGGCGGAACTCACGACGGCCCAGGCGCTCGACGATTCGGTCGGCGAGCTCCGCCTCCTCGGAGGCGACGACCGCGCTCGCTGGCAACCCTCTGGCGATCTCTGCAGCGAGGTTCGGGCCGGACAGGGCAGCGATCCGGCGCGGCCCAGCGCCGGATGCATCGTCGATCACCTCGGACATCCGCAGCAGCGTGTCGTGCTCGAGACCCTTGACGACGCTCAGGATGTCGGCCGAATCCGCCAGGTGGGGCGCCACCATCTCGACCGTCGCCCGGAGGTGGTTCGACGGGACCGCGAAGATGACGAGCTCGGTCGCGCCGGAGACGGCCGCCCGATCGGCTGTGACGGTGACCGCCTCGGGCAGGTGAACACCGGGTAGGCGGCGGACGTTCTCTCGCGCAGTCTCGATGCGATCCGCGGCCTCGCCATCGTGGGCCAGCAGGGTCACCGGCTCGGCCTTGCCGATCATCACCGCGAGCGTGGTCCCCCAGGCTCCCGCTCCGATGACCGCGACCCGTGGCGCCTGGGCGCCGGCCCTCGCCGCTTCGCCGCTCACCGCTTCGGTGGGAGTCCGCCGCTGGCCGGGCGCTTGGCCGCCGGACCCTTCGACACCGGGTTCTTGCCGCTCGCCGACCGCTTCCGTGGCAGCTTCACCGACTCGCGATCGCGGAAGACGAGCTTGATCGGCGTCCCGTCGAAGCCGAACTCCTCGCGCAGCCGGTTCTCCATGTAACGCCGGTACGAAAAGTGGATCAGGGCGGCGTCATTGGCGAAGAATACGAACGTCGGCGGAGCGACCGCAGCCTGCGTCCCGTAGAACACCTTCGGTCGGCGGCCCTTGACGACCGGCGGCGTCTGGCGCTCGACCGCGGCCCGGATGACCCGGTTCAGCTCGCCCGTCGAAATCCGCTTGCGGCGCTCGCCCCAGATGTCGATCGCGAGCTCGAGGACCTTGCCGACCCGCTGGCCGGTCTTGGCACTGATCGACACGATCGGGGCGAACTCAAGGAACGGGACCTCGCTCCGGATCCACTCGCTGTACTGGGCGAAGGTCTTGTCGGTCTTGTCTTCGACGAGGTCCCACTTGTTCACGGCGATGACGAGGCCGCGGCCCTCCTCCACGACGTAGCCCGCGACGTGGGCGTCCTGGGCGGTCAGCCCCTCGACCGCGTCGACGACGAGCACCGCGACGTCGCAGCGGGAGATCGCCCGGAGCGAGCGGAGGGTCGAGTACTTCTCCGCGGCCGGCCCGTTCGCGACCTTGCCGCGGCGACGGATTCCGGCGGTATCGATGAGGGTGATCTCGCTGCGGCCCCAGGCAAGCGTGGTGTCGATGGCGTCGCGGGTCGTGCCGGGCACCTCGGACACGATCGCCCGGTCCTCGCCGAGAAGGCTGTTGAGGAGTGACGACTTGCCGACGTTCGGCCGACCGACGAAGGCGATCGCGGCAGGGTTGTCGCCGTCCGCGTCGGCCGCGATCGCGGCATCCCAACGGGCCTCGATCTCGCCGCCGGCCGCCAGCCCGCCCTCGAATCGATCGAGCTCGGCCTGCTCGGCCTCTTCGTCCTCGGTTGGATCGACAGGATTCCCGGCGTCGCCGACGACATACGGCTCGAGCCGGCCGGTATCGACCTCGCGGGCCCATTCGTCGGCCTCGTCCTCGCGCTTCCTCCGGGCGATCTCGGCGTCGGACTCCGGCGGCAGGGCCCAGACGATCGCGTCGAGCAGATCTCCGGTCCCACGGCCGTGGGATGCGGAGATCGAGTAGGTCTCCTCCCAGCCCATCGACCAGAACTCCGCGGCGTCGGCCTCGCGCTGGGTGTTGTCGACCTTGTTGACCGCGACGATGATCGGCGCCCTGGCCGTCCGGAGAAGCTCCGCCGCCTCGAGGTCGGCGGGGGTCAGGCCGCTGATCGCGTCGACGACGAACAGGATCACGTCGGCTTCGCGGATGGCGAGTCGAGCCTGCTCCTGGACGCGGACCTCGATCGGATCGTCGGTGTCGACCTCGAGCCCGCCGGTGTCGATGATCACGAAGCGGCGGCCATTCCATTCCATGTCGCCGTACATCCGGTCACGCGTCGTTCGGGCGCGGTCCTCGACGATCGCCTGGCGCTTGCCGACAAAGCGGTTGAAGATCGTGCTCTTGCCGACGTTCGGCCGGCCGACAACGGCCAGAACGGGCAAAGTGGCGAGGGCGCGCGAGGAGGGCACGGTTCTACGCCGCGCCGGATGTCGAGGCGTGGTCCTCGTGGTGGACGAAGGTCGGCAGCGACGTCGTCCGGCCGGCCGGGGTTGCGGCGCCGGCGAGGGCGGCCTCGGCGAGCGCGGGGGCTTCGGCGGCGACCGCGGGCGTGCCGGCGATCTCGAGGATGCGCTGGGCGACGTCGCGGAGGTCCTCGATCGGGGTCGATGTGCCGCCGGTCACCCCGATCACCTCGAGGCCGTCGAACACGGACGGGTCAGTCAGATCCGGCGCGCCTTCGATCTGGATCGCGGGCTTGCCGGCGATCCCGACAAGGCGGGTCAATTCCTTTGTGTTTGCGCTGGAGCGGCCGCCGACGACGACCATCAGGTCGACGGCCTGCGCCGCCTCGACCGTGTCCTCCTGGCGGCGGATCGTGACCGGGCAGACGGTGTTGACGATCTTCAGCTCGTGACTGCGGCCGACCATGAACGCGGCCAGCTTCTCGAACTTCCACGGCGGCTGGGTCGACTGGGAGATGAGGGCGAGGCGCTTCTTGCGCGGCACCTTCTGCTCCCACTCGTCCTCTTCGTCGACGACGATCGCGTCGGGTGCGAACCCGAGCATCCCGATGACCTCGGCGTGGTTCGGGGTGCCGAGAAGGACGATGGTGTAGCCCTCATCGACGAGCTTCACCAGCTCGCGGTGCTCCTGGATGACCCAGGTACAGGTGCCGTCGATGACCTCGAGGCCGCGCTCGTTGGCGCGTTCCATGACGTCCGGCCGGACGCCGTGGGCCCGGATGACAACGGCCGCGCCGTGGTCGACGTCGTCGAGGGTCTCGACGGTCTCGATCCCGAGCCGCTCGAGATCGGCGATCACGCCCTCGTTATGGACGACCTGGCCGAGGGTATGGGTCGATTTGCCAGCGGCGCTGGCTTCCTTGGCCTTGTCGATCGCCTCGCGCACGCCATAGCAGAAGCCGGTGCGTCGGGCGATCCGGATCTCCCGGACGCTTCCCATACGAGTGGATTATCGCATGCGGCCCGGTCCGGACGGCCGCGACGCTCCGTCCGGCCGTGATCCGGTCGCGAATCGAGCCGCGAACCGAGCAGCGAAACGAGGCGTCGAACGAGGCGTCGAACGAGGCGCCAGGCAGGCGAGGAGCACTCCGACCTGGCCAAATGACCATGGCCGGAACGTTGGGCGCAATTCGAGGCGTCGAACGAGGCGAGGAGCCTCGTCTGCCAGGTCGGCTGAGCGTGACGATCGGCCGGTCGAGGGGTTCAGACCGCCCAGAACCTGCCCGGTGTTCCGTGGGTGGGAATCTGGCCAGATCGACGCCGATCAGCCGTCCTCGCCGTAGGTGCCGCGGTGGCGCGGATCGAGGAGGGCGGCGATGCGGCGCATGATCAGCGTCGTGGCCAGGCCCTTCGCGGACTTCCGGTCGATCTCGGGTGGGAGCAGGTCGCCGACCTTGAACGGCTCGCCGATCCGCAGCGTGGCGTGCTTGCCGGGCAGCGGAAACGCTCGGCCCTTCGGCCAAATTCGGTCGGTATTGGAAATCCCGATCGGGACGATCGTCGCGTTCGTCCGGAGAGCGAGCATGGCTAGGCCGTCCTTGGGGACCTGGAGCTCGCCCGTCGGGCTGCGGGTTCCTTCGGGAAAGACCGTGAGGACTCCGCCGGCGTCGAGGATCCGCTGGGCGACCCGGAATGCCTCGACATCCGCCCCGCGTCGATCGACGGGGATGATCCCGCCGTTCTTGAACAGCCAGCCCAGGACCGGCCACTCGAACATTTCTTTCTTGCCGAGCCAGTGCATCCGTCGGCCGAGCTTTGGCGTGAGAAACGCGCCGATCAGGACCGCATCGGCATTCGAGACGTGGTTGGCAGCGAGGATGACCGGACCGTCCGTCGGGATCGCGTCGAAGTTGCCCTCGAGCCGGACCCGGGTGAATGCACGGGCCACGAACCGCGAGCCGAGGGCGATGCTTCCGATCAGCGGCGTGATATCGCTGCGGAGGAGCTGCTCCTCGGTCAGGACCGGCTTGGCGGACCGCTTCGTGGGTCTGGTGGCGGGATCGCTGGCGCGCTCGTCGGCGGTCACGAGGCGGGCTCCCCTGCCCTGGCCGGCACGGCTTGGGCCGGCACGGCTTGGGTCGGCACGGCTCGGGCCGCCTCAACGCGCCGAATCTCGGCCACGACCGCCCCGACCGTGTCCTCGAACCGGTTGCCGTCGGTCACGATGTGGATCGCGTCCTCGGCCGGGCGGAGCGGAGCGACGGCGCGGCTGCGGTCGAGATTGTCGCGGCGGCGGAGCTGGGCGAGGATCCAGCGCGCCTCGGGGCTGTCAGGCGCGATCTCGCGCTCCTCGGTGCGGCGGCGGGCGCGCTCCTCGACGGATGCGTCCAGGTAGATCTTCAGGTCTGCGTCCGGCAGGACGACCGTCCCGATGTCCCGGCCGGCCATGACGATGCCGCCGGGTTCCGCCGCGAGGGCGTGCTGGCGGTCCAGTAGCGCGGCTCGGAGCTCAGGGACTCGACTGACGGCGGACACCCCGTCGTCGACGCGAGGGGTGTGGACGTCGGCTGTGACGTCGCGACCGTCCACGCTCACCTGGGCGAGCCGACCGCTGGCGTCGGCGACGAGGGCGATCTCCGGGACGAGGGCGACGAGGGAGGCGGGATCCGCGGTGGGACCTTCAGCCGCAACGTGGCGTTCGAGGGCGAGCCAGGTCGCCGCCCGGTACAGGAGACCGGTATCGCAGAAGCGGTAGCCGAGTTCCAGAGCAGCGGCGGAGCCGACGCTCGACTTGCCTGATGACCCAGGCCCATCCAGAGCAACGACGAGGCCGGACGCAGTGGTCGTCACGCGTTCGAGGATAGCGGCTGGCGCTCGACATGATCAGGGGCAGTTCGACGGAACCGTGACCTCCGGCGACAGGCTGACCGTGGCGATCCCCTCGATGCCGAATGCCTCGTAGACGAACTGAACCGTCGGGATCGTGAAGTCGCCGGAATCCGAGCGGGCGGGGACGGCCTTCGCGGGATCGGCGCAATCGCGGGCGACCTCGGTAACGACGAGCGTCACCTCTTCGCCGGGTGCGAGGTTCACCGGGAAGAACGGCTTGGTGGACTCGGGGCGGGCGTCAACGTAATCGGGGTCGCGGAGGAGGGACAGGCCCGTTGGAGTGGAACCGTTCGGCTCGGTCGCATCGGTCCGCGCCGTGCTCTCGCGCCACCGACCCAGCAGGCGGATGCCGACCGGCCACGAGTTCCGGACGGACATCACGTAGGTCAGCGGCTGGCCGGGTGCGACCGCGTAGACGCTCCGGGGCCCGCAGAACATCCTGACACTTGGGCACGAACTCACGCCGACATCGACATTACCCGACAGGGTTCGCACGATATTTGGATCGATCCCATCGCTCCGCGCCTCGCTCGCGCCGAGGCCGCTGGCAGAGACCGACCCAGGACGAAGGGGGACCGGGGCGACGTTCCTCGCGGCGGTCGCGACGAACGCTAGAAGCAACATCAACGCCAGTGTCACGGCAACGCGGCGCCGCCCAGCGGGTCGCTTCTGTCCGCGATCGTCGGCGGACTCTGGACGACCCCTGAACAGCGGACGGATGACCGCCAAGAGCAGCGCGATCACGATGATCGCGGAGATCCACGTAGCGACCCGGCTGGCGTCATCGCCGATGGCGTTGAAAGTGATTCCCGTCGGCGTGACGAGGCCACTGCTCGGGTGGGCGGGATCGTAGGCCGGTGGCACGGCGACGCCGCCCGGGGTTGTCGAAGCGGCCGATCGGAGACGGAGCCACTGGCCGAACACGACGGCGACCACGGCCGCCGCGGCCGCGGCGACGGGGAACCACGGGCGTCGCCACGCAGGTCGATCGGGGCGGACGCTGCCCGGGACCGTCGCGACGCGCTGTCGCAGCTCGTCGGTCGGGGACGCGGCTTGCGCGGCGTATGCGGAGCGGAGGGCGTCCTCGAGATGCGGGGCCGCCTGGTCGGGTTCCATCGGCGGTGTCATCCACGCTCCTCCGCCGCGATGGCTGCCCTCAGCGCATCCAGCGCGTGATGAAGGCGCGACTTCACCGTCCCCTCCGGGATGCCGAGCCGGGCGGCGATCGCGGGAACGGTCAGGTCGGCGCCGTAGCGGAGCGCGAGCACGACCCGCTGATCCGGGTTGAGCCGACGAAGGGCCAGATCGATCGCCTGGCGTTCGCCCAACGCACGCCCGTCGTCCGGCTCGGGCGTCGTCGCGGCACCCGACGACTCGAGCGAGGTCGGCGAGACGTCGACCACGCGAGAACGGCGCTGCGATCGGAGCCGGTCGCGGCAGACGTTGACGAGGATCCGGTCGAACCACGGCGCGAAACGGTCGATCTCGCGGAGGCTTGCGAATCGGCGCCAGGCGACGATCGCCGCATCGTGGACCGCGTCCTCGGCATCGGCCGCCGATCCCAGCACCGCCATGGCGAGCCCGTGGACGCGACTCAGCTCGTCGGTCATCAGCCGGCGGAACGCGGCCTCCCGCTCCGCCGCGCGGTCGACGGTCACGGGTGCGGCCATTCGGATGTCGACCATGGACACGTCGATCCTCGTCTCAGCGTCGCCCTCCGCCCCACAGACGAATCCGGGATCGCGTTTCGTTCAATCGCCGTCGCTGGTCCCGGGATCGGGCGATCGGTTCGGTCGAGGGGGTGGGTTGGCTCGCCGGCCGCCCGCAGCAGGCCCTCGACCCGAGACGGGGGTGCGCGGTCGTGCGCGACCGGCCGACGGCTGCTGCGGGCTGGGGTCGGCGGCAGCGCCCGCGCTTCCGGGACGGGCAGCCGTCCGCGTCGTCCGGTCTCCCGCATCGCCGTCAGGCTTGGGATCGGATTCGAGCTCATCCGCGCGGTTGTCGCCGCGCGACCGGCCGCCGCCGCCGGCGAGGCCGCGGACCTCGGGCGCCTTCAACGGCCGGACCTTCCCCGTGCGCAACCCGTCGATGCGGACCGGGCCGATCCGGACCCTGACGAGCCGTTCGATCGGCGCCTCGATGGCTCCGAACACCCGGCGGAGCTGGCGCCTCCAGCCCTGGCGGAGGGTTGCCCGGTACCAGACGAGGCCGCGCGGCGCCGGCGGCGTCAGGAGGTCCTCGAGGCGCTCGACCTCGATCGCGGTCATCGTCCGGAGATGCTGGAGCGTCGCCACGCCCTCCTCGAGCTCGATCCCCCGCTCGAGCGCGGCCACCTGCTCCCAGCTGAGCTCCGCCCGGACGGCCAACGCGTACTCGCGCTCGACGCCGAACCGCGGGTGGAGGACCTTCTCGGACCAGGCCCCGTCGTTCGTCAGGATCAACAGCCCCTCGCTGTCCTGGTCGAGCCGGCCGACGGGGTACAGCCGGGCGTGGTCCGGAACGAGCGCAGTCGGGACGAGATCGAGGACGGTCGTGTCGGCGTGCCGGTCGTGGGTCGTCGAGGTGACGCCGGCCGGCTTGTGGAGGAGGAGGTAGGTCGTCCGCGACGCGTTCCCGATCGGGAGCCCGTCGACCTCGATCTTGGCCCTCGCCGGATCGACGACCTGACCGATCGTCGCCCGCCGACCATCGACCCGGACGCGGCCGGCGGCGATCAGCGCCTCGCTCGCGCGGCGCGACGCGACGCCCGCAGCAGCCAGCACCTTCTGGAGCCGCTCCTCGGCCATCAGCCGATCTGCTCGATGTCGATGTCGAGCGGCGGCCCGAGCGCGGCGTCGCGGTCCGCGATCTCGTCGTCAGCGATCATCCGGGCGGCGAGGTCCACGTCGAGCGGCGGCAGCTCCTCGAGGCTCGTCAGTCCGAACCGCTCGAGGAACTCGAAGCTCGTGCCGTACATGAACGGCCGACCGGGCGCCTCGGACCGGCCAAGCTCGACGACGAGGCGGCGGTGGAGCAGCGTCCGGATCGTGTAGTCCGAGTCGACGCCGCGGATACGTTCGATCGCGGCTTTCGTGGCGGGCTGGCGATAGGCGACGATCGCCAGCGTTTCGAGCGACGCCGGCGAGAGGCGCACGGCGTCGGCCCCGACATAGCGCGCGATCAGGGCCCCGGCATCGGGCGCGGTCACGAGCTCGACCCGGTCGCCGGACAGGACCAGGCGAACGCCGCGATCGGCAAGGCTGACCTCGAGATCCC
This sequence comes from Candidatus Limnocylindrales bacterium, assembly GCA_038204565.1. Classification (GTDB taxonomy): domain Bacteria; phylum Chloroflexota; class Limnocylindria; order Limnocylindrales; family CSP1-4; genus CF-46. The sequence goes on from JBBRCU010000001.1 coordinate 19,753, forward strand.
CGAGGCGGGCGTCGACGGTCGCGCGCTCGACGGCGGCGACGGTCGCGATCTCGCGCCGGGTCAGGGGCCGCTCGGCGACGAAGAGGAGGGCCTCGAGCTGGGCCTCGGACAGCTCCGCGGGCGCGGCGGGCGTCTCGGCGGGCGTCTCCGCCGGCGCGTCGGCGGGCGTTTCTAGCGGCGCGTCGGCGGCCTCGAGCGACACGGGTTCGCGCTCGTCGATCACGCGAACGACTCCAGCGTCTCGTCAAGCGGCTCGTCGTCGGACGCCGCGGCCGCCTCCCCCGCCCTGCCCATCGCCTGCTCCGCGGCGGTCGTGGCCCGGGCGACGATCGGGCCCCACGGTTCGTCCTGGCTGACGACGATCTCGCGTCGCTTCATCAACTCGAGCATCGCGAGGAACGTGACCGCGACGACGACCCGGTCATGGACGCCGCTCAGCAGATCCTGGAGGACCACCGTCCCGGCACCACGGATCGCTGCCCGGATGATCGCGGCTCGCTCCGCGAGGGTGATCGTGCGGGCCAGAGTCTCCGCCGGTGGCGCGACCGGCGGCGCGATCCGCGACAGCCGATCGAGCGCTCGGATCAGGATCAACGGGTCGAGCGGCGGTCCGTCCGGCGGCACGGCGCCGGCCCTGCCCGCGGCGGCCGCCACGGACGGCTCGCGCCGGAACAGCCCGATCCGAATGATCGCGGTTTCCTGGAGTTGTCGGCCGGCGTCGCGGTGGGCCCGGTAGAGAAGCAGCCGCGCCCGGAGCTCCGCCTCTGGATCGATCTCGTCCTCGGGCACGGCGACGGCAGCCTCGACCGTGCGGCGCGGCAGGATCGCCCGGCTCTTGATCAGGATCAGCTGGCTGGCGATGGCGATGAACGCGCTGATGTTGCCGAGCCGGTCGGTCTCGAGGCTGGCGAGCGCGTCCAGATACGCATCGGCGAGGGCGCCGAGCGGGACGCTGACGACGTCGAGCTGGTGGGCTTCGATCAGGGTCAGGAGGAGCGCGAGCGGACCGTCGAACGACTCAATCCGGACCTGTGTCGCGGCCTCCGGGCGGCGACCGGCACCGAACACCACCTCGGGCGCCGCCGAGCGGATCGTCGAGTCGATCGCGACCGCAGGAGCCCCGAGCGTCATCACGACGCCTCGTCTGCGAGCTTGAGCTGGACCCCCGCGACCGGGTCGACCGGCGCGTCCTGATGGCGGATCAGCTCGACCGTGGCCGGGGAGCAGCCGGCTGCAGCCGTGCGACGGGCGGATTCCTCGGCGTGGACCCGAAGCCGCTCCAGCGCCACTCGGAAGCTGCCCGTGAGACCGGCTGTGCGCCAGATCCACACGCCATAGCGCTGTCCGAGCGAGTAGACAATCCGAGGCATGACGCCGGTGTCACCCTTGGCGCAGTCGTGGAGGACACCCGCGATGAGGACGTCCCGGTCGGCGACGCCCTGCGACCGCAGGTGGGCGCAAACGTCGAGCCCATGGCGGCGGTCCGCGACATGCATCGCTTCGAAGAGGACGAGCTCCGCCGGGGTCAGCCAGCCAGCGAGCTCATCGCGCTCGGACGGCGTCACGCCGGCCCGGAGGTGGTCGCGCACCTGGCGCGTCTTCGTGGCCCACCAGCCGGCCGCACCCTGACGGCTGCCATCAGCCAAAGAGCTTCTGCCCAAGCAGGAGGTCGACGACCGGGATCCCGATCCGCTCGAAGATGAACCCGAAGACCGTCTGCTGACCGGGCAGGAGCGGCACGAACGCCACGAAGATCAGGAGGATGAAGCCGTACTGCTCGAGGGTCGGCCGCCACTGCATCATCTGGCGAGGGCTCATGAACGAGAAGAGCACCTTCGATCCGTCGAGGGGCGGGACCGGGACGAGGTTGAACAGCATCAGGGCGATGTTGATCAGAACGAAGTAGCCGAGTACCTCGAGCACGGTCAGGGTCAGGCCCGTTTGCCTGTCCCAGGCGGCATACACGAGCCGGAACGGGATCGCGCCGATCGCTGCGAGCACCAGGTTCGCCGCCGGCCCCGCGAATGCGACGATCCCTTCGCTGTCGTGGCCGCCTCTCAGGTTCGATGGGTTGACCGGCGTCGGCTTCGCCCAGCCGATCCCGAACCCGGTCACGCTGGTGAGGATCAGCAGCAACCCGCCGATCGGGTCGAAGTGGACGATCGGGTTCAGGGTCAGCCGGCCAAACAGCTTGGCCGTCCCGTCCCCAAGCTTGTAGGCCGCATAGGCGTGGGCGGCCTCGTGGACCGGGAAGGCCACGAGGAGAATGATGCCGGCCGCCAGCAGGCTCTCCAGGTTCAGATGCACGAGGACCTCAGTGAGGAGCGGAACATGGCGCCTATCGTAGCCCGGTCCCGGCTGGGCACGTTCCTGCGGCGCAGCTCAGATCCGACCGAGCAGGTCCGCCTTCTTCGCCTCGAACTCCTCGGGGCTGATCGCACCACGGTCGCGCAGGTCGGCGAGGCTCGCCAGCGTCCGGGTGACCTCGTCGGCGGACATCGCGGGGGCGGCCGGCGGGAGAACGGCGGGCGCCGGGGCGGCTGCAGACGGCGCGGTCTCGGGTCGGTCCGCCGGCTGGAGCCCGCCGGCCGGGAGCCCGGTCCGGATCGCGGGTCCGGGCATCGGCCGGGCGCCCGAGAGCTCCAGCTCGAGGTCGTGCTTCGCGTCGAGCATCGCCCGCTTGAAGCCGTCGGCGTCGCGAAGCATCCGGAGGTTCGAGATCCCGGACTCGGACGCCGTGAGGATCTCGAGGTCACCGAAGCCGAACATCCGTCCGAAGATCGACTCCGTCAGGACGGCGTCGTTGATCTTCTCGAGCGAGCTGTCGATCAGCTGCTTGTTCAGGACGCCGCCGGTCTTGAGGACCCGCCGCGAGGTGACCGCGAACTCCTCGTTCTGCCAGCGCAGGATCTGCCAGCCGAGGTAGAGGAGGCCGCCGACGACGAGGATCAGGACGAGGTAGCCGATGACCTGGCGGGGGCCCTGGCCGCCGCTGTCGTTCGGGATCTGGCTGGAGAGAAGGAGGAGCAAGATGGCGCCGATGAACGCGAAGATCCCGTAACGGGCGTCCGCCGCGACGACGAACCAGTGCTGGTGATCGCGGCGGAGGATCTCCTCGCCCGAGGCGAGACGATGGTCGAGATAGGGCATCGGGTGGGGTACTCCCTGTCAGGCTCTGGGATGGGCCTTGCCGTAGACCTCGCGGACGCGTTCGCCGGTCACATGGGTGTAGAGCTGGGTCGTGGAGATACTCGCATGCCCGAGCAACTCCTGGACGATCCGCAGGTCGGCGCCGCCTTCGAGGAGATGGGTGGCGAAGGAGTGGCGCAGGGTGTGCGGGCTGATCGCCTCGGGCAGGCCGGCCTGCCGGGCGGCCGCCTTGACGGTCGCGAACGCCTGCTGGCGGGCGAGCCGGCCGCCCCGGTCGCCGAGAAACAGCGGCCCGCCCCGGACGGGCTCCACGTGGGACAGCGCGAGGAACGCCGGGCGAGCCTCGGTCATCCACCGTCCGAGCCAGTCGAGGGCGATGTCACCGACCGGTACCAGGCGCTCCTTGTCGCCCTTGCCGATGACCCGGACGAAGCCGCCGTCGACGGACAGGTCCTCGATATCGAGCCCGAGCCCTTCGCTCACCCGCAGGCCCGCCGCATAGAGCAGCTCCAGGAGCGCCCGCGACCGCAGGTCCGGAGCGGCCTCCAGGAGCGCCTCGACCTCCGCGACGGTCATCGTCTCGGGCAGGAGCCGCGGCTGCCGGGGCAGGTCGAGATGGGCGGCGATGTCGCGGCCGATGAGCCCGTCGCCATAAGCGAAGCGGTAGAACCCGCGGATGCTCGCGGCGCGGCGGCGGAGCGAGGTCGGGGCGAGGCCCGGATCCTGCGGCCGGCCACGGCGGGTCCTCGCCGCGAGATGCCGGCGGGCGGCGTCCGGGCCTTCCGACCACGAGCCCACGACTCCCTCCCCGGCCGCGAAGTCCGTGAGATCCGCACGATAGGCCCGGATTGTCGCAGGCGACAGGCCGCGCTCGACCCGCAGGTAGGTGAGGTAGTCCTCGATCACCCGGACGAGCGGCGGGGCAGACGTCACGGACAGGACACGGCGCGGGTCCCGTTCAATCCGAGGGCTCGGTCCGGAAACGCCAGGCCTCCGCCCGGGCCAGCAGCTCGCGCGCCGACGCGAGCGATGCGCCACCGCCGCCGCCACCGCCGCCGTTCGGGGCCGGGTCGCCGCCACCGAGCATCTCGCCGAGCTCGCCGATTCGGCCGTCACGGTCGAGTCGGATCACCTCGGTCACGGTTCGGCCGTCGCGTTCCCGCTTGCGGATCTGGAAATGGGCATCGGCGTGGGCGGCGATCTGCGGCAGATGGGTCACGCACAGGACCTGGTGGCGCCGGCCGAGGCTCCACAGGCTGCGCCCCACCGGATCCGCGCTGCGCCCGCCGATTCCGGTGTCGATCTCGTCGAAGACGAGAGTGGGCGTGTGATCGACCTCCGCGAGAACCTCCTTGATCGCGAGGGCGATCCGGCTCAGCTCACCGCCGGACGCGATCCTGGCGAGTGCCCGCGCCGGCTCGCCGGCGTTCGGGGCAATCCGGAACACGACCTGGTCGATCCCCGTCGCGTCGAACGCGAGCTCGTCGCCGTCGACCTCGACTGCCGGGTCGTCACGGATGGCCGGGCGCCGGCCGAGACCGATCTCGAACACGTCCGCCGAGAACCCGAGCTCGGCCAGGACCCGGCCGACGTCCTCGGCCAGGGCCCGCCCCGCCGTCGCTCGGGCCGCGGACAAGTCGGCAGCCTCCGCCGCGACCCGCCCGAGCAGGCGGGCGTCGTCGGCCTGGCGCGCGGCCCGCTCGTCGTCGATCCCCCGGAGCCGCTCCGCTTCAGCCGCCGCCCGCAGGCCGTGGCCGATCACCGCCTCCTCGTCGTCGCCGAACCGCCGCTCCAGGCCGAAGATCGTCGACAGCCGCTCCGCCAGACGAGCCAGTTCAGCCGGGTCGTGATCGACCGACTCGGCGAGGTCGCGCACGGTCGAGGCGATGTCCTCGAGCTCCGCCTCGAGACCGGTCAGCCGCTCGGCAACCTCGGCGTAGCGCGAATCCATGCGGGCGAGGGCTCGCGCCTCGTGGACGGCGGCCGCGGTCACATCACGGGCGCCGTGCTCCTCGCCCGCGATCGCTTCCACCAGCGCTGCGCTGCCCCGGGCGATCGCCTCGCCGTGCTGGGCGGCGTCGAGCCGGATCCGGATCTCGGCCGCCTCACCGGGCCGCAGCCCCGCCGAGGCGATTTCGGACGCCTCGTGCTCGGCCAGCTCGAGCCGGCGAGTCAGCTCGCGCGGGTCCAGCTCGAGCGCGGCAAGAAGCGCCCGGTTTACGCGCCAACCTTCGACGGCCGCGGCGACCCTCGACCGGAGCTCCGCGTGGCCGCCGAATGCGTCGAGCAGGTCGCGCTGCCAGTGCTCGTCGAGAAGCCGCTGCTGGTCGTGCTGGCCATGGATCTCCACGAGACTGCCCACGACATCAGCGAGCCGGCTGGCGGTCACCGCCTCATCATCCAGGCGGGCGGTCGAGCGGCCGGCGGAGGACACCTCGCGAGTCGCGATCAGCGGCTCCGGCAGGCGGTCGAACAGAGCCGTCACCCGAGCCGTGTCCGCGCCGTGCCGGACGAGGGTCGAATCGGCTCGCGCGCCGACCGCCAGCCCGAGCGCATCGATCAGGAGGCTCTTTCCGGCGCCGGTCTCGCCGGTGAACACGTTGAGGCCGGACGCGAGCTCCAGCCGGAGGCGCTCGATCAGGGCAAGGTCCGTGACGGTGAGCTCGAGCAGCCGACCGGCGCCGGAGCCCACGGTCGGCGGCGCGGCGCCGGCATCTGCAACCGGACCGGGGACGGACGCGCCGGCCGGGTCCAGGCCGGCCATGACGCCCACCGGTTCGCGGCTCACGACGGCAGGAGCTCGACCTTCTGCCGGAACAGGTCCCAGAACGGCTGGGCACCCTTCGGTGAGACCAACCGGACCGGACGAGCGAGCGCCCGGACCTCCACGACATCGCCGACCGCGACCGCGATGTCCTCCCGGCCGTCGATCGAGACGATCGCTTCGACCGCGTCCACGATCCGGCAACGGACGACCTGATCGGCCCCCACGACGACCGACCGGACGGCCGACAGATAGGCGGCGATCGGGGTCACGATCAGGTTCCGGCTGTCCGGGGCCACGATCGGGCCGCCGGCGCTGAAGGAGTAGCCGGTGGAGCCGGTCGGGCTGGCGACGACGAGGCCGTCTGCGATGAACGTCGCGACGTGGGTCGGCCCGATCGCGACGTCCAGTCGGGTCACCCGGGCAAGCGCCCCACGAGCGACCACGACGTCGTTCAGGGCGTGATGGACGACCGCGGTGCTGTCCTGGCCGGCCGCGAGGATCCGGGCCTCCAGCGCCATCCGCGGATCCATCGTGAACTCTCCGGCGACGAGTCTAGCCAGGACGGCCTCCAGCTCACCGGCCTCGACCTTGGACAGGAACCCGACCTTGCCGAGGTTCACGCCCAGCAACGGCACGTCCACCTGGATCACGGCCCGCGCTGCCCGCAGCAGGGTTCCATCGCCGCCGAGGACCACGAGCACGTCGGAGGTCGCGAGCTCGCGGCAAAGAAGGTCGAAATCCTGGGCCTGGCCCGCCCAGTGCTCGATCCCGTGCATCCGGCACCAGCCCTCGGCTCGCTCGCGGAGGTCGTTCGCGGCGTCATTGGTCGGGTTGTAGGCGAACCCGATCCGGCGGATGGTCATCGCTCGCCACCGTCGGTCGGCGCGCTGGAGCGTGCCGGCGCGGCCGCCTCGGCGATCCGGTCCGCAGCCTCCGCGCAGCTCGGCCCGGCCTGGAGGTGGATGAGAAACTCGCGGTTGCCCTCCGGCCCGAGGATCGGCGAAGGCATGATCGCGCGGGTCCCGAGACCAAGGGCAGCGGCCGTCTCGGAAACCTGCAGGAGGACGGCCCGGTGCGCTTCCGGATCACGGACGACGCCGTGATCGGTCGCCCCCTTCCCGACCTCGAACTGGGGCTTCACGAGGGCGACGATCGGGGCCGAGGGCATTGACCGGAGCGTCGCGGCGATCGGCCCGAGGACCAGGCGGAGGCTGATGAAGGAGACGTCGACGACCGCCAGCTCGACCGGCTCGCCGAGCGTCTCCGGCGTCAGGGCGCGGGCGTTCAATCGGTCGTGGATCACGACGCGTGGATCCCGGGCGACCCGATCGGCGAGCTGGCCCCGCCCGACATCGACCGCGTGGACCCGGGCGGCGCCCCGTTGAAGGAGAACGTCCGTGAAGCCACCGGTGGAGGCGCCGGCGTCGAGGCAGACGATCCCGGCCGGGTCGATGTCGAACGCATCGAGGGCTGCCGCCAGCTTGTGACCACCGCGACTGACGTAGGGATCCGCCTCGACCAGGCTGATGGGCTCGGTCGCGTCGACGATGTCCCCGGCCTTGCGATCCAGCCGCGCGGCGTCGCCCGCCCCGGTCCGGACCTTGCCGGCGAGGATCAGGGCCTGGGCCCGCGATCGGCTGTCCGCGAGGCCGCGCTCGACGACCAGCTGGTCGAGACGTTGGCGGGCGCGGCGGATGGTGGTGGGGCTCACCCGCCTATCGTGGCACAGCGGCCTTCGCTGCGGCTCACCGATCGCCGCTGGTTCACGTCACGCCGATCGGGTTCGCGGTGGCACGCCCACTTCAGATGCCTAGAGCGCGACGGCCACCGGGGACGCACCGTCGGATGGAGTGATTTTGCCGGACGGAGTCGCGCCGATCTCCGCCAACGTCTCGCGCACCTGGACGGCGAGGCCCTCGCGATCCAGACACAGCTCCCGGCGGAGGTCGGCGACGGATCCGTGGTCGACGAAGGCCCCGCCCGGGATGCCGATGATCCGAACCGGGATGTCGCGGAAGGTGGTGTCACCGAGCCGGGCGATCTCCATCGCCTCGAGGACGCCGCCGCCGAACCCGCCGATGACGACGCTTTCCTCGAACGTCACCACGAGTCGCTTGCCACGGGCCTCGCCGAGGATCAGGTCGGTGTCGAGGGGCTTGGCGAACCGGGCGTTGATCACAGCGACCGACCAACCGTCGGCGGCCAACAGGTCGGCCGCCTCGACGGCCCGGGCGACGATCGGCCCGAATCCGACGAACAGGACGTCCGTCCCTGGCCGGAGGAGCTCGCCACGCCCGACCGCGATTGCGGCCGGCTCGACCGGGTTCAGGCCGAAGCCCGGGTCACGGGGGTAATGAAGCGCAAACGGCCGATCCTGGTCGAGCGCCGTGACGAGGAGCGAGCGCAGCTCCTGTTCGTCCTTCGGACTGGCGATCACGAGGTTCGGGAGCTGGCGCTGGGCCGGGAGCGTGAACATCCCCTGGTGACTGGTGCCGTCCTCACCGACGAGGCCGGCCCGATCGACCGCGATCAGGACCGGTTGGTCGTTCTGGCAGACGTCGTGGACGGTCTGGTCGAAGGCGCGCTGGAGGAACGTCGAGTAAAGGGCGACGACCGGGCGCATGCCGCCCATCGCCAGCCCGGTCGCGAGCGCGACGGAGTGCTGCTCGGCGATCCCGACGTCGATGAACCGGTCGGGGAACTCCCGGGCGAACAGCGACAGCCCGGTGCCCGTCGGCATGCCGGCGGTGATCGCCACGATCCGCCGGTCGGTCCGCGCCCGCTCGATCAGCTCGGCCGCGAACACCGCCGTGTAGTTCGGGTGCTTCGCCGGGCGGGCGACGGCCGAGGCGGGCGCTGCGTCGTCGGCCATCGACTCGGTCGGCATCGGGCGGGCGGCCCGAGCCGCCGCAGCGGCCGGCGGCGCCGGAGATGCAGCGTCGGCGACGCCATGTCCGTTCGTCGATACCGGAACGGCGATCGGCGGCAGGGCCGCCCCGTGGAACCCGACCTGGTCGGTCTCGGCCGGGCGGAACCCGTGGCCCTTCTGGGTGCGGACGTGGACGATCACGGGCCCCTTGAGCTCGAGCGCCTGCTGGAACGTCGAGAGGAGCGCCTTGAGGTCGTGGCCGGGAACGAGGCCGATGTAGGTGATCCCGAGATCCTCGAACAGGCGTCCCGGCTGGGCGAAGTTGACGACGGACGCCCGGAGCCGCTGGCTCAGCTCCCGAACCGTCGGTCCGACGGCCGGGATCTTGCCGACAAGATCGTCGTAGGCGGTCTTGCTCGACTGCCAGGTCCCCGACAGCTTGATCTGGCTGAGGTACTTCGAGAGGCCGCCGACCGTCGGGCTGATCGACATCTCGTTGTCGTTGAGGACGATCAGGAGCTGGGTCTTCCGCTGGCCGATGTCGTTCAGCGCCTCGAGGCTCAGGCCGCTCGTGATCGCTGCGTCGCCGACGACGACCGCGATCCGCTCGGTCCCGTTGCGGATGTCGCGGGCGGTCGCGAGGCCCTGCCCGATGGAAAGACCCGTCCCGGCATGACCGCCATCGAACACGTCGTGGGGCGACTCGCTCCGCCGTGGGAAGCCACCGATGCCGCCGAGGGAGCGGAGTGTTCCGAATCGCTCGAACCGGCCGGTCAGGAGCTTGTGCGGATAGGCCTGATGGCCGGTGTCCCAGACGATCCGATCACGCGGCGACTCGAGCAGGCGGTGGAGGGCGATGGTGAGCTCGACGACGCCGAGGCTGCTCCCGAGATGCCCGCCGGTCGACGCGACCGTCGAGATGATCGCGTCACGAACCTCGGCGGCAAGCTGCTCGAGCTCGACCTCGGTCAGCCGCCGAAGGTCAGCGGGGCCGGTCAGGCCGGGCAGAATGGGTTTGGTCACGGGGCAGGGCGCTCCAGGGTTCGGCGGTGGCTCGGGCGAATGGTCGCCTGTCGGACGGATTCGCGCCGGGCGTTGCGTCGGATGCCCGGCAATTGTAAACGTGTTCCCAATCAGGCGCACGTTTTCGGCCTGACCACGGCTCACCACGGACGCTAGGCTGGACCCCCGCAGCCCTGCTCCCGAGGCCACGATGCAGACCGACGACTCGTCGACGCCAGCCGCCGCTCTCCCTGCCGGAGCGGTCCTGCCCGGCGCTGCCGAATACGAGGACCGCCGGCGATCCTTCAACGGAACCGTGGACCGCCGGCCGGCCGCGATCGTCCCGTGCGCGTCGACCGCGGAGGTCGTCGCCGCCGTCCGGGCCGCGCGGGCGCTCGGCCTGCCGATCGCCGTCCGCGGCGGCGGCCATAGCGTCGCCGGTCACTGTGTGGCGGATGGGGCGCTGGTCGTCGACCTCCGCGGCATGCGGACGGTCAGCGTGGACCCGGTCGCGAGGCTGGCCCGGGCCGGCGGCGGCGCGCTCTGGGAGGATCTCGATGGTGCAACGGTCCCGCACGGGCTGGCGACGACCGGTGGGACGTTCGTCGACACCGGGATCGGCGGGCTGACCCTGACCGGTGGGATCGGTTACCTGATGGGCACCGGCGGCCTGACCTGCGACACGCTCATTGGGGCCGAGGTCGTGACCCCCGACGGCGCGGTCGTCCGGGCCGGACCCGACGGCGACCGGGAACTGCTCTGGGCGCTTCGTGGCGGCGGCGGCAACTTCGGCGTGGTGACCGAGTTCGTGTACAGGCTTCAGGCGATCGGCCAGCTCCAGTCCGGCAACGTGTTTGTCCCGCTCGAGCATGCCCGGGTCGCCCTCGCCGCGGCCGCCGAGCTGGCTCATGCCGCGCCGCCCGAACTGTGCCTGTTCGTGGTCGGGCCCACCGCGGAACCGATCGACGGGGTCGTGCCGGATCTCGCTTCGACACCGCCGAAGGTGCGTCTCTCGATCGCGTACCAGGGAACCAGTGAAGGGGCCAGGGCGGCGATCGCGCCGCTCCTGGCGCTGCCCGAGGCAAGACTCGTCCTCGACGAGGTCACCTACCCCGAGCTCCAGATGCGGACCGGAACCCTGCCGTTCGGGCTCCGCCACTACTGGAAGGGCCATTTCCTGCGCGAGCTCGACGAGACTGCCGTCGACGCGCTCGCGACCGCGATGGAGACGATCCCCGGCGGCCACTCCTTCGTGTTGGTCGAGGCGATCACCGGGCAGGCCCGGGAGGAGCCGGCCGGCGGCGCGGCATTCGGCCAGCGAGCAGCCCGGTGGAATGCCTCGGCCCTGGCGGTCTGGGAGGATCCTCGCGACGACGAGCAGCAGCGGGCCTGGGCGCGGCGGGCGACCGACGCCATCGCGGCGTCCTCCCTGACCGGCGCGGGCTACGGCAACTACGCCAACGACGACGAAACCGCGGAGCGGATCCTGGCCGGGTTCGGGACGGAGCGGATGGCCCGCCTGGTCGCGGTCAAGCGGCGCTACGATCCGACGAACGTCTTCCGCTTCAACCACAACATTCCGCCGGACTGACGATCCGCGGCGCCCCACGCGCGCCGTCCTGCCGAGGGTCGCCGGTCAGACCTCGGTCGCGTCGTCCACGTTGATCTCGCGCGTTTCCAGACCGCCGCCGGGACGGCTGACGAGCTGGCGGACCCGGAGCTCGGCCTCGCCGAGAAGCTTCTCGCAACGACGTTGGAGGGCAACCGCCCGCTCGGTCCGGGCGATCGTGTCCTCAAGCGACAGGCCGCCGGCCTCGAGCTCGGCCACGACCGTCCGCAGCTCGGCGAAGGCGTCGTCGAAGGTCAGCGCCTCGATCGCGGGATCCGCGGCCGAGGTTCCCTCCGAGCCGTCGCCGGGGGCGCTGGTCGTCGGCTCAGCGGTCATCCTGCTCCTTGTCGCTGCGGTCCATCCAGGCGGTGATCCGGCCCGAGACGAGGATACCAATGCCCAGGCCCACGGCCAGGACCGCGATCACGATGCCGACAAACAGGACCAGCCCGATCATCGGTCTGCTGCGGTCGCCGGGAGGTCCCCGGCGGCCAATCGGATCGCGAGCGCCGTGCCGGGTGGTGCCTCGTCGGGTCCGCGCAGGATCCGCTCATCGGCGGCCCGGCGGACGATCGCGTAGCCGCGTTCGAGGGTCGCCTGCGGATCGAGCACGGCGAGGGCTGACGCGGCGGCACCGAGCGTCGCGCGGGCGGTCGCCAGACGCGCCAGCAAGGGCCGGGGAGCCGCCGCGGCCGTCGCCTCGAGGAACGTGCGGCGGCGGGTCAGGGCCGCCTCGGCGACGCGAACGGCCCGGTCGAGGAGGAGCCCGACGCGCTCCCGGTCAGCGACGACCTGGGCGCGGGGATCGAGCCGGTCGAGGACTCGCCGCTCGGCGGCCAGCTCACGGCGGGCCCGGTCGATGGTCCGCCCGACCGCGGCCGCAGTCCGCTCCCCTGCCCTCCGGAACGCCGCCATCCAGTCGGCTCGATCCGGGACGACGAGCTCGGCCGCGGCCGACGGTGTTGGCGCGCGGACATCGGCGGCAAAGTCGGCGAGGGTCACATCGACCTCGTGGCCGACCCCGCACACGACCGGGATCGGGTGACCGACGACGGCTCGCACCACGCGCTCGTCGTTGAAGGACCAGAGATCCTCGAGTGAACCGCCGCCACGGGCCAGGATCGTGAGCTGCGGCAGGTCGGCGGCGCGAGCGTCGCGATCGGCCGAACGCGCGTCACGGGTCGCCGAGGCGATCCAGGTCTCGAGCCGGCGGAACGCCCGGACGATGCTCTCGGCCGAGTCCTCGCCCTGGACCTTGCACGGGACAAGGAGCACGGACGTCATCGGCCAGCGCCGGGTCAGCACGGTCGCGATGTCATGCCAGACGACGCCGGTCGGGCTGGTGATGACCGCGATCATGGTCGGGCGCTGCGGGAGCGGTCGCTTGCGGGCCTGGTCGAACAGGCCCTCCGCGGCGAGACGAGCCTTGAGGGCTTCGAACCGGATCGCCAGGTCGCCGAACCCGGCCGGCTGGATCGACTCGACATACAGCTGGACGGCGCCTTGCTGCTCGAACAGATCGACCCGGCCGTGGACGACGATCCGCAGCCCCGCCTGCGGCTGGAAAACTGAGCGGAGCCGCTCATCGTTGAACCAGACGCAGTTCAGGGTGCTCTTCGCGTCCTTGAGGGTGAAGTAGGCGTGGCCCGCGCTGCTGACCGTGACCCGGCCGACCTCGCCCTCGACCCACACATCGGTCAGGCGCGGGTCGGCCCGGACCGCCTCGCGGATCGCCCGGGCGACCTCGCTGACCGCGAGAATCCGGAGGCCGAACGTGCCGGGGGGTGTGGGCTCGGTGGGCTCGGTGGGCTCGGTGGAACCCGCCCGAAAGCGGTCGGCCGGACTCCCGCGGGCCGGGGTCGCGCTGCCCGTCGGCGCATCCCAGCCCGGCAGCAAGGTCCGATCGTCCATCGGCGCATGGTACTGGCACGCGCTCGTCGCGCGGCGCCGGCTGTCTGTCCGGCTCCCGAAACCCGGGGCTGAGCCGGGCCCATGGGCCGTGGTCCAGAGCGTCGTTCGGGCGTGGGGCGCCCGAAACGTGCGCCGAAACGCGGGTTCGGGCGTGGGGCGCCCGAAACGTGCTCCGAAACGCGGGTTCGGGCGTGGGGCGCCCCAACCGGGCACGGAGCCAGGGCCCACTCCGCGGTGCGGGCGTGGGGCGCCCGAAACGTGCTCCGAAACGTGGGTTCGGGCGTGGGGCGCCCCAACCGGGCACGGAGCCAGGGCCCCCTGCGCGGTGCGGGCGTGGGGCGCCCGAAACGCGATGGGCCAGATTCAGAGCCGAGCGAGGACAGAGTGTCGGTTACGCCCGTGGGACGGGAATCGGCGTCACGTTCCCGAGTTCGCCTCGAGCCAGAGCCCGCCCGACCCCGGTACCGCGGGCTCAGACCCGGGTCTGGTACTCCCCGGTCCGGGTGTCAACCCGGATCGTGTCGCCTTCCTCGACGAAGATCGGGACGGTCACAACGAGGCCCGTCTCGGTCGTTGCGGGCTTGCGGGCGCCCGTTTGGGTGTCGCCGGCGAAGCCCGGCTCCGTCGTCGCGACGACCAGGTCGACGGTCACCGGCAGCTCGACCCCGATCGTCTCGCCCTGGTAGCTCGTTCGATCCAGGGTCATCCCGTCCTTCATGTACTGGGCGGTCTCGCCGAGCTGCTCGGTCGTGAGGATGAACTGGTCGTACGTGTCGTTGTCCATGAAGTGATAGTCGTCGCCGTCCTTATAGAGGAACTGGACGGGCCGCTTCTCCATCGACGCGCGCGGCCACTTCGTCCCGGCCTGGAACGAGCGCTCCACCGTCTGGCCGCGCTTGATGTTGCGCAGCGTGATCCGGACCTGAGCCGAGCCACGGCCCATCTTGATGTGGTGGTAATCGAGGATCTGCCAGAGCTCGCCGTCGAGCTCGATGGCGACGCCCTTCTTGAGTTCGCCGGTGCTGATCATGTCGGGGTGGGCTCCTGGGTCGGCCGGCCGGCGCCGTCATCGAGCGCGCGGAGGCCGGTGGATGGTCCGTCGGGTTTCGGGCGCCGATTGTAGCGGACGACGATCCGCCCACGGATCAGAGAGGCGTTGCCGATGCCTCGGCCGGCAGGCGCCGACCCGTCAGACGACGATGACCTCACGCGGGAATTGCGTCAGCCGGACCACCCGGCCGGCGCCCGCGTCGAGCAGGATCAGATCCTCGATCCGGACGCCGGTCTCGCCCTCGAGATAGATCCCCGGCTCGACCGAGAACACCGTCGGCGACGGCAGCGGGGCATCGAGAGCCGTCGCGCCAAGCCAGGGGCCTTCGTGGGTCTGGAGTCCGATCCCGTGGCCGAGCCCGTGACCGTACGCCGGCCATCGCCCGTCGCCGACGATCACCCGCCGGGCGATCTGGTCGAGGTCGCGACCGGACGGCAGAGCGAGGTCACCGTCCACGCAGGCCTCGACCTGCTCGATCGCAGCAGCCTGGGCCCGGGCGACGAGCCCATACACCGCGAGGTCCCGCTCACCGGGCTCGCCGACGAACAGCGTCCGGGTCATGTCGCTCCGGTAGCCACCGACCTGGGCGCCGAAATCGAACAGGACGACCGAGCCGGCACGGACGACCGCAGCGGACGGCGCGCCGTGTGGCAGAGCAGCGTTCGGCCCGACGAGACAGGTCGGCTCGAAGGCGACCGCCTCGGCCCCGGAGGTCCGGATCAGCCACTCGAGATCGAGGGCCAGGTCGTGTTCCGAGGCGCCGGCCCGGACCTTCGGCAGGAGCGTGGCGAGGGCCCGGTCGGCGACGGCGCAGGCGGCGGCGACCCGCTCCAGCTCGGTCGGGTCCTTGATCGCCCGGTCGGCCTCGACCCAGCCCTCGATCGGCACCAGTTCGACGGCCGCGGCGGCCGCCTCGAGGCGGCGCCAGGTCGCGTGCGGCAGCAGGGCGGCCTCGACCCCGACCCGGCGAGCGCCGACCGAGGCGATGAGACTCGCCCAACCCGCCGCCAGATCGCGCGGCCCCTCGGCGAGCCGCGCACCCGGCGCCTCACGCCGGGCCTGGATCGAGTAGCGGGAGTCGGCGAGGACGACGACCTCCTCACCAGCCACGAGGAACTGGCCCGACGTCCCGGCGACCTTCTCCTCACCGTCGGCCAGGCTGAAGCCGGTGAGATAGCGCATGTGCTCGCGGCGGAGGCCGAAATAGGCGTCGATCCCTGTGCCCGCGAACCGCGCCCGAAGCCGATCCAGCCGCGCCGGACGGGCAGCGAGATCGGCCTCCGCCCACCGGACGTGATCGGCGGGCGTCGGCGGCGGTGCGAAGTCAGCCGGATCCGGCAGACCGCTTCGCCCGGCCGTCACGGCGCTCACGACTTCGGGAAGTACTTCGCGACCAGCCGGTCGTGCTCGGTCTTGGTCTTGGCAAAGACCGTCTTGCCCGACCCGTCGGGGACGGCGAGGAAGTACAGGTACTTGTCCTTCGTGTCGGGGCTGAGGGCCGCCTCGATATCGGCCACCGTCGGGGTGCAGATCGGGCCCGGGATCAGGCCCGCGTGGGTATACGTGTTGTAGCCGGCCAGATCGTCGGGGAGGACCGCCGGTAGCTGGTAGCCCTTCGGCAGGCTCGCCCAGAACGTGTACGTCTTCCAGGTCGCGACGTCCATCTCGGCGAGCTTGATCGTGTCGTGAACGAAGAACACGGTCGGGTCGGATCCGAGATTGCCGTTCCCGAACAGCTTCGGATTGAGCCGATTCTGGAACACGCCCGCGATCAGCGGCCGATCGACGTCGAGGACGGCCTCGTGGTTGACCATCGAGGCCAGGGACAGGACCTGGTAGAAGGTCAGGTTCCGTGATGCCGGGACCGTGAGCAGGTCCCCGACTGCGTTCTTGAACCCGTCGAGCATGTCCCGGATCAGCTCCTCGGCGGTCGTGTCCGGCAGCACCCGATAGGTCGCCGGCCACAGGAAGCCCTCGAGCGAGGCGCCCTTCGGCAGGACGTCCTTCAGCCACGGATAGTCGGCGAGGAGTTTCGCGGTCGGGTGCTTGGCAAGCTGATAAAAGGTGGCTGGATCCATTGTCAGGCCGTCGATCGTCTCGAGCTTCGCCGTGATCTGTTCGAGGCGCAGCCCGGTTCGAAGGGCGATCTCGATGTAGTGGGTCTGCTCCGGCCGGAGTAACGAGTCGACGATCTCCTGCGGCGTCATCGACTTGCGCAGGATGAAGGTTCCGGCGGCCAGGTGCTGGGTCAGATTCTGCTCTGTCGCAAGGAAGACGAAGGCCCGGCGATCCGCCAGGAAGCCCTGGATCTCGAGCCGGGCGGCGATGGCCGAAGCGTTCTCGCCCTGGTCGACGGCGAACGCGATCTGGGTCGTGTCGGCCGATGGCGCCGTCGTGAGCTTGTCGCCGAGGTCTTCCCGGACGAGATCAGCGACGAACGGCAGGCCGAGGGCGGTGGGGTTGTCGGCCGCGTAGCCGACGACCGCGCTTCGGATCAGGGGCCGCAGTGCGGTCACGAGCAGAAGCACCACGATGCCGCCGAGGACCAGGGCGAAGAGCAGGAACTTGACGATCCCGGGCAGACCGCGGCGGGGCTGGTTGCCCCAGCCGTTGTAGCCGCCGCCGTTGTAGCCGCCGCCGTTACGTCCCCCGCCACCACGGCCACCGCGGCCGCCGCGACCGCTCTCGCTGGCGTACTCGGGCTGCCAGACCTCGCTGTCGACTCCGTGGTCGACTGGTCGGGCCTGGGAGCGCTCGCGGGCACGTCCCCCGGAGCGAATCGTCATCGGCTGGTCTCCATCGGTGGGTTTGGATCGGCCGCCCGGGCATCGAGCTCGTCCTGGAGGATGATCGCGGCAGCCTCACGGTCGACCCGCGCCCGGTACGCGTCGCGCTGGGTCCGGCTGGGCGGACCGCCGGAGCGGCCGCGCTTCATCGGACCGAGACGCTGCTCGGCAAGATGGCTGGTGAGTCGCTCGTCACGGTAGCCGACCCGGGCGCCGAGGAGCGGCTCCACGGCATCGACCCAGACGCGAGTGATTCGGGCTTGGCTGCCATCGGCCCCGCTCGCCTCGAGTGGCAGCCCGACGATGACCTCGGTCGCACCCTGCTCGGACAGCAGGCGAGTGATCGCCTCCGCATCGACGGCCGGCGTGGCGCCTCGGCGGAGCGTCGTCAGCGGCATCGCGATGCCCTGGCTGTCGGCTACGGCAATGCCGATCCGTTTCTCGCCAAGGTCGATCCCGAGGATCCGGGTCACGGCGTGACGGACCTTGCGGACGAGGGACCGGGCGACGGGCTCCCGGATGCGGCGGGGCTGCGGCGCGGCGATGCCGACGGGCGCAGTCCGGGGCTGCCGCCTGGCGCGGCGGCCCCACTGCTGCCCTCCTCGACGGTCACGGTCAGTCGGGCATCGACTGTCGTGACCGTGTTCGCCCAATCGGGCCAGATGCTGACGGTGGCGTCGCCGTACGTGGCCATGGCGGCGCGTGCCTCAGCGAGAGTCTTGCCCTTGACGAGGGCGCGGAGGACGGCCGGATCGACGATCGCCACCTGCGTCGCCCGCGCCATCGCCTCGAAGGTGACCTGGCCATCCTCGCCGACGGTCCCGGCGCCGACGTCGATCACGACCGAGTCGGCGACGAGGCGGTGGCTCGCGTCAACCGCGGCGGCCAGGGCGCTCTCGGCCAGCGTCCGGACCGGCCCGGGGTCGACCGCGATGACCGTGCCATGGGCGCTCAACTTCAGGTCGTACGTCGCGAGCGCCTGGCCGACGAGCGTGGCCGGGTCGATGCCCGGCGTCACGGCACCGAGGGTCGCGGTCTCCGGAAAGAGGGTCGTGTCGGCCGGCGCACCGGCGCCCGAAGCGATGTTCTCGCGGAACGCTGCCTCGAGGTCCCCCTGGAGCGCGGCCATCGCCGTGTCGAGCTCGGCCTGGCTGATCTCTGGAGTCTCGGTGTGGGTGCCGCCGCTCGTCGGTTGGGCGTTGTGGACGGCAAGGAACAACGAGCTCTCGCCCGGCGGCACGACCCGGATCGCATTGGCCGGGACGTTGCCCTCGGTCCCAGGCTTCACGGCCTGGACGTTGACTGAGGCCTCGGATGGCACGGTCGTCGAAGGCGGCGTGAAGCTCGCACGCCGAACGACAAGGGTGGACAGCGTCCGGAATCGGATGCCACCTTCGGTCGAGACGATGCTTCCGGCCGGGATCGTGTTCGATGCGGTCGGATCGTAGTTGGTGAAGGTGACCGCGCCCGCGGCAACGGTCTCCTTGACCTTCGTGCCGGTCGTCGTGAACGTCCGCTGGGCCTCGACCGGGACATCGAGCAGGACCGCCGGGATGACGTCGTTCACCTGGTCGACAGCCGTTGCCGTGGGATCTGCCGAGACGGTCAGCGGGATCGGGCCGATGGCATCGCGGCGCGGGGTCACAGCGATCGTGGCCGCCGGCAGGAACAGATAGGCCGCGACGCCGAGGACGATGACGGCCAGACCGATCAAGCCGATGGCGGCGAACAGGGGGCCTCGGCCGCGGCCTCCACCACCACCGCCCTCGGGTCCGCTGTCGTTGCGGCCGTCGGCCAGATCCGTGACGTCCGCCGGTCCCGCCATCGGGCGCGCGTCCCGGCCTCCCCCGGCCAGGATTGGCGAAGCCGCCCAGACTGCCGTCTCGTGGGGCGTCGTCTCGCCGGGGACCGGGCGTCTCGGCCGCTGCGACTTCCGAACCGTGGCGCGTCCGGCCCGCGTGACCGCCGCGGGTGGCTCCGAATTCGGCTCGTCGACCGGTCCCGGACGCCCCGTGGCTGCGACGGTCTCGCTTGCGGCGAGCCCGCCGACAGCGGCCGCCGCGGCGGCGTCCCGACCGGTGGCGACGCCGGCTGACGGCTCGGCCTGCCCCGCCTCCGCAGGGGGTCCGGCGACGGACGGCCGCGTCAACGACGATTCGTACTCGGGCACGCTCCCGAACACGGGCAGACCCGCCGAGGCGGCAAGGGATCGCACGGCCGCGTCGCCGGACACGATCGAGAGCCGGCGGTTTGTGACGACGGCCTCCCGCGACAGGAGGCGGAAGTTCATCCGCGACGTCGCGATCCGCGAGCCATAGGGCACGACCAGGGCGACCTTGGTGCCCGCCGACGAGCGGATCCGCTGGGCAGCAGAGGTGATCTCATCGTCGACGTCGAGATAGACGATGCCTTCAGCCATTCCGGGCAAGCCTAGACTTTCATCGCGCGAAGGACCCGCCGGAGGGCAGCATCAAGCGGCGCCTCGGTCGTCTGGAGCTCGATCGCCTGGTAGGCGAGCCCGAGTGGCGTGACGTCCTGCTGATCGACGAGGAGCTCCGTTGCGTCGACGATCGTCTCGATCTGGTCCGGCGCCATGATCGTGACCTCGGGCGGTCGGGCAAACGACAGCCGCTTCCAGAACCGCTCGGCCCGCAGGGCGGCCTCGATCTCTGGCAACCGCGAGCCGCCGCCGCAGAGATAGATCCGGCCCGGCAGGAGATCCCCTCCCCCGAGCTCCTCCATGACCAGCTCGACACCGGCCGCCCAGACCTCGACGTCCTCGCCGACGATCGTCGCGATCTCCTCGCGGCGGTCGACCGACAGCCCTCGGGCGTAGTCGACCTTGGCGGCCTCGGCGCGCGGAAACGGCAGCTCGAGCCGATCCGCAAGGCTCTTGGTGAATGCCCGTCCGCCCAGGGCGAACATCCGGGTACCCTCGATCCCGCCCTGGCGGACGAGCGCGACATCGGTCGTGCCACCGCCGACATCGACGAACAGGGCACCAGCCTGGCGGACATGGTCCGAGCCGAGGACCCGGGCGACCGCGTACGGCTCGGCGATGATCTCGAGCAACTCCAGGTCGAGCTGCGAGGCGACCGTCTGGAGAGCGCCGAGATGGACGAGCGGGGCGAACGCGTTGAAGATCCCGATCTTCACGTGGCGGCCCTGGAAGCCGACCGGATTCGACAGGGCGTAGCCGTCGATGGCGGCCCCGACGATGGCCGCATGGACCAGCCGGACGTCGACGTTCGGCAGTCCGGTCTCCCAGGTGATCGACCGCTCGGCCTCGCGGAGCGCCTCCCGCTGGACGGTGTCGATCAGCTTCTGGAGCTCGGCCTCGGTGATCGGGATGTCCGGCTTCTTGCGCTCCTGGCTGTGGCTCGTCGTGAAGCCCTTGACGAGCTCGCCGGCGATCCCGATGACGACCTGGCTCGGCCGGAACCCGGCCATCTCCTCGGCCTCCTGGAGGGCCACCGAGCAGTTGTCGACGACGGCGGCGATATCTGCGACGGTTCCCGACGACATGTGGCTCAGGCCCTGGCGCTTGCGGCCGACGCCGCGGACGACGCCCTTGCCGTCGTCACCGATCTCGAACACCAGCGCCTTGGCGAACTCCGTCCCGATGTCGAGAGCGGTGCAGGCGGCCAGCGACTCGCCCTCGTCGCGCTGCCAGAGTCGGCGGAGAAAGGCCATCGTCAGAGGATCCCGGGGCCAGGCAGCCTGCCACGAACCACGATGGACCAGACGCGGACGAGGTAGACCACGATGAACAGGCCGAGCAGCTGGAACCAGTTGAGCAGCGAGGGCCCGGTCGTGCCGCCCGGACCCTGGATCGAAAGGGCGACGAGGACCGCGGCGAGGATCAGCCCGACGCCGCCCAGCTGGGCCGGCCAGCCGATCCGGACGAACGCGCCACCGGCGTGCATGAGAATGGCCCCGCCGCCGATGAACCAGGCGGCCAGCAGGATGCTCGCCAGGAGGACTGCGACCGTCACGACTGCGGGCGCGTCGACCTGGGTGAGGATCGCCGCGCTGGCGAGGACGCCGACGACCGCGCCGATCGATCCCGCGATGACGACGAACTGGGCGCCGCGCGGGGCGATCGGGCGGAACAGGGCATCAAGTCCCAGGACGGCCGCGAGCAGGCAGATGAGTCGCGTCACCTCCAGCAACGCGTACAGGCTCGATTCGTGCCGGAGCGGATCGCCCGCCACGACATAGACGAGGACGAGCTCGATCGGGGCGATCACCGCCGTCGCGAGGGCCGCCCAGCCGCCGATCCGCAGGCGACGCTCGGCGGTCACCGGGGCGCGTCGAGGCCAGCGCGGACCTGGGCGGCGATCGCGTCGAGCGCGGCTGGCAGGCCCTCGCGCCGGGCGCCCTTGCCCTGGGCCATCTCCGGCCGGCCACCGCCACGACCGTCGATGGCCGGCATTGCCTCGCGGACGAGGTCGCCGGCGGCGATGCCGCGGGCCACGAGGTCATCGCTGACGGTGATGAAGACCTGGGGCTCCTCGGCATCGAGGCCGAGGGCGATGACTCCCGACGGGAAGAGGCCGCGGAGATCCTTCGAAGCGCCCTTCATCGCCTCGACCGACTCGTACGGCCCAGCGAAGACAATCAGCTGCGCGCCCGGAGCGACCTCGGCGGCGCGGGCCAGGAGGTCGGTCGACTTCGGGAGCGCTGTCCCCGCCCCGGCCTTGAGACGGCGCTTCGTCTCGCGGAGCTCGTCCTGGATGGCCCGGATCCGATCCGGGAGCTGCTCGGCCGTCTGGGCTCCGGCGGTCTCGGTCGCGGCCAGCAGCGCGTCGGCACGCGACCGCAGGTAGGCCTCCGCGCCTGCGCCGGTCAACGCCTCGATCCGGCGCATTCCGGACCCGATCGAGCGCTCGCCGGTGATCACGAAGCTGCCGATCTGGCCGGAGGCCCGGCAGTGGGTGCCGCCGCACAGCTCGTGGCTGAACCCGTCGACCCGGACGGTCCGGACGGTCTCGCCGTATTTCTCGTCGAAGAACGCGTCGGCGCCGGCGTCCATCGCCGCCTGCATCGACATGAAGCTCGGGGTCACGGCTCGGTCGTCGCGGACGACCGCTCGGACCTCGTCCTCGATCGCCCGGATCTCCTCGGTGGTCAGCGGCCGGTCGAACGGGAAGTCGAACCGAAGCCCGTCAGGGGTGACGAGCGAGCCTGCCTGCCGAGCGGCCTCGCCGACGACATTGCGGAGCGCTCGATGGAGGAGATGTGTGCCGGTGTGGTTCCGCATCGTGTGCGCCCGGCGCTCGGCTTCGACCACCGCGTCGACCGTCTCGCCGACCCGCAGCCGGCCGTGGAGAGTGCCGTGGAGCACGACCAGCCCGCCGACCGGCTTCTGCGTGTCGGTCACCTCGAACAGCGACGATCCGCCGCCGGCCTCGCGGAGCTCGCCATGGTCGCCGACCTGGCCGCCGCCTTCGGCGTAGAACGGGGTCCGATCGAGGACGACCTCCGCCGTCCCCTGCCCGGTCAACTCGTCGAATTCCATCCCGTCGCGGAGGATCGCGACGACGGTAGCGGGCGCGGTCGTCGTCTCGTAGCCGAGGAACGTCGTGTCGCCCTTGCGGGCCTGGATCGCCTGGTAGAGCGAGCTCAGCTCGGCGTGCTTCGCCAGTTCCGCCTTCGTGCCCGAGCGGCTCCGCTCCCGTTGCTCGGCGAGGGCGGCCTCGAAGCCGGCGCGATCGACGCCGACCCCGTACTCGGCGGCCAGCTCGACGGTCAGGTCGATCGGGAAGCCGAAGGTGTCGTGGAGGCGGAAAGCGAGGGCACCCGCAACCTCCGGGGCTCCCCCGGGCAGTTCCTCGGGGCGGCGGCCGACGACGCGGTCCGCCTCGGGCGCAAGGGACCGGAGCGCCGCCTCGAGCTGGCTCGTCCCCGCGTCGAGGGTCCGGGCGAACTGGGCCTCCTCCCGACCGATCGCGCCGAGGATTTCGTCGAACCGCTCGACGATGTGGGGATAGGCCGGACCCATCACCTCCACGACGACGGTCCCGAGGTCGGCCATGAACGGCTCGCGCCGGCCGAGGAGCCGGCCGTGGCGGACGGCCCGGCGCATGATCCGACGGAGGACGTAGCCACGCCCTTCATTACTCGGCAGCACCCCGTCGGCGATCAGGAACACGACGGCTCGGGCGTGGTCGGCGATCACCTGGTAGCTGAAGCGCTCGGCCTCGAACGCGGCCGGGTCATGGCCCATCAGCTCGCGCATCCGGGTGTGGATCGGCACGAACAGGTCCGTATCGAAGTTGCTCGGCACCTGCTGGAGGACGCTCGCGAGCCGCTCGAGGCTCATCCCGGTGTCGACGCTCGTGAACGGGAGGGGGACGCGACCCGTCGGACGCTGGTCGAACTCCATGAACACGAGGTTCCAGATCTCCAGCCAGCGCGGGCAGTTCTCCGAGTGGTCCGGGATGCACTCCGGGCCCTCGGACAGATGGGCGCCGCGGTCGAAGTGGATCTCGCTGCACGGTCCGCACGGGCCTGTGTCGGCCATCCGCCAGAAGTTGCTGTCATCGCCGGCGTCGACATCGCCCCAGACGGCCATCCGGTCGGGTGGCAGGCCGACCTCGTCACGCCAGACCTGGCGGGCGACCTCGTCGTCCTTGTAGGTCGTCGCCGCCAGGCGCTCCGGCGGGATCCCCATGTCCCTGGTGAGGAAGTCCCAGGCGAAGTGGATCGCCTCGCGCTTGAAATAGTCGCCGAAGCTCCAGTTCCCGAGCATCTCGAAGAACGTGTTGTGGCGGCTCGTCCGGCCGACCTCTTCGAAGTCGTTGTGCTTGCCGGCAACCCGGAGGACCCGCTGATAATCGACTGCTCGGGTGTAGTCGCGCTTCTCGACCCCCGTCAGGACGTCCTTGAACTGCACCATTCCGGAGTTCGTGAAGAGCAGGGTCGCGTCGCCGGCCGGTACGAGGCTCGCGCTTGGCACGGCCGCATGGCCGCGCTCCGCGAAGAACTCGACGAAGCGGCGGCGGATCTCGGCTGCGGGCAGCGAGCGGATCCGCGGATCGCGGTCGGCGACGGGGGAAGGCATCGGCCGCAATGGTACCGAACGAGGGACCCCATCGAACCGGGCGGCGCCCAGCTGGGCGTCCAGCTGCGTCCAGCCGGGCGTCCGGGGACGGGCAACGGGCGATCGGATCCGGCAGCGGAGCGTGCGGGCCCTGATCGTCCCGGCGATCGGATCCGGCAGCGGAGCGTGCGGGCCCTGATCGTCCCGGCGATCGATCCCGAATCAGCGAGCACGCTCCCCTTCCCGAATCGACCCCGATGTGCCAGAACGAGCCGACGGCGAGCGCTCGTTCGTCGCCGATTGATCGTGGACACGATCAACGGTGCTCGCACGATCAGCGGCTCAGGTCAGACGAAGATCTCGACGAGGTTCGCGGTCGGGTCGAGGGCTCCCCGGAAGTCGCGCTTCGAGACGAGCAGGCCGCCCGGCCGATACGGATTGGGCAGCCGGCCGGACGCGACCAGGCGCCGACCGTTGACGTCGATCCGGCGCGGCGAGAACCCGTCGCCGGCCACGTGGAAGAGATATCGGACCGGGCGGCCCTCGTGGTCGAAGTCGAAGGTCAGGCCGTCGGCATCGCGCGGGAGGACGGGATCGAAGACCAGGTCGTCGTAGAAGGCCCGCAGCCCGAGCACGTTCGAGATCAACTGGTTGATCAAGATCCCTGGGCCGCTCGAGTAGACCCGCCAACCGCCCCTGAGCCCGACCCGACCACTCCGGATCCGGCCGAACTGGCGGCTGGCCTGGTAGCGATCGCGGAACGCGGCGTCGGAGCTGCTGAAGAAGGCGTTGCACTGGCGCGGCAGCGCCGACGGGACGTTGCCCTCCAGTCCGATCGGGCAGATGGCCAGAAGGCCCCGGAGGGCCTCGTCCGGTCGCCCGAGCCGGGCCATCGCCTCGATGTAGCGGATGTGGGCATGGACATACATGAGCCCGACCTCGCGCCCGAAGTTGGCCGCGCTCTCGGCCCGCCTGAAGATCCGCGACGTCCCGCCGTGGTAATCCATCGGCCGGTTCATCAGCCGAACGCCGTCGGGGAACAGGAGGTGGCGCTCGATCAGGTCGGCGTGCGCCTTGGCCTGCTCCGGCGTGAACATTCCGCTGAGGATGCCCCGCGTCATGGGCAGGAGGCGGTAGGCCACGCCGGTCATGCGATCGCGCGGGTGGAGGAGGTAGCGGATGCCGTCGGGCCTGAACTCAGCGAGCCCGGCGACGATGCCGTCGGGAATGAGCTGGCTCTGGAAGTCGGCCCGCATTCGCCCGCACAGGTCCGCGAGCCGATCCGCCATCGACTGCCGGCCGGCGCGCTCACAGACCGTCCGATAGCGGTCGAGGGTCTGGTACGCGAGCTCGACGGTCCAGGCACTGACCAGCCGCCCGGCGACCGCCGGGTCGACCGGCTGGAGGGTGTCCTCCCAATCGCCACCGCCGAACACGGCCAGGGCCGTGCCCGGGATGCAGTCGCGTTCGATCGCGGCGATCTGGCGCGCCGTGTGGGCGAAGATGGTTTCGAGCCCGGCGATGACGGGCGACTCGGTCGCCGCCGCATCCGTCGCCCCGTCGTCATACCCGATCCGATCGTCGAGGATCGAGACGTCGCCGGTCGCCTCGACGTAGTCGCACAGGGCCTTGAGCGGCCAATAGATGACGTCGCCGTGACTGTCGGGGGCCTGAATGTCTCGGTAGCGGTCGATCATGAACCATTGCGGCCAGTCGCCGGTCTGGCGGTCCTGGCGCCCGTAGACGATCCGGAGGATGGCTCGCAGATCATCGAGGTGGCCAGTTGCCGCGAGGAACTCCGCCGGACCCTGGCAGACGTCGCGGAGGCCCCAAGCCGCCCCGCTGTACTGCTCGAGGCCGTGCGGCGCCGAGCCGTGGATCAGGGCGTCGTGGACGTTCCAGCGAAACGCGTCGTTCAGGCGGGCGAGGTCACCGGCCCGCCGCCCGGTCGCACCGCCGAGATTCGCCTGTTGGGCGAGCGCCGACCAGAACTGCCCGGACGCCCGCTCCAGCCCGGCGTCGGGATCCCGGCCACGGCCGTACGCCTCGGCGAGCTCGGAGGCCTGACCGGCGTCCACGACGCTTCCGGTCAGGACCAGCGAGAACCGGTTGACCGGCGTCGTCTTGACGACGAGGTGGCTTCCGCCACGGTCGGCGCCGTCGTCGAAGGTCAGGCCGTCGCCGCCGATCGAGTCGACTCGCTCCGGCTCCGGCGCGACGACGAAGAAGGTCGCGTCCGGGTAGTGGCGACGCAGCGGGCTGGCGGGATCGGGACGCAGCTCGATTCGGCCGGCCGCCGCGTCGACGGCCATCGTGCCCGGCCGGTCGTCCTCGTTCTCGCCGAGGACGACGTGATGGCTGATGAGGAGCTCGACCGGACCGCCTTCGATCACCTCGACCGTCAGGCGGCAGGCCGGCGCATCGAGCGACGCCGTCACCCGGATCGCGATGGTGAATCGCCGATCATGGTAGATCCAGCGGGCGCTGTTCGGTCCCATCTCGAAGGCAGACGGAAGGCCGAGCAACTCGTCGCCGCGATCAGTCCGCAGGACGATTCGCTGACCGCTCGTCTTGAGGACGTTGAGCGGGTTGCGGACGACGCCCAGGAGCTTGTTGAACGAGGTGTTGCCGATCGTGACCTGGGATCCGAAGACGCCGCACATCCAGGTCGTGACCGAGAGGCCACTGTCGCTCGGGAGCAGGTCCCGGCCCGATCGCATGATGTGACCGGTCGGCCGCTCCATCATCAGCTCCTTGGCCCGCAGCACGACATGCTGCTGGCGACCATGGAAGAAGGACAACACGGCGCCGTCGTGCCGCTCGACGTGGCGCCAGTCCGGGCCGAAGAACCGCTCGAGATCGGCCCGGTCGAGATCGTGGCTGTCGAACAGGACAGGCGAATCGAACACTCCGCGGGCGCGGGGGCGGGCGTGGGACTGCGGCGGATCCGCGAGCGTCACGGGCGGCAGGCGCACGAACACCGCGCCAGCGGCGCGGGCGCGGTCGAGGTCGACGGTGCTCGAGGCCTCGGGGTGGTCGGCCGCGAACGCGGCGAAGAACGTGATCCGGCTACTCGCCCCGGGCTGGAGGACGACCGCCCTCGACTGGAGCGTCGGGAAAGCGAACTCGTACTGGTCCCTCCGGTTCGGGAGCCGCCGCCGACCGAGGGCCGCCGGGACGTTGGAGGCCCGGTAGCCCAGACCGTGGAACTGGAACCCGTCGGTCAGGTACCCGACGGCTCCGTCGAGGCAGCCGTGGGCGACCCACGGGAACGCCGTGCCCTGGACCAGGTTCTGCCTCGAGCAGATCACGAACCCGAGGTCCTCGTCGCTGAAGATCGTGTGGTCGATGTACTGGCTGGTGTACAGCTCGTTGGTCCGGACGGCCGCCTCGTTCGCGATCCCGAGGTCCTGGGCCAGCACGACGTCGACGCTGCGGCGCCGCCCCGACGCGTTGACGAGCCCGATCGTCCAGAACCAGGTCGCTTCGGCCGGAGCGAGGCGGAGGCTGAGCGAGTATTCGATCCCGTCGACGGACCCATCCCAGATCGCCCCCTCGGCGGATGCCCGGAAGCGGCTCCCGGCCGCCGGACCGAGGAGCGGCGCGGACGTCACCCCGGCCCGCGTCCGGCGGCGCAGATGGACGTTCCCGAGGCCACCCTCGAGGGGGCTCCCGAGGACCTGATTGACGAGGATGTCACCGTGCCGGATCGCGTGGATCGTCCCGTTCTCCAGCAGGTCGATCGCGAGCCCTGCAGCGTTTTGCAGCCGCGCGGCGATGACCGGCGGATGGAACGAGATCACCTGGCCCGCGGCCGGCACGGTCAACCGGGGACGAGCTCGATGAGCGACATCGCCGGCATCGGCAGCTCGAACGACAGCTCGACCGCGCCACCGTCGACGCTGACCCGGCGGGAAGGCCCGAGCGTCTCGAGCCGGTCCGCCGCCCGGAGCCGGGCCCACCCGTCCGCGTCCGGCCAGGCGGGCCGTCCGAGGCTCTCCCACGTCCGGGCGATGTTCGAGTGGCGGGCGTCGACCCGGTGGTGGCGCACCTCGTAGGTGGCGCCTGCGAGGCCGCGGATCGTGAGGCTGATCAATCGATCGAGGGCGACGTCGCCAGCCGCCTTCGTCTGATCGAGCGTGCCGTTCCAGATCGCGATGGCGACCCGGCCATCCGGATCGGCCGATGCCCACGCGTCGACGAGTGATCTGGCCCCGTCGCCGGCGACCCGGCACGCGAGCTCGTCAGCGCCGAGCCGGTTCAGCATCGCGAGCGCCCAGAAGCGCGGCTTTCGCAGGTTGCCGATCGTGAGCAGGCCGAAGCCACCGTGGAACAAGGCCTCGGCCTCACCGAGCTCGACGAAGTGGTCCGAGGCGACCCAGTAGGCCAGGGCGTCGAGGCGACCGGCCGCCGAGCGCATGCCGCGCGCGACGAGCGGTGCGGCCCAGGCGCTGTCATTGATTGGGGCGCCATGGTGCGAGCTGACGCCCCACTCCGTCCACCAAAGCGGCAGGTCGGGCCTGCCGTGACGGGCCGCGATCGGACGAAGGTCCAGCGGCGCCATGCCGTACGTGTGGGTCGAGAGGAAATCGAGCGGGACGCCGGCGGCCCGGCAATGTTCGAGGAGATCATCGATCCAGCCGGCAGCGGCCGTCGCCGGGCCGCCGACGCGGAACGACGAGTCGACCGACTTGACCGCCCGGGCACTGGCGTCGTACAGCCGGAAGTAGTCCGACTCGGCACCTGACCAGAAGAGACCGAGGTTTGGCTCGTTCCAGACTTCGAACGCCCAGCCGCGCACTTCGTCGCGACCGAACCGCTCCACCAGGTGGGCGACCAGATCGCGGACCAGGGCCGCCCACCGCTCGAGGTCGCGGGGCGGCGAGATGATACCGACGAAGCTGAACACGGTCGCGTCCGGATCGGCGGCGAGGTCGCGTGGCATGAACGACAGCTCGACGATCGGCCGCAGGCCGGTGTCGAGCAGTCTGGCGAGGACCTCGTCGACGCGCCCGAAGTCGTGCACGGGCCCGGCGGCGGACTCGCGGTAGACGCCGAGCGCGTCGTCGAAGATGGCATGGGCCCGGACGGCGACGACGCCGAGCTCAGCTCCGACGATCCGGAACGCCTCCGCCAGCTCCGTCCCGACCTCGTGCCCGCCGGGACCCGGCCCGTCGAGCAGCAGGGCGAGATGCTCGGATCCGATGATCGGACGCCACGGCCGGGCGGTCCGGCCGACCACGCGTCCGGCATCGACGACGATCGTGACCGCCGCATCGGACGGCCCGGCGCCCACCGCCGCAGGCCCCGAGAGGAGCCCGCCATCGGCCTCGATCGACGCCAGGCTCGAGACGGCGTACCACGCGTCCATGCCGGGGAGGCCGGTCGTGTCGAGATACGGTCCGGCAGGTACGGCCAGGAGGTCGCCGCTCTGCTGGTCGATCGGCGCGAAGGGACCATCCTCCGACGTGGCACGGTGGACCAGGTAGCCGATCGCGCCCTCGACGGGCGCCCAGTCGACCGTGACGTGACCGCGGCCGCGGATTGCCCGGACCCGTTCCGGCGGCGGGAGCGTGACCGTCGGCGCCGCGCGGTCGCGGGCGGTCGACGCGCCGACCGTCGCGAACCAGGCGATCCGGGCGGATGAAGCAGTGGTCACGGAGCGGTGGCAGGCCCGGCGTTGAATGTCTCCAGGCCGATCACCGGCTGGAGGGCCGCGCGGAAGGCCGGCGTCGCGAACGCGTTCCGGAGAACATCGTTGGAGAGAGCGTTGCCAATCGCGGCCATCACGATGCCCTGGTCGAGCGAGAGGTAAGCCGCGGAGACCCTACCCGTCTGCACGTTGACCGAGTCGTGGAAGCCCCAATGGTCATAGATGTTGAAGTCAGCCTTGAGCTTCGTGAGGTCGGCCATCGCGGCAGCCGGGGCCGCGCGCAGGGCCAGGAATGCGGCGTGGGGCGTGACGACGCCGTTGGTGTAGGCCGCGGGCGCCGGGTCGGGCTTGGGGTTCGGGTGGAATTCGGGGCAGCCGACCGCGCCGTGGTCGACGAAGGTGTTGTCCTCGTTCGACGGATAGCCGTCCGGGTTCATCCCGATCGCGTCGACCCCGTAGGCACCGTAGCCACCCTCGGGCGTGTTCGACGGCGAGAAGCCCCAGTAGCCGTAGCCGGCGTCAACCATCCCGTGATGGATCTGGGCCGCGACCGTGAGCGGATGGTTGATCGCCCAGCTGTTCGGGCCCCAGGTCTCCTCCGGGACGAACAGGTCGGGCATCAGCGCCTCGAACATGCTGCCGCCCCAGCCGGGCACGATCCGGCTGCCGTTGTAGACGTAGGCGCCCTCGAACACGTTGACGCCGAGATACGTCTGGTAGGAACCGACGGGCCGCGTCTCCTGCCAGCTCCAGTCGCACGTCGCCGGGAAGGTCCGCCAAGCCCCGAAATACTCCTTGGCCGGGATCTTGCCGGTGGCGATCCCGATGTAGCTCGCGATCCGGCTCTCGCTCACGATCGTGTCGTAGCAGCAGGGTGACTCGCCGTCGGACGGGGCGACGAAGAACGCGATCCGATTGGCCGCCGGCCGGTAGTAGACGCCGAAGTCCATGCTGTCGAACAGGGCGCCTGCCCGGCTCGCGACCTCGGGCTCGGTATTTGCGACCACGTGGAGCGCGGTCGCCAGCCAGCCGTTGTCGACCGACGAGAGGATCGCCTTCACCGCGGCGCCTGTCGGCGGCCAGACCGTCAGCACGGCGCCGGTCGTGTGGTCGTACCAGTTGAAGTACTGGCCGCTCGCCTGGTCGCGGACCATCGTCTCGAGCGAATGCAGCGTCTTCTGGAGACGGCCGACGGCCGCGCCATGGCTGATCAGCCCGAGCCGATCGGCGACGATCGTGCTCCACATGTACGCGCCGATGTTGGTCGTCGAGGTCTGGATGCTGCGGCTGCCGTCCGACCCGAGACTGTCGGCCGGCAGGCCCGTCGTCGCATCGGTCATCGCGACAAAGGAGGCCCACGTGTTGCGGGCGTAGGCGAGGAGCTTGGCGCGCTGGGCGGTGTCCAGACCGCTCGCGCGGCTGCTCGCGACAGCGGCTCCGGTGGGGCCGGCACGGAATCCGCTCGCCATTGCCGACTGGGCGCCCATGGCGAGGAGGAGGACGAGGGTGACGAGGAGCACGGTTGCGCGTCGAGCCATCTGGGTCAGCCTTTCAGGCCAGTCGTCGCGATCCCTTCGGTGATCCAACGCTGGAAGACGATGAAGAGGATCAGGACGGGCAGGACGAGCACGACGGAACCCGCCATGAGCATCCCGTGATCGGCCTGGTACTGGCCGGTGGCGAAGGTCGCGAGGGCCACTGGCAGCGTGTACATCTGCGGCTCCTGGGCCATCACCAGCGGATAGAGAAAGCTGTTCCAGCTGCCGAGGAATGTCAGAATCCCGAGCGTCGCGAGAACCGGCACCGTGATCGGCAGGACGATCTTCCGGAAGATGTGCCACTCGTTGGCCCCGTCGATCCGGGCAGCCTCGAGGAGTTCGTCCGGGATTCCGTACATGAACTGACGGGTGAGGAACACCCCGAACGGACCGACGAGGAACGGCAGGATCAGCCCGGGGTAGGTGTTGACGAGGCCGAGGTTTCGCATGAGCACGAAGTTCGGGATCAGGGTGATCCCGGCGGGGACCATGAGGGTCGCGAGGACCAGGCCCATGATCAGCCGCTTGCCGCGCCATTGGAGCTTGGCCAGGGCATAGCCCAGCATCGGGCAGAACAGAACGTTGCCGAGGGTGACCGCGAGCGCCACGACGGACGAGTTGAAGAAGAACCGCGGGAAGTCAAGGTTGCCGAACAATCGCCCGAAGTTGTCGGTCGTCGGGTTCGCCGGCAGGAAGGTGGGCGGACTGACGAGGAACTCGGCTTGCGGCTTCAGCGCGCCGAGGACCATCCAGAGGAACGGCCCGACCATCAGCACGATCCCGAAGACCAGCAGGCCATAGATCCACAGGCTGCCGCCGCCGCGGTGGCCTCTCGCCTCAGCGGCGGTGGGGGCGGGGGCCGGCGAGCCACCCGGTCGGGCCTGGATAGCGGTCATCGTCGCGCGGCCATCAGTCGTCCGACCGCAGGAACCGGAACTGGAGGAATGCAATCACGGCCACGATGACGAACAGGACGTAGGCGATCGCCGAGGCGTAGCCCTGGTGGAAGAACGTGAAGCCCTGCTGGTACATGTACATCGTGACCGACAAGGTCGCGTCGAGCGGACCGCCGGCAGTCATCACGAACGGCTCTTCGAAGAGCTGGAGATAGCCGATGGTCGTGATCACGAGCATGAACAGGATCGTCGGGCGGAGCATCGGCAGGGTGACGTTGCGGAAGGCCTGCCAGCGTCCCGCGCCGTCAATCGACGCCGCCTCGTAGAGGATCGCCGGGATGGCCTGGAGACCGGCGATGAACACGACCATGGCGAAGCCGAGGTTCCGCCAGACGGCCATGGCGATGATCGACGGCATAGCGAGGTTCTTGTCGGCGAGCCAGCTCGGCCCGTTGATCCCGACGCTCCGGAGCAGGACGTTGACGAGGCCGACGTCCGGGTTCAGGAGGAACCGCCACACGACGGCAATCGCCACGATGCTCGTGATCACCGGCAGGTAATAGCCGACCCGGAACGCCGTCCGGAACCGGGTGATGCCGCGGTTGAGGGCGCTCGCGATCAGCAGGCCAATCGCGAGCGTCAGCGGCACCCCGACGACGACGAAGTAGACGGTGTTGCCGAGAGCCTTCCAGAACTTCGCGTCACCGAGCAGCCGGCTGTAGTTGTCGATCCCGACGAACGACGCACCGATCGGGTTCGAGAGGTCGCGAAGGCCGAAGCTCGTGAAGCTCAGGACGAGGGCCGCCACAATCGGAAGGGCAAGGAAGACGCCGAACAAGATGACGAAGGGCGCAGCGAACGCCCAGCCCGTGAGGTCCTTGCGCCACCCCCGGCGCGCCGCGACCGGGGACGTGCCCCGATCCGCGACGTTGCGCCGGGAGAGCGCTGGTGCCGTCACGTCACTTCGTGCCGATTGTCATCGCGGACTGCTGCATCTGATCGGCCGCAGCCTGCGGAGAGATGCCGCCGACCGTCATCTTCTCGAGCGTGTCGTTGAGGGCGGCGGAGAGCTCGCTCCACGTCGCACTCACGGGCTGGGCCTTGGTGTCCTTGAGCTGGTCGCCGAACATCTTGACGTTCGGGTCGGCCGCGACGGCCGGATCGGTCCAGGCGGATTGGACGGCCGGCAGGTCGGTCACGGTCTTGTACCAGAGAGCCTGGGTTGTGGGCTCGCTCAGGAACTTCACGAACGCCCACGCAGCTTCCTTGTTCTTCGAGGCCTTGAATACGACCATGTTGCTGCCGCCCACGAACGAGGTCGCGGTGACCTTCTTGGGCATCGGCGCGATCGCCCACTTGCCGTCGAAGGAGGCGCCGCCCGCGGCCTTGATCAGGCCGAGGTGCCACGGGCCCGAGAAGAACATCGGATTGTCGCCCTTCACGAACGCCGGCGTGATGTCGAACCCCTCGGGCACCGACTTGGGGGTCAGGCCCTCCTGGAAGAACGAGTTGTAGAACGTCAGCGCTTCGACGGCCTGGGGGCTGTTGAGGACGGGATTGCCGGAGCCGTCGACGACGTCGCCGCCGTTCGACCACAGGAACGGCAGGTACTCCTGCCAGTTCTTCGTGCCGAGCGAGATTCCGTACTTCGCGCCGCCCTTGGACTGCATCGCCTTGGCCATGGCCTTGAGGTCGTCCCAGGTCGCGGGCGCGGCCGTGATGCCGGCCTTCGCGGCGATATCCGTGCGGTAGTAGAGGAGGCGCGTCTCGACGTACCACGGGACGCCGACGATCGTGCCGTCGACCATGTTCGTGTTCCAGGCGCTCTGGAAGAACGCGCTCGAGTCGATGTCGGCAGGCGCCGCGTCGAACATCCCGTTCGCCCCGAACTGGCCCATCATGTCGGTGCCCATCTGGCTGACGTCCGGAGTCGTGCCGCCGGCGATCGCCGTCTGGAGCTTGGTGACCGCCTGGCCCCAGTCGACCGGCGTGACGTTGACCTTGACCCCGGGGTTTGCCTTCGTGAACGCGTCGGCCAGGGTCGCGAGCTTGGTGCCCTCGTTACCCATCGCCCAGACGGTGATCGTGCCGGTGAGCGGGGCCGACGAGACGGCAGCGCCGCCGTCCGATGCGCCGGCAGCCGAGGAGGACCCAGGGCCGCCGCTCGGACCCGCGACCGCGCCGCTTGCGCCGGTGTTCGTGCCGCAACCGACAAGTGCCATGGACATGATTGTGGCGGCGAGGATCCTCGCCGCTCGACTGACTGACTGCATCCCGAGACCTCCACCGGCAGGAGGTCGCAGACTGCGATCTCGCCGACCGCCAGCGTGCGCCGCCATCGCCGCGCGCAGCCCGCCCGAACCGGGTCGCGGAGTTGCAGTCTCGTGTCAGGGTCGGGCGCGGACCTCGCCGGACCGGAGCTCGCGGCCGCCGTGCTTCAGGTGCGGACGGCGGGTGAGCCCTCGGTCGGGCCTGGTGCGTTCCGGACTCCCGCGCCCGCGGTCGGCATCGGGCCGGGACGCGCGTGGCGGCGCTGCCAGATCGTCGAGCCTGCGATCGCCGCGCCGACGAGGGCTCCGAGGGCGAGCCCGCGGGCGAACGTCGCCGTGCGCTGATCATTCTCGTCGGCCGTGCCGCCGGCGAGCGCCCGGACAAGCGCCGCGAAGGGCGGAGGCAGGCGGTCATCGCTCACGGCGTCGTCCCCGTCACGTCGGTCCTGGCCCGAGTCACATCGGTCACGGCCCGAGTCACATCGGTCACGGTCCGACCTTCGGCCGGCGCGTCGGCCCCATAACCGCGACGAGCGAGACCATCGCGATCCCGATCCACGCGACGAGTGACGCAGCGACAAGCCGGAAATCCCCGATCCGGAGAACATCGAAGCCAAGCCGTCCGCCGACCTCGTCACCAGCCCACGCGCCGAGGAATGCAGCCAGCAGGAGAAGCGGCAACTGGCCACCGGCCGAGCCACGGATCAGCACATACAGGGCAGTGTGGAAGACACCGACGAGCAGGGCGAGGACAGGCGCCGGTCCGATCACCCCGCGAGGATAGCGCGGTCGGGGCGCGGCGACCGGCGATGACGGGCCGGAGAGCACCTGATCGAGGTCAGCCGCCGGATCGAGGTCAACCGACCGCGGCGAGCCTCTCGTCAGCAAGGGTCGCGACGGGCCGCTCGATCCGTCCTCCGCCGAGGACGACGTCACCGGCGTAGAGGACCGCGGCCTGGCCGGGGGCTGCGGCCCACACCGGGCGATCCATCTCCGCGATCCAGGCACCGCCACGGCGTGGCTCGGACGGCGTGGCCGGGCGGATCGTGGCCGGAACGAGGGCAGCGCGATGGCGGATCCGGATCGCGGCGCGGAACGGGTCGCCGTGCCTCGCCGGAGCGCCACCCGCGACGAAGGTCACGCCGCTCAAAGGAACGGTCGTCGTCTCGAGGTCCTCGCGCCGGCCGAGCTGAATCGTGTTCGTCAGCGGATCGATCCGGCTGACGTATCGCGGCGCGTCGGCGGCGATCCCGAGCCCGCGTCGCTGGCCGACGGTGAACCCGGCCGAGCCCGGATGCTCCCCCACCTGCTGGCCGCCGGCGTCCAGAACCGGCCCGGGCTCGGGCGTCCAGCCGGCGTGCTCGCGAAGGGCCTCGCGGTAGTCCCCGCCGGGGACGAAGCAGATCTCCTGGCTTTCGGGCTTGTCGGCCGTCGCGAGCCCGAGCGAGCGAGCCACCGCGCGAACCTCCGGCTTCGTCAACTCGCCAAGTGGGAATCGGGCGTGATCGAGCTGGTCCTGGCGGAGGCCGTAGAGGAAGTACGTCTGGTCCTTCTCCTCGTCGCGCGCCCGAAGGAGGCGGGCCTGACCGTCCGGCCCCACGTCGCGCCGGGCGTAGTGGCCGGTCGCGACCGCTTCGCACTCGTACAGGTGACGAGCGCGCCCGAGGAGGGCTCCGAACTTCACATAGGTGTTGCAATCGACGCATGGGCTCGGCGTCCGGCCGTCGAGGTATGCGGTCAGGAACGGCTGGAGGACGCCGGCGTCGAACTCGCGCTCGAGGTTCATCACGTAGAACGGGATGTCCAGCTGGGCCGCGACGCGGCGGGCGTCGTCGGCGGCGTCGAGCGAGCAGCAGCTCTTCTTGAACTCAGAGTAGCTGTCGGCCACGTCGTGAAGGCGCATCCAGACGCCAACGACGTCGTGACCCTGCTCCTTGACCAGGGCCGCTGCGACCGACGAATCGACACCGCCGGACATCGCCACGAGGATCCGGCTCACGCCAGCGCCCCCTGCCCCAGCGGGTCGGCCGCCACGGCCACCGCGCCCATCCGCATCGAGGCAACGATCCGCGGCACGGTCGCGACCGCCTCGTCGACATCCACCTCAGTCGTCGTCCGGCCCAGCGACAGGCGGAGGGCGCCACGGGCTTCTTCGTCGGGATAGCCCATCGCCGTCAGGACGTGCGAGACCTCCGTCGAGCCCGTTGTGCAGGCAGAGCCGACCGACGCCGCGATTCCGGCCAGGTCCAGCGACATCGTGACGGCATTGCCGTCGGTGTCGCGGGCGATGAACGAGGCGTGGTTCGGGAGGCGGTCCTTTGGATGCCCGGTCAACTCGACGCCGTCGACGGCGAGGACCGCCTTCTGGAGACGCTCCCGCTGGCGACGGAGGCGCTTGACCGTCTCGGGCCGCTCGACGCACGCCAGCTCGTACGCGGTCGCGAGGCCGACTGCACCCGCGACGTTCTCCGTGCCGCCGCGCCGGTGGCGCTCCTGCGACCCGCCCTGCTGCTGGACGACGAGGTGCGTCCCATGCCGCAGATACAACGCGCCGACGCCCTTCGGCCCCTCGAACTTGTGGGCGCTCAAGGCGAGGAGATCGACGCCGAGCGCCTCGACATCGAGGTCGACATGGGGCGCCGCCTGGACGGCGTCGACCGCGAAGAGGACGCCGCGATGGGCGTGGACGCGGCGACCGATCTCGGCGATCGGCTGGATCGTCCCGACTTCGTTGTTGGCCAGCATGATCGTCACGAGGATCGTCTTGTCGGTCATCGCCGCGCTGACGTCGTCGGGATCGACCCGGCCATAGCGATCAACTGGGAGCTCGACCACCTCGAACCCGAACTTCTCGAGGTATCGCAGGGTGTGGCCGACCGCGTGATGCTCGACGGCCGACGCCACGATCCGGTGGCCGCGAGCCTTGCCCGCCCACGCCGCGCCCTTCAGCCCGAGATTGAGCGCCTCCGTCCCGCCCGAGGTGAGGACAATCTCGCGGGCCTCGGCTCCGAGCCGCGCCGCGACCTGCTGATGGGCCTCGTCGAGCGCCGCTCGAGCACGACGGCCAAAGCCGTGGGCAGAGCTCGGGTTGCCGTACTCACCGGTCAGGAACGGGAGCATCGCCTCGAGGACCTCGCGTCGGAGCGGCGTCGTCGCGGCGTGGTCGAGGTAGATCGCCATGGCCGCCGATTGTACGCCGGGGCTGCGCTCCGGCCGGGATCGGGGAGGGGCCGCCTCAGCCGGGTGATTCGGTGCCGGTTCGGGCGTGGGACGACCGTAGGGCCCAACGAGTCGCCTGAGCCGGGTGATTCGGTGCCGGTTCGGGCGTGGGACGACCGTAGGGGCCGCTGCTGGTGCGCTCCCCCTCCCTCTCGGGCGTCGGGCGACCGAGGAGCCAACGACCCGGGCAGGTCGGGCGACCGATCGGGCGTTGGGCAGTAGGGCCGCCCCCGGGGGATACTGCGCCGATGCGAACCCTCACCATCAAACCCGTCGGCCCGTTCGACCTCGCCACGGCCCGTGACTTCGCCGGTGGGTTCGCGGCCGGGATCGGTTCGCGGGCCACGACCGACGGGTCGATCCTCATGCAGTTCCCGGTTGAGGGTTGGGCGTCGAGCGCGGTCGTCCAGCTCCACCAGGCCGCGAACGGCACCATCCGCGGCGAGGCCTTTGGCGACGCCGATCTCGCGACGATCGGGCGCCAGGCGGCGCGCTCCCTGTCGCTGGACCACGACGGCTCGGGCTGGCCTGACGTGGGCCGACGCGACCCGATCGTCGGGCGACTCCAGGAGCGGTTCGGGTTGCTTCGCCCCGTCTGCTTCTTCTCGGCGTACGAGGCGGCCACCTCGTTCGTGATCGGCCAGCGGACCTCAATGACCCAGACCCGTCGCGTCAAGGAGCGGCTTGCCGAGCAGGCCGGTGATGTGGTCGAGATCGAAGTCGACGGTGAGCGACAGACGATCCGGACCTTCCCGCGGCCGCAGCAACTGCTCGAGCTGAAGGAGATCCCCGGCGTCGCTGCGGTCAAGGTGGAGCGACTCCACGGGCTCGCCCGCGCGGCCCTCGATGGTCGGCTCGCCACCGAGCGGCTGCGCGGGTTGCCGGAGGACGAGGCGCTTGCCGAGCTGCGCGAGCTGCCCGGCATTGGCGAGTGGACGTCGAGTGGCATCCTCACCCGCGGCTGCGGCGTGGCGGACACGCTGCCGATCGGCGACCGGATCAGCCGCGAGGCCGTCCGCCATTTCCAGGCCCTGCCGGAACTCCCCGACGACGACGAATGGCGGGCCATCGCGGAGCCGTGGCGGCCCTACCGGATGTGGGCAACGGTCCTCCTCCACATGGCCTGGCGACGCGACCAGCCCGCGACGCCGAGCTACCGCCAGGGGTCACCCGGCCGCGACGCCGGCGCAACCGACGACGAGGCCCGATCCCGACGACTCAACCCCGACGACTCGATCCCGACGACTCGATCCGGTGGCCGGCAGCGGCCGGACTGACACCCGTTCGTACGCCGCCGGCTGCAGCCGGCCGGGTTCCGGCAACGGTTCGCCGCCAACGCTCGAGGCTCCCGAAGCTGAGGAGT
Source organism: Candidatus Limnocylindrales bacterium (assembly GCA_038204565.1). Taxonomy (GTDB): domain Bacteria; phylum Chloroflexota; class Limnocylindria; order Limnocylindrales; family CSP1-4; genus CF-46. The sequence continues at coordinate 58,882 of JBBRCU010000001.1, forward strand.
CCCAGATGCAGCACACCGAAACCGTGCCGACGCCCGAGACGACGTCTGAGCCGATGGACACGACGAGCGACCGGGAAGTGGACGGCGAGTGGGTCGGATCCCTGATCGACGACGACACGTTCAACCTGCTCATGGCGTTGTCATCGAAGCTCGAGGCCATCGACGTCTACCGGGTCTATGCCGAAGACGGCCGCCCCGGCCTCTGGCGCGAGCTCGCCGAGGACGATCGGCGCCATGCCGAGCGCCTCTTCACTGAGGTCAAGCAGCGGTTCGCGGGCGACTGATCGGGTGCGTCCTGCCGAGTCCGCGCTCGGGCTGGGACACAATGGACGGGCAGGGACACAATGGGCGGACACCCGGAGTGGCCCATGGATGCGTCCCGCCTCACCCTTGCGTTCGCAATTCTCATTGGTGCCTACGCGTTCGGCCGATTCGTGTTCGGGTCCGTGGCCCGGGCCGGGGACGGGATGGCTGCCCTGTTTGTCCCGCCTGATCGGACCCTCGGTTGGCCGCGTGGCATCCAGGAGTCCGACGAACCCTGGGTCTGGCGGCCGCCGGTGCCCGCGAACCGCGCCGGCGTGGACGACGAGATCGATGACGACGAGCGGCGATCAGGCCGGGGCGAGGGCATTCCGCCGCCGCATGGAACCTTCGTCGTCGCGGTCGGGCCGGTCGCACCCGTCCGGGTGATCGTCCTGCTGCACTGAGGAGCCGCTCGCTCGACGCCTCCTGCCTACCTCGCCGCGGTGGGCCTCAGGCGGTCCCGCTCGCCTCGCGCTCGGTGGCCCGTCGAAGGTCCTCGTCCCTGCCGCGCGCCCGGCGCCGGTCGTGCTCGGACAACATCCGCTTGCGGAGCCGGATCGACAGTGGAGTGACCTCGACGAGCTCGTCGACCGCGATGAACTCGATCGCCGACTCCAGGGTGATGGGCCGGGCCGGGGTCAGCCGGAGCGACTCGTCATGGGAGTGGGTCCGGATGTTCGTCAGCTGCTTGGCCTTGGTCGCGTTGACGTTCATGTCACCGGAGCGCGCGCATTCGCCGATGATCATTCCCTCGTAGACCTCGACGCCGGCCCCGATGAACAGCTCGCCGCGCTCCTCGAGGTTGAACAGGCCGAACGCGTTGGATGTCCCGGTTCGGTCGGCCACGAGGACGCCATTCGTCCGGTGGGTGACCTCGCCGGCCCACGGTCCGTAGCCCTCGCCGATCTGGTGGAGGAGCGCCGTCCCGCGGGTGTCCGTCATCAGCTGGCCGCGGTAGCCGATCAGCCCGCGAACCGGCAGGACGAACTCCATCCGGACTCGCCCGTCGGCGTCGGTCGTCATCTGGTCGAGCCGGCCCTTGCGCGCGGCCAGCGCTTCCTGGACCGGACCGATGTAGTCGGGCGGGATGTCGATCGTGACCCGCTCGTACGGCTCCTGGATCGCGTCGCCGACGGTCTTGAGGAGGACCTCCGGCCGCGACGCCGTGAGTTCGAAGCCCTCGCGCCGCATCTGTTCGAGGAGGACCGCCAGCTGGAGCTCGCCCCGGCCGCGGACTTCGAAGGTATCGCCGGTGTCCGTCGGGTAGACCTCGATCGAGACGTTGCCTAGGGTCTCCCGGTCGAGGCGGGCCTTGATTTGCCGCGACGTCACATACTTGCCCTCGCGACCGGAGAGGGGCGACGTGTTGACCCCGAATGTCATGGACAGGGTCGGCGCGTCGACGTCGAGGCGGGGCAGCGGCCGCGGATCGCCGGGGTCGGTGATCGTGTCGCCGATCGTGACCTCGGGCAGTCCAGCGACGGACACGATGTCTCCCGGTCCGGCCTCGGCGATGTCGATCCGGTCGATCCCGTGCGCTGTCTGGAGGGCGGTGACCGTGCCACTGATGGTCACGACCCGGCCGGGCTCGATCGAGCCGTCGGCCGAGTCGGCCTCCTCCCGCAGGACCGTGATCCGCTGGCCGGTCCGGATCCGTCCGTTCCAGATCCGGCCCACGGCCATCCGCCCGACATAGTCGTTCGCCGACAGGTTCGTGACGAGGAGCTGGAGCGGGTGGCCTTCGACGTACGTCGGCGGCGGGGTGACCTCGACGAGGACGTCCAGGAGGATCTTCAGGTTGGTCGCCGGCTCGTCGAGCGAGCGGGTCGCGGTTCCCAGCTTGGCGTTCGTGTAGATCACCGGGAACTCGATCTGGTGGGCATCGGCACCGAGGTCCATGAAGAGCTCGTAGATCTCATCGAGGACCTCGGCCGGACGGGCATCAGAGCGGTCGATCTTGTTGACCGCGACGACGACGGGCAGATGGCGGGCCATCGCCTTCTGGAGGACGTAGCGGGTCTGTGGCAGCGGCCCCTCGGCGGCGTCGACGAGGAGGAGGACCGAGTCGACCATCAACAGCGAACGCTCGACTTCACCGCCGAAGTCGGCATGGCCCGGGGTGTCGACGATGTTCAACCGGATCCCGGCGTGGTCTACCGTCGTCTGCTTGGCCAGGATCGTGATCCCCTTCTCCCGCTCGAGATCACCCGAATCCATGACCCGGTCGACGACGGTCTCGTTCGCCCGAAACGTCCCGGTCTGGCGGAGCATCGCGTCGACGAGCGTGGTCTTGCCGTGGTCGACGTGGGCGACGATCGCGACGTTGCGGAGGTCGGCGCGAGTGGAGCGCGGCGGGGTGCCCGGAACGGCAGACGGGATGGCGGTGGTGGCGTCGCTGGGCACGGTCGGGCGGGGCTCCTGAGGCTTCGGGGCCATCTATTCTCGCACGGAACCCCGTCCGGCCCAAATGGCCGCGTCTAGAATGCGGTCATGAACCACGCGCCCCTGCCTGTTCTGCTGCGCCGCTATCCGGCCCGGACGTACGAGGCGGCCCTCGATGCATACGCCGCGGACCTCCTCGCCATGGCCGAGGCGGGCTACTACCCCGTCGGCCAGTCCTGGGGCTGGGATGTCGAGGGCGACGCGACGGTCATCGTGGGTGGCTCGAGTTGGAGACCGGGCCTGGGCACGCTCGCGGTGACCTTCCGGCACGACCTGGTGACGGCCGGATGACCGTCGCTGCCGTGATCCTGGCCGCCTCGCCCCAGTCCGCTCTGGCCGATGCCGACGGCTCCCCGACGGTCCGCCGGATCGCCGACGCCGCGTGGGCCGGCGGAGCCACCCCGATCGTGGTCGTCTCGTTCGATCCCGATGGAACCGTGGCCGTGGCCCTGACCGGTGCGCCCGTGACGCTCGCGGAGCCGGCTCCACCCGAGCACGGGCCGGCGGCCCAGATGGCCCGCGGCGCGGATGTCGCCCGGGCAGAGATCGATGACACGGACGCGATCCTCCTCTGGCCGGCGCGCATGGCCTGGGTCGGGCCGGAGACGGTGACCTCGCTGATCGAGCTCCACGGAACCGCATCCGATGCCCTCCTCCGCCCGACATGGGACGCCGTGCCTGGCTGGCCGATCCTGCTGCCGCTCAGCGGGCTCGCCGCGCTGCGGGCGATCGGCGCCGATCGGATGCCGCCGGACATCCTGGACGACCTGCTTGCCGCCGGGGTCACCGAACGCCGGGTCGAGCTCGGCGACCCGGGTGTCGCGATCGACGTCGGGACCGCGCGGGCAGACCTCCCACCGTACGTCGGCCCCGAGGAGCCCGTTGCCGGCCACGTTCACGAATGGGGCGCCGCCCAGGCAGAGACGTCAGACGATGGCCCACTCGAGGGCCCATCGCTCGCGCCATACCCCGCTGCTGGAGACGCAGAAGCCTCGTGACCCGAGATCCGGCCACCCAACCGGTCGACCGTTCATCGAGCGATCCAATCCGACGTAGACGACGTCCCTGACCTGGCTCAGATCCGAATCGGGTCAGTTGACGATCAGGCCCGACCACCTCCCGCGGCCTGAGGCCTCGAAATCGCCTTCGCGAGCAGGCGGCTTGGCCCGTTGGCTCGTTTGACGAACGGCAGCGCAGGAATTGCTCAGCAGGCGAGCATCGCTGGCCCCGCCTTGGCGTCAGGCGGGCGCGCTCCGGAGCGACGCCCGGACCCGGTCGAAGGGAACCGTCGCGACCGCGATCCCGCCAATCACCAGGACAACCCCGATCAGCTGGGACGAGGTCGGTGCCTCGTGGAGGAGAACGATCGCCAGGGCGACCGTCATCACCGGCTGGGCGAGGAGGATGATCGAGGTCAGGACTGCCGGCAACCGCGACAGGGACAGCGAGATCAAGAGGTAGCCGAGAGACTGCGAGGTGAGCCCGAGGAGGGCCAGCCAGGCGAGGCTCGCCGGCGCCGGGGTCGGGTCGAGATCGCCGATGACCACCCCGACGAGCGCTGCGACCGCCGCCGTCGAGACCGTCGCGATCGCCACGGGGCCGGCCGGCCGGCGGAGGTCACGGCCGCCGCGTCGGATGATGAGGAGGTAGCCCGCGTAGCAGAACGCGGTCGCGAGCCCGAACAGGACCCCGAGACCGGGATCCGCCCCGAACGCCCGCCCGCCGACGACGCCGGAGATCAACGCCACGCCGACGAGGACGATCGGCAGGGCGAGGAACGTGTTCCGACTCGGCCGCTCCCCAAACGCCAGCCACGCGACCCCGCCGACGACCAGGACCTGGAGGTTGCCGAGGACCGTCGCGAGCCCCGCTCCGACGTACGCGATCGCGTGATGCCAGAACGTCAGGTCACCCGCGAAGAAGACGCCGGCGATCAACGCCAGCCGGACCGTCCGCGCTGGCAGACCGCCGTAGCGCCGATGCTCGAGGTATGCGACGAAGCCCAGGAGCGGCAGCCCGAACAGCGCCCGGAAGACGGTCCCGGTCGAAGGCGAGACCTCTGCCCAGCGGTAGAAGATGCCGCTGAAGGCGATGCACGTCGCGCCGAGCAGGGCGGCCAGCCGCGGCCTGGCCGCGATGGCGGCCAGGATGGAGGGCAGACCGCTGTCGCCCGCCGTGGTCAGCGCCGGGCGCCTGCCGGCGCCGCTTGGTTTGCCTTGCGCATCAAGCGCCTCCTGTGACGAGTGAGCCGCTGCCGGCCGATCGCCCCCAGCGCTCGAGTCCAGCCGCGGACGAGGTCCTGCCGGCGACCACGGCCGCTACTCGTTCGCCGCGCCCGGCTTCCCCGGCAGGCCCACGAAGCGCAGCCCGAGCTCGGCGTACTGCCCCGGATCGGGCGGGGACGGCGCGTCGAGCATCAGGTCGCCGCCCGACTGGGTCTTCGGGAAGGCCATGACTTCGCGGATGTTCGTCTGGTGGGCGAGCAGCGCCGCCCAGCGGTCGATTCCGAGGGCGATGCCGCCGTGCGGCGGCGCGCCGTACTCGAACGCCTCGAGGACCGCCCCGAACTTCTCCTGCATCCCCTGCTCGGTCTGGCCCTGGAGGGCGAAGCTGCGGGCGAGGAGATCGCGGCGGTGGATCCGGACGGAGCCGCCACCGAGTTCCCAGCCGTTGAGGGCGATGTCGTACTGCATCGCCCGGGCCCGGCCGGCCGGGTCCTTTGGCGAGGGCCTGGACGGGTCGCCGTCGAGCGTCGTCAGGAGCTCCTCGTCCTCGGGCACCACGCCGCTGAAGGGGTTGTGGGTTGCGTCCCAGCGCTCGTTCTCGGCGTCCCACTGGTACATCGGGAACTGGTCGATCCAGCAGAACGACAGGACGGCCGGGTCGGCCAGACCGAGCCGGGCGCCGAGCTCGACGCGCAGCCGGCCAAGGACGTCGGCCGTCACGTCCGGCGTGTCTGCGACGATCAGGATCAGGTCGCCCTGCGTCGCGCCAGTCGCCTCGATCAGGCCGCGGGTCAGCTCCTCGGACAGGAACTTCGCGATCGGTCCGCGGATCTCGCCGCCCTCGGCCAGGGCGAGGTACGCGAGGCCCTTGGCCCCGAACCGCTTCGCCCGCTCTGTCAGCTCGTCGATCTCCTTGCGGGTGATGCCGGCCATCCCGGCTGCAACGATCGCCTTGACCCGGCCGCCGCCGGCGAGCGCCTCGTCGAACACGCGGAACCCGGAGCTCGGCGTCCCGTCAGGGCCGGCGAGCCGCGCCCCGAGATCGACCAGCTCCATCCCGAACCGAAGGTCCGGCTTGTCGCTGCCGAAGCGCGTCATCGCCTCCTCGTAGGTGAAGCGCGGGAACGGCGTCGCCTGGAGCGGCCGGTCCGGGGTCGTGGCCCGGCAGACCGCGATCACCATCGCCTCGACGAAACCCATCACGGCATCCTCGTCGACGAAGCTCATCTCGAGGTCGAGCTGGGTGAACTCGGGCTGGCGATCGCCGCGCAGGTCCTCATCGCGGAAGCACCGGGCGATCTGGAAGTAGCGGTCGATGCCCGCAACCATCAGGAGCTGCTTGAGCTGCTGCGGGCTCTGCGGCAAGGCGTAGACCGAACCCGGCTGGAGGCGCGACGGGACGATGAAGTCGCGAGCGCCCTCCGGGGTCGACTTGATCAGGTTGGGGGTCTCGATCTCGACGAAGCCATGGGCGTGGTGGACCTCGCGGATCGCCTGGACCAGACGGCTTCGGAGCAGGAGCCGCTCGGCCATCGCCTGGCGCCGGATGTCGAGGTAGCGGTAGCGGAGTCGAAGGGCCTCGTCGATCGTGGCGTCCGGGTCATTGATGTAGAACGGCGGGGTCTTCGCCTCGGAGCAGATGACGACGTCGCGGGCCCGGAGCTCGATCGCGCCGGTGGCAAGCCGGGCGTTCTCCGTGCCGGCGAGGCGCGCGGCGACCTCACCTTCGACGGTCACGACGAACTCGCTCCGGACGCGGCTCGCGACGGCGTGGGCTTCGGGCTGCTCCGTCCGATCGACGACGACCTGGGTGATGCCGTAACGATCCCGGAGGTCGAGGAAGATGAGGTGGCCGTGATCGCGGCGACGGTGGACCCAGCCCGAGAGGCGGGCGGTCGATCCGGCGTCGCCCGCCCGAAGAGCACCGCAGGTATGGGTCCGGTACGGCGTGGCAAGCGGGTCGACGGGCGCGCCCGTTGCGCCCCGGTCGAGCGGGGGGGAATCGGTCATGACCGGCGTATCGTACGGGACGCGTCATTGCCCGACCGTGTGGGCAGTACGGGTGTCAACCGGCGGATCGGTCCGGTGATGGATCCCGGGCCTGTCGCGGAACACGCGATTCGTCGCTCTACCGCCCGGCACGCGGCGGCTGGCGGTCGGGTCGGCCGCTGGTGCCGCGGACCGCCCAGGCCTGGGCGACCAGGTGGATCGACCCGTTCGGCAAGGTCGGAAGGGGTCGAGCGGAGCCGCTCGCGGAGGGCTGCGCGGCCAATGGCGGACATTGCTGCGAACCTGTCGATGAACTCCTTCGCGACCGGCCGGCTCCAGCGCCCGACATAGCGTTCGTAGGCATCGCCGCTCGACCAGCGATCCATCCCGCTCACGGCTCGATCGGCGTCCCGTGGTGATGGCTCGACTGGGCCCGGCCGAGCTCGCGAGCGAGGTCCTCGACGCCGACGAGCTTCTGGGTCCCGGCCTCGAGGTCGCGGAGCTGAACCTGGTGCTCGGCGAGCTCCTCGCCCACGATCACCGCGAAATGGGCCCTTTCGCGAGCGGCCGACTCGAGCTGCTTGCCGAGCTTTCGCTGGCCGAGCTCAGCCCGCGCAGCGAGCCCGGCCGCGCGCAGCATCGTGGCGATCCGGAGGCGGTCCGCTGTGGCAGTCGGCTCGGCACCGACGACGACGGCGACGAGGCCCGGCTCCGTCGCTGGCGGCGTCCCCTGCGCATCGAGGGCGATGAGAATCCGGTCCAGACCCAGTCCGAACCCGATCCCCGGGGTCGGCCTGCCGCCGAGCAGCTCGACGAGACCGTCATAGCGGCCGCCGCCGCCGAGGGCTGATTGCTGTCCGGCGACGCCCCGAGGGTAGACCTCGAACGCTGTCCGCGTGTAGTAATCCAGGCCCCTGACGAGGCGCGGCTCGAGGCGGTAGGCGACACCGAGCTCGTCGAGGTGGGCCCGGACGCCGGCGAAATGCGCGGCGCAGGCGTCGCAGAGATGGTCCGTGATCGACGGCGCATCGACGTTCACCTCGACCATCACCGGCTCCTTCGAGTCGAGGAGGCGGAGGGGACTGCGCTCGAGGCGCGTCCGTTCGAGCGCCGGCAGCCGATCGATGTGACCACGATAGAAGGCGGCGAGCTCGGCGATGTAGGCGGGGCGGCAGGCCTGGTCGCCGATCGAGTTCAGCAGGATTTCCGGGTCCCGGATCCCGGCATCGCGGTAGAACCGATCGGCGAGCTCGATGATCTCGGCGTCGACCGCAGGACCCGGGTCGCCGATGGCCTCGATGTCGAATTGCCAGAATTCACGGTAGCGGCCGGCCTGCGGGCGGTCGTGGCGGAACATCGGGCCGGACAGGGTCAACTTGACGGGCTGCGGCAGGGTCTGCATCCCGTGCTGGACATAGGCCCGAACGATCCCGGCCGTCGGCTCCGGCCGGAGGGCCCACGTCTCGCCGTCGTCGGTCCGCGGCGCGAGGCGGAACAGCTCCTTCTCGACGATGTCGGTAACCTCGCCGACGCCTCGCTCGAAGACGGCGACCTGCTCGAAGAGCGGGGTCTCGATCGGGTGGTAGCCGTACCGCGCGGCGAGGTCCGCGCCGAGCCGTTCGAGACGGATGAACCGGGCACGCTCGGCCGGCAGGAGGTCTCGGGTGCCCCGCGGGGCGCGGAAGGTCGGCATGGTCCGCGAAGTCTAGCGGGGCGGTCGGTGCTGCGGCCGGGGGATGTCAGAGTCGTCCCGGCGTCTGCGGCAGGATCGGGCTCCCGGCGGCCCGGCGAACCGCTCGCGACGGGCCGTATCATCGACGCGTGGGTCCACAAGACACCTCCGCGCGCACCCTCGCCGGCTATCTCGCCGGGATCGTGCTGGGCACGACTTCGGTCACTCTGCTCTTCCTGGGTATGCGCGCCGTCATGGACGTCGGTGGGGCCTGCGCCGATGGCGGACCGTATGTCAGCGCCCAGCCCTGTCCGGAAGGCACCCCGCTCGCGATGGTCGGCGGCATGTTCGGGCTGTTCGGGTCGGCGGGGCTGATCGTCTGGTTCGGATCGCGGATCAGCAAGGCCGCGGCATCGGTCGTCGCCCTCGGCTGGCCGGCGCTCTTCCTCTCGCTCGGCTTCAACTTCCTCGACTACGGCTTCCACCCGCCGGACGCCGAGCCGACGCCGGTCTGGGGCTGGTTCATCCCCGGCGTCCTGTTCTGGCTGTTGGGCGGCGCGCCACTCGCAGTCGCGATCCTCGCCTGGCGCGAGACGCGCGCCGGCCGCCCGGGCAACCGGCTGACGAGCCAGGTCGCCGCGAGTATCCCCGACCGCCCGGCCGTGTTCGGGGTCCGCCCGAGGCACGCGATCACCCGGGTCGACACCACCAATTCGGCGCCTCCGAAACGGGACGGAGCCAGCGACACGGAGACCCTCGACCTCGTCGACGATCCCTCCCGCCTCGCCGCGCTCCACGGGTCGGGCAATCTGACCGACGAGGAGTTCGCGGCCACCAAGCTCGAGCGCCTCACCGAGCCGGATCGCCTCGCGTGAACGACCGCCCGGGCCGCGTCCTCCTGGTCCTGGCCGTGGGCGCGGCGTTCGTCGGGATCTGGCTCGGCGCGACGATCTTCGCGGCGATCAGCTGACGATCCGATCTCGAGTCGACGCGATTCGCCGCGGCGGCGCGCTCCGAGCCGCGGCCGCCGGCGACAGACCGAACCTAGCTCAGGTCGCGCTGGACGGTGGTCACGTCCTTCAGCGCCTCGATCCGGCTCATCACCCGGGCCAGCTGCGAGACCGACGCCACCTGGAGCGTGGCCGTCACGATCGCGCTGTGGTCGGGGTTCGTGTGGACCGCCGCCGCCACGATGTTGACCTTGTTCTCGGCGACGACCTGGGTGATGTCGTTGAGGAGCCCGGTCCGGTCGTACGCCTCGACCCGGATCGCGATCGGATAGGTCTGGGCGGGTGCCGCCTCCCACTCGACCTCGATCAGGCGCGGCACCTCGCGTTCGTTGAGGACGGTCGGGCATGAGCGGAGGTGAACGGTCACGCCCTTGCCGCGGGTGGTGAACCCGACGATCGGGTCGCCCGGGATTGGGTGGCAGCACTTGGCAAAGCGGACGAGGAGGTCGCCGACGCCCTTGACCCGGACACCGCCGGTCCGCGGCGGGATGTTCGCCGGAGCGACGGTCGGCAGGCCGACCTCCGTGTCGTCGAGGACGCCGAGCCGGCCGACGACCTGCTGCGGGCTGACCGCGCCGTAGCCGATCGCAGCGTAGAAGTCGTCGAGCGTCTCGTGGTTGTAGATCGTCCGGCCGACCTCGGCGATCTTGTCGTTGCCGACCGCCTGAATCGTCTTGCGGGCCAGCCGCCGGAGCTCCCGCTCGAGCGACTCCCGGCCGTGGACGATGTTCTCGTCGCGGTCCTTGCGCTTGAACCATTGGCGGATCTTCTCCCGGGCATGGGAGGTCCGGACCACGTTCATCCAGTCGCGTGACGGGCCGTGATCGCTCTTCGTCGTCATGACCTCGACGATGTCGCCGTTCTTCAGGCGGTAGTCGAGCGGGACGAGGCGGTTGTTGACCTTGGCCCCGATCGTGCGGTGGCCGACGTCGGTGTGGATCCGGTAGGCGAAATCGAGCGGAGTCGCGCCCGCCGGGAGGTCCTTGATGTCGCCCTTCGGGGTGAAGACGAACACCTGGTCCTGGAAGATGTCGAGCTTGATCCCCTCGACGAACTCGGTCGCGTCCGACTCGCTGACGTCGCGCTGCCACTCCATCAGCTGGCGGAGCCAGGCGAGCTTTGCGTCGTACTCGCGGTCGGATTTGGTGCCGTCCTTGTAGCGCCAATGGGCGGCGATCCCGACCTCGCTCACCTGGTGCATCGCGTGGGTCCGGATCTGGATCTCGAGCGGCTTCCCGTCGAGGGCGATCACGGCCGTGTGGAGCGACTGGTAGAGGTTGTTCTTGGGGACGGCGATGTAGTCGTCGAACTGGCCCGGGATCGGCCGCCACAGGGCGTGGACGATGCCGAGGGCGGCGTAGCAGTCGCGGACGTCGTCGACGAGGAGGCGGATCGCGTAGACGTCGTAGATCTCGGCGAACTCGGCCGACTTGCGCTGCATCTTCTTGTCGATGCTGTAGATGTGCTTCGGGCGGCCCTGGAGGTCGGCCTCGATGCCGGCATCGGCGAGGCGCGGGGTCAGCTCGGCGATCGCCCGGCTGATGTAGTCCTCGCGGCCCTTGCGGCGGGTGTCGAGGAGCTTTGCGAGCTCGCGGAAGCGCTCCGGCTCGAGGACCTTGAAGGCGAGATCCTCGAGCTCCCACTTGATCTGCCAGATCCCGAGTCGCTCGGCGAGCGGAGCGTAGATCTCCTGGGTCTGGCGGGCGATCCGGGTCTGCTTCTCGGACGGCAGCCCGTACAGGGTCCGCATGTTGTGGAGCCGGTCAGCGAGCTTGATGAGGACGACCCGGATGTCCTCGGCCATCGCGAGGAGCATCTTCCGGATGTTCTCGGCCTGCTGCTGCTCGTGGCTGTGGGTGCTGAACTTCGAGAGCTTGGTGACGCCGTCGACGAGCCGCGCCACCTCCGGACCGAAGCGATCCTCGATGTCGGTCAGGCCGTACTCCGTGTCCTCGGGGACGTCGTGGAGGATCGCCGCCGTGACCGCCACCGGATCGATCCCGAGCTCGGCGGTGATCTGGGCCGAGGCGATCGGGTGGGTGACGTACGGCTCGCCCGTCGCCCGGCGCTGGCCGTTGTGCGCCTCGACGGCGAGGTCGAATGCCCGCTCGATCGGGCTGAGGTCCGATTGCGGGTAGTGCTCGCGGACCGTCGCGATGAGCGTTGCCTTGAGCGCGGCCAGATCCGGTTCGGTCACCACCGCCGTCGACGCCGAGGGCGGCCGGCTCGTGGTCCGCCGGGGGCCTGTCGGCTTCGGACGCTTGATCGCCGGTGGCGAGGCGGTCGCGTCGCCTTTCGCGGGTGTCGGTTCAGCGGGAACGACCGCCCGCCGGGCGTTCCTGCCGGGCGTATCGGGGCGATCGGGTGTCGGGCGTGCCTGGACCATCGGCCGAAGGATACAGCCGAGGCCAGCCGAACTCGGTGATCGCGAGGCTAACCGCCGAGGAGCGCCTGGGCGTCGAGGATGGCGTCCACCTGGAGATCCCCGTCGACCGCGTGGACGGCGGTGAGCCGGAGCGGGAACGCCGGGTCGAGACTGAGGACCGGCGCCGACCCGAGCGGGGTGGAGAGGGCGATCGCGCCGTTGGCGTCGATCACGAGCCGGCCTTGGACCGAGGCGCCAGGGACGGAGATCCGCAGGATGTCGGGGGCGACGAGGGCGGTCGAGGTGACCGCCACCCCGAACTTCGCCTGCATCGCGGCCTTCACCACCCGATCGACCGTCGCGCCATCGACGACGATCCGGGCGGCCGCGGCAGCGGCGCCGCCGTCGATGTCGACGTCCGCGGTGGCCGTGCCCGCCGCCGCGCCGTCGTTCGTGGTCAACTGCGCGCCAGTGATCCGGCCGCTGATGTGCCCCGCCGTCCGCGCGACGATGTTGACGTCGGTCAGGACGAGGTCGAGGCTCGCGGCGTGGAACGTCCGGAAGGCGACGTCCGTCCCGGCGATCTCGACCCGGTCCGCGTGGCCGAGCAGCAACTTCGGCGGCGGGTTCGAGGTCACGGTCACCGTGGAGCTCGCCGCGTGATAGCCGCCGTTCTCGAGTGCAGCCTGGACCACGGTCGAGGCAAGCACCGGCGACCCGAACCATGCGGCCGCGCTCACGACGACGGCGGCGAAAACCAGGATGAACAGGCAGCCGCGCAAGATCAGCCGGCCGGGCGCAGGTCGAAGCCGAGGCGGGCGAGGGCGGCGAGGGCAGCGCGCCGTTCGTCGTAGGCGACGGGCCCGTCGGGCCCGATGATCGACTGCTCGTGGCCCTTGCCGGCGAGGAGGACGATGTCGCCGGGTCGAGCCAGCTCGAACGCCGCCTCGATGGCGGTCCGGCGGTCGGCGATCAGGAACAGGTCCCGCTCGCGGCGCTTGCCGCCGTCCTCGGCGCCGCGGGCGATGTCCTCGAGGATCGCGGCCGAGTCCTCGCCGCGGGGATCCTCGTCGGTGACGACGACGAGGCGCGCCCGCTCGGCCGCGATCCGGCCCATCATCGGCCGCTTGTCGGTGTCGCGTTCTCCCGCGGACCCGAAGACGACGATCACGCCGCCGCCGCGAGCCGCTGCCAATGGGGCGAGGAGTCCGAGGACCTTCTCGAGCGACGCCGGGCTGTGGGCGTAGTCGATGACGATCCCGAACGACTGGCCGGCATCGAGTCGCTCCATCCGGCCCGGGACACCGATGACGCCTTCGAGACCCGCCCGGACGGCCGCCGGGTCGAGCTCGAGGACCTCGCCGAGGGCGACGACCGCGAGCGCGTTGTGGACGTTGAAGCGGCCGGCAAGCTGCAGCTCGATCACAGCCTCGCCTGACGGCGCTGCGAAGCCGATCCGGAGGCGGCGCGCGTCCTCCTCGACGTGCGTGGCGCGGATGTCGGCGGTCGCGTCGGTGCCATAGGTCAGGATCCGGGCGCCGGCCTCCTGGGCGACCCCGACGAAGGCGCTCGCGTTCGGGTCGTCGGCGTTGACGATCGCGGCCTTCGGCCAGTGCCGCCCGGCGAGGTCCTTGACCGGGTTCGCCCGGCCGATCGCAAGCCGCTCGAACAGGGACAGCTTGGCGTCGCGATAGTTCTCCCAGGTCCCGTGGAACTCGAGATGCTCGTGGGTCAGGTTGGTCAGGATCGCGACGTCGTAGGCGATCCCGCGGACCCGGTCGGCCGCGAGGCCGTGGGAGGTGGTCTCGACGACCGCGACCTGGTTGCCGGCGTCGGCCATCGCTCGCAGAGCACGCTGGAGGAATGGCGCGCCTGGCGTGGTCGTGTGCTCCGGGTTTGGCTCCCGGATGCCGCCGATCTGCGTCGCAACCGTCCCGACCAGCCCGCTCGACAGACCCGCCGCCTCAAGTGCCGCCGCTGCCAGGAACGAGGTCGTCGTCTTGCCGTCCGTGCCGGTGATCCCGACGACGCCGAGCCGGAGCGACGGGTCGCCGGACCACCAGGCAGCACCATCGGCAAGGGCGGCCGCGGCACGCTCGACGACGAGCTGGGGCAGCGCGACGTCGGGCAGCGGCCGCTCGACGATCGCGGCCGCGGCCCCGGCTCGGGCCGCCGCCTCGACGAACAGGTGTCCGTCCGCGTGGAGCCCCACGATCGCCACGAACAGGGAGCCCGGCGTGACCGCGCGCGAGTCGTCGGTCACGCCCCGGATCGCCGTCCCCGCAAGGGCGGCCGGCCCGATCGCCTTGCCGCCGTCGCGGGCCCCGCGGAGCCGGCCGTCGGCGGTCAGCCGGCCGATCAGCTCGCCGAGTGGCCGTGGATCCAACGGCTCGGCGGCCGCAAGGAGCCCGGCGATCGTGGGCCGGGGATCGGCGGCGCGCGGCTCGCTCATCAGCGGCCGAGCAGCCGCGTCGTGCGGGCCGCCAACCGACCGAGACGATAGGCATTCGCGTCGAGGACCTTCTCATGGGCGCCGCTGAGCTCGAGCCACTCGCCGCCGAACGAGCGCTTGTGCTGGTAGAGGCCCCACATCGGCTCGCCTTCCGTCGGCTCGCGCCGAGCGCCGACGATATCGACCCCGCCAAGGTCCATCTCCGCCCGGCCCTCGCGCAGCGCGAGCTCGATGGCTCGCCAGCGGAGGAGGTGGAGGGCGCCCGGGTGATCGCGCCGGGCGGCGGCATGGTCGCCCGAGTGGACCGTCGAGAGTCGCTCGCCATGGCGATACAGGACGAGGCCGGCCTGGACGTCGCCGTCGGCCGTCCGCGCCTCGAGCAGGACGAGGTGGCCGGCGCGGTGGGCCGCCCGCCACCAGGCGAGGAACCGGTCGCGTGGCCCGAAGCTGAACTGGAGCCGCTCACCGGTCTCGAGGAGGAGGCTGTAGAACCGGTCGAGGGCGATCTCCGTCGGTTCGGCCGGCGCGACGAAGCCCTCCCCCACCCCACCCGGCGAGACGCGCCCGTCGTGGCGGATGACGATGATCCCGTCGGCCTCGGCTTTCCGGATCCGCTGCCGGGTGGATTTGGCGATTCCCCCGAAGACCTCGTCCGGGCCGCGTCCGGCGAGGGGCAGCGAGACGCGATGGCGTGAGGCCTGGAGCTCCTCGATCGGCTGGAAGCCCAGCGACCCGAGCAAGGTGCCGTAGCCGGTCGCGGCGGGCACCTCTGCGTCCGTCGCGACGACGGCGACCGAGACCGCCCGGAGGTGCTCGACGAGGGCGATCAGGCGGTTCGTGGTCGCAGCGGGTTCTTCGTCGCGCGGGATCGGGCCGCGCGGGATGTAGGCACTCCAGCCTCCCGTGACCGGGAACCGACGACGGAGGGCGAGCACCGTTGAGCCGTCGTCGCCGATCAGGTGGTCGGCCGCCCAGCCTCCGCCAGCCCGATGGTCGGCCCAGGCCCGGCTCTGGTAGACATGGCCGCCGGGCGCGTCGACCGCCCGCTCGTCCCAATCGGCCAACTCCTCCGTCGTCGCCGCACGGAAGGTCGTCAAGCGGCGTCGCCTCCAGTGAATCCAGCTGCGCTGCCCTGTCCGGCGATCCCGTGGCGGCGCCGGGCCCAGACGACGCGGGCCTGCTGGGCGCGCTCGTAGACCTGCCGCCCGAGCGGGTCGAGGACAAGATCCCAGGCGCCGATGTAGCGGATCTCCCGGCCGCCGAAGCCGGTCTTGAAGTGGGCGATTCCGCCGGTGGCGAGGCCCCACAGGTCGTAGCTCGTCGCGCCCTGCTCGCGCGAGGTCCGGATCGCCTCCCATTTCAGGAGGTAGTTCGCCCGCGATTCGCCGCCGTCCGCGGTCATCCCACCATAGGGCTCGACGACCCGGGTGCCGCTCCGGACGAGGAACAGGGTCGCAAGTGGGGTCCCATCGGGGCGACGGGCGAAGAGCAGTCGGGCGTTGCCGGTCGGGCGGTAGGCCTCCCAGATGTCGCGATACGCCTGCTCGGTCCGGATCAGGAAGCCCGCCCGTTCCGCGGTCTCGCGATAGACCCGGTAGAACTCAGGCAGCGCGTCGCCCTCGGCATCGGTCACGGTGATCCCCGCCGTCCGGGCCTTGTTCACGTACTGCCGCCACTTCTTGCGGAGATCGCCCCACAGCGTCTCCTCGTCCGGGCCGAGGTCGATGATCCGGGTTGCGTTCGGCTGGATCGGCAGTGCCGGACGCCAGCCGGCGTCGCGCAGGGAGCGCCGGATCGCGCCGCCCTCGTCGGGTCCGGCGTCATTCTCGATCTCGGGATCGATCCGAAGATGCGAGACGCGGCCGGCTCGAGCGGCAAGGTCCGCCCGGACCGCGTCCGTAAACACCCCGATCGTGTCCCCGCTCCAGGCGGTCGTCAGCGGCCCGCGAGGCGCGTAGGCGAAGCCCCATGGCAGCGGACGTGGGCGGCGGACCAGGATCTGGGCGCCGACGGGCGCGGGGTCGGCCTCCTCGTGGATCCGGACCGATGTCCAGCCGTTGGCGGCCTTCACCCGGGCCCAGCCCGACAGCTGCAGATACGAGCCGGGCTCGCCGTTCGCCACGAACGCGTCCCACTCCCCGTCGTTCGTGCCGGTCATGCCGGTCGCCGCCGGCGAAGGAGGTCGAGCATGAGCGCGATCATGGAGGGGAGCTCTCCGATCCGCAACACGAGCGACGCGGCGGCGGATGTCAGGAGCCAGACAATTCCGACGATGGTGATCCGGATGAGGACTTCGAGGCGACCGGGATGGTCGCCCATCGCCAAGGTCAACCCGGCAAGGGCACCGGCCGCGGCAAGGGACCCGCCGATCGTGACGAGAAGCGATCGGCCCGCGAGTGACAGGAGGGGTCGGAACGCGAGCTCCGGGAGCGAGCGCTTGAGCAGGACCAGGAGCGCGATCGTCTCGATCCACGCCGCGCTGGCGATCGCCAGGGCGAGACCGGGCAGCCCGAGCGGCCCGATCAGGAGGGCGGCCAGGGTCGAGTTGATCACGACCGCGGCGATGGCCGCGGCGACCGGAGTCCGGGTGTCCTTGCGGGCGTAGAACGCCCGGGCGAGGATCGCGATCAGGGCGTGCGCGGTGAGGCCTGCCAGGAAGGCGAGCAGCGTCGCCGCCGTCAGATCGACCGCAGCCGGGGTGAGCCCGCCGTACAGGACCGCGACGATGTCGTGGCGGAGGACCATCCCGATCCCGGTGATCGGCAGCATCACGAAGAGGATCAGTCGGATCGCTCGTGACATCAGCGCAGCGAACTCGTGGAGGTTGCCGAACCCGGCCTCGCGGGACAATGACGGCAGCACCACGACCCCGAGGGGAACGCCGATCACGCCGATCGGGATCTGGAGCAACGTGAACGCCGCGTTGAACACGGTGACCGCGCCGTCGGGATGGAGGGTCGAGGCGAGCGAGCCAACGACCACGAACGTGATCTGGCCGGCGCCAAGGCCGATGGCTCGCGGGGCCATCAGCTTCAGCGCCGTGCGAGCATCGGGATCCGCGAGGTCGATGTCCCGGTCGTAGCGGAAGCCGAGGTTGCGAAGGGACCCGATCTGGATGAGGAAATGGCCGAGCGAACCGGCGACGACCCCGATCGCGAGGCCGCTCACGCCGAGCGCCGGGGCGAGCACGATCGCCGACCCGATGATCGCGAGGTTGTAGACGATCGGCGCGATCGCGGACACGGCGAACCGGCCACTGGCGTTCAGGACGCTCGTGATGAGCGAGCCGAGGGCGAGGAAGATCGGACTGAGGATCATGATCCGGGTGAGGTCGACTGTTCGCGCCCAGCGCACGTCGTCCCAGCCGGGGGCAATGATCGTCGGGACGATCAGGGGCGCCGCGACGAACACGACAACGCCGAGGATGAGCAGCGCCAGCATCATCAGGTTGGCGATCGTCGAGACGACCCGCCACGTCCGGGCCGTCTCGTTGTTTGCGAGCAGGGCCGCGACGATCGGGACCACGGCAGTGGCCAGGGCGCCCGCCGCGACCAGCTGGAAGACGAGGTCGGGCAGGCGGAATGCCTGCCAGAACTCGTCCAGACGGTCGACGCTGGCCGCCCCGCCGAACTGATTGGTGATGACCAGGACCCGGACCCAGCCGAGGACCCGCGAGACCAGGAAAGCGCCCGAAACGATCAGGCCGGCCCGGGCGAGGGCCCGCGACGAGGTCACGAGTGGGCCGGCTCCGTGGACCGCCGGGTCGCCCGCGGATGTGCCCCCCGGTAGGCCGAGCGCAGCCGAGCCGGCGAGACGTGGGTGTAGATCTGGGTCGTCGCCAGGCTCTCGTGGCCCAGGAGCTCCTGGACGACACGGAGGTCCGCCCCACCCTCGAGGAGGTGCGTCGCGAACGAGTGCCGGAGCGTGTGCGGCGAGACGCCCTCGGGGAGGCCCGCTCGGCGCCGGAGGAGATCGAGCCGGTAGCGCAGCCCGCGGACGCCGATCGGATCGCCGCGGTGGTTCAGGAAGATCTCGGTCGGCTCGTCGGCCGGCGGAGGCGCCGCTGCTCGTCGGCCGCGACGCGTCCGCCGGGCCACGAAGACCGGACGGCCATCGTCCAGGTAGCCGGCCAAAGCGGCCCGGGCCGGCCGGCCGAGCAGCCCGATCCGCTCCTTGCGGCCCTTGCCGAGGACCCGGATCTCGCCGCGTCGGAGATCGAGCGAGGCGAGATCGGCCGAAGCGAGCTCGCTGATCCGCAGACCCGCCGCGTAGGCTGTCTCGACGATCGCCCGATCCCGGATCGCGATCGCGACGGTGAGCGCGGCCGGGCTTGCCAGGTCGCCCTCGAGGGCCTGATCGGCGGCGGCCAGCAGACGCTCCACCTCGTCGACCTCGAGGACGCGCGGCAGCCGCCGCGGGAGCCGCGGGGTCGCGATGGCACCCCACGGATCACCGAGGGCCAGCTCCTCCCGCGCGGCGAAACGATGGAACGAGCGGATCGCGGCCAGACGCTGGGCCGTCGACGAGCGTGCCCGGCCCATCCCGAGGACGGCGAGGTACGTCCGGAGGTCCGCTCGCGAGGGCGTCCGCCAGTCGACGCCGCGGCCGGCGAGCCAGCCGAGATAGGTCACAAGGGTCGAGGCGTAGGAACGCTGGGTGTGCTCGGACGTGTCCCGTGCCGCGAGCGAGCCGAGGAATCGCTCGAGGGCCGCCTCGGCCGATGTGTCGGTCACGCCGGCGTCACGTGCGGCGCGCCGCCCGAATCGCCCTGATCGAGGCCGCCGGTCACGCGTCCGGGGCGGCGCCGGTCGTCCGCGCGGATCGGCGGGATCCACCCCGAGGTCCGCCGCGCGTCGCACCCGATCGGCTGCCGCTCTTGGCCCCGGCGCCTCCCGCCGGACGCCCGCGACGCGCTCCGCCGCGGGCCGGCTTCGCGAGCGCCTCCGGGTTAGGCGGGCCGCCTTCGAGCGAGCGGCCGACGACGTCAACGCCTTCGACCAACGGGATCGTGGCTCCGCAGCGGAGACAGATCCCCTCGTCACCGTGCTTGGCGACCGGGCCGTCGTCGCTGCCGTGCGTCGCCCCGACCGGCTCGAAGTTCGTCGTGTAGTCGCACTTCGGGTAGTTCGAGCAGCCGTAGAAGACGTTGCCCGTCCGGCGCGCCCGGCGGGGGATGAGATGGCCGTCGTTGTTCTTGGGGCAGGCCACGCTGAATGGAAGCGGTTCCGGCGGCGGCGGACCCTCCTTCTTGATGAAGGTGCACTCCGGATAGCGCGAGCACCCGACGAACGGCCCGAACCGGCCGCGCTTGCCCACCAATGTGCCCACGCCGCACTCGGGGCAGACCTCGCCCTCGCCCTCCTGGGGCGGCGGCTCCTCGCCGGGGAGTGGGCGCGATTCCTTGTGCTCGGGAAAGAGCGAACACGCGAGGAACCGCCCGTTCCGCCCGAGCCGGATCACCATCGGGTGGCCTTCGGAGCAGACCTCGTCGGTCTCTTCGGTCTCGCGCTTGGTCGTCTTCTTCTTCTCGGCGACGAGCTCAGCGAGCGGATCGTAGAAAGCCCGCAGGAACGGGACCCACTTGCGCTCGCCGCGGGCGACCTCGTCGAGCTCCTCTTCCATCTTCGCGGTGAAGGCCAGGTCGACGTACTCGCCGAAATGCTCGACCAGCCAGTCCGTGACGATGTTCCCGATCAGCTCGGGATGGAGGCGGCGCTCCTCGACCCGGACGTAGCCGCGGTCCAGGATGGTCGAGATCGTCGCGGCGTAGGTCGAGGGCCGCCCGATCCCGTTCTCCTCGAGCGCCTTGATGAGCGTCGCCTCGGTGAAGCGCGGCGGCGGCTCGGTGAAATGCTGCGTCGAAGTCACGTCGCGGACGGTCGTCTCGTCGCCGTCCCTGACGGCCGGCAGCGCCCGCTCGGCCTCTTCGTCCTCGGCCGCGCCGTCGTCACGGCCCTCGGTGTAGACCGCGGAGAAGCCGTCGAACAGGGTCTTCGTCGCGCTCGCCCGCAGTTCGTACGGCGCCGCGGCCAACTCGACCGTGGTGGTCTCGAGCTCCTTGGCCGCCATCTGCGAGGCGATCGCGCGCTGCCAGATCAACCGGTACAGCCGCAGCTCGTCGTTGCCGAGCATGCCGGCCAGGGAGTCCGGCTGGCGCTGGAACGAGGTCGGGCGGATCGACTCGTGGGCCTCCTGGGCACCCTTGGATTTGGTCTTGTAGACCCGGCCCTTGGGCATCGTGTACTGGTCACCAAAACGGGCCCGGATCACGTCGCGGGCTTCGCCCATCGCCACGCCGGCGATCGCGGTCGAGTCGGTTCGCATGTAGGTGATCAGCCCGACGTGGCCGTCCGGCGTGTCGGCGCCTTCGTACAGCCGCTGGGCGACCGACATCGTCCGCTTCGGGCTGAAGCCGAGCTTCCGGCTGGCCTCCTGCTGGAGCGTCGAGGTCGTGAACGGCGGCGCAGGGCTCCGGCTCTGCTTGCGGGTCCCAACCTTGGTGACCCGCGGCTTCAGCGCATGGAGGGCTGCGGCGTGGCGGCCCGCGGTCCCCTCGTCGGTGATGTCGAGCGCGGCGCCGTCGATGCGGACGAGCTCGGCGGCGAAGATCGCGCCGTCAGCGGTGGCCAGCAGCGCCTCCAGGGTCCAGTACTCACGGGCCGTGAACGCATCGATCTCCCGCTCGCGCTCGACGACGAGCCGAACGGCAACGGATTGCACCCGGCCGGCCGACAGACCCGACCGAACCTTCCGGCTGAGGAGCGGGCTGAGCGTGTAGCCCACCAGACGATCGACGATCCGGCGGGTCTGCTGCGCGTCGACCAGGTTCGAATCGATGTCGCGGGGATGGGCGAAGGCGTCCTTGATCGCGCCCTCGGTGATCTCGTTGAAGGTGACCCGATGCGCCTTCGATGCCGGGACGTGGGCGGCCTCGGCAACGTGCCAGGCGATCGCTTCGCCCTCGCGATCGAGGTCGGTGGCGAGCCACACGTCGTCCGCGGTCTTGACCGCCTTGGTGATCTCGGCAAGCTGCTTCTTGCGGTCGTCCGAGACGACATATTCGGGGGCGAAGTCATGCTCGACATCGACCCCGAACTTGCCCTTGCCGGGGTTCTCCGGGAGGTCGCGGACATGACCGTAGGAGGCGAGGACCTTGTAGTCCGCGCCCAGGTAGCGTTCGATCGTCCGCGCCTTGGCCGGCGACTCGACGATCACGAGGTTCTTCGGCACGGCCGGGACTGTAGCACAGGGTCCTGCACGCGCCATGCATCGTCGATTTGCCCTGGATCACCGCCGCCCCGGCGTCGGGCGTAGCCCGACGAGGTCCGGTCTCAGGGTCGAACGATCCACTCGAAGGCGACGCGGGTTCCGCCGCCCGGTCGTCGATCCACGAGCAGCGACGCGCCGACCGTCTCTGCCTGGCGGTTCGCGTCGGCCAGTCCACGGGCCGCCCGCCGGATCGAAGCGTCGACCGTCCGATCGAAGCCGACGCCGTCATCGGCCACGGCCAGCGCGACGTGCGTGGCGTCAAGCGCGACCGTCATCGTGATCGTGGTCGCCGCCGCATGGCGGACCGCATTGTCGACCGCGATCTGGGCCACTCGCCAGGCTGCTCGCTCCACCTTGACCGGCGGCCGTGCGCCGGCCCGCTCGACATCGATCTCGACCTGCAGGGCGCCATCCGCCTCGACCTGCTCGGCGAGGTCCTCGAGGGCGGCCACGAGCCCGAATGCATCGAGGACGACGGGCCAGCGATCGGCCATCAGCCGCTCCAGCTCGCGGTCGATCGTCCGCAGCCGCCGGGCGAGGGCGTCGGGGTCGCCGCCCGACTCAGCCTCGGCGATCGCCCGGCGCAGACCAGGCAGGACACTGGCGTGGAGGTCGCCCGCGAGACGCGTCCGCTCGGCGGCGACGGTCGCCTCCGCGGCGGCGGTCTGGCCCGGGACGAGCTCGCGGATCGTGGCCGCGGCAAGCGCCCAGGCGGCGTCCGCTCGGCCCGCGCCCTGCTGCGGCCCATGCCGCCCTCGGGCCCGACCGACGCCGGCCCGGACGTCGGCCGCCGCGCCGAGCGCCACAAGCGTGATCACGAACAGGCTGAACATCGAGATCGGCAGGACCGCGACATCGACCCAGGTGAAGGCCGGATCCGATTGGGCCCCGATGGCCACCCCGATCAGCGTCGTGGCCAGAGCGATGGTGAGCCAGGCGAACAGGACGATCGCAACCGGCACCGCGATCGGGTCCACACGTCGACCGAGCCTCGTCGCGTAGCACAGCCCGATCCACAGCGTGGCCAGGGCGGCGATGCCGGCCAGCACCGCCCAGAACATCCAGGCGTTGACGCCGACCGTTCCCGGATCCGCGGCGCGAGCCTGGGTGATCGGCAGCGTCGAGGCCGCGTAGGACCCGCCGATGACTGCGAGCCAGGCGACGCTGGGCGCGCGCCGGTGGGTCAGGATCGCGACGCACAGCGCCGCCGCAACGACGAGCACGGCGACCAGGCTCGGCCCGACGACGCCGGCTCGGGTGAACGTCGAGACGACCGCCGCGACGGCCAGCGCCGCGCACCACCAGATCGCCCGCTCGACCGCCGGTCCCGAACCGCCACCGGACCGCGGCGCCAGCCAGCCCAGCCGGAAGGTCGCCGCGTTCAAGGATCGATGCCGAGCCAGCCCTCGCGGACGGCCAGCATCGCCAGCTCGGTTCGGCTCAGCACCCCGTACCGCCCGAACAGCCGGCGGAGATGGCTTTCCACGGTCTTGATGCTGATGCCCAGTCCGACCGCGATCTCGTCGTTGGAGGCGCCGCGGGCCAGGAGCCGGATCGCGCCCATCTCGCGCGGACTCGGCCTGCGCGGGGCGTCGCGGAGGGCCCGCAGGGTGACCGGCGGGAAGCGCGTCTCGCCGCGGGCGACTGCGAGGATCGCGTCGACGATCGCCTCGACCGGGCTCGCCTTCGAGACATAGCCCGCGGCACCACCCTCGAACGCTGCACGGAGGAAGCTCGGCTGGTCGAAGCCACTCAGGACGAGGACTTTTGGCGCGTCGGAGACGGACCGCGCGGTCAGGGCTGCCAGGACGTCGAGGCCGCCGGGCTCACCGTCGAGCCACAGGTCGCAGACGACGACGTCGGGGGCGGTCCGAGCGACGAGCTCCAGTCCGGCAACGGTCGTCGTCGCCGAGCCGACGAGCTCGAGGTCGGTCCGAGCATCGAAGGCGGCCGAAAGGGCCGCGGTGATGGCGGGGTGGTCATCGACGATCGCGAGGCGGATCACGGCGCGAGCGTACCGCGGGGTCGTCGACGTTCCAACTCGATGATCTCCCTGAACGCGCGGCAACATTCCATCGGCCGGACCGGCCCAGTGCGTCAGACCTCGCGGATCCTGCGCAGGAAGTCTTCGTCGAGCTCGAGATCAGGCTCGCTCTCCGCGTCGTCGGCCGGCGGGCTCTCCCCGACCTCGCTCTCGGCGGGCGGCAGGTCCGGCAATCCGGTGGCCTGGGCGGCGAGGATCTCGATGAACCGGATGGTCAGATACGGGAACACGAAGACCGACTTCGAGTGGTCGATGAAGATCGGCTTCTTGCCGTCGAGCATCCGGAGATTGGTGCAGACGAGGCTGACGTCAGCTGCGGTCGGCATCGCGTAGAGATCGGCGAGCAGCGGCTGCTCGTTGGCGATGTGGATGATGACGTTCTGGATCACGCTCGGATCGTCGGCCCGCGTGCGGCTTCCGTCTGCGGCCCGATGGTCCGGGTCGGCGCGGGACGCCTGGGACCCGCGCTGCGTTCCGGTAGCCGCTGCCGCCGCCGGCCGATCAGAGCGGGTGGTAGAAGTCGATCACGAGACGGACGCGGCCGCCGGACACCCAGACGCCGATCCCGACCCGATCGTAGGCGCTGTTCATCAGGTTCACGTAGTGGCCGCCGTTGTAACTCTTCTCACTCTGGAAGAACAGGTGCGACCCGAGGACGGACGCATACGGGTTTCCCGACTGACAGCCGATGTTCTCGGCCCAGACGTAGCTCGGGTAGCCGGCGGCGCTGAGCCGGTTGCCCGGGTTTCCGCCGCTGAAGTGGGTGCACAGGTTGTTGACCGCGAGCTTCTTGGCGTACGGCCGCGAGACCTTCGACGAGATCCCCGCATCGAGTCTGAGGGGCGCGACATTCCGACCGCCCGGGCTGCTGCACGTCCCGGTCGAGGTCACCCAGCCGCCGGTCCGGGTGCAGTTCATCAGGCGCAGGTAGTACGTCTCGACCGCGCCCCACGAGCCGCTGCCGACGGCACCACCGCCGGTCCGGGGCACGGGCGTCGGGGCGGGCTTCGGCGCCGGCTTCGGCGCCGGCGCCGGCTTCGGCTTCGGGACGGTCCGGACCGTGGCCGAGCCCGGCGCACCAAGGGGGATGCCGGTCGCGGACGTGGCGCTGCCAGCGACGGTGGCGACGACCGTCGCTCCGGCCGGCAGGGCCGATGACGGCTGGAATACCAGGACCATGCTGGACTGGGCGAACTTGTACGAGCCGACGACGGGCTTGCCGTTGGCGGTGACCGTGAAGGCGGCGCGGGTCGTCGCCTGGTCCATCGGCTCGCTGAACCGGACCGACAGCGACGAGCTGCGGGCGACGTCCCTGGTCGAGCCGGCCGGGCGGAATCGGACGATGTGCGGGGCGTTCGCCGTACGGATGGACGTCGACGCGGTGCCTGCCGCAGCAGCCCCGTCGGTGTCGAGCAGCGAGCCGAGGCTGATCCGGTAGGTGGTCGCCGCCTTCAGCGCGGTCGTCGGGGTGAAGGTGAAGCCAAGGGCGGTCGAGGCTGCCACGCCGGGCCGGCTCGTGTCGGCGACGACCGTCCCGGCGACCGCCGGGCTGATCCGGAGAGCCGCTCTCACCTGGTCGACGTCGATGGCGTGGTCGAAGGTGACGCGGATCTCGGTCGCGATCGACGCCCACGGGCCGGTCGCCTTGGTCGCGACAATCCGGCCCGTCGTGGCCGGCCGGGTCACGAACGCAGCGCGGGCCGCGCCGGACATCGGGCGGCCGCCGGCCGCGAGGGTGCCCGCCTCGACGGTGATCGTGTAGTAGGTTCCGGCGGCCCAGCTGGCTCGCGGTCGGACCCTCAGGATCGTTCCTGCATCGTTCCAGCTTGTCGCGACGCTGGTCTCCGGCTGGACTGTCAGGGATGCCGCGACGCTCCGGGCATCCATCGGTTCACTGAAGGTGATGTCGACGGCCGCACTGAGGTCCGTCGCGGCCCCGATCGAGCGAAACGCCGAAGCGGCCAGCGCGGTGACCGGCGGCAAGGGCTGACTGGCGGTGGTCGCGACCGGCCGTGACAAGCCGAGCGCCGCGACGACGACAACGACTCCGACACTGGCCAACAGCGCGAGCCGGGCCGCAACGGAGCGGCGGGCGAGCACCGGCAGATACAGGAACGCCAGAACGGGGACGGCCAGCGCCGCGGCGGCAAACTTTCGCAATATGACAGGCTCCTGCGGATGGTGATCGCTGGGGACGGGGCACCGTCTCGCGTCTGTCGGTCACGTCGGTCTCGTCCAACGGGCCGAGGTCACCGTAGCACGGGCCTTGCCGGTGCGGCAACCTGACCAGCCGACGCCGAGGCCGGCGACGCCCCAGCCAACCGGCCGGCCGCCCGATACCGACTATAGGTCGAGGTCGCCAGCCCACGCAGTTCGAGGAGGGTGATGGCGCCGAGGACCGTGGCGGGTTCGAACCCGGTGGCGCCAACGAGCTCGTCGAGGCTTCCCTGCCCCGCGACCAGGGCCGTCCCGACCGTCCGGGCGGTCGGACCGAGCTCGATCAGGAGCGCCTCGAGACTGGGTGGCCGAGGCCGGCCGGCGCGGCGGCCCGGGCCTCCCGTCCTGCCTTCGGGATCCGCCAACTCAGTGACGGCTGCGTGCTCGAGGAGGCCGAGGTCGGTGATGAGCTCAGGGATGCTCGCGATGATCCGGGCCTCGCCGGGAAATTCGCGCAGCCACTGGAGACAGCCGGATGCTCGCGGTTCGTCGATCGGTCCCGGCACCAGGAACAGGCCGCGACCCTGCTCGAGGGCCCACTTTGCCGTGATCAGGGCGCCGCTCGTCCGGGCTGCCTCGACGACGATGGTTGCGTCGGCGAGGCCACTGATCACCCGATTCCGCTGCGGGAACGTCTGCCTGGACGGCGGCTGCCCGGGCCACAGCTCGGAAATCACCGCTCCGCCTGCCGCGACGATCTCGCTCGCCAGACGGCGATGGGCGCGCGGGTAGAGGTGGTCATGTCCGGACCCGAGGACCGCGACGGTCTCGCGTCGTTCCGCCGTGACGGAGGCGTGGGCCGCACCGTCGATACCAACCGCGAGCCCAGAGACGATCACGGCGCCGGCGGCGCTCAGGGCCGCTGCGATCCGAGCGGCAACGAGACGACCCTGCTCCGTGGGGCGGCGCGTCCCGACGATGGCGACGGCATCGGGCGCGGACAGCGCGGCCGTGGCGCCACGGACCAGGAGGACCGGTGGCGGGAGCTCGATCGACCGGAGCCTGGCCGGGTAATCCGGGTCATCGAGAGTGAGGATTCCGAGCCCACTCCCACGGAGCAGGGCGAGTCGCTCGGCCAACTCTGCCGCGACGGCCACGATCTTCTCGCCGACCGATTCGCGGAACGCCGCCCGCCCGTCGGCCTCGGCCGCGATCCGAGCAAAGCGAGCAGCAGCTCCGCGGCGACCGGCGGCCGCAAGGATCGCCTGACCACTGCCGTACGCCGCGAGCAGGGCCCCGAACCCTGCCGGCCCGAGGCCATGGACAGACAGCAGGACGGCCCACGCCTCGTGCTCGCTTGGCGTGCCTGCGTCTGCCGGTTCAGCGTCGGGCGCCATCGGGCCTCAGCTCGCCTCCCGGGTCTCGAGATGGGCGGCCGGCGACCGGAACCTGGCCGCCTCGTCGAGGTGGTCCGACCGGACCTCAACGACGCCAGCCAGATCCGCGATCGTCCGCGCCACCCGGAGGATGCGCTCGGTTCCGCGTCCCGAGAGTCCCTCCAGGTCGGCGACGGCGATCGCCCTGGCCATCGCCGCCGGACTCAGGGCGCAGGCCGCCCGGAGCGCCCGGCCGGTGAGCCGCCCATTGATCGGCCCGCCGCGCTGGGCCTGGAGCGACCGCGCAGCGGCGATCCGGCCGGCCACGACCAGCGACGACTCCGGGTCGCCGCCCGAGATGAGGGCGGCCGGCGGGACCCGGGCCATGGTCACCCAGAGATCGATCCGGTCGCGCAGCGGTCCACTGATCCGCCGCGAATATCGTTCCGGCGCGCCGACCGGGCATCGACAGCGGCCGCTCGGATCGCCGGCGTAGCCGCACGGGCAGGGATTCATCGCCGCGACGAGCAGGAACCGCGCCGGAAATCGGGTCGCCCGTCCGACTCGCGCAATCGAGACGTAGCCGTCCTCGAGCGGCTGCCGCAGGGACTCGAGCACGTCGCGCCCGAATTCCGGAAGCTCGTCGAGAAACAGACAACCGTGGTCCGCGAGGGTGACCTCACCGGGCGACATCCGCGGGCCGCCCCCGACCATCGCTGCGTACGAGAGGGTGTGGTGAGGGCTGCGAACGGGCGCCAACCTCCGGAGCTCACGGATCGGTCCCTCCCCCGCGACCGAGGCGACGATCGTGGCCGCCAGGGCCTGAACGTCGTCGAGCGGCGGCAGCAAACCCGGGATCGTCCTGGCGAGGAGTGTTTTTCCGGATCCGGGAGGACCGGCCATGAGCAGGCCGTGCCCGCCGGCGAGCGCAATCTCGAGCGCCCGCCGAGCTTCGAGCTGGCCGCGAACCTCGGCCAGGTCCGGCCCGCCACCCACCTGGACGGTCGCTGGGCCCTCGAAGGGGCCACCCGCTGGGTCGGCGGCAGGCTGGGCGAGTTCCACCCGAGCCGGGGTCGCTCCGATCGTCCTCCGCCGGCGGCGGCGAACGGCGTCGGCGGCATCCCGAAGTGTCGCGACCCCGATGACGTCGATCCCGTCGACGAGCCGAGCCTCAGCGATCGAATCGGCCGGAACGATCACCCGCCCCACGCCACGACGGGCCAGGGCAGCCGTCATCGGCAGGATTCCCGGGACCCGGACCACCTCGCCGCCAAGCGACAGCTCACCGATCAGCGCGACCCGTCCGGCCAGCGCGACCACCTGCTCGGAGCCGAGCAGGATCCCGAGCGCGATCGCCAGGTCGAGCGACGCCCCTGCCTTTCGCAGGTCCGCCGGAGCGAGGTTCACGGTGATCCGGCGCGGCGGATGGCTGAAGCCGGCATTCCGGATCGCGCCGCGGACCCGCTCCCGCGCCTCCTGAAGCGCCGCGTCGGCCAGCCCGACGATCGTGAAGCCGGGCAGACCCGGAGCGACGTCGACCTCGACCCGGATGAGCCGGCCGTCGAGCCCGACGAGGGTGGAGGACAGGAGGGTCGCGAGCACGACCCGAACTTATCGGGCCGGTCTCACCGGGTGCTCAACGATCGATGCACCGTCGCTTACCTGGCGGTGCACGGCGCTTGATCCGGGCCTGCCCAGGACGCGCATTCCGGGAAGGCCCGGCGCCCGGCTTACCCGCGAAGGAGGGCCGGCGCCGGCGCCCCGGCCGCGACCGGGGCCTTGTCGACGACCCGGGCGAACTCGAGGAGCGAGCGGCCCAGCAGCGAATCGGCCTTCGTGAACATGAACGGCGCACCGGAATTCAGGGCGCTGATCGCGCCGCGGTATTCGTTGACGATCTGGTAATCAATGGTCCGCTTCAGGGCGCCCTCGGCGTTCTTCACGCTGATGCCCGTGAAGGCGTTCGAGCGGTTGAGGACCAGTTGGACCTTCTTCTGCTCGTAGCCCAGATGACCGATCGTCTCGAGGACGAGACGGACGTTCTTCAGACAGGACAGGTCGGCGGTCATGACGACGAACATCGTGTCGGCGGCTTCGAGGATCCCGAGGTTGATGTCGTCGAGGCGCTTGTCGATGTCGATCAGGACGTAGTCGTAGAGGCCGCGGAGCTGCTCGAGGATGATCGGCATGTGCTCCGGGGTCACGAGCTCGGCCGTCTCGGGCGACGGCGGCGCAAGGAGCAGGTCGACGCCTGAATCATGCTTGACCATGACCTGGCGGATCAGGTCCTGGTCGATGGTCGGCGCGGTCACGATGTCGACGATCGACTTCCGGTCCAAGCCGAGGTCGAGGAAGACGCGGTGATCGCCGAACTGGAGGTTGCCGTCGACGAGGGCGACCTTGCGGCCGAGCTCGCGATGGAGGGCGATTGCGGCATTGATGGCGATCGTCGTCGTCCCGACCCCGCCCTTCGCGCCATAGAACGCCAGGACCCGCCCGAGCGGCGGCCGGCCGACGAGCGTCTCGTGTGGAGCAAACCGGGCGAGCAGGCTCTTGATCCGAGCCATCAGCTCGGCCGGATGGAACGGCTTGATCAGGTAGTCGTCGGCGCCGGCGCGCAGTCCGCGGACCTTCTGTTCGACCTCACGTTCGGCCGTCAACATGATGATCGGGACGTGGCCGGTTGTGCCTTCCTCGGTCCGGATCTTCGTGGCGACCTGATAGCCGTCCAGCTTTGGCAGCATGACGTCGAGGAGAATCAGGTCGGGCGCTTCCGCACCCCATAGGCGGAATCCTTCCGCGCCGTCCGAGGCGATGACGACCTCGTACCCCTCCTGCTTCAGCGTGTACTGGAGCAGGCGTTGGACATTCGGGTCGTCGTCGACGACGAGGATCTTGGCCGCCATCAGTCTCCTTCCGGTCCCAGAGCGTCGGAATCCGTTGTCGGCTCCCCCGACGCGTGGATTATAGGCACCACCTCGCGCGCATCGAAGAACCCCGAACGGAGGAAGGCCGAGACCCGTTCGTCCCATTGCGCCGGGACCGTCCGGCGTGCTTGGCCGTGCTCGGCACCGGGCACCTCCCAGTGCTCCGCCGACGGCCCGGCGCGGCGCGCCAGCCGCCGTCCGTCCGCGGGCCGGACCGTCCGATCCGCTCCGCCGTGGATCAGGAGGAGCCGGACCGGCTCGACGAGGCCGACGATCCGGCCGGATTCGGTCGCTCGGAGGTCGCCCCCGACCCGTCGTCCGGCCTGGCTGAACATCCTTCCGGCCAGCGCCCGCCGGACGATCCCCGGCAGCGGCAGGCCCATCCGGTTGGCGATCGGGATCCGAAGGTCCGGGGCCACTGACTCGGCGACAACCGCGACGATCCGCGGCCGCGGCGTCGCGGCGACAGCGGCTGGCGCCGTCGGGTCGAGGTCGGCCTGCGCGAGCGTCCCGTCGCCGAGGACGACGACCGCCGCGATCGCGACGACACCGCCCATCGACGAGCCGACGAGGGCGACCCGCCGGATCCCGCGCTCGCCGAGCCAGGCCAGCGCGCCCGCCACGTCCTCGACCTCGTGGAGACCGAACGTGGTCGGCGCATCGTCCGAGCCACCGTGACCGCGGAAATCCAGACCGAGCACGCCAGCCGTCCGCCGCAGCGTCGGCCCGAGCTCGACGAGGTCGGGCGCCACCGAGCCGGTCCAGCCGTGGAGCAGGAGAATCGCCTCGTACGGATCGGGCTGCCAGGGCGCGCCGGAGTCGCCGGCCACGGGCCCGATCTCGGCCGGCAGCCAGCGCGCCGCGAGCTTCAGGCCGTCCCGTGAGCGCAGCCGGATCACTTCACCGCCGAGGGCGTCGACGGCGTCCTTCAGCCCGCCCTCAGCGGGCCCGATTCGGGGTGCATCGAGGAGCTTCGACGTTGCCCGGCCGATCACCGGCTCGTGGCGCCGCCGTCTCCGGGCCCGCCGTCGGCGACCCGATCCGGTCCCGCCGACATCCCCTTCCCGACGTAACCGACGATCGGCTCGAGGAGGCGGGTGAACTCGGTCGGAATGACGAACTTCGTCGAGGGGCTGTTGCCGAGGGCCTTGAGGGCCTCGAGGTACTGGAGGGCCATCGTCTTCTCGTCGATGGCCGACGCGGCGCCATAGATCCGGGTCAACGCCTGGCTGAAGCCCTCGGCCCGGAGAATCGCCGCCTGGCGCTCGCCTTCGGCCTTGAGGATTTCGGACTGCTTCTGGCCCTCGGCGTTGTTGATGGCCGCCTGGCGATTGCCCTCGGATTCGGTCACGACGGCGCGCCGCGTCCGCTCGGCGGTGAGCTGGCGGTTCATGGCGTCCTGGACGTCGCGCGGCGGGGTGATCTCACGGATCTCGACGGTCGTGACCTTGCCGCCCCAGCGCTCGGTCTGCTCGTCGAGCTTGACCCGGAGCAGTTCGTTGATCTGGTCGCGCTTGGACAGGACCTCGTCGAGCGAGATGTCGCCGATGACCGCGCGGAGCGTGGTCGTTGCCACGCCCTGGAGAGCGCCGGCGAAGTTCTCGACGTTCACGACGCTCTTCAGCGGCTCGACGATCCGCCAGTAGATCAGGAAGTCGACGCTGATCGGGGCGTTGTCCTTCGTGATCGTCGTCTGGCTCGGGACCTCGATGAACCGCTCCCGGACGTCGACCTTGACCGGCCGGTCGATGATCGGGACAAGGAACCGAAGCCCAGGGTCGCGGACCATGTTCTCGTTCGTCTTGCCCAGGCGGAAGACGATCATCGTCTCGTACTGCTGGACGACCCGGACCGAGAGGTACAGGATCACCACGAGGACGACGCCGATGAAGGCGACGGCGACGAGGGCGACGATCGTGGGTTCCACGCGGGACTCCTTCAGGTGTGGGCGTTCAGCGTAGCCCGGACGACTGCGCTTCGACCAGGACGATGAGTCCCTCGCTCCCGACGACCTGGACCGGCGTGCCGCGCGGCAGGGACCGGTCGTCGGCGGTGCGGGCTGACCACTCCTCGCCGCTGGCATAGATCGATCCGACCGGCTCCAGCGGTCGCCGGACCTCACCGAGCGTGCCCGTCGCCGGCGCCGCCGGCTGGCTGTCGCGCGGGCCGATCATCCGCCGGGTCCGTAGCGCGGTCGTCGCGATGAGCACCCCGAACGCCGCGCCGGTCACCACGACCACGATGAGGAGGGGCAGGGCGACCCGGACCGCCGGGCCGAACTGACCGGACTGGCTGTACAGGGCCGAGCCGCCGACCAGGAGCGAGACGGCCCCGCCGATCGTGAGCAGGCCATGGCTCGGGATCGCGGGCTCCAGGGCGAACAGGATCAGCCCGATCGCGACGAGGACGAGCCCAGCCACGTCGGTCGGCAGGTTGACGAACCCGACGGCCGACAGGGCGATCGCGACCAGCCCGAAGATCCCGGTCAGGAGGTTGGGGTTGTGGATCTCGAACAGGAGCGCAAGCGCACCGACGGCGAACAGGAGGAACGCAACGTTCGGGTCGACAAGGAGGCCGAGGATCCCGCCGAGCGGGTTGCTCGTGATCTCCTCGATCGGCGCGCCGCTGAGCCGGAGGACGACCTGGCCGCCGGCGATCGACACGGTCCGACCCTCGGCGGCGGCCACGACATCGCCGATCGTCGCCGCGATCCCGTCGACGGCGCCGAGCGAGACGGCCTCGGCGGCGGACGACGAGCGAGCGTCGGCCACGGTCGATGCCGCCCAGTCGACCGGCCGGTGGCGCGTCTCGGCAATCGAGCGGACCCAGGCGATCGCATCATTGCGGACCTTCTCGCCGAGGATGCCCGGAATGTCGTTACCAGAGCCGTCGATCGGCGAGGCCGCCCCGATCCGCGTCCCGGGCGCCATCCAGGCGAGGTTCGCCGCGAGGGTGATGAACGTCCCGGCGCTGGCCGCGTAGCCTCCGGCCGGAGCAACCCAGACGATCGTCGGGACCGTGGCGTCGAGCATGGCGGTGACGATCCGCTGGGCGGCGTCGAGGCTGCCGCCAGGCGTATCGAGGCGGATCACGAGGGCTCCGGCATGCGCCGCCGCGGCGGCGTCGATGGCGTTCGCGATCGTGTCCGCCATCAGCGGATCGACCTCGCCGCTGGCGGTCACGACGACAACCGCGCCGGGGCTCGCGGCCCGGATCGCCGGCATCGACCCGAGGATGAGGCCGGAAAGGACGAGAAGTGCCGCCAGGACGGGTCGCCGGCGGATGTGATCGCGTCGTTGTCGGTGCCGCATCGGGTCACCTCCGCTGATCATCGTAGCGCCGGACGCGCCTGAAGCCATTCGAAGGCGATCCGGCTCCACGTCTCGAGTCGATCACCGACTGCCCCGACGTCGGCCGATGCGACGAACGCGCCGGTCAGCTTGTTGGTCTCGCGAATGGCGACCGATCGGCCGGCGGCGTCACCCTCGAAGACCAGCCCCAGGTGGACCTCGCCGACCGGCGTCGTATCGTCATTCAACAGGCCGACGAACCGGAACTCGGGGACGAAGTCGACGACGAGCTCCTCGTGCCACTCGCGCCGGAGCGCCGGGCCGAGATCGCCGTCCAGGCCGCCGTCGGACGGGTTCACGTGGCCGCCGACGCCGATCGAATACCGGTCGTGGAGGCGCGCGTCGCTCCCGGCCCGCGTCCGGCGCATCAGGTACCAGGCGTCGCCGTCGCGGAGGACGGGGTACGGGATCACCTGCTTCCAGGCGGGATCGGCCTCCATGGCTGGACGCGGCAGGAAGGCACCGTCGCGCCGGATCAGGGCGGCCAGCTCGTCCACGCCGACCTCCCGGACGCCAAGCCATGGCCCGCCGCCGCCGATCTCGGCGATCACGGCGGCGGTCGGCACGACGAGCACGAGCTCGTCGCTCATGACGGGTTCTTCAGCCGGTCGGCGGCGGAGTCGAGTCGATCCTCGAGGAAGTCGGCACTCGCGCCACCCTCGAGGAGGGCGATCCATTCATCGAGCGTCGATCGGATCGTCCGGAGGGCGTCCGCGGTTGGCCCCCCGTTCGACGCGAGGATGCCGGCGCCCATCGCCGCGTCGCCTTGGGCGAGTCGGGTCATCCCGGCCCATCCGCCGGCGGCGAGCGTCGCGGCAACCGGCCACTCGGGTCGGGCCGCCGCGGCCTCGGCGAGGGCAACGGACAAGACGAGCGGCGCATGGCTGATCAGCGCGGTCGCCGCGTCGTGAGCCGCCGCCGTGAGCCGGACAGGGCGCGCCCCGCACGTGGCGATGAGCTCGGCCACGCGGGCCTCGGCGTCATCATCGGCCGGGTCGGGCGGCACCAGCACCCAGGGCCGATCGCGGAACAGGTCCGGATCGGACGCGCCGTAGCCGGTCGCCTCGCGGCCGGCCATCGGATGGCCCCCGACGAAGCGGAGGCCGGCCTTCCGAGCCCGGTCGACGATCGCGACCTTGGTGCTCACGACATCGGTCACGACCGTGTGGCTCGACAGGCTGCCGCGGTCGCCGCGAATTCCAACTGGTCGCTCGTCGCCGAGACGGTCGATCAACTCGAGGCAGACCAGCGCCGGCGCGGCGAGCACGACGAGGTCCGCCCCGGCGATCGCGGCCTCGAGCGTGGCGGCTGAGCGGATCCCATCCGGCTCGGCCGCCCGCGGCCCCACGCCGCTCAGGGTCCAGGCCCGGACGGCCATACCCGCGGCCGCGGCCGCCCGGGCGACGGAGCCGCCGATCTGACCCAGACCGAGCACTGCGACTTGCACTTCACGAGTATGTCAGCCCGCTGACCGACGCTGCTATCCTCGACGCGACGCAACGGTCGCCCGCGGCCGGTCGAGGGAGTGAATCGTGACGTCGGAGCCCAGGCGGATTCGGGTCCTCCTCGTCGAGGATCATCGACTCCTCGCGGACGCCCTCTCGGCGCTTGTCGCCAGGGAACCCGACATCGAGGTGGTCGGCGTCGCCGGCACCGTCGCTGACGCGAAGCTGATGGCGCGCGAACGCCTCGATGTCGTGCTGATGGACTACCGCCTCCCCGACGGGACCGGCGCGGAGGCGACTCGGGCGATCAAGGCGCGCTGGCCGGCCGCGAGGGTCGTCATGGTCACCGCGCTGACCGACGACGAAACCGTCCTCGAATCGATCCAGGCGGGCGCCGATGGCTACCTGACCAAGGATCGCGCCGCCGAGGATATCGTCCAGGCGATCCGGGCGGCCCACGCCGGCGAGACGCTCCTGCCGCGCTCGGTCATCATCGAGATCTCCCGGCGGGTCGCGGCCACGCGCGACCGCGGCGACGAGCGTCGGATCGTCGAGCCCCTGACCCGACGCGAACTGGAAGTCCTCCGGGCGCTCACGGAGGGCCTCTCGACCCCCGAGATCTGCGATCAGCTGTTCATCGCCCCCAACACGCTCCGCACGCACGTCCAGAACATCATGGGCAAGCTCCGGGTCCACTCGAAGCTCGAGGCGGTCGCCTTCGGGCTGCGGTATCGGCTCGTCGAGCCGCCCCGGCCCGAGGACGAAGCCCAGCCCTGAAGGTCAGGTTCCGGCGGACTTGCGCCGACGACCGGTCCGGCGCTGCTCGACTCGGCGATCGTTTGTCTCCGGCGGCCCGGGGTCGTCCGTCGGGTTCTGGCGCCGGAAATAGCTCCGTCGGTCGCTGTCGCGCCGTTCGCCAGCGAGGAACGACCCGCAACGGGGGCAGCGCCGCTCCTCGGTGAAGAGCGATTCGATCGGCGCGACGGTGTAGATCTGGCGGCCACAGGTCCGGCAGGCGAGCTTGGGCATTCGCGCATGGTAGCCGAGGCCCCTGACCGTGCCGCCCGGCTGCCGAGCGTCGGCTCCTGCGTCAGGCCAGGTCCGTCGCCGCTCCCGACCGCTTTCGTCGTGACCAGCGACGGCGGACACCGGCCGACCGGGCCCGGATCGACGCCGCGAGGCCGCTGATCACAAGCGGCATGACGAGGACGATTCCGCTCGAAGTGCCGGACTGCTGGCCGTGACCGCGTTCCGCGCACGGTCGAGCGGGCGGTGGCACGGTCTTGTTGTGGCCTGGGGGTCCGCTGGAGTCGTCCGGGCAGGGTGGGCGCGGATGAACCTTGTCCTTATCCGAGGCGTGGTCCTTATCCGAGTCGTGGTCCTTATCCGAGTCGGGGGTCGGCGTGGGATGTGGCGTCGGATGGACCGTCGGGGCGGGCGTCGGATGGACCGTCGGGGCGGGCGTCGGATGGACCGTCGGGGGGCCAGGCGTGTCGGCGGGCGTGGGATGGACTGTCGGCCCGGGCGTCGGGACGACCGCGACGAGTGGCGGCTCGGACGCGACCGGCGTCGCCAAGGGCTCGGACGCGATCGGCGACGCCAGGGGCCCGGTCGACGGGTTGTCCGACGGGGCGGTCGAGGGCCCCAGGGCCGTCGGCGTCGGTTCAACGGTCGGCCCGGCCGAACCCGTCCCCGGGCTGGCGGGGGTCTGCGACGGTGCCACGGCAATCGGACCGGTCGATGGCGAGGCGGTGTGGCCGCCGCCCGCGACACCACCGGGACTGAGGCTCGGAGCGACAACGCCTGCCGTCAGCGCCGCCGTCGCGAGGATGAGATTCAGGAGTCCCATGGCGACAACCAGGCGTGCGCGCTGAGCGGTGGTCACAACGTCGGTTGGGCTCCTGATGTCCGGCTCCAGGTCCGATGTCCGGACCTCCCGATGGTAGCACCGCGCACCCTCCCCGCGTCGCCGGACCCGGATCCCAGGGTCGTGACGGCCGACCGTCGTGTCAGCCGAGGAGCGTCGCCGCCCGGACCACGTAGCGCGCCCGGCCCGAGCCGGTGATGCTCTCGAACAAGACGATCTGCTCGATCGGCGACTCGATCGCCAATTCGGCTGCGGCCGCGCGAAGGGCCGCGACCGTCGCCGGACCGGCTCGAACGCCGTCGGCGCGGGCGAGGGTCAGGTGGGCCCGGAAGGGCCGCCGCTCGCGCTCCCAGCCTGCCTCCGCCAGGGCGTCGTCGAGGTGCCCGGCCAAGGTCGCCAACTCGTCCAGGCCGCGGTCGAGGTCGAGCCACAGCGTTCGCGGGCGACCGACGGGCGGAAAGGCGTCAGCGCCGGCGATCCGGATCGTGAACGGCGCCATCGCCGCCGCGGTCGTCGCGACCGCGGCGGCCACATCTGCCACCCGCGTCTCCGTTGTCGGGCCCAGGAAGCGGAGGGTCACGTGGAGGCCGTCGAGCCGGACCCAGCGCACGCCGCGACCCTCGGGCTCGCCGGCTCGGATCGTCTCGACGACCGCGGCGACGGCTGCCCGCGCGGACTCGCTGAGCGGGACGGCGACGAAGAGCCGGGGCTCCTCGTTCAACCGCGCGGCTCGGCGGCGGAGGTCTGCTCTGCCCGCCACGTCGCGCGATCGGCGTCGAGGACCTGCCGTGCCCGGGCCGCGTCGCGCCAGCCGACCACGTCGGTCTCCTTCGCCTCGAGCATCTTGTACGTGTTGAAGAAGTGCTCGATCTCGACCAGGCGATGCGGTCGAACGTGCTCCAGGTCCTCAACGTGAGCCTGGTGCGGATCGGCCACGGCAACACACAGCACCTTGAAGTCCTCGCCCTTGTCGTCGCGCATCTCGAGGCCACCGATCGGACGGGCCCAGACGCGGCAGCCGGGAAAGGTCGGCTCATCGATCAGCAGCAGGGCGTCGGTGTGGTCGCCGTCGCCGGCTCGGGTGTCGGTGATGAATCCGTAGTCGAAGTTGTAATGGACGGCCGATGCCAGGACTCGGTCGAGCCGGAAGACGCCGGCCGCCTCATCGAACTCGTACTTGTTGCGGCTGCCGCGGGGGATCTCGACGACGACCTCGACAACGCCCGGGAAATCGTCCGGTCCGGGGGTCACGGCGCTTGCCTGTCGATCATCCGGGGAGTGTAGCCGTGGTCCCCGATGGCTGCGGTCAACGTTGGTCGCCGGACGGCGGGTCTGTCGGCGTGCCCAGGTCCATTGGGCGCATGGAAACGCCCGAAGGAACCTACTGCCAAACGGGTTCGATCGTGGAAGCAGCCAGCCTTTGATGTGATCTCGGCCAGCAAGCCCCCGGACCGGCGGTTGCGGCGCGGCCGACCCTTGCGGATCGTCCGACCGGACCGGCGGCGTTGCGTGGGTCGCCCCTCGCCTCGCCTGTCCGTTTGCGTTGGCCCCTTCGGGCAAGACGAACCATATGACGGGCCCTGGTGCCCCGCAACGGACTTGTCCACGAACTTCGCGCGGCCGGTCCGGAATCTGTCCACGAATCGCGACCGGCTGTTGACGGAATGTGGGAAACCTCGACCGTGCGATGTGCTACCGGCCGGGCAACCCGGTCTCGCCGGTCTCGCCGGTCCCGCCGGGCGATCGGCCGAGTCGAGCGCGGAGGACGACTGCCAACTGAGTCTGCGCGACATCGCGGCCGCGGGAGTCTGGGCGACTCAAACCGGGGGCTCATCACGGAGCGGATCGGCGCGGATCAGACCCGCCCACGAAAGACCCACGGTCGCTGAGGCGCCAAATGCGTCCCAGGGACTCACGATTTCGGCCGAGTCGGCGCACCGCAGGGCAACGCCGCAAACGAGCGGTCCGGTCGCCCGATCAGTCGTTGTAGAGGCGTTCCTCGATCAGCTTCTCCTGGACCGTCCGACCGTTCGGGTCGAAGCAGGAGAACTCGAAGTGCTTCTCGAACTCGAGGTCCACATTGTCCTGGCCGCCGCGGTTCTTCTCGACCGAGATCACGACCCAGTCGCGGAAGCGCTGCGCCTGGTACGGGTTGAACTCGATGTTGACCTTGGCGACAATGTGGTACTTCTCGTTGAGGATCAGGATGATGTCGGCCTCGTAGTTGATGGCCGACGAGCCCCGGAGGTGGAAGTTGCGGAGGCGCGACGCCTTGAGGCCTTCCTTGTCCGCCGCCACGATGCTGATCATCGGGACGTCCTCGGACAGCGCCACGTCCTTGAGCCCATTCACGACGTACGTGACCTTCTCGGTCTCGCTGTTCGGCTCGGGGATCTGGGGCACCTTCTGGAGATAGTCGACGAAGACGACGAGCCGGCGGTCGCCCGACAGGCGGCGATGCTCCTGGACGAGCTTGCGGATGTTATCGACGGTGCTGGCCGTCTGCGATCCGCGGAGCAGGAACAGGTTCTGCCCGTAGCGTGCGATCCGGTCGAGCGACGGCCGGAGCCGCGGATTGCTCGCGAGCTGGGCGACCCCGCCACCCTCGGCCATCCAGGTCCCGAGGATCTCCTTGCGGACGTCCTGGATCTTGATCGCGCCGGTCTTGTGCGGGAGATGGGCGAGGGCCGATTCCATCGCGATCATCCGGTTGAGCAGGTACTGCTCGTCGTGTTCGAAGCAGATGTAGAGAACGTTGGCCTGACCGCCCGAGGCGATGTTGCGGGCCATCTGGAGGGCCATCGTCGTCTTGCCCGTACCCTGGGCGCCGCCGATCAGGAGGAGCTCCCCGGCGCGCAGGCCGGTCCCGATCGTCTTGTCGAGCGGGGTGAAGCCCAACGGTACCGGCTGGTACTCGCTGACCCGGCCGGACGTGACCTTTTCGTTGAGATCGACGAGGACATCGAGGGCCGAGCGCGGCACCATGCTCCCCGTGTCGGCGTCGAGACGCCAGCTCTGGGATGGGGCAGTGGGTTCGGCGGTTTCGGTCACGCTAGCTCGTCCTCCCGGTCAACGAAGTCGTTGTGCATCGTAGCACCGCCTTCGAGCGCGACTGCCGCCCGAA
Source organism: Candidatus Limnocylindrales bacterium (assembly GCA_038204565.1). GTDB lineage: Bacteria > Chloroflexota > Limnocylindria > Limnocylindrales > CSP1-4 > CF-46. Next base: position 98,899 of record JBBRCU010000001.1, read on the forward strand.
AGCCGTTGCTCGATGACCCAAAGGTCCTGCCCCGCGCTCGCGGCGACGCCAGAACCTGGCCCGGACGGATGGGCGGCGGCGGTCAGGCGCGAAGCCCGACGACACCGACCGCGGCGACCTCGTCCCACATCCGGGCGATCGTCCGGATGCCGGTCTCGTAGTTGTCGAGATCCATCCACTCGTTCGGGGCGTGAGCGCGCTGGTCGGGCGGGTCGAACCCGAGGAGGACGACCGGCAGGTCGAGGATCTCCTCGAACGTGGCGCAGACCGGAATGGAGCCGCCTTCCCGGATGTAGACCGGTTTCCGGCCGAACGTCGCCTCGAGGGCCCGCGCGGCCGCCTGGGTCGCGGGGTGGTCGATCGGGGTCAGGCTGGGACGGCCGCCGCCGAGTTTCCGGACGTCGACCCGGATCCCGGGCGGCGCGATTGCCAGGACATGAGCCCGGAACGCCTCGAAGATCCGGTCGGGATCCTGGTTGGCGACCAGCCGGCAGCTGACCTTGGCGTGGGCGTGGGCGGGGATGATCGTCTTGCTCCCCTCCCCCTGGAAGCCGCCCCACAAGCCGTTGACGTCGAGCGTCGGCCGGGCGCCGCGCCGCTCGAGGGTCGTATAGCCGTCCTCGCCGTGGAGGACGGGCAGGCCGAGCCGCTCCAGGTATCCGTCCTCGTCGAACGGCAGGTCGGCGACCAGTCGGCGCTCGTCCGCGGTGAGTTCGACGACGTCGTGGTAGAAGCCGGGTACCAGGATCCGCCCGTGCTCATCCTTGAGCCCGGCAATGATCCGGGCGAGGGCGTTGGCCGGATTCTCGACGGTGCCGCCGTAGCCTCCCGAGTGGAGGTCGACCGCGGTCCCGGTCACGTCGATCTGGGCATACATCATCCCCCGCAGGGCGATGGTGATCGACGGGATGTTGCCCTCGAAGAACCCGGTGTCGCTGATCAGGGCAAAGTCGGCGCCGAGACGATCGCGGTTCGCGGTGAGCCAGGCGTCGAGGTTGACCGAGCTCGACTCCTCCTCGCCCTCGAAGACGTACTTGACGTTCACGGCCAGGCCGCCGCGCGTGGCGAGGAGCGCTTCGGCTGCCCGCAGGTGGAGGTGCAACTGACCCTTGTCATCGGCGACGCCTCGGCCGAGGATCCGGTTGTCGATCACGACCGGCTCGAACGGCGGCGAGGTCCAGAGGTCGAGCGGATCGACCGGCTGGACGTCGTAGTGGCAGTAGACGAGGACGGTTGGAGCGCCGTCGGCGTGGAGCCAGTCGGCGTAGACGACGGGATGGCCGCCGGTCTCGGCGACTTCGACGTGCTCCATGCCCATCCGCTCGAGGTCGGCCGCGATCCACTCCGCCGCCCGGCGGCAGTCGGCTGCATGCTCGGGCAGGGCCGAGATGCTGGGGATCCGAACGAAGTCCTTGTACGACTCGAGGCGCTCAGCCGCATGAGCAGCGAGAAAGTCCTCGAGGGCCTGGTCGGTCGCGGTGGTTGTCGTCATGGAACGATGGTATCGGCTGCGCAGATCAGCGGCGGCAGCTGGACTACCGGCGCCGAGGCGAGCTCGCGTGCAGCGGCAGCCCGAGCAGCCATGGCCCCGAAAACCAGCGACCCCGGGCCGTCGGCTCGGGGTCGCTGTCGATTCTGGCTCGCCGGACGGTCAGGCCGGGGCGGGGTTCGGGGCGGGCAAGGTGCCCGGAGTGGGCTGGTTCGGGCCAACCACGATCGACGGTGTCTCACGGGTGTTGCGCTTCGGCGGGAGGTCGGTGAACAGGCTCTCGAACCCATCCGAGTCGACCGTCTCCTCGGCGACGAGCTTCTCGGCCAAGGCATTGAGCTTGTCGCGATGGGTGACCAGGACGTCCATCGCCCGCTCGTAGGCGTTGTCGATGATCGCCCGGACTTCCTCGTCGATCGTCTTCGCGACCTCGTCGCTGTAGTCACGCTGCTCGCCCATCGAGCGGCCGAGGAAGACCATCTCGTCGCGCTTGCCGAACGAGAGCGGGCCGAGCCTGTCGCTCATCCCGAACTCGGTGACCATCCGGCGGGCGAGGTCGGTCGCCTTCTCGATGTCGTTGCTGGCGCCGGTCGTCGTGTCGCCGAACACAAGGCGCTCCGCGGCGTTCCCGCCGAGCAGACCGGCGATCTTGTCCTCGAACTCGGTCTTGGACTGGAGATAGCGGTCCTCCATCGGGAGGGCCATCGTGTAGCCGAGGGCCATCCCGCGGCTGATGATCGTGACCTTTGCGACCGGATCGCACTTGGGCAGGATTCGCTGGACAACGGCGTGGCCACCCTCGTGGACGGCGATGATCGCCTTCTCCGCGTCCGAGATGATCCGGGACTTGCGCTCCGGACCGGCGACGATCCGCTCGAGGGCCTCGGTGAACTCGCTTGTCCCGATGACCTTCTTGTTGCGCCGGGCGGCGAGGATCGCGGCCTCATTCACCAGGTTCGCGAGATCGGCCCCGGAGAACCCCGGCGACTGACGGGCGACCGTTTCGATCTCGATCGTCTTGTCGAGCGGCTTGCCCTTTGTGTGGACCTTGAGGATCGCGGTGCGGCCCTTCATGTCCGGCCGGTCGAGGATGACCTGGCGATCGAAGCGGCCGGGCCGCAGGAGCGCCGGGTCGAGGACGTCGGGACGGTTCGTGGCGGCGACGACGATCACGTTCGTGTTCGTGTCGAAGCCGTCCATCTCGACGAGGATCTGGTTGAGCGTCTGCTCGCGCTCATCGTGGGAGCCGCCGAGACCCGCGCCGCGCTGGCGGCCGACCGCGTCGATCTCGTCGACGAAGACGATGCACGGAGAGTTGCGCTTGGCCTGGTCGAACAGGTCGCGGACGCGGCTGGCGCCGACGCCGACGAACATCTCGACGAACTCCGAGCCGGAGATGCTGAAGAAGGGGACTCCGGCCTCACCGGCGACGGCCCGGGCCATAAGCGTCTTGCCCGTTCCCGGGGGTCCGACGAGCAGCACGCCACGCGGGATCCGGGCGCCGAGTGAGTTGAACTTCTCCGGGTACTTCAGGAACTCGACGACTTCCTGGAGCTCGGTCTTGGCCTCGTCGACCCCGGCCACATCGGCGAACGTGACCACGGTCTTGTTGCCGAGGAACATCCGGGCCCGGCTCTTGCCGAAGCTCATCGCCTGGTTGTTGGTGCCCTGGGCCTGTCGCATCATGAAGAAGATGAACCCGCCGATGATCAGGATCGGCAACAGGCCGGTGATGAAGATCGAGATCCAGCCGTTGTCGGACGGCGGCTTGGCCTCGAGGCTCGGCGTCGGGACCTTGCCGGCGGCGGCGTAGGTTGTCATGTCGGGCAGGACCTGGGTCCCCAGGATGCCGGGGATGATCACCGGGTACTTGCCGCCGTCCCTGCCGGTGACCGTCAGGGTCGACCCGTCCTGGACGACCGACGCGACCTTGTTCTGCTGGACGTTATCGAGGAAGGCCGAATATGCGACGTTGGTGACCCCCGTCGTCGAGTTGAGCACGGTCAACACGACGGCCAGGGCGACGACCACGAGCAACAGCATCACGATGCCGTTGCGGAAGAACCTGGGATTCAACGGAGCCTCCGGAACTGTGGCGCCGCAGCGCGGCAGCCAGCGGATCGAGTATAGCGTCGGTTCGTGACAGCCCTGCCAGACGGCCCGGCCGCGGCCCATCACCCGTCCATCAGGTGATTCGCGCCGGGACCGCCGATGGATGCAGGCCCGGAACGACAGACGCCCGGCGGACCCATCGGGTGCCGGGCGTCGCACAGGTCGGGTGGTAGCGGAGGGCGGATTTGAACCACCGACCAAGGGCTTATGAGTCCCCTGCTCTACCACTGAGCTACTCCGCCGCGGCGGGGATTCTAGCGCACCGTGCGCTGCCCGGCCATTGAACGGCCATTGAACGGGCGAGCCGGACGGGCGCCCTCGACGACGACTGCTGGGCGACGCGGCCGGAGGCGGGTTCGGCTATAAGAGGAGGCGTGATCCGTCGTCGCCGTCGCCGGCCCGTCCGCGCGTGATCCAACCCGGTTCCGGGATGGTCGCCGGGCGCGCCTTCCGACGACCATCCGGCGGGTCGCTCGAAGCGGTCGCCGTGGCCGGCATCGCCCTGGCGATCTACATCCGGACGCGCCTCCCGGGGGTCAGCGTCGGGGACTGGGCGGAGATGCAGTGGATCCCGGCCCGGCTCGGCATTCCGCATCCGACCGGGTATCCGCTGTACGTGCTCGTCGGCAAGGCTTTCAGCCTGATCCCCATCGGATCACTCGGGTTCCGGGCGGAGCTCCTCTCGGCGGTCGCGGCGGCGGGCGCCTCCGGGACCGCTGTCCTGATCGCGCTCCGGCTCGGCGTTCGGCCGGTGATCGCCGTGGCGGCGGGATTGTCTCTGGCCCTCACCGGCGAGCTCTGGCTCGAGGCGACCTTTTCCGAGATGAACGGATTCCACGTGTTCCTCATGGCTGCCGTGATCCACCGCGCGCTCGTGTGGCGGGCGGAGCGCCGCGACCGCGACCTTCTGATCGGGGCGTTCCTGGCTGGGCTGTCGCTCTCCAATCACGTTCTGGCCGCGACCGTCGTCCCGATCGTGATCTTGTTCGTCCTCGTCGATGCCCGCGACCGCCTCCGCGAGCGGCCCGGGCTTATCGTGCGGGCGGCAGGTCTCGTCCTGATCGGCCTGACCCCGTATCTCTTTCTGCCCCTCCGAGGTCTCTTCGGGCCGGCCGCGGTGTATGGCAAGTTCCTGACCTGGGATGGGGTCAGCAGCCTGGTCACGGGAGCTGAGCTGCGCGGTCAGATGCACTTCACCTCGCTCCAGACCCTGGTCAAGGCCTGGAACGATGTCCCGGCGGTCCTGGCCCAGTTCCGCGATCGGTCCGACCTCGCGTTCGTCGTCGGCGGCCTGATCGGAGCCGGCATCCAGTTCCTCCGCGATCGCTGGATGGCACTGATGCTCCTCCTGATCGTGGCCGTGAACCTGTACTTCTTCGCCAACTACGTCGGTGACCTCGACCACTACCTCCTGATCACCTGGCTTGCCTTCGCGATCTGGCTCGCGCTGGGCCTCGAGGCGATCGTCGCGGCACTCGAGCAGCGCTTGCCGGCCCTCGCGATCTCACCCGGTCCGGCGGTCCTGGCGCTGGTCCTGCCGATCGTCATCCTCGCCGGCAACTGGTCGACCTACGACCAGAGCGCCAATCACGACGGGGATCGGTTCGCCGCCAACGTCTTTGCCCAGCTGCCGCCGGACGCCGTGCTGTTGACGTACTGGGATGCGTTGACGACGCTCGGCTACGAGCATTGCGTCGACGGCGTCCGCCCCGACGTCGCGATGCGGGCCTTCGACACCGCGGCTCGGGTTGTCTGCGACCCGGTCGTGGGATCACTCGAGGATGTGGTGGCCCAGCGCCCCCTCTTCGCGCTCTTCGCCGCAGGTCAGGAGCTCGACCCGCTCCGCAGCCGGTTCACGTTCGTCGCCGGTCCGCGCCTCGCGGTCCCGTACGGCAAGCGCGGACTCGACTACAGCGCGATCCTCTATCGCCTCGAGCCGCTCGCGACGGGGGCGGCTGCTCCCTGATCCCAGCCCGAGCTCAGGCGGTCTCGCCGCGCATCTCGGCGGCGGCGCGCTGGACCGCCCGGACGATCGGCTGGTAGCCCGTGCAGCGGCAGAGGTTGCCGGCGAGACCGTCCCGGATCGCGTCCTCGGAGGGATCCGGGTCGCGGGCGAGAAGGGCCACGGCCGAAATCAGCATCCCGGGCGTGCAGAACCCGCACTGGATCCCGCCGCCCTCGAGGAACGCGCGTTGGAGCGGGTGGAGTGCCTCGACGCCAGCAAGGCCCTCGACGGTCGTCACCTCGCACCCCGCCGCCTGCAGGGCGAGGTACGAGCAGGAGTTCACGGGCCGGCCATCGATGAGGACCATGCAGGCGCCGCACTCGGAGTCGTCGCAGCCCTCCTTGGTCCCGGTCCGTCCAAGGTCATCGCGGAGGACGCGCAGGAGCGTCCGGTCCGGCTCGATCGCCGCACTCAGGGCGACGCCGTCGACGGTCAGCTGGAGCAATTCGGGCACGCCTCAGACCTCCTGCCCGTGCGCCCAGCGCGAGGCCGGCATCGGGATCGCTTCGCCCCGGGCGCGAGCCACCGCGGCGGCGAGGGTTCGGGCGACGACGACGACGAGCATCGCCCGGCGGTATTCGGCGCTCGCCCGGACGTCGTCGATCGGCTGCGCCGCCGCTGCTGCCGCCTCGGCCGCGGCACGGAACGTCGACGGGTCCGCGGTCCCGCTCGCGAGGGCAGCCTCGGCCTCGGGCGCCCGGACCACCGTCGGGGCGACCGAGGTCAGGGCGATCCGGGCAGCCGCGATCCGGCCGTCGTCCGACAACGTCACGCGGGCAGCTGCCCCGACGACGGCGATCTCCATCGCCCGCCGGTACTCGAGCCGGACGTAGGCGCTGCCGCTGTTCTCGGGCTGGGGCGGGACGATGACGGTCGTAAGCAGCTCGTCCGCCGAGGCGACGGTCCGGCCGGGAGCCACGGCCAATCCCTCGACCGGGACGATCCGCGACCCCCGGCCGATCGCGCGGAGCATCACGTTCGCGCCGAGGACGATGAGCGGGCCCGTCGTCTCGGCCGCGGGTGATGCGTTCATCAGGTTGCCGCCGATCGTCCCAGTGGCCCGGGTTGCCGGCGACCCGATGATCGACGCGGCGTCGGCGAGCGCCGCCCAGATCGCCGCGACGTCCGCCGACGAGGCAATCCAGTCATGGGTCGTCAACCCGCCGAGGACGAGGGCGCGGTCACTGACGCCGTGCTGGGCCAGTTCGGCGATCCGGTCGATCGCGACGATCGAGGCCGGGAGCGGCTTCCGGCCCTGGCGCGCCGCCACGACGAGGTCCGTTCCGCCGGCGACGGGCCGGGCGTCCCGATCGGCCGACAGGATCGCCAGAGCCGCCTCGATCGTCGTGGGCGCTGCGAAGCGGGTCGTCATCGGAGTGCCATCAGCCGCCGGCCGCTGCGCCGATCGGGACCGGGCCGAAGGGGGCGTTCGCTTCGGCCGCTCCGTCGTCGCCGGTGCGGACCGCCCGCCAGACCCGCTCCGGAGTCATCGGCAATCGCCGGACCCGGGCGCCGGTCGCGGCGGCGATCGCGTTGGCGACGGCGCCCGCCGTCGCGACGATCGGTGGCTCGCCGACGCCCTTCGATCCGCGCGGGCCCCCATTCGAGGCGGGGAACTCGACGAAGATCGCCTCGATCTCGGGGGCGTCGGCCGACGTCAGGAGCTTGTAATCGAGAAGCGACGCGTTGCGCTGGCGGCCGTCCGCCCCGAAGACCGTCCCCTCTGTCGTCGCATTGCCGAGGGCCATCACGACGCCGCCGGTCATCTGCCCGAGGGCCCCCGTCTCGTTCAGGACCCGCCCGACATCCGTTGCGGCCACGACCTTCAGGGTCCGGACGATCCCGGTCGCCGGGTCGACCCGGATCCGCGCGGCGTGGCAGAAGAACGTCGGTGCGGCGAACGATTCGAACCCGAGCCGGCCGACGCACATCGACGCATCGTGCTCGGGTGCTTCAGGTGGCATGCCCGAGCCGCGGGCCAGGAGCAGCGCCCCGCCATGGGCGGTCGCCGCGAGCTCGGCGATCGAGATCCGACGATCCGGGCTGCCGACGACGCCGGCGTGACCGTCACGCAGCTCGAGGTCCGCCACACTCGCCTCCAGGGCAACCGCCGCGAGCTCGAGGAGCTGGCGCCGTACCTCGCGTGCGGCCTCGACGACGGCCCGACCGTTGTTGAACGTGGTCTGGCTGCCCGAGCTGCCGCCGTCGTACGGCCCGGCATCGGTGTCCTGATACGTGATCGCGAAGTCCTCGGGCCGCATCCCGAGCTCTTCCGCGGCGAGGATCGGGAGGGCCATGACTGCGCCGGTCCCGTTTTCCTGGGCGCCAGTCACGATTCGGCCGCTGCCGTCGCCCTCGATCCGGACGAAGGCGCCCGACGGGCCTGGAGCGCTGAACCACCACCCCGACGCGACCCCGATCGCCTCGTGTGGACCGAGCGGACCGCCGGCGAGGATCGCCGCGACAGCCCGTTCAAGAGTCTCGACCGCGCCGTTTCCCTCGTGGCGCTGGCGGGTCGGACCCTCGTCGCCGTCGCGGACGAGATTGCGCCGGCGGAACTCGACCGGGTCCAGCCCGACTCGGGCGGCGAGGACGTCGTGATGCTGTTCCACCGCCCAGCAGGCCTGCGGACCGGTCGGCGCCCGGACGGAACCCGACGGGGTGCGATTGGTGTAGACGCTGAGCGCCTCGATGTCGACGTGCGGGATCCGATACGGCCCGGCGATCATCATCGACGCGACCTGGCCGAGGATCGGCGTGTCGCTTGCGTACGCCCCGCAATCGAGGATCAGACGGGCCCGGCGGGCGAGGATCGTGCCGTCCTCGTTGAGCCCGGTCTCGATGTCGACAACCATCGCATGGGTGACCTTGTCGGGTGCCAGGAACTCCTCGCGCCGACTCAGGACCAGCCGGACCGGGCGGCGAGCGGCGCGGGCGAGGGCGGCGACGTGGCCTTCGAAATGGAAGTCGCATTTCCCGCCGAACCCGCCCCCGAGGTGGCTCACCGCGACCCGGATGCGGTGCTCGGGGATCTCGAGGACCTCGGCGGTCTTGGTCCGGGCATAGAACGGGACCTGGGTGCTCGACTGGATCGTGACCCGGTCGCCCGACCACTCGGCGGTGACGGTGTGCGGCTCGATCGGGACGGGGTGGGCCATGTCGGCGACGTAGCGCTCGCTGACGACGATCGGCGCGGCGGCAATGGCCCCGGCGGCGTCACCCTTGACGATCGTCGAGCGGCCGGCCAGGTTTCCTGCCGGGTCGAGGTTCAGGTCGTGGGCGTACGTGGCGATCGCGTCGTGGACGAGCGGCGAACCGGGCTGAAGCGCCGCCTCGACGTCGAGCACCGGCGGCAGATCGGCGTAGTCCACCTCGATCGCGGCGACCGCAGCGGCGGCCTGGTCGGGCGTGAGCGCCGCGACGGCCGCGACGACCTCGCCCTCGAAGCGAACGACATCGCGGGCGAACAGGGTCCGGTCGAGGACGAAGTCGAATGATCCGTAGCGACGTTCGGGCACGTCGTCCTGGGTCAGGATGGCGAGCACGCCGGGCATCGCCCGAGCTCGGGCGGTGTCGATCCGGATGATCCGGGCATGGACGCGGCCGGCGAGGAGAAGGCGGGCGTGGGCAAGCCCTGAAAACGCCAGATCGGCCGTGTAGTGGGCCTGGCCGGTCGCCTTGGCCTGGCCGTCGGGGCGGATCCATGGACGAACCGCTGGCTCCGCTCCCTCGCCCTGGGACTCACTCACGGCCGCCTCGTCTTGGTCGTCACCTGGATGATCTGCCGAGGATAGGGGCTGGCCGGGAGCGTGGCGGAACCGGTCCGTCCTGCGGATCGGCCAGATGACCTCGGGTCCCGGGTTCGCCCCCGGGAACTAGACGAGTTCCACCAGGCGGCCCGTCGCCACGTCGAACACAAGCCCATGGATCGGCACCGGCCGGATCCAGGGATGGGCCCGGAGGATCGCGACCTGGGCGCGAACCGACGCCTCGAGGTCCGCGAACGAGCCGAATGAAAGGTCGATGTCCGCCCCGGTCCGGTTCACCAGGCTGGACCGGATCGCCACCTCATCGGCGCCCTCCAGTCCGCAGCCGGTGTGGCCGATGACGAGGATCTCCGTCGTGCCGAGGCGCTCCTGGCTGACGATCAGGGAGCGAATCGCATCACCTGTCGCGAGCGCGCCGGCGTTGCGAATGATGTGGGCGTCGCCCGTCCGCAGTCCGAGGGCCTCCTCGACGTCGAGGCGGGCGTCCATGCACGACAGGACGGCGAGCCCCGACAGGGGCGCGGCGGTCAGCGAGGAGCGGTCGAACGCCTCCACGTAGCGCTGGTTCTCCAGCAGCAGGCGGTCGTATTCGGCGACCCCGTGGGCCCGCTCCGGGCGAGGTCTGGTCACTGTGCCGGCGCGCGCGGTGCCCGCCGCCAGATGGGTCTCCGGCGATGCGCCAGTGGCACGCTCAGTGTCCGGGGCCGAACAAGAGGGACAGCCACGACTCGAGCGGCGTCTGCTGCTCGACATGGGCACCGAGCCGGGCCGACGCAGAGCCGGGGGCGCCGTCGACCGGCGAAGGCACGGAAGGGTCAAGGGTGAACGCGACCTCGCGGCCGACGCCGAACTGATGACCTCGCGCGGCGATCGCGACGTACTCGGGGCGGACGACGAGATCGACTTCGTGCTGGAGGGCCGTGACTTCGGCGGCCAGGGCCGTGTTGTCGGTCGCGAGCTGGGCAGCGCGGCTTGCCGCAGCCCCCGCGTCACCGACCTGCCGGGCAAAGACGACGACGATCCAGACCGACAGGAGAGCGGCCGCGACCCAGCCGACCCGGCGCCGGGTGATGCCGGCGATCGACAGCCCAGCCAGGTCAACGCGGTCGACTCGACCAGGGACAGCGTCTCGGCCGTCGGTGGCCGTCGGGTCGGGCGCGGTGCCGGACGCTGGATCGCCAGCGACGGACCGATCCGGGCGGCGGGAGGGCGACTCGTCGGGAGCGGTGCCGGGGGTCTTCACGTCCGATCGAGGGTAGCTGCCCGCAGCTGACGTGTCAACTCGTTCGAGGCCGTGACAGCCAACCTGTCACGAGCGTGGCCGACCTTCCTGCTAGACTCCCGTTGTTTCGCACACATGTTCTAATTCGAGGTGACCGATGCGGACCTATGCCCCGGCCCCGACCGAGGCCGTCCTGCGAGCGATCCTCGAGGATGAGCCGTCGCTGGCACGGGGCGTGACCCACCACGCGGTGCTGCCCGCCCGCGAGGCCGAATACCGTGATCATCCGGACTGGCTGGACCCGCGCATCCGGAGCGGACTTGCGGCGCGCGGGATCGAGCGCCTGTACACCCATCAGGCGGAGGCCATCGAAGCCGTCCGGGCGGGCCGGGATGTGGTCGTGGTCACGCCGACCGCGTCCGGCAAGAGCCTCTGCTACGCCCTGCCGACGCTCCAGGCGATCGCCGAGGATCCCGCCGCGCGGGCCCTGTTCCTGTTCCCGACCAAGGCGCTTGGCCAGGACCAGGTCGCCGAGTTCGCGGAGCTTTCGGCGGCCGCCGGGCTGACGATCTCGGCGGCGACGTACGACGGCGACACCCCTGCTCCGATCCGGTCCGCGATCCGCGGCGCGGGCCAGGTCGTCGTGACGAACCCGGACATGCTCCACTCGGCGATCCTTCCCCACCACACGAAGTGGTTCCAGCTGTTCGAGCAGCTCCGGGTCATCGTCATCGACGAGCTTCACACATACCGCGGCGTGTTCGGCAGCCACGTCGCCAACGTCATCCGGCGGCTGCTCCGGCTGTGCGCCCACTACGGCAGCAAACCCGTGATCGTCTGCTGCTCGGCGACGATCGCGAACCCGGCGGAGCTGGCGACGACGCTGACCGGCCGAGCGCCCATCCTCGTCGATCGCAACGGGGCGCCGTCGGGCGAGCGTCATGTCCTGCTCGTCGAACCGCCGCTGACTCACGTCGCGACGGGCGCTCGCGGGTCGAACCTGACGGTCGCCCATCGCTGGGCCATCCCGTTCCTCCGGGCGGGCCGGCAGACCGTCGTGTTCGGGCGGAGCCGGGTCGCGGTCGAGATCATGCTGTCCACACTGCGCGAGGCGCTCCGCCAGGACCTCGGGCCGCGGTCGCGGATCCGCGGCTATCGCGGCGGGTACCTGCCGACGGAGCGGCGCTCGATCGAGAAGGGCCTGCGCGACGGCGAGATCCTCGGCGTCGTCGCGACGAACGCCCTGGAGCTTGGCGTCGACATCGGCCGGCTCGACGTGTCGATCCTGGCCGGCTATCCGGGTTCGGTCGCCGCGACGTGGCAGCAGATCGGGCGGGCGGGCCGGCGCGGCGGGACGAGCGTGGCCGTGCTCTGCGCGTCGGCCGCGCCGGTCGATCGTTACGTCGTCCGCCACCCGGAATTCCTGATCGGCGGCGCGGCCGAGGAGGCGCGGCTCGATCCGGACAACCTCCACGTCCTGATCGCCCACCTCCGGTGCGCCACGTTCGAGCTGCCGTTCGAGTCCGGTGAGATCTTCGGCCCGGGCATGGCCGACGACCTGCTGGCATTCATTGCCGAGTCCGGCCATATCCGCCAGGCGGAGGACGGCCGTTGGTACTGGAGCTCGGAGAACTTTCCGGCCTCGGAGGTCTCGCTCCGGACCGCGGCCCCGGAGAACGTCGTGATCATCGACACGACCCCGGATCGCCCGCGCGTCCTCGGCGAGGTCGATCTGTTCAGTGCCCAGGTCCTGGTCCACGAGCGGGCGATCTACCTGCACGAGTCGGTCCAGTACTACGTCGACCGGCTCGAATGGCATGAGCGGAAGGCGTACGTCCACCGGGTCGACGTCGATCACTACACGTACGCCAACCGGGCCGTGACGCTCAAGCCACTCGATGTCTTCGCCGAGGCGCCGGCGCCGGGCGGCCGGCGGGTCCACGGCGAGGTGATGGTCGCCAGCCTCGTGACCCTCTTCAAGAAGCTGAAGTTCGGGACCGACGAGAACGTCGGCTGGGGCCCGATCGACCTGCCCGAGCTCGAGCTCCAGACGACGGCCTACTGGCTCACCGCCGAGCACCTGGCCGGGAGCTGGCGCCGGAACGACCTCGACATCGCGCTCATGGGGGCCGGGCGGGCGATCCAGACCGTGGCATCAGTCCTCTTGATGGGCGACCCCCACGACCTCGGGCTCGTGACCCAGGTTCGATCGCCCCATCACGAGGCGCCGACGATCTACCTGTACGAGGCGACGCCCGGCGGGATCGGCCTCAGCGCCCGGCTCTGGGACCGCCACTCCGAGCTGATCGAGGCGGCGGCGGATCTCATCCGCGACTGCGGCTGCGACGGCGGCTGTCCGGCCTGCACGGGACCACGACTGGAGCCGGATGTCGACGCCCGCAGCCTCGCTCTGCGCCTGCTCGCCGAGCTCGACGGTCCGCTCGAGGCGGTCCCGGATCCCGAGGCGATCCCAGCGTGAGCGGCGCCACGCTCGAACGCCGACTCGCGAACTATCGAGCGGCCATCCGGGCGACGGGCAACGGTAACGGGGCGGGTCCCGTACCCGGCGATCGGACGGACCGCGGCACGGCACGCGGCTCGATCGAGCTCGGGGAGCGCCTCGCGGCGGCCCTCGACGGCGAGTTGGTGCTCGATCCGGGCGGACCGGTCGTCCGCGTCGAGCCGGCCACCGTGGTCCTGCCGATCGATCGCGATCGACTGCGGACCCTGCCAGGGATGCCCGGGCCGGACGTCCCGCTCGTCTGCCTCGACACGGAGACCACCGGGCTCGCGACCGCGGCTGGCACGGTCGCGTTCCTGGTCGGGCTCGGCTGGTGGGAGGACGATCGGTTCCGCCAGGTCCAGCTGCTCCTGCCCGACCACCCGGCCGAGCGCGGGCTGCTCGCGCGGCTGGCGGGGCACATCCCGGAAAACAGCTGGCTCGTCACCTATAACGGCCGTGGGTTCGACTGGCCGCTCCTCGTCGCCCGCTACCGGATGGCACGGCTCCAGGCACCGGTCCATGCCGGTCACCTCGACCTCCTGCCATTCGTCCGGCGCGTGTTCCGTCACCGGCTGAGCGACGCCCGGTTGCGCACGGTCGAGACCGAACTGCTGGGGACCATGCGCCACGGCGACGTGGATGGCTGGCAGATCCCGGGCCTCTACCTCGACTTCCTGCGTGGGGGCGCCGCGTGGCCCCTCGTCGACGTCGTCCGCCACAATCGCGAGGACGTCCGCTCCCTGGCTCGGCTGCTGAGCCGAATTGACGTCGATTACGCGGACGCCTCGGCTCGAGCCCGCCAGCCGATGGGCGACCTTGCCGGCCTCGCCCGGTCATTCGGACGGTCGGGCAGGCTGGACGAAGCGCTCGAATGCCTCGAGGCGGCGCTTTCGGGCGTCGCGCCGACCGGGCCGACGGCCGCCGCGATGCAGGCCCGTGCGGAGCCGGTGCGGGTAGCGGTCGCAGAGGAGCCGGCCGCTATCGAGCCGTCCGACGCTGGCGACAGCCCCGGCGCTCTGCCGTGGTGGCACCCCCGCCGGCCTGCCGACGTGGGCGGGCGGACGCCGCGACCGTCGTGGGAGCGGCTGGTCACGGGACGGCTCGACTCGCCCTGGACTGCCGAGCGCATCACGATCGAGCGCGGCCGGTTGCTTCGGCGCCTGGGCCGCTTCGACGAAGCGGTGGCGACGTGGATGGATCTCGCGGCCGGCCCCGGCCCGGTGGCCGTTCAGGCCTGGATCGAGGTGGCGAAACTGCGCGAGCATCGCCTCGCTGACCTGCCCGGCGCACTCGATGCCACCGGCCGAGCCAGCGCGATCGCGGAACGACGGCGTCGACTCGGCCTGGGCGACCCAGCGGTCGAGCGCGCGCTCACCGCACGTCTGGATCGGCTGCGGCGCAGGGCCGTCGTTTCGGCCGACCCCGGGAATGAAGCCGTCGTCCGCGTGGTCGGTCGCCGACGGACGAGTCGGATCGGCGCGTCGAGCACCCGATCGGCGCCGCTCGGCAATCCCGTCTTCCGACGGCCGCCGGCGAGGGCGTCCAGCTCGTAGGCGCGAACCCGAGGGCTCGTGGGCTGGTTCTCGCGTCCGGCTCAGGACGCGGGCTTGAGGTCCGGGTTCGGGACCATCGCGTCGGTCACCTGTTGCAGGAGTTCGTGATACGAGGCGATGAAGGAGCGCAGGGTGCGGGCCGTCGGCGGGAATGAATCGAATTCGTCGCGGCCGAGGCCGTCGGGTTCGTAGGCACGGATGAAGTCCGGGTAATGGCTTGCCAGCTCGGCCACGATCGCGGGATCAACCGGATCGTCCATGCGCGGCCGGACCTCGACGGTCGAGGCATTGAACCGCTTCTGCCACGCGGATGGCATCGTGATCGCCACGTCACCGCCGATGAACTCGGACCAGTGGTACTGGTGGCGGATCGCGGCCGCGAGGAGGCGGGCGCGATAGCCGCGCTCCCGGAACAGCCCATACGCCCGCTTGAAGACGGCGACGCCCGACCATGGCAGGGCGGCCGGGTCGGCGACGATCCCGTCGCGGTCCGTCTGGACCCGCAGCCAGTCCTCGATCCGGCCGACCATGATCGTGACCACCGGGCCCATTGCCGCGGTCGGGTCACCCGCCACCTCCCGCCGCCGGATCCCGCGCTCGATCGCCTCGGCCGCGGCGACTGCCTGGGCGACCGAGAAGCAGACCGTCGTGTTGACGCTGACGCCCGCGGCGCTTGCCTCCTCCATCGCGTCGATCCCGGCGGAGGTGGCCGGGAACTTCACGATGATGTTCGGGGCGAGTCCGTCGAAATGGAGGGCGTGGCCGAGCATCCGATCGGCCGACCGATGGAACGTCGGGTCGGTCTGGGTGGAAAGCCTTCCCTGGCGGCCGCCGAATGCCTCGAACGCCGGCAGGAGCAGCGGCGCTGCGCGAGTCGACATCTCATCGACGACCAGCCAGGCAATCTCGGTCTCGTCCGCAGACGGCCGCTCCCGGGCAAGTGCCGCGACCCGCGCCCGCCACCGGCCGGGGTCCTGCTTCCAGACGTCGGTCACGATCGTCGGGTTGGCGGTAGCGCCGACCGCGCCGAACGAGATCGCGTATTCCAGCTCAGGGATCGAACAGGAATCGTTCCAGATGTCCGTGGCCGTCTCGGCGATCGTCCGTCCGAGCGGCGAGCCGGCGAGCGGCAGGGCCGCCCGGTCCGCAAGTGTCACGATCGATGCTCCTCTTCAGCAGTCAGCACAGCGGTCAGCCGGCGACGCGTTCGACGGCCATCGCCACCGACCCGCCGCCGCCAAGGCACAGCGTTGCAAGCCCGAAGCGCCCCTCACGCCGCACCAGCTCATGGACCAGCGTCGTCACGATCCTGGCCCCCGACGCCCCGATCGGGTGGCCGAGGGCGATCGCGCCGCCGTTCACGTTGACCTTGTCCCAGTCGAACCCGAGCTCGCGACCGTCGGCCAGGGTCTGCGCCGCGAACGCTTCGTTGATCTCGATGAGGTCGAAGGCCTCGATCGGGAGTTCGATCCGGTCGAGCAAGCGGCGGACGCCGGTCACCGGCGCGAGGAACAGCCACTTCGGGGCGACCTCCGCCTGGGTGTAGCCGACGATCCGGGCCAGCGGCTTGAGCCCGAACCGTTCGACGGCACGCTCACTCGCGACGATCGTGGCGGCCGCTCCATCGGTGATCCCGGGGGCGTTGCCGGCCGTCACGGTCCCGACCCTCGCGTCGCCGCGGTCCTCGCCGGTCGGCAGGTCGAAGACCGGCGTGAGCCGGGCCAGCGCCTCGAGCGTCGAGTCACGCCGCGGTCCCTCATCGACGTCGACGACCGTCTCCCGCCCTTTCGCGTCCCGAACGGTGACCGGTGCGAGCTCGGCCACGAACCGGCCGGCATCCTGGGCGGCGATCGCCTTCTGATGCGACGCGAGGGAGAACGCGTCCTGGTCCTCGCGACTCACGTGATCGTGGATCGCGACCCGCTCGGCGTGGGTGCCCATGTGACAGCCCTCGAAGGCGCAGGTCAGGCCGTCCGCCACCGCGGCGTCGACGAGGCGGCCGTCGCCGAGGCGGTAGCCGAAGCGGGCCCTGTGCAGCAGGAACGGGGCGAGGTTCATGCTCTCCATGCCGCCCGCGACGACGACCTCTGCGTCGCCAGCCCGGATCTCCGCGGCGGCCAGCATGATCGCCTTCAAGCCGGATCCGCAGACCCGGTTGATCGTGGTCGCGGAGGTCGTGTCGGCGAGCCCCGCGGCGAGCGCAGCCTGACGGGCGGGGGCCTGACCGACGCCAGCCTGGAGCACCTGGCCCATGAGGACCTCGTCGACGGAGGCTCCTTCGGGCAGGCCGGAGCGCTCCATCGCCGCCCGGATCGCGACCCCGCCGAGAATCGTCGCGGCAGTGTCGGCGAACGCGCCGCCGAATTTGCCGATCGGGGTGCGAGCGGCGCTGACCAGGAAGACCTGCCCGTTCCGACCGGCGGCCGGGTCGTATGCGCGGTTCGCGTCGGTCATCGTCCAGCCCCGTCGTCGGACCGGACGATCACGTAGGTCTTGCGGACCGTCTGATCGACCTCCCAGCGGCCGCGCCAGCCGTCGGCGAACCAGCGGACGAGCCCGGGCCGGATCTCGTGGCGCGGGCCGTCCCGACCATCGATCTCATCGACGATCCAGCCGTGGCCGGCCACGAACGACATGAGCTCGCCCAGCCCGACCTTCGCCGAGGGCCAAGCCCCGGGTGTGCACTCCCAGACGCCGACCCCCGTCAGGCCGTCGTCCGAGAGCACGGCGAACGACTCGACCGGATCGCCGGCGGTCGCGCCCACTTTCGGCCCGGCAACGGTCAATTCGACGATGCGCGGGTCGACGAACCCGGCGGCCAGCTCGGCGATCGCCACGGTCAGCGAGTCCGCGGGAACCCGAGATCGATCTTCGACGTGCCGGGGTCCGGCCAGCGCTGGGTCACGATCTTGGCCCGGGTGTAGAACTGGATTCCCTCAGGGCCGTACATGTGGAGGTCGCCGAAGAGCGAGCTCTTCCAGCCGCCGAAGCTGTAGTAGGCAACCGGGACCGGGATCGGGACGTTGATCCCGACCATGCCGGCATTGACCTCGAACTGGAACTGGCGGGCTGCCCCGCCGTCGCGGGTGAAGATCGCCGTTCCGTTGCCATACGGGTTTTCGTTGACCAGGCCGACGGCCGCCTCGTAGGTCGGGACCCGGACGATCGTCAGGACCGGTCCGAAGATCTCGTCCTTGTAGGCGTCCATCTCGATCGACACGTCGTCAATGAGCGACACGCCCAGGAAGTACCCGTCCGAATCCTTGTACAGCGGATGCTCGCGGCCGTCGGCAACGACCGTTGCTCCCTGGGCAGCCGAGCTGTCGAGGTACGAGGCGACCTTGTCCCGGTGCTGGCGCGTCACGAGCGGGCCCATCTCGGCCTCGGGATCGCTGCCGGGCCCGATCTTCACCTTCGGCAGCCGGAGCTTGATCGCCGCGACGAGTGGGTCAGCCACGTCGCCGACCGCCACGATCGTCGCGATCGCCATGCAGCGCTCACCGGCCGAGCCGTAGCCGGCCGAGATCGCTGCATCGGCAGCCATGTCGATGTCGGCGTCCGGCAGCACGATCATGTGGTTCTTCGCGCCGCCGAGGGCCTGGACCCGCTTGCCCGCCCTCGTCCCGGCCTCGTAGATGTAGCGCGCGATCGGGGTCGAGCCGACGAAGCTGACCGCAGCGATGTCGGGGTGATCGAGGAGCGCGTCGACCGCGACTTTGTCGCCGTGGACGACGTTGAACACGCCGTCGGGGACGCCTGCCTCGTGGAGCAGCTCGGCCATGAACATCGATGCCGACGGATCCTTCTCGGACGGCTTGAGGATGAACGTGTTGCCCGTCGCGATGGCCGTGGCGAACATCCACATCGGGACCATCGCCGGGAAGTTGAACGGGGTGATCCCGGCGACGACGCCGAGCGGCTGACGGATCTGGAAGACGTCGACGCCCGTCGAAGCCTGCTCGGTGAACCCGCCCTTCAGGAGGGTCGGAATGGAGCAGGCGAACTCGAGGTTCTCGATCCCCCGGGCGATCTCGCCGAGCGCGTCCGACGGGACCTTCCCGTGCTCGGCGGTCAGGTGGGCCGCGAGCTCGGTGCGGCGCGCCTCGACCAGGTTGCGGATCTTGAAGAGGATGTTCGTCTTCTTCGACAGGGAGGTCGCGCGCCAGGCCGGAAACGCGGCCTTTGCCGCGGCGACGGCGGCCCCGACCTCGTCAACGCTGGCGAAATCGACCTCGCGGGCGACCTTGCCCAGGGCCGGGTTGTAGACGGGCCCTCGCCGACCGGACGCCCCCTCGACCAGCCGCCCGCCGATCCAGTGGTGGACGACGCTCAGCTCCGACCCCTGCCCATCCACGCCCGCTCGGGCGCTGCCCGGCTCCGCGACCTGCGTCATCGTGTCGACCCTGCCCTTCGTGCGATCCGTGCTGCTGCCTGCATGAGATCACCTTACCGCGCAGTCCGGTGGCCCACCACCTGAGGCGGATGCGGGCGGGCCGCCGCTGCCGACAATCGACGAACGGGCGTACGATCGAGACGATGACCGAGCCGTGCCCCGCCGGAGCAGCGGTCCCCGATCCGCGCGAGCGCAATCGCGACCTGCGAGGCCGCCTCGCCAGCAATAGCCCACTCCGCGACGCCCCGATCGGGACGGTCCCCATCCTCTGGAACATCGTCGACGGGGCCGAGACCCGGACGGAACCAACCCCCGAGACCATCCTCGACGACGTCGCTCGAACCGGCTACGACGGCTGCCAGCTCGGGTCCGGCTTTCCGGAGGGTCGGGCCCTGCGGGACGCTCTTGCCAGCCGCGACCTTCGCCTCGCCGAGGTGTACGCCTGGATGCCGGCCACGGTCGATGGCCCGACGACCGAAGCCATCGATATGGTCCGAGAGCGCCTTCGCCTGCTCGTCGCCGGTGGCGGAGAGGTCCTGTGCGTTGCCTTCGACGGGTCGCCGGACCGGAACGCCGTCGCCGGCCGGGCAGACGAACCCGGTGCGCCGCGGCTGGCCGCAGGCGGCTGGGCGGCGACCATCGGGCTGCTCGAGACGATCGCCGCCGAGACGAGGGCCGCCGGTGCCCGGATCGCCTTCCATCCGCACGCCGGGACGTATATCGAGACACCCGCCGAGGTCGCCCGGCTGGCCGCCGCGATCGACGCGGCGGTCCTCCCTCTCTGCCTGGACGTCGGCCACTGGCTGGTCGGCGGCGGCGACCCGGTCGATGCGCTCCGGACCTACGGCGAACGAGTCAGTCACGTCCACCTCAAGGATGTCGATGCGAACGTCCTCGGCGGCCTGCGCGACGGATCGATCGACGGGCTCGACGAGGCCGTCCAACAGCGGGTCTTCACCGAGCTCGGAAGCGGCCTCCTCGATCTGGACGGGGTCCTCGAGGTTCTTGCGGCGCGGAACTATCGCGGCTGGCTGATGGTGGAGCAGGACAGCGGCTGGCCGCCACCCGCGGAGAGCGCGGCGATCGGCCGGCGAGTGCTCGCGGCGGCGCTCCGCCGGCTCGGCTGACGGCGGCTGAGGTCGGCTGACGGCTCAGACCGACCTCAGGAACAGTCAGCTGCGGCGGCTCGACGGTCGCGCGCCTCGGCCATGCGCTGGCGGACTGCGGCCCGCGTCGGGACGCCGAGCAGGCCCGGTGCCTCGAGCACGAGCGACGCGGCGGCCGCGGCGAGGAGGAGGTCGAACCCCTGGCCGATCCGCCCACCGACGAGGCGCGGCTCGATCCGGGCCGCCGCGAGCGCCGCCAGAAAGACGTCGCCGGCGCCGGTCGGGTCGACGGCTGCGTGGCTCGGGATCGCGGGGTAATGGCGCAGCTCGAGGGCGGCGTCGTGATCGCCGTGGGCACCGTGCACGATCAGCCCGCCGCGATCCCCCTGGGTGACCGCGAGAGATGCGCCGCGTCGCAGGAGACCGTACAGGGCGGCCAGGGGAATCGATCGGTCGACATCGTCGCGGGACAGGCCGACGAGGTCCGCCCGGCGAACGATCGGGTCCGGCCGCGGGGCCACGTGATGAACGGGCTGGCCGGCCTCGAGCTCGCGGAGGAGGCCCTGCCAACCGACGGCCACGAAACCGGCCGGGTCCGGGACGTCCGCCCAGGCCGGTGGGAGCTCCGCCGCGACCGGGGCGAGGATCCAACCCTTGGCCGCCCGCCAGGATGCAGGCACGGCTCCGACCGGCAGCGCGTCGCTGTGGCCGCCACAGAGCTGGAGGCGTCCCTCCGGACGCTCGATGTTCACGAAAACCGGACCGTGCTCGAGGGGCACGAGCCGGACATCGACGCCGGCCTCCCGCAGGAGGTCGAGCTCGGCCGCCGGGGCTGCCTCGGCGTCGACCCCGACGATGGCGGCGGTGGCGAGACCGAGGCGCGCCGTGGTCAGAGCGCTGTACGAGACGCCACCGCCGAGGCGCCAGCCCCGCGGGTCGTCATCGGTCAGGTCGCGCGCCGCCGCTCCGATCACGATGACGGTCGGGATCGCGGCCTCCGCGTCATCGCCGGTCATCGGGTTCTCACGGCCGATCCGCCGAGGCGCGTGCGATACTTCAGGCCCAATCCAATCCCTTTCCGACCGAGGCCGGTGTGTATTTCTACGAACTTCACGAGGGTGACGAGGACGTCTTCTCCGACGTGCTCCTCGCCCGCGACGACGAGATGGACCCCGACGAGTTCCTCGAGCTGATCGACGCGGTCCGGCGCCAGGTCCAGGAGAATTACGTGGACGATACGCTGATCGAGGCGATCGCCGCGGAGCTCCAGCGCGAGCACGGCTTCATCTTCGTCTCCGACGACCGTCTGACGGCGGCGGTCAACGTCTCGATCGTCGACGAGGAGAACTTCCTCGTCGCGATCGACACGGCCGAGGAGGCGGCAGAGGACGAGCGCGGCGCGGACTACCGGGCCGTCATCGCCGAGTTCGACCCGACCGGCGAAGCCGTCCGCGGCCAGGAAGACGACGACTGACCTCGTTCCAGGCTGGAACGGAACGCTGCGGCCGAAGGCGCCGCGACCCGCCTCGAGGTAGCCGCGCTCCTACTTGCTGAACAGAATCTCGACGACGTCGCCGTCGTGGACGCGATAGGTCTTGCCCTCCGACCGGAGCTTGCCGACCTTCCGCGCCGCCGCCATCGAGCCGAGCTCGAGCAGGTCCTCATAGGCGACCGTCTCGGCCCGGATGAAGCCCTTGGCGAGATCGCTGTGGATCGCCCCCGCCGCGTCGACCGCCGTCGACCCATCGCGGATCGGCCACGCCCGGACCTCGTCCGGACCCGCGGTCAGGAAGGAGATCAGCCCAAGCAGCCGGTAGCTGAGCTCGATGACCCGGTCAAGTCCGGAATCGGCGATTCCGAGCTCTTCCATGAAGACGGCCGCCTCGTCGGGCTCAAGCTCGCCGAGCTCCATCTCGATCCGGGCCGACAGCGCATCGATCATGGCGTGTTGGTGGGCATAGGCCGCAGTCAGCGCCGCGACTCGCTCCCCTGCCCCGGCGATCTCACTCTCACCGACGTTGAGCAGGACGAGGACCGGTTTCTGGGTCAGAAACCGGAAGCCGCGGATCGGCTTCTCGTCGTCGGCACCGAGGCCGAGGTCACGGATCGGGGAGCCAGCCTCGAGCCCGGCCTTGAGTCGGACGAGGACGCCCTCCTCGCGCTCGTTCGCCTCCTTCTCGGCCGGCGTTCCATGGCGGCCACTCTGCTTGAGCCGCTCAAGCCGGCGCTCGACGAGGGCGAGGTCGGCGAGAATGAACTCGGTGTCGAGCCGGTCGACGTCGCGGGCCGGGACGACGGAGCCCTCCGGATGAGGGTTGTTCGGGTCCTCGAACGCGCGGACCACGTGCAGGAGCGCGTCCGAGTCGCGGAGGCGGGCAAGGTGCTCGGCCGGCAGATCCTCGGTCCCGACGTGGCCGTCGGAGGAGGCCGGCGGGGCCGGCAGGTCGACGTAGGTCACGTCGGCCTGGATGACCTTCTTCGGCTTGAAGATCGCGGCGAGCTTGTCGAGGCGCTCGTCGGGTACCTTGACGACCCCGACGTGGAGCTCCATGCCGCCGAACCCGCCGGTCTCGGCGTGGCCCCGGGTGAGCGTGTTGAAGACGGTCGTCTTGCCTGATCCGGCAAGACCGACGATGGCGATCTGCATGGTGCGATGCTACTGGACCGCGTGGCGCGCCCGGTTGTGCGTCGGACGAGCGAGTCGACCGTCGCGACGCCGCTGCGGCCCGCGATCGGCCCGGAATCGGTGCCTCGTGCTCGCGTCAGGACCAAACCCGACCAGATTGGCCACCGTCGAGGCCGATCTTCCCGCCTGGCCGTCTGGTTTGCTCGTCTCGCGGAGAGCGGCCACGATCGCGGTCATCGGGCACGGAGTTTCCGTGACGCGGGAGCCGATCAGGCGCTGACTCGGGTCACGCCCTCGATTCGATCGAAGTCCCTGTCGAATGAGACGACCCGCGCCGGCCCGATGGCGATGGCTGAGGCCGCCAGCCACGCATCGACGAAGTCGAGCCGCCGGTCGCCCGCATAGATCTCGAGCGCGCGTGGAAGGACACGATCGAGCGCGAGCACGCCGTCCGCATCCAGGACCTGGCGCAGGCGTTCGGCGCAGTGCCTTCGTGACAGGCCGAGACGTCGTTCCAGGAACCAGCTCAGCTCGACCAGGACAGGCGCCGTCAGGATCACCTCGAGCTCGCCATCCGCGACACGGCGGAAGATCTCCAGCGATTCCTCGTGAGCAACATGGCTCGGGCCGGCCAATAGGGCGATGATCGCGTTTGCATCGACCCACGCCCGATCGATCACGACCGTCGCTTGCGGCGGTTGACCTTGTCGACCTTCGCCGCAACTGCGGCCGCGATCCCGTCTCCGATCAAGCGGTCCAACTCGTCCGGATCGGCCGGGATCAAGGCAGCGTGGGCAGCGTCGATTCCGGCCAGATCGAGGATGCTGGTGCGACGGCGGCGGCGAACGATTGCCGAACCATCGGGCCCGGGCTCGAACTCGAGATCGTCTCCGGGGCCCGCCTCAAGGTGAGCGCGGATCGCCTTCGGGACGGAGATCTGCCCCTGCCGGGTAATGCGCGCCGTGGCCACATGATCTGACCGCATGGTAATGCTCATGGGCAGACCGTACCTCCGGTGACCGAGCGGGTCAATCGGCCAGCCGGGTTTCACCGGTGAGGAAGTCAGTGTCCCTGGGTGATCGATCCCACGAGATCGCCTTGGCCGGTCAGGACGATCGAGGTGCTGCCGGTCGGGCCTTGGAGCGTCACCCGCCACACCTCGGTCGAGCCCGGCCACTCACTCGGCGGTGGATCGCTGATGTCGTTGCGGGCGAACGGGTCGAGGGCGGCCAGGGTTCCCCGGATCGCTTCGGTGACGGCAAACGGGCCGACGATCTCGGCTACTGCGATCGCTCGGGCGATCGCCGGCTCCCGATTCGGCAAGGGGTCGCCCGGCCCCGGCGTTGGTGTCGGTGGCGAGTCGGAGGCGGGCCGCGCAGTCGGCGAGCCGATCGGCATCGGCCCGGCGCATCCGGCGATGCTCGCCACAACGAGGAGGATGACGGCCGCGGATTTCCGCCACTCGGGCGACGCGCGCCTGTTGCGCGCGACATGGCCCCCGATCACCGTGCCCATCCTCAGTATCCGGCGGCCGGATCGACGACGTTGAGCAGCGTCTCGCCGGCGGCGTATCGCCGGAGGTTGTCGCAGAACAGCTCGACGCTCCGATCAAGGACGCGCCCGCTCGACCACGACGTGTGTGGCGTCACGATGACGTTCTCGAGGTCGTAGAACGGCGATGTCGACGGCAGCGGCTCCTCCCGGAACGTATCGAGGACCGCCCCGCCGATCCGCCCGGAGCGGAGCGCGTCCAGGAGCGCGCGCTCATCGATCAGCCGGCCACGGGCGACGTTGATCAGCCACGCCGACGACTTCATCATGGCCAGGGCGCCCTCGTCGATCATGTCCGCCGTCGCGGGCGTGAGCGGGGCGGCAAGGACGACGAAATCGGACTCCGACAGGAGCTGCGGGATGGAGTCGGGCCCGCCGACCCGGTCGAGCATCGCCTCGCCGAACGAGCGGGTCTCGTCGTCATCGGCGGACGTGGACGCAGGCCCGTCCGGCCGGCGCCGTGCCGCAACCACCCGGCAGCCAAATGCCGTCGCGAGCGCCCCGACCGCCCGCCCGATCGAGCCCAGACCGATGATCCCGACCGTGACGTCGCGGAGCTCCACGCCTTCGAGCGGCTGCCACGTCCGCTCGCGCTGGAGCTCGAGCAGGCCCGGCAGCCGCCGGCTGACCGCCAGGATCATCATCAGGACGTACTCGGCGATCGGCCGCGAGAACACGCCGCGGGCGTTCGTGATCACGATTCCGCGGTCCCGGGCCGCCGGCGTCAGCGCCCGCTCCACGCCGGCCGAGGCGGAATGGACATAGCTGAGACGCGGCGCACGGGCGAGGAGCCGATCGAACGCGTCCGACGACAGCCAGCCGCGGAGCAGGACCTCGACGTCCTCGACCGGCTCGTCGGTCAGGCCCTCGCGGGACAATGTGACGATCCGGGCGCCCGGTGCCGCCGCCTGGATCCGCTCGAGATCGCGGGTCCGATAGCGGGCCGAAAGGATCGGCGACAGGGCGATCGCCGTCGGCGCCCCGCCCGGCCCCGACCCCGGCCCGACGATCCGGAGCGGCGCTGGACCGCTCACGCGGCTTCGATCAAGTCGACTCGGGCGATCCAGGCAGCCGGGTTGTCGATCTCGCCATGGCGCGGGAGCATCTCCGGACCGGCCCACAGCCGGTTCAGGGCCGTGGGGCCACCAGCTGCGGCGATCGCGGAGACGAATGCCTCGCCCTTCGCATATTGCTCCATCTTCACGTCCATCCCGGTGAGGCGCATGACGGCCCGTTCGAACGGCGAGCGCTTCGCCTGTCTTCGCTCGTGGAACTTGGCGCTGATCCGCTCCACCCCGGGCACGAGGTCCTTGCCGACCTCGTCCATCACGTAGTCGCTGAAGCCCTCGAGCAGGCTCATCACCGCCTGCGTCTCGCGGAACAGCGTCCGCTGCTCGGCGGTCATGAGCCGCTCCATCCAATGCTCGAC
Organism: Candidatus Limnocylindrales bacterium; assembly: GCA_038204565.1. Taxonomy (GTDB): domain Bacteria; phylum Chloroflexota; class Limnocylindria; order Limnocylindrales; family CSP1-4; genus CF-46. The sequence goes on from JBBRCU010000001.1 coordinate 124,655, forward strand.
TTCGCCACCGTCGCCGCGGATGGCCCGGCCGAGGCTCTTGAGCGCCTCACGACCGAGCCCGCTGGCTTCCTTGCCGAAGAGCTTGAGCTGGCGCTCGAGGCGGTCGGCCAGGTAGGGCCGGAGCCACGGGTGGGCTTCGAACTCGAAGGCGTGCGTCGTTTCGTGGAGGGCGATCCACATCCGGAACGGCTCGAGCGGCACATCGAGCGCGAGCGCCGTTGCCCGGATGTTCTCCTCCACGAACAGGAGCCTGCCGGGCGTCGCCTCCGCGGCGAGCAGGGCGAGGTCGTACTGGCCGAGGACTTTCGAGCCCATGAACCCAAGGAGGAAGCCGAGCTGGCGGGTCGTGACCCAGCGGTTGGCCAGCGCCATCGTCGCCTTCGCCAGGCCGCCGCCGCGGGGCACGACCTGGTCGAGGAGGTCGGACTCGAGCTGCCCGATGAGCTGGGCGAACGTCGCAACGTTGGCATGGACCCAGCCGGCTCGGTCGACGACGGCGGAGCGCTCGACCACGCCCGGCAGCTCGGTCCCGAGCGCCACCGCCAGACGGGGAACGATCAGCTCCATGGCCGCAGCGTAGGACGGCTCGCTGCCGCGCAGCTCGGCCGCGCTGAGGGCACCCGGGGCGGACCGCAGCCGGGCCACGGCGTAGCGCTCCGCGGCGGGCCAGTCGACGAGACCCTGGCGGGCAACCAGCTCGGCCCGCCGGCCGAGGACGGTGGCGGCAGCGCCGATCGCGGACCCGACCAGGAACCCAGCCTGCCAGACGCGGTCGTCGCGCCAGCCGGCGCCCTTGTTCCGGGTGTCGCTCATCGGTCCGCCTCCCCGTTCGTCGTCGCCAAGTTCACGATGCCACGCTGGTCCGGCCGACCTCGACGGAGCCGACCTCGGGGAATGCCTCGCCGAAGATCCGCTCCGCAACCGCTCGGAAGGCGTCGATGTCGCCGGTGGTCAGCTGGCCGTGGCTCGGCGCGGTCGCCACCTCGTCCGGGGCGTCGTGGCCGGCCGCGCCCGGGTCGGCGGCCGTGCCGCGGGTCGTTCCCGGAGCCTCGAGGCCGTTGATCGCGAGGAGTTCGACGAGGGCTGACGCCGTCGCGGTCGCGGAGTCGACGATCGCCACCCGGTCGCCGGCGATGGCGGCAATGACCGGGCGCAGGAGCGGGTAGTGGGTGCAGCCGAGGAGGAGCGTGTCGATCCGGGCCGAGGCCGGCAGCGGAAACACGAACTCGCCGGCCTCGTCGCGCTGGCCGAGGAGCGGCGCGAGGGACGCAGCCACGATACGCTCGACCTCCCGTCCGCTCACCTGGCCGGCCTCGACGAGGGGCACGAACGCCGGCGTCGCGTGCTCGTAGACCTCGACCGCAGGGTTCTCGTCCTTGATCGCGTTGAAATAGGCGTGGGAGCGGACCGTTGCCGGCGTCGCAATCACCCCGACCCGCCGGTTGCGGGTGGTCAGTGACGCGGTCACGGCGCCCGGCCGGACGACGCCGAGGATCGGCAGGTCGTAGCGCCGCCGGAATTCGGGGAGGGCGACCGCGGTCGAGGTGTTGCAGGCGACGACGATCGCCTTGACGTCGCGGGCCGCGAGCTCGTCGAGGGCCGCGATCGAAAACGCCCGGACCTCGTCGTCCGGGCGGACACCGTACGGGGCGCGGAGATTGTCGCCGAGGTAGATCGTCGATTCGTGGGGCGAGCGGCGGAGGATCTCGCGGAGGACCGTCAGCCCGCCGACCCCCGAGTCGAAGACGCCGATCGGGCGCGGGTCCGACATCGGGCTCCCTAGCGCCTGCCGGCCGCCGCCGGTCGGACGATCCCGCTCGCGGCGAGGAGCTCGGCGGCGACCCGGTTCACGTCCTGGCTGATCTGAGCCGCCGGATTGGCCAGGACGAACGGGACGCCCTCGTTGTTCGACTGGACGACCAGCAGCCCGTCGCTCACGACGCGGTGCTCGGGCACCCGCCCGATCGCCCGCTCGAGATCGCCCGGGTCGATCCCGCCCGGTGAGTCGGCCCGGTTCACGAGGTAGCGGACCTTCGACGCCGGGTAGCCGATCATCCGGAAGGCGTCGGCGACGGCGATCGTGTTGTGGATCGTCGTCGAATCGTACGTGACGATTTCGACGATCGTGTCCGACAGGTCGAGAAACGAGAGGTTGATGTCGTTGAGGGCGGACGACATGTCGATCACGATCGAGCCGTAGACCCGCCGCAGGATCGACAGGATCTTGTCGATGTCGCGGGCCGTGATCATCTCGGCCATCTCGACCCGGGGCGGGGCCAGCAGGATGTCGATCCCCGAGGGGTCCCGCCAGAGGACGTCCTGGAGGTCGGATTCGGCGACGCGGTCTGTCGGCAGGTCGAGGATCGACGGCGCGTCGACGGGGACCCGGAGGAGCGAGCGGAGGTCGCCGAACTGGAGCGAGCCGTCGATGAGGACGGTGCGCTGCTCGGCCTGTCCGAGGGCGACCGCGAGGTTGAACGCGATCGTCGTCTTCCCGACGCCGCCCTTAGGGGCGAAGACCGAGTAGACCCGGGACGATCCGGTCGTCGAGAGCTGGGCGAACTCCTTGCGGACGGCGGCGATCCGGTTCATCAGGTCGAAGCCGGAGAACGGCATCGCGAGCACCCCGTGGACGCCCTTCGCGGGATCCATCGCGACCGGGTTCTGGGGAACGGTCAGGACGATCACGGGGATGCCGTAGCCCGATTTCGCGATGTCCTCGGCGAGGGCCAGGCCCTTGACCCGGCCCTGGAGCAGCGCGTCGACGAGGACGACGTCCGGGCGGAGTTGCTGAACCTGGGCCAGGACCTTGCTGCCGTCGCTCAGGACGTCGAGCAGCTTGACCGTGCTCTGGGAGTTGAGAAGTCCGCGGATGTACTGCGCCACCTGCGGGACGTCCTCCACGAGGAGGAGGCGCGTCTGGTCACTTGCTGCCATCGCCATCGAGTGTACCAAGCCGGCCCATGCAGACACCGGACTGGAAGTCCCATCCCTCGGCGCGTCCGTCCGGCGTCAGATGGGCGCTTCCGCCGGCCGCCGGGCGACGAGGACGGCTCGGTCGCTGCCAGGACCGATCGGCTCGAGGTCATAGTCCCCGCCGATCTGGTCGACAACGAGCCCGGCCTCCTCCGCCATGGCCCGGAGCTCGTCCGACCCGACGAGCCGCAGCGGATCGTGGCGGATCCAGCGGACGGAGCTCGCGCCGGGCGGGCCCTCCTCGTAGATCGCCGTGAGATCGACAATGGCCGTGGCCGCATCGTAGCGGGCGGACGCGACCTTCGTCACCGGCTGGCCGGTCTCGGGCTCGGGCCGCTCGTACTCGAAGATCAGCCGGCCATCGAAGCGATCCAAGTCGGCCGGCTCCGGCAGCCAGACGTCGACGACGGCGAGGCCCCCCGGGGCGAGGTGCCGGGCCATCGTCCGGAACGCCTGGCGCTGCGCGTCGGCGGTTGCCAGGAGGAAGATCGAGTTCAGCGCGATGAGCGCGAGGCGGTAACCGCCGGCGCCGGGCAGATCGAGATCGAGGAGATCCGCCTCCACCAGCTCGAGCCGGCCGCCGACGGCTCGTCCCGCCGCCCGCGCCCGGGCATAGGCCCGCTCGAGCATGGCCGGCTCGATGTCGACGGCCGTGACGTGGTGGCCCGCGGCCGCCAGCGGCACGGCGATCCGGCCGGTTCCCGCCGCGAGCTCGAGGATCGGCCCGCCCGTCCGGTCAGCGAGCTCGAGATATAGCTCGACGTCGCCGGGGTCCTCGACGAGGTCCAGGTCGTAGAGCCGGGCGAGGGCGCGGCTCGTCGCGGCCGACGTCGCCGCATCCGACGGCCCGACGCGGCCGCTGGTCATATCGGCGGGAATGCGTCCAGGGCAGTTCCCGGGCCGTCGAACCGGACCCGGCCGCCGTCGCGCCGCTTCAGCGCCAGGGCGCTGATCGCCTCGAGGGCGGTCCGGTTCGCGATCATCGCCGTCGTCTCGGCGTGGTCGTAGGGCGGCGACACCTCGACGATGTCCATCCCGGCGAGCTCGACCTGACCGACGATCCTGCGGACGGCCCGGAGCAACTCGCGGGTGATGAAGCCGCCGGGCTCCGGCGTGCCGGTTCCGGGCGCGAGTCCCGGGTCGACGACGTCGATGTCGACGCTGAGGTAGATCGCGTCGGGGCCGTCGAGAGCCTCGGCGATCGCGTCGTCGATCACGGCCTCCGCGCCGCGTTCCTCGACCTCGGTCATGAAGTGGTAGCGCAGGCCGTGTTCCTGCATCCAGGTGAACGTCTCGACCGGCGGCCAATAGCCCCGCAGGCCGACCTGAACGAAGTTCCGGCCGGCGACGGCGCCGGATTCGATCAGGCGCCGCATCGGCGTGCCGTGGCCGGCCAGGACGCCCCAATCGTCGTTGGCCGTGTCGGCATGGGCGTCGAAATGGACGATCCCGATGCTTCCCGGGCGGCGGACCTCGGCAACGGCGGTGGCGCTCGGCCAGGTGATCGAATGGTCGCCGCCGAGGACGATCGGGATCGCGCCGGTCGCGGCGACCTCGCGAACCTTCCGATGGATCAGGGCGTGAGCCCGTTCGATCCAGGCCGGGACGATGTTTGCGTCCCCGGCGTCCACGACGGTCAGGAGTTCGAACGGCTCGACGCCGAGCTGCAACGAGTGGACCGAGCCCGACGTGTACTGGGCCTCACGGATCGCCCGTGGGCCGAACCGGGCACCGGAGCGGTGGCTGACGGCGTCGTCGAACGGCGCCCCGATGATGGCAACGTCGACGGTCCGGGCTCGCAGCTCCGCTGGGTCGGTGATCCAGGGCAGGTTCATGAACGTCGTCGGGCCGACGTAGGTGGGGAGGTCGAAGTCGGCGAAGACCTCCCAATCGCGGTCCCAGCCGTTGAGCCGGGCGAAGTCGACCGCGGCGCTCGGATCGGGAATGGGTTCGTGGGGACGCTCGGCCACGGGAACCTCCGGGCGACGATCGCGTCGCTCCCCGCAGAGCGGCGACGGGACGGGTCGTCGTCTCGAACGGAGCGCCGCCGGTTCGTTCCGAGCGTCCAGCGGGGCGCGCCGGGCCCATCCTACCACCGGCCGCTGGAGCCAATTTCCCGCCGGGCGGGCTCGCGTGGCACGATGTCGGCGCGGCCGGCGACCCACTGCCCACGCGCTCGCCGCCCTGTCCCGTCACCGGGAGACTGCCGTGAACCGACCGCTTCGCCGCCCATCCCTCCAGCGTGGCGTTGCCGGGTTGGCCGTCGCCGTCCTGGCGTTCAGCATCGCCGGCCCGGGACGCCTCCCTGGGGCCGACGGACAGGCCGCGGCGCTCGCCGGACCAACCATGGAAGCGACCGTTGGGCTCGAGGCGACCCTCGCCGCGACCCGCCGGCCGAACCTCCCGAGCGCTCCCCGGTCTGGTGCGTTCGATCCGAAGGGCGTCTCGGTCGGTCTCAGCCTGGTCAAGAGCGGGTTCACTTCGCCGATCCTCGTCACGAACGCCAGTGACGGCAGCGGCCGACTCTTCGTGGTGGAGCGGGCCGGCCTGATCCGGATCATCGCTGGCAGCTCGATCCTCGCGACGCCGTTCCTCGACCTGCGGGGGGCGATCTCGACCGGGGGCGAGCGCGGCCTGCTCGGCCTCGCCTTTCACCCCGATTATCCGGCCCATCCGTATGTCTATGTGAACTTCACCGACCGCAACGGGAACACGGCCATCGACCGGTTCACGGTGAGCGCCAACCCGAACGTCGCCAGCCGGACGGGCGCGGTCCGGCTCCTCACCATCAGCCAGCCGTACGCCAACCACAACGGCGGCAACATCGCGTTCGGCCCGGACGGGTACCTGTACATCGGAACGGGCGACGGAGGCAGCGCCGGCGACCCCGGCAACCGCGCCCATAGCCTCAGCACCCTCCTCGGGAAGATGCTCCGGATCGACGTCGACCACGGCTCCGGGACCAGGCGCTACCGCTCACCCGCGACGAACCCGTACGTCGGACGGACCGGCCTCGACGAGATCTGGTCGCGCGGCCTGCGGAATCCGTGGCGCTGGTCGTTCGATCGGCTGACAGGACAGCTCTGGATCGGGGACGTCGGCCAGAGCCGCTGGGAGGAGATCGACCGCGCGAACGCTCGCGACGGCTTTCCGGCCGGTCGGGGGGTGAACTTCGGCTGGCATGTCCTGGAGGGTCGAGCGTGCTACTGGCCCGCGACCGGCTGCTCCACGTCGGGGATGCAGCCGCCATTGGCTGCCTATGCCCAGGCGGTGGCGGGCGCCGACAACTGCGCGGTCATCGGCGGCTTCGTCTATCGCGGCGCGGCGAACCCGGCCCTCTCCGGCGGGTATCTCTTCGGGGACTTCTGCTCGGGCCGGATGTGGGTCGTCTCGGCGCGGGCCTACACGCCGGCAATGCCCGTTGTCGTCCGCGACACGACGGCCAGCCCCCACCTCGCGATCAGCTCATTCGGAGAGGATGAGGCAGGGGAGCTGTACGTCTGCGACCTGGCCGGCGGCGCCATCTACCGGATCACGGCCAGCCCGAAGCCCTGATCCGGCGGCGACGTCCCGGCCGGCGACGTCCCGTCGCGCGTTCGGCCGGCGGCCGATCAGCCCTTACCGCCGAAGTCCTGCCAGGCGGCCCCGACGAGCGCGGGATCGGCGAACAGCTCGTAGGCGGTCTGGGCGACCAGCGTTGCGGCGAGGAGGGTTGTCGCGTCCGCCGCAGGCGTCACGGCCGCGTCCCGGAACAGGATCGAATGACCGGGGGTGCCCTCCGGCGCGATGGACAGATCCGGATGGATCGTCGGGCAGACCCAGCTGACGTTGCCCATGTCCGTGCTGCCCGAGTTCGGATCCGGCCCCTGGTCGACGATCCCGTACGCCGCAGCGTTGGCGACCCAGCGGGCCTCGAGGGTCGAGTTCGCCTTCATCGTCATCGCCCCACCGCTGAAGGCGATCTCGGCGGTCGTGTCCGTCGCGAGGGCAGCGGCATCGACGAGCGTCCGGAATCGCGCCTTGATCTCCTCGTAGTACGGCTGGTCCGGGCTGCGCAGCATGAACCATGCTCGGGTCCGGTCCGGGATGATGTTCGCGGCGGTTCCGCCCTCCTGGATGATCCCGTGGACCCGCGCGTCCGGTCGAAGCTGCTGGCGCCACAGACCGACCGAGCTGAACAGCAGGATCATCGCGTCGAGGGCGTTCTTCCCCTTCCACGGATCGGCGGCTGCGTGCGCCTGGAGGCCGTGGAACACGACCTCGACGTCCTCGGACGCGAGCGGCTGCGACGCGACATGGCTGCGATCGCACGGATGGAAGAGGAGCGCCGCGTCGATTCCGGCAAAGAGGCCGTCCTCGATCATCGTCATCTTGCCGCTGCCCCGCTCCTCGGCCGGCGTCCCGAAGAACACGATCTCGCCGGGCAGCTCCGCGGCGAGCGAGGCGAGGGCGATTGCGGCGCCGACCCCGGACGCGGCCATCGTGTTGTGGCCGCAGCCGTGGCCGAGACCCGGCAGGGCGTCGTACTCGGCGAGGATCCCGATCCGCGGGCCGTCGCCCTCTCGCCCGCCGCGGAGCGTGGCCCGGATTGCCGTCGCGAGCGTCCCGGCCGGATGCTCGACTGCGTAGCCGTGGCTCCGCAGCACCTCGGCGATCCACGTTGCGGCCTGGACCTCTTCGAACGCCGGCTCCGGATGGGCGTGGATCCGGTGGGACAGGTCGAGAATCTCGGAGCGGGCGCCATCGACCGCGGCGGCGAGTCGAATCTTTGCCGCTTCGTGCGGGGCCGCGGGCGTGAAGTTGGCCAGCGGACCGTCCGGTGCAATCGCGGCCGACGAGACGGCGGTGGAGGATCCGTTCACGCACTCTCCTTGGGGGCCCGGGCCGACCAATCTGCGTTGAGGCGCGTTCTAGCGCTCCACGGACAGGACGGCCTCGGCGAGGACGACGAGGGCCAGGATGAACAGGGCGAGGGCCGGGACGAAGGCCTGCTGGAGCCGGAGGATGACGAAGACGGCGGTCACGACGGCGACCCATCCGCCGCGACGGACCGCCCGGGTCCAGTCACCACGATAGGCGATCCGGCGATGGCGGGCGAAGATCGCCAGCCAGAACAACGGGATCATCGTCAGGCCGACCGCGAGCCCGATCAGGAGCGCCCCGACGAAGCCGGCGGTCGGGTCGATCCGCGGATCGCGGGTGGTCACGACGAGGGCGACGAGGACCCAGACGATCCCGGCCCCGGCGAAGAAACCGAGGTTCGTTAAGCGGTCGCGGGCTTCCATCAGGAGGGAGTCTAGGGCGTCCCGTCGCCGGCCCCATCCGGGTGCCGAAATGGGAGTGGTCGCGAGGCCCGGCTCGGCGCATTGCACCCGGCGCTCGAGGTACTCCGGGGTCAGCGGACGGCGGTCGGGTCAGGAGTCGGGTCGGCGGTCGGGCGGACCGCGGCGATGAGCTCGTACAGCCGCACGGGCTTCATCACGACTGCGTCAACGATGGAGGGATGGCCGCGGGCGGCGGTGGCCCGGTCCGCGTCGCCCGTCATCATCACGATCCGGACGGCCGGCCGGAGCGCCAGGAGGCGGGCGGCCAGCTCGATCCCGGTCATCCCGGGCATCTCGATGTCGGTCACGACGACGGCGGGTCGGACGCGATCCTCGGCGACCAGTCGGAGCGCCTCGTCGCCCGTTGCCGCAACCGCGACCTCACAGCCAGCGAGGACGAGCGCGCGGGCGACATCGGCGCGGATCACCGGCTCGTCGTCGACGACGAGCACGACCGGACCTTCGCCCGCGTTGGACGGTGCCGGCAGCCGCGCAGAGTCCGCGGTCGAGCCGCCGCTCATCGGCGATCTGGTTCCTCCGTGCCCGAGAGTTGTTCGTCGTCGTCGCCGACCTGGCGGCGGTGCATCCTCGCACCGGCCGGCCGGCGCGCAAATGGGGCGAATGCCCTATCGGGCGGGGTCTCGGCGGACGGGGCGGGTCCCCGCGGCCCGACGCGGCGGCGGACCGAGCCGGGTCTCGAGCTCTGCAACGGTCGCGATCTCCAGGTCAGGATCGACGGACCCGTCGCGCTCGCTGGTCGGCAATGGCGTACTTTCCGGTCGAGTCCGAACCCACGCCGTTCGCCAGCCGGCCGCACCTGCTCCGACGACGTCCGCGGCCCAGTCGTCACCGACATGGAGGATCGCGACTGGATCCGGGCCACCGAGGGCGGCGCGCGCAGCCTCGAAGATCGCCCGTTGGGGCTTGATCGTGCCGACCCGCTGGCTGACGACGATCGCCCGCAGGAACGGCAGCCAGCCGTGCGCCTCGGCGTAGCGATCGATCGTCGCTGCGAGTGGCCAGTTCGAGAGGATCGCGAGGTCTCGACCGGCCGCCAGTCGTTCGAGCATCGCGGCCACGGCCGGCGACGCGGGGAGGCCGTCAACGAAGGCCGAGCTGTACTGCTCGACGCCCCAGTCGACATCGGTGACATCGGAGTAGCTGCTCGCTCGCAGCTGGTCCCATCGTTCGTCATCGGGCGGCGGGGTCATGCCGCGCAGTCGCGCCAGGACCCGAACCAGACGTTCCCCAAGGTCCACCTCGCGGAACTGCGGCACCTCCTCGCGAAACTGGCGGGCGCCCTCCTCGGTCCAGGCTGCCAGGAACGCCGCCGGTTCGAGATCCGGGCAGCGCCCGCAGATCGCGTCCGCGGTTCGCCCGATGACCGCTCGGAGTGAATCCCGGCTCACCGGGACGAGCGTATTGCCGAAGTCGAACGTGATCGCCGTGATCCCCTCGAGCGGCGCCTTCACACGGCCACGCTCGACGGGCAGATCGCCTTGAACGGGCAGTACCCACAGCTCGTTCGATCCGGCGTCGCCTCGAAGGCCCGAGCCCGAATCCCGGCTGCCGCCGTCGCGATCCGGGCCTTGCCCTTGGCGATCCGCTTCGCGTCGATGTCGACCCGGCCCGTCACTCCGGTGTCGAGGAAGTGGAGCGCGACCGCATCCGGCAGCCGACCCGCGACCGCTTCATAGCCCATCGCGTAGATCTGGAGCTGGAGCGATTCGCGGGCCCGCTGGCGCGCCTTCGCCGGGTCCCGCACATCGCTCGTCTTGTAATCGGTGATGGTGACGCGCTCCCGACCGGTCAGCTCGAAGGTCGGCGCCACCGTGTCGACCGTCGGGACCACCGCCGCGGCCGGAACGTCCGGGTCGGCGGCATCGGCACCGGCCGGCTCGATGTCGACGCGATCCCAGCGGCCGCGGATCCGGTCGCCCCCGAGAGCGAAGCTGAACTCGCGCTCGACGTAGGCCGGGATCACCGCGTCGGGCTCGAGCTGGGCCGCCCGGAACCGGCGAAGGGTCGCGTGACCCTCGGCCAGACGGGCGTCCTCGTGATCGCGCGAGAGGAAGCCTTCGTTCGTCCAGGCCGCCTCGAACGCGGCGCTCAGCTCGTCCTCGCTCATCACCTCGCCACGCGCGTGGCGGCGGTGGAATTCCTGGACGGCGCGGTGGAGCGCTGAGCCGTAGATCATCGCGTGATGGGGCGGGGCCGGAACCCGGACGACGTGGCCGAGCTTGTAGCGGAGCGGGCAGGTCAGGTAGGCGTCGATCGCGGAGAACGACAGGGTCAGCGGCTCGGTGCTCGGTCCGCGCTCGGTTGCTGGCCGGACGGGCATCGATGCCACATTCGCCGCCTCGATCCGGTCGATCGAGGTAGCCGGCCGGACGACCGGGTCGACGGCGGTCGGTGGCAGGTCCAGCGCCTCGAGGACGAATGGCGACACGCGGCGGACCCCGACCCCGCCGTAGTCGAATGCGTGCGACAGGATCAGCTCGTCCCGAGCGCGGGTCATCGCGACGTAGAACAGGCGGCGCTCCTCCCGCAGCTGGACCTCATCGGCGGGTCCGGCCACGACGTCGCCAAGGACGTCCGGCAGGGCGAGCGCGTCGCGGCGGTTGGGGATCGGGAACCGGCCCGCCACGAGCCCGGGCAGGTACACGATCGGGAACTCGAGTCCCTTCGCCTTGTGGACCGTCAGCACGGCGACCGCGTCGGCATCGGGATCGAGGTCAGCTGTCGCCGGATCATCGCCCGCCTCGATCAGGGTCTGGAGGTGGCCCGCGACGAACGTCGCCCGATCGTCGGCGAGGAGCGTCGACTGGGCCCGGACGATGTCGAAGAAGCGGGCCACGTTGCGGAGCTGCTCCTCGGCTCCGATCGACGCCTCGGCCGCGAGCCGCGTCAACGTGCCGGTCCGGCGCAGAAACGCGTACAGCACCTCGCCGGCCGGTCGTTCGTGGGCGACGGTCGACAGCTCGCGGAGATCCGCAACGAGGCGCGCAACGGCGGCCCGGGACGCGGCCGAGATCCGGAGGATCCCCGGCTGGCGCTCCAGCTCCTCGAGCACCTCCCACAGCGTCCGGTTGCGGCGACGGGCGCTGTTCACGATCGCGGTGAGATCCTCGCCGCCCAGACGGTACGGCTCGCCGGTCGCGACGCCGTACAGATCGACCGAGGACCCGAGGTCCGCGATCGTCCGCAGGAAGGCCAGGAGCCGCCGGACCTCCGGCCGGGCATAGAGGCCCGAGGTTCCCGAGAACCGCCAGGGGACGCTGGCCGCGTCGAGGCTGCGCAGGATCGGATCGGCATGGCCGTTCGCCCGGACGAGGATCGCGATGTCGCGCGGAGCTGTTCCGGCTGCGATCCGGCCGGCGATCTCCGCCGCGATCCGATCCGCTTCGTCGTGGCCGGACGGGTGGGTCTCGAGGCGGACCGTCCGGCCCGCAGGATCGATCCCCCGCTCGGCAACGAGTCGCTTGCTGATTCCGGCCTGAACCTCGAGCCGGTCCGGGTCGTTGAACCTGACCAGACGGTGTGATGCCTCGAGGATCGCCGGACGCGACCGATAGTTCCGCCGCAGGACGATCGTCCGCGCCTGCGGATAGCGGTCCCGGAACCCCAGGATGTTGCTGATCGCGGCCCCCCGAAAGCGGTAGATCGACTGGTCGTCGTCACCGACACAGGTGAGGTTCCGGTGGCGCTCGGAAACGAGCGAGACGAGCTCCGACTGGGCCCGGTTCGTGTCCTGGAACTCATCGACGAGGACGTATCGGAAGCGTGCCTGAATCTCCGCCTGAGCCGCCGCCGAAGTCCGGACGAGCCGCAGCGCGAGCGCGACCTGATCCCCGAAGTCGATGCAGCCGTTGGCCTCCAGCAGTTCCTGGTAGCGGGCGTAGGCGCGGGCGAGCTCTCCCTGGCGGGCGGCCTCCTCGGCAAGCACCGCATCGTCGGGCGCCGCGGCCGCGGCCGCGGCGAGGCCCGCCGCATGGGCTGCGTAGGCCGCGGGCGAAACGTCCTCGTCCTTGCAACGGCTGAACAACGTCGCGAGGGCCCCCAGGAATCGGGTCGGGTCGCCGAGCGGCCGATAACGCTCCAGCTCGAAGGCGAAGAGGTGCTCCCGCAGAAAGATCACGGTCTCCGCCCGGCTCAGGACCCGCACGTCCGACGGAAGCCCGAGCTCCAGCGCGTACTCCCGGATCAGCCGGTCACCGAAGGCGTGGAACGTCCCGATGGTCGTGTCCGTGTAGCCATACGGCACGAGCTGGTCCACGCGAACCTGCATCTCCGCTGCGGCCTTCTCCGTGAACGTCAGGGCGAGGATCTCTGAGGGCCGCGCCCGGCGCGTGGCGATCAGCCAGGCGATCCGCCGGGTGATCACCTGGGTCTTGCCCGTGCCGGCGCCAGCGACGACAAGGAGCGGGCCATCACCATGGGTCACGGCGCGAAGCTGTTCAGGATTCAAGCCGCCGAGGAGGGCATCCAGGCCGGCCGGCGGGTCGCCCGAGGGCGCGTCCGTCCCGGCGGCGAGGACGAAGCCGTCCCACACCGGGATCTGCTCGAGCGAGACGGGCTCGCGGCGCGTGCGCGGACGGCTCATCGCGCCAGCCGTGGTCGTTGGATCAGGGGCCATGCGGCGATCATCGACCGACCCCGTGTCACCTAGCCTGTCAGGCCGGTCCCGTGGACCGGTCGCGAGGCCGCTGATTGGTGGGTCCGGGGGCAGGGGCGGCGAGCGCCTGGCGGAGCGCTTCGGTCTCCTCCGCGGACAGCGCCCCGTCCGATCGACCAGCGCTGACGGCCTTCGCGTAGACCCGTGTCCCGGTCCTCGAGTGGAGGCTGTTGACGACGAACCCGTTGCCGCCCGCGTCGGTCAGGGCCACCGCGAAGCTCTGGTTGCCGCCGGTGTCCTCGAACGGGTTGTAGCGGACGAGCCCGACCCGCTGGATCGCCAGCCGCCCCGACGCCTCCAGGACGGCCGAGCGCGCCGCCAGCTCATCGACCTCGCGGGCGACTGCGTAGACCTTGTCGAGATGGGCGTCGAGGATCTCGCCGAGGTTTGCGCCATCGGCCCCCCGAGTCAGGCTGGTCAGGCTTTGCCGCAGCCGGCCGATCCGGCGCGACTGAACGATGACGACAAGCAACAGGAGGAGGAGTCCGACCGCGAGCCCGACGACGGCCGCTCCGATGGATGGCTCGACCAGGGAGTTGAGATCGATCGCTTGGGTCCTCCGGGCGAGCGTCCGGGCACGGGGGCGCCGGCTGCCCGAGTCTAGCAGTTGACCCTTCACGCCCGATCGCCCGGGTCAGGCGTCGCCGAGGCGCACCGCAGCGACCCCGCCCGACTCGCTAGTTCTCGCCGCCACTCGCCCCCGATGCTATCCTCCGGCCGCACCCACGAACCGCTCGGAGTCCCTACCGCCGATGGCCAAGCGCTCCCGCCTGACCGCCCGACCCGGCCAGCGCAAGCCGCTCCAGCGCCCCGCCACGCGGGTCGCCGATCCCGAGCGGCCGGCTGGCAGCGTGACCCGCGCCGAAGAGGAACGTGCGGCCGAGCTCGAGGCGGCGATCCTGGCCGAGGAGAAGGCCGCCGAGGCGGCGCGCCGGCCCGTCGAGCGCGGCCCGCGATCGAGATCCGAATCGGTGGGCCGACCGACCCATTCATCGACACCGCTGTCGGTTCGCGCCGCCGACGAGTACGCCTACGTGAAGCGCGATGTCCGGCGGATCGCGATCGTCGGCGGCTTCCTGATCGCGATCCTCGCGGTGCTCGAGATCCTCGTCAACGGGCTGAAGCTCTTCACCCTCTGAGCGTTCTGCGGGGCGGGCCGCCTGCCCCCAACCGGACGATAGACTCCTGCCATGCCGACGACACGCACCAAGGCCGGCGGCGCCAAGCCCGAACCCCTGTTCCAGCCGCCGCCGGGAGCGCAGCCGCTCGCGGCTCGCATGCGGCCACGGTCCCTCGACGAGTTCGTCGGCCAGGAGCACCTCGTCGGCGAGCGTGGACCACTCCGTCGGTCGATCTCTCGCGGACATCTGGGCTCGATCATCCTGTGGGGTCCGCCCGGCACGGGCAAGACGACCCTCGCCCGACTGCTGGCGGATGCGATCGGCGCGGACATGATCGCCTTGTCGGCCGTGTCGTCGGGCGTCGCCGAGGTCCGCAACGCCATCGCCCGGGCGCAGGAACGGCTCACGATGAACGGCCAGCGGACGGTCCTGTTCATCGACGAGATCCACCGCTTCAACAAGGCCCAGCAGGATGCTCTCCTCCCCTACGTCGAGGACGGGACGATCACCCTCACCGGAACCACGACCGAGAACCCCTATTTCGAGGTCAACTCCGCGCTCCTTTCCCGGATGCGCGTCTGGCGCCTCGAAAGCCTCGCCGACGACGATGTCGCGACGGTCGTCCGGCGAGCCCTCGAGGACGCCGAGCGCGGCCTTGGCGGCACCCTCGGCCCCGACGGCGGCGCGGCTCTCGACGACGCCGCCTTCGACCACTTGATCTCGCTCGCAGGGGGCGACGCCAGGTCGGCGATGAACGTCCTCGAGGGCGCGGTCGCCCTCGCCGAGTCCGAGGGGATCCGCGATTCCGTTGGCCGTGTCTCCCCGCGGCTCGAGGATGTCGAGTCGGCCGCCCAGCAACGCGTCCTCGCCTACGACCGGGCGGGGGACGGCCACTACGACACTGTCTCGGCGTTCATCAAGAGCCTCCGCGGCAACGATCCGGACGCCGCGCTCTACTGGCTGGCCGCGATGATCGCGGCCGGTGAGGACCCTCGTTTCATCGTCCGGCGGCTGATCATCAGCGCGTCAGAGGACGTCGGCAACGCCGATCCTCGAGCGCTCCAGGTCGCCGTCGCGGCGGCCCAGGCGCTCGACCACGTCGGCTTGCCCGAAGCGCAGTACGCCCTCGCCCAGGCGACGACCTACATCGCGACCGCGCCGAAGTCGAACCGGGCCGGCCTCGCCTATTTCGCCGCCGCGGGCGACGTCGCGGCAGTCGGATCGCTGCCGGTGCCGCTGCACCTGCGGAGCGCGGGCGACCGCCGCATGAAGCAGCACGGGATCGGAGTCGGCTATCGCTATCCGCAGGAGTTCGAGGGTGCCGACGTCGACCAGCAGTACCTGCCTGACGAGCTCGCCGATCGCCGCTACTACCTTCCCGCGGATCAAGGCTACGAGACGACGATCGCGGCCCGCCAGGCTGGTCGGGCGGCGGCGCGGGCAGCGGCGAAAGCCGCCGGGCGGTCGCCGCGCAATGCGAATCCGACGCCGGAAGTCCGCAAGAGCGATCCGATGGGGACCCGCGAGACGAGCCGCAAGAAGCTAGCGGAGACCCAGAAGGACGACGCGGCCGGCTGACTGCCGCTGTGCACCACAGGCGCGTCCGTCGCACCTCCCGGTCTGCGGTCGTCTGTCCCCGTACCATCGCGATCAGGAGGCAACGCTGCCGGTCCGGATGCTGACGCCCGCATGATCCTGCTGCGCCGCCTCGTCGACCGGGTCTTCCCGCGCGGCGCGCTGCTCCTGTCGGTCCTGTCGTTCGGCTACTTTGCCGTCGGCATCGCCCGCAACCGGATCCTCGCCGGTGAGTTCGGGGCGAGCGCGGAGCTCGACGCCTACAACGCGGCCTTCCGGATCCCCGAGATCGCTCTCGACATCCTCGTCGCTTCCGGGCTGTCGGCACCATTCGTCCCGATCTTCAGCCGGCTCCTCGGCCACGGCGAGGCCTCGGGCCGGGCGGCGGCGGAGGCGTTCGGCCAGAGCGTGATGACGGCGGCGGCGGCGGTGATGACGGTCGCGCTCGCCCTGCTTTTTCTGTTTGCGCCGTGGATCGCCGACACGTTGTGGAAGGACTTCGACGGCCCCACCCGGGCCCTCTACGTCAACCTCCTCCGCATCAACTGCTTTGCCCAGGTGATGTTCGCTGTCTCGAACACCCTTGGCGATGTCCTGATCGTCCATCGCCGGTTCCTGCTCTACGGTCTGGCGCCGATCCTCTATACGAGCGGGATCGTCGTCGGCGGGCTCGTCCTCTCGCCGGCGATCGGGATCTACGGCCCGGCAATCGGGGCCGTCGGCGGCGCCGTCGCCCACGTCGCGATTCGCGCGATCGGCCTCCGCCGAATCGGCTTCCGGATCCGTCCCCGCTTCGAGTTCCGGGCGCCGCCGTTCCGAGAGTTCCTCGCCCTGATGCTGCCGCGGATGGTCAGCTACCCGATCGACCCGATTGTCGTCACCTTGATGACGACCCTCGCAGTGGGCATCGGGGCGGGCAACGCAACGGCCCTTTCCTTTGTCCTGGACTACCAGTTCGTGCCGGTCCAGGTGATCGCCATCGCCTTCTCATTGGCGGTGTTCCCGGTCCTGTCGCAGGCGTTTGCCGATGACGACGGCACGACGTTCCGGCGGGTCCTGGTCAGGAACGTCGTGATGATCGGCGGACTGACGGCGCTCGCGGCGGCGGCCCTCGCGATCCTCGCCCGGCCACTCGTCTCGAGTCTGCTCGGCGGCGGCCGGTTCGGGCCGGATGCCGTCGCGTTGACCTCTGGCCTGCTCGTGGCGTTCGCGATCTCGATCCCGATCGACAGCCTCTCGTACCCCCTCTCCCGCGCCCTGTACGCGACGCACAACACGCTCTGGCAGGCCGCAGCCTCGATCCTCGGACTGGCTGCGATGGTCGGCGCGTCACAGGTTCTCGTTCCGACGATCGGGGCAGCCGGGATCGCGTTCGCCTACGCGATCGGCGGGGCAGTGAAGATCGCGCTGCTCGCAATCGCGGTCGTCCGCCGGGTCGGACCGCTCCGGAGCGGTCCGCCGCCGGTCGCATCGGCCGCCGCCGATCCCGCCTGAGCAACCGGGCGGCCGTCAGGCCCGCGGGATCGTCGGCACCACGACGATGAAGTTGCCGTCCCGAGCCGGGTACAGGCCCTCAGGGCGCTTCCAGGGAAGGAAATTGCGCACCATTTCAGAGGCGTTCTGGAACGTCCCGGGCGGATCCGACGGACCCCAGATCGAGGAGACCCGCGGATACCAGGGGTCGAGAATGTAGGTTCCGCTGACCTTCGCGTTGGCGAAGACCGCCGGGTCGGCGTTGGCCCGGTAGCCGGACATCACCCAGGTGTGGGCGCCATACCAGACGACGAGAATCGCCGGAGAGCGGGTGGTCGAGATCGCCTTTGCTGCGCCACGGAGCGCATCTGCGCGCGTCTGATAGGCCCGGACCTGATATCCGGGCACACCGTATGCGGTCAACGCCTTGACCATCGCGGACGGACCCCAGTCCAGGTTGTGACTGTCGGAGTACGTCTCCCATTCGTGGATCCGCCCGGCGATCTCGGTCTCACGAGCATTCGACGGGGCACCCCTGCCCATGATCGCGAGGACGATCGAGACCCCGGCGGGGGCGCACCACGTGTTGCGGAGCTCGGAGGCGAAGACGGCGTCATGGTTCTGGACGAGATCCACGTCGACGGCGACCCGCGGGATCGGGGTCGGCGTCGGGCGCGGGGTCGGCTGCGGCTGGCCGCTCGCGCCAGCGACGGTCGACGTCGGCGAGGGCGAGGGCGAGGGCGCGTCCGGCTCCGGGGTCACCACGACCGTCGGTTCAGTGACCCGGTCCGCAGGCGGTGGGCCGGCCAGGATCCGATCGACCTTGGCGACGAAGCGCTCGTACAGGTGCCCGGCACCGAGGGCGTCGGTCGCGACAGCTGCCGCCCCGACTCCGCCACCGGCGAGCCCGAGGATGAGGATCACGATCAGGACCGTTCCGAGGCGGCCCCGGCGGCGCTCGACCCTGAGGCTGGGGTACGCGGCCGAAACGCGGCGGGGCGGGACGTGCAAGGGACGAGACTCCATGGGAGGTGGAACGCAGCGCCCGGTTGACGATCCGCGGGCTGGCCATGCGACGCGAACAAAACCGGTCCGGGGCGAGCGATCGTATCCGCCTTCGTCAGATTGATCCCCAGGGAGCCCGCACCGCGGTCGGTTGCTCGGGGCGCCGGGGGCGGTTTCAGGCTCATCGAAGCGGTCGCCCTGATCGCAGCGCTGCCGGTTCGGCCGTTCAGTCGACCGACCCACTCGGCAGCCCGGCTGGCACGATCCGGGCGCTTCTGCGACCATCGCAGGACCGTCGCCGATCGCACCCGCCCTGCCCGCCCGCGCCCCGAGGAGGCTCCCCGTGGATCGCTTCGAACCAAATCTCCGGATCCCAGGCCCGACTGCCCTGCCGCCGTCGGTACGTGAGGCCGGCGGCCGCCAGATGATCAACCACCGTGGCCCGGAGTTCGCGGCGATGCTCGGTCGGATCCTCGAGGGAATGAAGCCGTTCTTCGGGACGACGAACGATGTCGTCATGCTCAGTTGCGCCGGCACGGGCGGTCTCGAGACCGCCGTGGTCAACATGCTGTCGCCCGGCGACCGGGTCCTCGGCGTATCCATCGGGAGCTTCGGCGACCGGTTCGCGAAGATCGCCGGGATCTACGGCGCGGACGTCACGAAGCTCGACGCGGAATGGGGCTACGCCGCCGCCGCCGACGAAGTCCGCGAGCGCCTCCGGACGATGCCTGACGTCAAGGCCGTCCTGCTCACCCACAACGAAACATCGACGGGCGTCATGAACCCCATCGTGGACCTGGCGGCGGCTATTCGGGCCGAGGCGCCCGAGGCGCTCATCCTCGTCGACAGCGTGTCCGGTCTGGGGGCAGTGCCGTTCCAGATGGACGCGTGGGGCGTCGACGTCGTCGTGACCGGCTCGCAGAAGGCGTGGATGGCGGCCCCCGGCCTGGCGATGGTTGCGGCGTCCGAGCGCGGCTGGGCCGCCACCGAGACCGCGAAGATGCCCCGCTTCTACCTCGACATGCGCTCCCACCGCGAATCGGCGGCCCTCGGCCAGACCCCGTTCACGCCCGCAATCGGGGTGGTCTTCCAGGTCGACGAGGGCCTTCGCCTCATGCAGGCCGAGGGCGCGGAGGGCGTGTTCGCCCGGCACGAGGCATGTGCCGCGGCGACGCGAGCCGGGCTGACGGCGCTTGGGTTCGAGCTCTTCGCAGACCCGGGTCACGCATCGCGGACAGTCACGGCCGCCAACCTGCCCGAGGGCCACGACTGGAAGGCCTTCAACGGCGCGATCAGGGCCCACGGAGTCATTCTCGCCGGCGGCCAAAGCAAGCTGACCGGCAAGATCTTCCGGGTCGGGCACCTCGGCTCGGTCACGGTCGAGGAGATTCTCGGGACGATCGCGGTCCTCGAGCGGGTCTCGATCGAGCAGGGCCGCCGGATCGAACCCGGCCGGGCCGTTGCCGCGGCGCAGGCCGCCGCGCTCGCAGTCCAGACCCGCTCCACGACGGAGGCAGCCTCGGCGAGCCAGGCCCGGGCCACGGTCCCCGCATGAGGATCCTCGTCGTCGAACCGATCGCGCGCGAGGGAATCGAGCGGCTGCGGGCCGTCCACGAGGTCGACGAGCGGCCGGGAATCAAGCCCGACGAGCTGCGGGCGATCCTGCCGGGCTACGACGCGCTCGTCGTCCGCAGCCAGGTCCAGGTCGACGCATCGGTCATTGCCGCCGCCGGCAACCGGCTGCAGGTCGTCGGACGAGCCGGCGTCGGCGTCGACAACGTCGATCTCGACGCCGCGACCGCCGCCGGGATCACGGTCGTCAACGCCCCGACCGGCAACACGATCGCAGCCGCCGAGCATACCCTCGCCCTGCTCTACGGCGTCGCCCGGAAGGTCGCCGCGGCGGACGCCTCACTCCGCCGGGGCGAGTGGAAGCGGGCCCAGTTCACCGGCCTCGAGCTCCGCGGCCGGACGCTCGGGATCGTCGGGCTCGGCAAGATCGGGCAGGCCATCGCGGCCAGGGCGGTGGCGATGGAGATGGTCGTCCTCGCCTCGGATCCGTTCGTGACCGCGGAGCAGGCTGCCCACCACGGCGTGGAACTGGTCTCGTTCGACACGCTGGTCGAGCGGTCCGACGTGATCACCGTCCATGTCCCGTTGACGCGGGCGACGCGCGGGCTGATCGGGCGGGACCAGATCGCCCGGATGAAGCGCGGGACGATCCTGCTCAACGTCGCCCGCGGTGGGATTCTCGACGAAGCCGCGGTGGCCGACGGGCTCCGGGACGGCCAGCTCGCCGGCGCCGGGATCGACGTGTTCGATGCCGAGCCCCCGGTCGGCTCGCCCCTCCTCGATGCGCCGAACACCCTGCTGACCCCACATCTCGGAGCGTCGACCGCCGAGGCCCAGGTGCTCGTGGCCGAGGAGGTGGCCGACCAGGTCCTCGACGTCCTCGCCGGGCGCTCGGCGCGGTATGCGGTGAATGCGCCACTGCTGACCCCGGAGACCGCCCGGGCCATCGCGCCCTATCTCCCGCTCGCGGAGCTCCTGGGGCGGTTCTTCGCCCAGTTCGCCCGGAGCGGTGTCCGGACCGTGACCCTCGAGATCGCCGGCGAGCTCGCCGCATACGACGCTTCGCCGCTGACCGCCGCGGTCCTGCGGGGGATGATCGAAACCTCGACGACCCAGCGGGTCAATCTCGTCAACGCCGCAGCCCTGGCCAAGGCCCGCGGGATCACGGTCGTCGAGCGCAAGACGCCCGACGCCGGCTCATACGCCGCCCAGATCACCCTGTCGGGCGAGAGCGGCGGACGGTCGACGACGATCGCCGGGACCGTCGCCGGTGGCGAGCCCCGGCTGACCCGGCTCGACGACTACCGTCTCGATCTCGAGCCGACCGAAGTGATGCTGATCACCCACCATCGCGACCGGCCGGGGATGATCGGCCGGATCGGCCAGACCCTCGGCGAGGCGGACGTGAACATCAGCGCGATGCACGTCGGACGAAGCGCGCCGCGGGCCGACGCCCTGATGATCCTGGCCCTCGACGACGACGTCGCCGCGGAGGTCGCCGAGGCGATCCGGAGCCATGAGTCGGTCATCGAGCTTTGGACGATTCGCCTCGGGCGGGACCGCTGACGGGCATGGACCCAACGACGCCGGCGGGTGACAGCGCGGTCCTGATCCCCGCCGATCTCGACGCGACGATCGTCCTCGTCCGCCATGGCGAGTCCGAGCTGATCGTCGAGCGCCGCTTCCAGGGCCAGGCCGAATCGCCGCTATCGGCGATGGGCCGCCGCCAGGCAGCGCTCGTCGCCGCCCGGCTTGCCCGGCCCCATGCTCGGCCGGGCCTGCCCATCCCGTCCGGACCGCCCCTCGCGATCGTCCACTCGCCGCTGGGCCGGGCCGCCGAGACCGCGACGGCGATCCACGCCACGGCGACGTCGTCCGACGGCTTCGGCGGGCCGATCCCGATCCGCCCCGACGGCCGGTTCCTCGAGATCGGCCAGGGCGAGTGGGAAGGACTGCGCTCGACCGAGATCGAGGAGCACCAAGGCGAGCGTCTGGCGGCGTGGCGCAGAACTCCGACTCTCGCCTGGGCGCCGGGCGGCGAGCGCCTCGAGGCGGTCCGGGACCGCGTCGCGCCGGGTCTGTCCGACCTCCTGGCCGAGTTGGCGGCGGCCGGATCACCCGGCTCGATCACGGCACCCCAGGTCGGGGGCTATGGCGAACGGGCAACCGATCAACCGTGGACGATCCTCGTCGGCCACGATGGGGTCTTCAAGGTCGTCCTGCTGACCCTGTTCGGCCTGCCCCTCGAACGCTTCTGGATGTGGTCCTCGGACCTGTGCGGGATCTCCGTTGTCGAGGTCCGGGCGGGCCGACCCGTGATCCGGGCGATGAACCTGACCGAGCACCTCGCCGGCCTCCTCGACGACGAGGCCCAGGCCGAGACGAAGGCACGGGCCCGGACCGGAGCTCTGTAGGGCCTCAGCGCATCCGCCGCCGGTCGCGCCGCCGGAAGGCCAGCCGGAGAAGTCCAACCCGGAGGCGCCGGTAGGACGAGCCCAGGGCGTGGAGCCGGTCGGCGTCGAGCTCACGCCGGCCGTAGGCAACCTCGACCCGGGCCGCCGCCACGGTTTCGAGCTCCGGGCGGACGCCGGGCAGGACGTCGCCGAGGGCGACGGCATACTCGAAGGTGGTCTGGTTCGGCCGTGGCCCGAACCCGAACCGGCGGGCCAGCCCGCTGATCGACGTGTAGACGCCTTCAGGGGTCGTGGCGCCGCGCGGGCCGCGCCGGTACGCGGCGAAGGCGGCGATCAGGACGGTAGCCAGCAGCAGGATCGAGACCGCGACGAAGGCCCCCGTGCTGGAGCCCGTCGCGTTCGTGGTCGGCCCACCAGCCGCTGGCTGCCCGCTCCGTCGATTCAGGGGATCGGGCCCATCGCGGCCGGCCCCGCTCGAGAGGGCGATCGACGGCCGCGGCGTGGCGGTCGGGATCGGCTGGGGAGCGCCGGCTGGAAGCTCGTCCACCTGGGCGCGATCCCCTCCGGTCGGATCGAACCGGTACCAGCCGATGTTCGGGAAGTACACCTCGACCCAGGCGTGCGAGGCGCTCGAGCGGATGGTTTCGCGGCCCGTGGCCACATCGATCTGGCCCGGCAGAAACCCCTCGACCAGACGGGCGGGGATGTGGGCCTCGCGGAGGAGGATGACCATGGTGCTCGCGAAGTGCTCGCAGAACCCCGTCTTCGCCCGGGCGAAGCACTCGACGATCGAGCTGTCCCGGTCGCATTGCCCGGCAACGTTCGTGCTGTACTTGTAGATCGGCTTGTGGAGCTCGTTGACGATCCCGGTCGCAACATCGAAGGGCGTCTCCCGGCCGTTCGCCTTGACCTGGGCCAGGATGTCCTTGAGGAGGGCGTCGGCCGCGGGGCCCATCGCCCCGCTCGGAACCTCGAGATAGCGGTCGGTGACCTCCGCCGGATAGTCCGTTCCGGCTGCCGCAAGGCGATTGCCGGTGATCCCGCCCGCCTCGTCGACAATGTCCTGGACCGACGCCTTCACGACATAGGGAACGCGCGGGGCGATCGCGAGCGACTGGAAGAAGCCGCCGTCACCGCTCGTCGTGAGGGTCGTGTTCTGATCGATCGAGGTCGGATCGATCGGGCTGAACACGACTTTCAGGAGCGACGACTGGGGCACGATCCGGAACGTCTCGTCCGACCGGATCGTCCCCGTCGGGATCGAATCCGAGGTCCCATCGAGGATCGCCGTCCGGGCCGGGCGGCTCGCCGCGATCAGATCCGTCGAGTTCCAACCGAACAGGGTGAACTGGTCATAGGTCGTCGCCCGCCAGTAGAACCTCCCCCGGTCGCCGGGCGTCCGGAAGATCTCGAGGGCGGGATCGTCCGAGGAGAACCAGGTCCCACCGATCGTGACCTGCTGGCCGAACGACGGGATGCCGACCGAACGGGCGTCCGGTGCGGCAGGGATGATCCGCTGGAGCCACTGGCTGATGTCGACGAGGGCCGGCCGGGCGTCGTCCCAGAAACCGGCGAGCGGCGCCGAGTGCGCCGTCGCGGTCAGCGCCAGCGACCCGAAGATCGCGGCGACGATGAACACGGTCCCACCGCGGAGGTAGAGCGATCCCACGGTCGACGGGTCGCCGATCCGGCGCCGGACCCAGGTCGCCCGCTCATCGAGAGCGTGAAGCCTCGTCAGCAGGGCCAGCGCGGCGATCGAGAACAGCACGATCAGCCAGATCTGGTCGTGCTGGGTCGCCGCCATGTTGGCGACGAGGACCGTCCCCAGGACGATGATCGGACCGATCGGGCGACCGTGACGGAACACGCTCGAGGCGGCGAACTGGCCGTTGGCCCAGCAGAGGAGGCCGAGGACCAGGAGGTAGTGGCCGGTCTGGCGGGTCACCGGCAGGCCGCGGACGGCGAAGTCGAGGATGGCCTCGGTCGTCGAAGCGGCCGTCGCCTGGAAACGCGCGGCCGGGTTTCCGGACGGCTCGAGGATCGACCCGACGATGACCGGAACGATCAGTGCCGCGAAGGCGGCTCCGACCAGGTGGGCCAGCGGCCGGTTCCAGCGGGCCCGCGCGCCGACGAAGCCCGCCGCCACGCCACCCAGCGAGACCCAGGGCAGGAAGTCGGTCCAGGCGCGCTGGCCGAGGACGAGGGCTGCGTCGTCCAGCGACCACGCGACCGAGACCGCGAGAATCGAGACCAGCACGAGGCTCGCCCAGCCCTCGGCCGGGGCAGCGGTGAGCGGGGCGCGCATCGAGGTCGTCATGCTCCGAGGGTCTCCGCGATCGAACGGCCCGGAATCAGGGTGTGAACCTTCAGCTCGTACTCGGCGAGGGCGTGGCGCACGGCGCGGGCTCGTTTCGCGCGCTCCTCGACCACGGCCGAGTCGGGCTCGCTGACCGGCTCGCCGGCTCGCGCCCGCTCGGACCAATCGAGCTTGTCGGCCGCCACGGCGTCGAGGGTGACGATGACGGAGCCAATGCCTCGGCCGCGAAGAGCGGCGATCGGCCGGACCCACGCCGGATCGTTCGAGGCCGTGATCACAATCGCAGTCATCCCGCGCCGGAGCCGGCCGGCGGTGTTGACCAGGCACTCGACGAGCGGCGTCGTGCCGTCACCGTCGACCGCCGCCAGGAGCTGCATGATCTTGAGATGCTGGCGGGCGCCGCGGTCGACCGGGACCATCGCCTGGCGGTGGCCGTTGACCGTCAGGCCGACGGCGCGGTTCTCGAGGAGAGCCTTGGCCGCGATCGAGGCGGCCGCGCGCACGGCGACCTCGACGGTCGATTCCTCTCCGCGTCCGCCCTGCACGGAGCGCTCGAGGTCCAGGAAGATCCAGGCATCGGCCGTCTGCTCCAGCTCGAACTCCTTCACCTGGATCTCGCCGTGGCGGGCGGTCGACTTCCAGTGGATCCGGTTGAATGCGTCACCCGGGGCGTACGGCCGGACCGCCGTCGCGAGGGGCGAGGTCTGGAGCGTTCGTTCCGGGGCGGCGTGACTGCCCTCGATGCTCGCCGCCGGCAGCTTCCACAGCGGCAGCTTCTCGATCCGCGGATAGACGACGACCGCGACCCCCTGCCCCACCGACGCCGAAGCCTCGAAGAACCCGAACGGGTCGCCGGTCCGGATCTGGAGCGGCTCCACCCGGAAGTGACCGCGCCGGATGAGCGGCGCCCGGACCAGCCACGAGCGCTCTGCCCGCGAGCCGAGCGAGATCGCCCGGCCCGGCAGCCCGCCCGGCAGGGTCGTCGGGTTGTGGATCTCGAGCCATGGCTTCGGGACCCGGCTGGTGTTGCGCAGGGTGTAGGTGATCTGGAGCTTGTCGCCGACGTGGCCGGTCAGCTGGTTGACCGCATAGCCCGCTTCGAGATCGGCCAGGCCGAGCCGGGTCAGGATGTACGAGCCGCCGACCACGAGGATCGAGAGGTAGACGAGGTAAAAGAGGAACGGGAACTCCGTCGAGAACGCGGCGACCAACAGGATCGCGGCCACCAGGATGAGTTGGAAGCGACGGATCATCGCGGGGCGGGCCGGTCGCGGGGCACTGGGTGGGTCGCTCGCCGGGCGCTCAGGCGCTCGCCGCGCCGTGGCCGGTCGGCTGGGCCTGCTGAGTGGCACTGATCGAACGTGGCCGGTTCTGTCCGCCGGTCGGGCGGATCCCGTCGATCGGGATCGAGTCGAGCAGCTCCCGGACGACGCTTCCGGACTGGACGTCGTGGATCGACGAACTGGTCTTGATGATCAGCCGGTGGGCCAGGGCCGGCTCGGCGAGCGCCTTCACATCGTCGGGAATCACGTAGTCGCGGCCCATCAACCCGGCCAGGGCCTGCCCGGCCCGGTACAGGGCGATCGAGCCACGGGGCGACGCCCCAAGGTAGACGTCGGGATGGTTCCGCGTCGCCCCGACCAGCCGGACGATGTACTCCGCGACCGACGGGTCGACATAGATGTCGCGGATCGAGTTCTGCATGCCGCGCAGCTCGTCGACCGAGCAGACGACCTCGAGCTCCTCGAGCGGATGGTGGCGCTTCTGCTCGTCGAGGATCAGGACCTCCTCGAGCGGCTGCGGGTAGCCGAGGCGAATCCGCAGCATGAACCGGTCGAGCTGGGCCTCCGGCAGGGCGAACGTCCCCTCGTACTCGATCGGGTTCTGCGTCGCGATGACAAGGAATGGATCGGGCATCGCGTAGGTCGTCCCGTCGACCGTTGCCTGGCGCTCCTCCATCGACTCGAGGAGGCTCGACTGGGTCTTCGGCGTCGCCCGGTTGATCTCGTCGGCGAGGACGACCTGGCTCATGATCGGGCCTGGCCGGAACTCGAACTCCTGCGTCTTCTGGTTGTAGATCGAGAGGCCCGTCACGTCGGATGGGAGGAGGTCCGGCGTGAACTGGATGCGGCGGAAACTGCAGCCGAGGCTCCGGGCGATCGCCTTGGCGAGGACCGTCTTGCCCGTTCCGGGCACGTCCTCGATCAGGAGATGGCCGCGGCAGAGGAGAGCGACGAGAGCGAGGCGGACCTCGTGATGCTTGCCGACGATCACTCGCTCGACGTTCGCGAGGACCTTCTCTCCGGTCTGCTCAAGGGTCGTCATTGGGCTCCTCGCGGGAATCGCGGACACAGGGCGGGTCCGGCGATGGGGGGTTTGAACGATAGTACGTCCCTGATCCCGATCAGGTTCGCGATCGTCATGGACGCTCGTGTTTCCGACGATCAAGATCGCAGTCCTGTGTCTGTCTGGCGTCACGGACCGCGAAACGGTTCCAAGGCCGCCTCCCGGCAGGTCGTGGGGCTCCGACGCCTTGCCGCGTGACCGGCCGGCTCAGCCGCGGACCAGGGTGAGGAGCGCCACGCCGACCGTCAGGGCCGCACCCGAGGCGCTCATCACCGCGAGGATCCCCTCGCCGCCGACCCAAGCCGCGATCGCCATGACGATCAGGAGCGCTCCCATCACGAGAGCGATCGCAGCGAGGCCGATCCGCTCGAGCCAAGGCCGCTTCGTCACCGGCGCGCTCGGCGTTGCCGACGCGGGCGCCGGCCCGGGCGGTCCTGCCGGTGCGGGCGGCGTCTCGGGCAGCGGGCGCGAACCGTCGCCCGTCATCGCCCGAACTGCTTGAAGAAGAGCTGCAGCAGATCGCCGGCCAGCGGCGCCGCCCTGGCCCCACCGCGGCCACCGCGCTCGACAATGACCGCGATCGCGACCCGCGGGTGATCGACCGGGGCGAACCCGATGAACCACGAATGCGGCGCGCCGGTTCCGCCGAGCTCGGCCGTGCCGGACTTGCCCGCGGTCGGGATGCCCGGAACTTTCGCCCCGCTCGTGAACTGGCTGCCGATCGAGCTTTCCACGGCCCGTTGCATCGCGGCTGCGATCGCGTTGCTCTCGTTCGGCCCGATCACGACCCCCATCTGTTCTGGCGCGATCATCCGGGTCCCGTCGCGGCCGGTCGTGGCCACCACGAGATGCGGCTTCATGAGCATCCCGCCGTTCGCCACGGTCGCGGCGACGAGCGCCATCTGGAGGGGGGTGACGAGCGTCTCGGCCTGACCATATGAGGCATTCGCGAGCTCGGTCAGGTCAGCAAAACCGCCGGGCTCGGAACCGCCGCCGCCGGTCACCTGCGATGCCGACGTCGGGAGGTCAAACGGGAGCGGGGCCCCGAACCCCATCAGGCCGGCGTACGTGGCGAGATTGTCGCCGCCGGTCCGCATGCCCGCCAGGGCGAACCAGATGTTCGAGGACCACTCCGTCGCCGCAGCCAGGTCGAACGACCGGGTCGGCACGCCCGGATGCTCGTGGACGCGGAACCCGCCGACAACGAGTCCATCACGCTCCGCCGTAGGCTGCTCCGGGAACGTCGTCGAAGGCCCGATCCGGCCCGAGCCGAGGCCGGCGATCGCGGTCACGATCTTGAAGACCGAGCCCGGAACGTACTGGCCCTGGGTGGCTCGGGTGAGGAGCGGCCGGCCGGTCGTATCGCCCCGGACGGTGGCGAATGCATCTCGCTCGGTTTTCGGGTTGGCGATCGCGCCGCTATCGTAGGTCGGGGTCGAGGCGAGGGCGAGGATCTCACCGGTCGTGGGATCGAGCATCACGACGGCGCCGCGGTCGTTGCCCAGGCCGTCGACGGCAGCGCGCTGGAGCGCCGACGAGATGCCGAGGGTGAGCTTCTGGGGGTCGTACGGCTCGGACTGGAACTTGCGCAGGACGTCGCCGATCGGGTCACGGTTGGAGACGCCGGTCAACTCGGCATTCCAGCTCCGCTCCAGCCCGGCCGTGCCGAAATCCGTCGAGGCGTAGCCGATCACCGTGCTGAACGCCCGGTCGGCATAGACCCGATACGGCTCACCCGTGTCGGGGTTGCGCTTGTTCGTCGCGAGAACCTTTCCGTCGCGATCGACGATCGTGCCTCGGACGACGTTCCGCGCCGCGGCGATCACCGCCGGATTGTCGGGGGCCCGCGAGAGGTCCGGCGAGCGGAGGACCTGCCAGTAGCCCGCTCCGAGGGCGATCCCGGCGAACGCCACGACCAGGGCCAGTCCGACGTGGCCGATCGTCTCGCCGAGTGGCTTCGGGCGGGCCGGGCGGCGCGCCACGATCGGGCCCAACCCGGCGGGGTTTGGCGACGCCGCGGTCATCGGCCGGCCTCCGCGAGCGACCGCTCGCGGACCGCCGCCTCGGGGATCGGGGCGCGGGCGGCGGCGGGCGTCTCGAGCCGCGTCGCTCGGCCCGCGAACCGGGCCAGCCGGTTACGGGGCCCTGGCGGCGGCGGCGGTTCCACCCCGCGATCCGAGAGAGCCAGCAGGAGGCCGACGATGATCCCGTTGACGAGGAGCGACGAGCCGCCATAGCTGATGAACGGCAACGTGATGCCGGTCAGCGGAATCAGTTTCAGGTTCCCGGCCGCGATGATCAGCGCCTGGGTCCCGATGACCAGGGCCAGCCCCGCCGCCAGCAGCGAGCGGAACTCGTCGGCAGCAGATGCGGCGATTCGGAGACCGCGCTCGACCACGACGAGGAACAGTCCGAGGATCGCCATCACCCCGACAAGTCCGAGCTCCTCGCCGAGCGCGGCGAGCGGGAAGTCCGTGTGGACGGCCGGAATCGGGAGGTGCCCGCCGATCGTCGGCAGGCCCGCCCCGAGACCGGTTCCGAGGAGCCCCCCGCGGGCGAAGGCATACAGGGACTGGACGACCTGGTAGCCGTTGCCGTTCGCGGTCGTGAACGGGTCGAGCCAGATGTCGACGCGGGTCTGGACCGTCGGGACCAGGCGGTACATCACGTACGAGCCGGCCAGGAACAGGACGACCCCGACCACGACGTAGCCGACCCGCCCGGTCGCGGTGTAGAGCAGACAGAGGAACACGGTGAAGAAGAGCAGCGCGGCGCCAAGGTCGCGCTGGACGACGACCAGGCCCAGGGCAATCGCCCACATCGCGACCATCGGGGCGAGGAACGGCAGAGGCGGCAGCGAGATCGGTCCGACCTTTGTCGACTCCTCGACGAGCAGCGGCCGGAATTCGGACAGGTAGCCGGCCAGGAACACGACGAGGATCACTTTGAGGAGCTCCGCCGGCTGGCCGCTGATCGGGCCCAGGCTCAGGCTCAGCCGCTGGCCGTTGATGTCGTCGCCGAACGCATACGTCGCGACAAGCAAGGCGACGCCGGCCGCTGCCCAGGTGTACTTGTACAGCCGCAGCCAGCGGTCGCTGCGGACCGTGACCGCGAGGGCCGTGGCGAGGCTGAAGGACAGGATCAGCCAGGCCAGCTGGATGTCGCCGAGGCCGAGCTCCCACGGACCGACTTGTTGCGAGACCAGGCCCTGCGGCAGGCGGTCCATGAGCAGCAGGCTGATGCCGCCGAGCATCGCCACGGTCGGCAGGAGGATCTGGTCGAGCCGCCGCCCGGACAGGATCAGGACGAGATGGGCGACCCCGATCAGGCCGAGATAGACCGCCAGATGGAGCGGGTTGGCCGGGCTGAGCCCCTGCGACTCACCCGGGTTCGTGCTCCCCTTGGCGAGCTCCAGAGAGACGCTGCCGACCAGGATCGTGATCGCGACGAGCCCCAGGAGGCGCGTCTCCCGACCGCGCGGCCGCGGCCGGATCGGCCCGAGGATCGACGGCAGGTTCCGGGCGGCCGCGGTCATCGGCGCGCTCGATCGGCCCGGGGGCGCTCGAGCCGGAGCCGGACCTGACCGACCTGGATGACGTCGCCGTAGACGAGCGGGCTGACGCCCTCGACGAGGGCCCCGTTCACGAACGTCCCGTTCGTGCTGCCGAGGTCTTCGAGGTACCAGGCCCGCCCGCGGAACGTGAGGATGGCGTGCTCGGCGGACACGAACTGGTCCTCGACGACGATCGCGTTGTTGACGTCGCGCCCGATCGTCGCGATGGCGTCAAGGGCCAGCGAGGTGCCTTCCTCGGGCTCGCCGGCGGGCGAGACGACGACGACGAGGCGGCCGAGCTCCGCCCCGGGCTCGCGCGCGGCGGCCCGAAGATCGCCGACCAGGGCCCGGGCGATCCGAAACAGGAAAAGGTAGAGGAGGCCGAGGAAGGCCAGCCGGACAACCCAGACGGTGATCAGGAACGGATCCATCAGCCGGCGAGCTCGCCATCGGACGGATCGATCGCCGGCGCGTCGGGCTGGCCGGATTGACCGGCCCGCTCGCGTGCCTCGGGAGCCCCGGTGTCGATCGCCTCGATGAGCAATGTTGTCGTCCCGATCCGGATCCGATCTCCCTCTCCGAGAGCGATCGAGTCGACCCGGCGGTCGTTCACGAACGACCCATTGGTGCTGCCGAGATCGGACAGGACGAGCGACCCCCGCCGGCCGTCGATCCGGGCGTGATGACGGGAGGCCCGGCCGTCGCGTAGCACCAGCCGATTGTCCGCGGCCCGGCCGATGGTCAGCGGCCGACCGTCAAACGCGATCGAGCGGCTCGACTGGTCGGGCCGGATCTCGCGGATCGTCGCCCGCGGTCCGTCGACGTCCGGGATGACGAACACGGCCGTCTGATCGCCGACGGCTGCCCCGAGGCGCCCGTCGCTGGCCGCCTCGTCCAGCGGCAGCGGGTCGTCACGTTCGGCCGCGACGGCGTGCGGATCTGCGGCGTCCACCGCGATGTCGCCGGGGGCGACCAGCGGGTCGGACCGGATGGCGACGACGGGACGGTCGAGGATGGTGTAGCTGTGGCTTCGGGCAAAGGCGAGCGCTGCATCAGCGAGGAGCGCCGCAAGCCCCGGGGTCGAGGCCCGCAGGCCGGCGAGGTCGTCCGGGTGGAGACGGACGACAAACCGGTGAGGGACCACGGTCCGCGCGCCGTCACGGCTGCGATCGCCCTCCATGACCCGCTCGAGCCGGCGCTGGACCTGGACCGGCCGGATGGCCGTCTTGAAGATCCGCGCCGACTGGCGCTCGAAGAGTCGTTCGAGGAAGCGCTCGACCGCGGCAAGGGGTCCCATGTCGGCGGCGGAGTCTAACAGACGGATCGGAGAGGTCCCGGCGGATGTCCCTGCTCACTGAATCTGTCAGGGACAACTGCTCAGTGATTTTGTCCGTCTCCGAAGATGAGGGAGGGCCTGACGTCGGGCCCACGAGATCCCCAGCGGATCGACGTCCTCGGACGATGGCGCGACGGTGCCTTGACGGCGACCGAGGCGGCGGCGCGGATCGGTGAACGGATGCCGCCGCCCATCGGTCCGGCGCTCGGCCGGGACCATCGTCCCGGTTGTTCCCGTACGAGCGATGGGAGCGCTCAAACAGGCCTGCGATATACTCTCGCCTCGTTCGGCCAGCCGTTCGGCTCCGACAGATCCCTTCGCGTCAACCGGGGGCACGATGCCCGAGATTCTCACCGAATCCTTCTGCGAGCGCTGCGGCACGCGTTACACGTTCGAATCGGCCGCGCCCCGGAAGACTCGCCGCCTCGGCCAGATCAAGACCCTGTCAAAGGGAATGAAGAACTGGGTCATGAGCGACGACACGTCGCTCGATGAGGCGATGGCCGCCGCCCGCAACGACGACGAGCGGGAGCTGACGAGCCATCAGCTCGACGCGTTCCATTCGACCTTCAACTTCTGCATGACGTGCCGCCAATACACCTGCGGCAACTGCTGGAACGCGGCCGAAGGTCGCTGTCTCACCTGTGCTCCTCATCTCGGGCAGGAGGTCCTTCCGGCGCCGTTCCCCGATCAGGCCGCGTTCGAGCCCGTCCGGATCGAAGCCGAAGCGTGGCCGGAGATCGACCTCTCCGCGCCGGGGCAGGCGGCCTCCAACGGCAACGGCAACGGTCACGCCCGCGATGCCCATTCGGAGTCAACGGATCCGTGGGGTGGCGCGGCCGACATCGGCGAGATCCCCGAGATCGACCCGGCCGCCCGACTTGCCTTCCTTTCCGGAGAAACTCCGACCCCGGTCCTCGAACCTGAGCCGATGGTTGCGGGGCCGCTGAGCGCCGACACGCTCCCGGACCCATGGCCAGCCCAGGAGGGAGCGACCGATTGGGGTGCAGCCGCCGCGGGTCCAGACAGCGGGGCGACCGCCGACGCCGACGACGCCGTTCCGGCGAACGCGGCACCCGTCGGCGGTGAAACGCCGATCTCGGCCCCGATCTGGAAGCCGACGTTCCTCGGTAACCCGGCCACGGCCGACCCGACGGAGACGAGCAGTCCGGCGGTCGAGCCCGTCGCCGCAGCCGAATCTCTGTCCGCCGATCCGGCACCGGCCATCGCCGGAACGGGTCAGACCCTCCCGCCAACGGTCGAGGGTCGAGCGGATCTCGGGACGTCGCGGACCGCGGATCTGCTGAAGCGGTTCCGGCCTGGCCAGAACATCGACGCGGAGATTGCGGCATTCGAGGCTGGCCTCGATGCCAACTCGGCGGTCGCCGGCGCCGAGCTGGTCGCCGCCGCGGCGACGGTGTCCGACGGGCAGGTTGGGGTAGACGAGCCGGTCGCGGCGGAGCCGGTCGCGGCGGCCGAATCGCCGACGCCGGTCACGGCGGCGGAGCCGGTCGCGGCGGAGCCAAAACCGGCCCTCCCGCTCCCCGCCATGGCCGCGCCGGACGTGACCGAGGCACCCGCCGTTGCCGACGCGGCGGCTGCGACCGAGGCGCCAGGCCCCGCCGCAGCACCCGTGACCGCACCGGAGCCAGTCGCCGCCGTGGAGCCACGAACGGACCACGTCCCGCAGCCGACGTGGCAGATCTTCGCGCCCGACGCGGGCCAACCCGCCGCACCGGCCGCGCCCGTGGCCCCAATCGCACCCGCCGCACCAGGGGCACCCGCGCAGCCGCCGGGCGTGCCCCAGTGGCCGGTCCGCCCGGACCAGGTCGACTCCCCCGCCATGGCTCTTCTCGCCGACCGCGAGCACCGCTCGTCCAGCGACGCCCTCTGGGCCGCCTCGGCCCAGGAGGTTCTCAGCCGGCCAGCAGCGGTTCCAGTCGCAGGCGCCCCCGCGGGTGTCCAGCCCTGCTCGAGCTGCGGTCTGTCGCTGTCGGCCACGGCCCGGTTCTGTCGCCGCTGCGGAACCCGTCAGGGCTGATCGCCGAGCCGCCGGGATTCGGTCCTCGTCCTCGGGAATGGGGCGGCGCTCCGGCGTACGGTTCCGCAGCGTGGCCCCTCAGGCGACGGCGGCCTCGGGGGACGCGATGCGTTCGAGAACCCACGCGCCGCCGATCAGGACGATCGTGAAGACGAGGTCGAGCCAGGTGAACCCGACGAGGATCGCCCCGAGCGTTCCGTAGACGAGGTTCGCCCCGAAGACGCGCGGCGCGACATACACGAAGACTCGCGTGAGAACGACCACGGCAATGGCGCCGACAACGGCCGGAAGCGCCATCGCTCGCCACGTTGGACGGCGCGACGGCACGATCGTGTAGATCGCTCCGAAAGCGACGGCGCCGACGATCGGCGGCAGCAGGGCAAGCAGCCCGTCGAGCAACGGCCGGCCGGGGCCGACGCCGCTCATCTCGAGGGCGATGGCCAGGCTCGGCGTGACGAGGAGAGCGGCAAGGACGATCGCGACGAGCACTCCGACCGATCCGAGGCGACGGGCGGTCCGCCGGACAAGGCTGCGCCTGGGCGCGCCGGCATCGAGCTGGCCGATCGCCGACTCCAGGGACGCATACAGCCGCGACGTGCCCCAGGCGGCGAGGAGCAGCCCGACGACGGACACCGACGGAGATGCGGTGGCGAGCCCGCCGACGATGTCGTCCACGACCCCGGCAAGAGGTGGCAGGAAGGTGGCGATCGACCGCACGACATCGGCCCGTGACGCCGGATCCTTCAGGACGAGCCCGGCGACACCCGAGGCAACGAGACCCATCGGGATCAGCGCGAGCACCGTGTTATAAGCGATGCCGGCGGCGAGCAGGCCGCCGTCAACCGCGCCGAAGCGCTGGAGGACGCGGCTCGCCATCGCCACGCGCGGAGCGCCGATCAGCCGCGTCGCGACGGCCATCCACCGGTCGCGCAGCGCGGCGCGACGAGCCGGACGCGGGCCGCGCCCGACGTCGGTCAGCCCTGGATCTCCTCGAACAGGCTCGGCTGGAGGTCGCTCGCCCGGACGCGCCGCGGCGGTGTCAGGAGGGCCCGCACCTCGCCACGGCGGACGAATCGGCGGCCACCGAGCTTGATGCTCTGGAGCTTGCCGGTCCGGGCCCAGGCACCGATCGTCGAGGCCTTGAAGTGGATGTTCGCGGCTTCGAGGATCTCCGCGGCTTCGCCGAGGCTGATCCAGTCGGCGGGGGTTGGCGCCATCAGTCGGTCGCCGCCGCGTTGCCGCTCGAGGCTGACGAGCCAGAGGTCGACGGTCCGGAGGCGGAGTCGCCGGTCGATTCACCGGCCGGCTTGGATCCGCCGCCCGTCTTGGCGTCGCCGCCGTCGGCGCCGCTCGCCTTGACGCCTTCGCCCGTCGTCTTCGAGGAACCCGCCGTGCCTTCCGCCGCCGGTGTGGACGCAGCCGTCGATGACCGAGCAGAGGAGCTGCGGTCCTTCTTGGCCCAACCGGTCCCCTTGAAATGAATCGTCGGCGCCGTGAACGCCTTTCGGACCGGGCTCGCGCCACACACGGAGCACGTCTCGGGACCATTCGCGGTGACGGAATGGATCACCTCGAATCGATGCCCGTTCGGGCAGAGGTAGTCGTAGGTCGGCATCGGTGTACGGGGGGCCCTGACCGATCAGCCGCGGAGGAGGCGCATGCCGCACTTCGGGCAGTAGAACGCCCGCTCGTGCGCCGACGCGAACCCGCAGTGGGCACAGACAAGACCGCCGCGGCCGGCCGCGGGCACCGGCCGGTCGACCGCCGTCAGACCGAGTGCGTACTGGTTGGCAAGGACATTCGTGAGGATTCCGGCCAGGAGCTTGGCCGCGATCCGGTCCGTGTCACCGCGGACGCCCTTGCCACCCCAGCCGACGACCGAACGGACGATCATGTCGCCGGTCGCTTCATCCCAGTGGGCTGCCACCCCGCCGACGACGGCGGAATAGTCCGGGTAGCCGCTCGTGTCGACCTCACCTTCGAGGAGGGTGCACACGAAGGTGTCGAAGGCGAGGTCGATCGCGTCGATCGATTCGAGGACCACCAGGGCGTGACGGGTCACCGGCGAGTGGACGTGGTGGGCATTCAGCCACTGCATCGCCTCCGACGGCCGGGCGATGATCGGCGTGGCCTGACTGAACTCGATCGGAAGTGGCTCGACGACCTCGATCTCGGTCCTGGCGAGCCCGTGGAGCATCGACGGCAACTCGATCAGAGCGTTCGGGCCGGCCTGCATCCGGACGCCTTCGCTCGACTTGCCCGCGTAGTACAGCTTGAGCTGGTATTCCTGAGCGACGACCTCCTCGGGCAGCGTGATCGCGGCATGCGCGCTCCGCGGCGACCCGGGCTGTGGCATCGCCGCACCCGGGGCGGGGGCATCTGCGGCGTTTCGGCGCTTGAGGAAATCGAGCGGCACGAAGGGACTCCGAGTGGTCAGTTCCGGACGCGGGTCATGGTAGCAGCGGCGATGCGGCGTCGGTCAGAGTACGTTCGGCCCGCGTCGCCCGAGGGTTGGTCGACACGGTTCGCGGCGGCCGATGGTAGCTGTGGCTTCGCCATTCGCTGCGGCCAGCGCGCGGCCGGGTCAGTGGTCGGTCGCCTCGAGGATCACCGCCTCGTCGGGCCGCAACCGGAGGACGCCGCCCGGATCAACGCTGGGCAGTGCGTGATGCGTTCCGACGCGCGCCGCCCAGGCGGCCTCGTCCATCCCGGCCGCGCCGGCCAGATCGATGGTTCTGGGTTCCCCGACGAAGCTGACCAGCACGAGCAGCCGCTGGCCGCCGCCGGTCCGCGTCCAGGCGAGGACATCCTCCGTTCCGCTCGGGAGCCGTTCCATCGTCCCCGTCCGGAGCGCCTCGGCGGTCGCCCGGAACGCCAGAAGTCGGCGGTAGGCAGCGAGGACCGAATCCGGGTCGACGGCCTGGGTGGCGACGTTCCGGGCGCCGGCGTCGTCAGCCAGTCGAAGCCACGGTCGTCCGCTGGTGAAGCCCGCCCCAGGCCGGCCCGTCCACTGCATCGGCGTCCGGCAGCGGGAGCGGTCGTACCACGGAAAGTCGGGACCGGCCCGGAGCGCCGGCGGGTCGACGATCTCCCCGCGCGGGATGTCGACGTCGGTCATCCCGATCTCCTCGCCGTAGTACAGAAACGGCGTTCCCCGAAGGGCGAGCACGACGACAGCCGCGGCCTTCGCGATCGCATCGTGGTCGTGGTCGCGATCGCGACCAACCGACGCCGCGAGCCGGGTCGCCTGACGCTCGCGGTCATGATTCGAGAGCGCGACCGTCGGCCAGATCTCCGGTCCGAAGATGGCTTCCCGGCGATCGATCGAAGCGCCGTACGCCGTCGCGGTCCAGGGTGACTCCATCAGCGACCAATCGAATACGATGTGGCGGTCGCGGGCGTACCTCGCCGCCAGGTCCGTATCCCGCGAGAAGAGCTCGCCGATCGTCATCCGTCCCGGTGCTTCGTCAACGATTGCCCGGAAGCGCTCGATGAGTTCGGGGAAGTCCGGCTGGTCGATGTCGAAGCGGTGGTCAAGGCGGGTCCACGGCGAATCTCCCTCGATCACCGGGTTGTCGCGCAGCTCCGGATCCTTGAGAAACGCGTTGAACACATCGAGCCGGAAGCCATCGACACCGCGCGCCAGCCAGCCCCGGACCATCGCCCATTGGGCCGCCTCGACGGCCGCGTGGCGCCAGTTCAGCTCCGGCTGGGCGACGAGGAACGTGTGGTAGTAGAACTGCTGCCGCTCGGGCACCCATTCCCAGCCCGGGCCGCCGAAGAAGGACACCCAGTTGTTGGGCGGGATCGGCTGGCCGTCCCCATCGAAGCCCCTGGGGTCGCGCCAGAGGTAGAAGTCGGCATACGGGCCCTCCCGGGATGCCCTCGAGGCGATGAACCAGTCGTGTTCGTCACTCGTGTGGTTCATCACGAGATCGAGGATGACCTTCAGGCCGCGCTCATGACAGGCTGCGACGAGCCGGTCGAAATCGGCCTCGCTGCCAAGGAGCGGGTCGACCGCGGCGTGATCGCTGACGTCGTAGCCGAGGTCGCGACCCGGGGACGGATAGATCGGCGACAGCCAGATCGCATCGATCGGCAGGCCGGCGTCGCCGAAGTGGTCGAGGTGGGCGACGATCCCCTGCAGGTCACCGACGCCGTCGCCGTCCGTGTCGGCGAAGCTGCGCGGGTAGATCTGGTAGACGACGCCGTCGCGCCAGTCCGGGGTCGTGGGTCGGGTCGGCGACTGGTCGGTCATGGATGTGCAGTCTGGCGACGGGCTCGCGCAACCGTCAATCGTGTGTACTCGGACCGCCTCAAGTCCGCAGCGCGGCGCCTGAGTCAGGCACTGACTCAAATCGGCCCGTATCGCGCTTGAATGGGCCGGAATTGCGACATGGCCAGGCGGCCCACTGTCGTTTCCGAGTCAGCAGGTGACTCACCAATCGATGCGGAGGATGCCCTCCCCAGGCCGAGCCGAGCAGAGCGCCCGATGGCCCCGGGTCCGGACACGGCGCGTTCTGGGACGCGGCGCGTTCGGGCGGCCGGTCCTCCTATACTCGGCGGCCATGATCTTCAGCGACCTCGTCCGCGGCGGCAGCCGGATCCGGGTCGGCGCCGCCGGGTTCGGCGGCGGCCGGATCCAAGTCTGCGTCCCCGCGGTCGGCGCCGTCGCCCAGGCGGCCCACCTGCCCCTGGTCATCGATCACGTGGACGTCCGGCCGGAGCGAGCCTCGCCGCCGACGGTCCTGATCGTCGGCCGGCTGCCGTCCCGCGTCCGGGTCACGATCGCCGCGAACGTCCTCGATCCCTACCAGGCCGCCCTCAAGGACGTCCGGTTCCACGGCGGCGAGGCCGCGGAGAGGGCCACGTGACCGAGGGACGCAGCGCCGCGGCGCCGACGATCATCCATCTCGTCCCGCACACCCACTGGGACCGCGAGTGGTACGAGCCGTTCCAGGTCTTCCGGATGCGCCTCGTCGAGCTCGTCGACCAGCTACTCGACTCGATGGACGCGGATCCGCGCCTGGCGTTCACCCTCGATGGCCAGGTCGCGACCATCGATGACTACCTCGAGATCCGACCGGCCGGCCGGCAGCGGATCGAACGCCTGATCGTCGCGGGCCGACTGGCGATCGGGCCGTGGCAGATCCTCATGGACGAGTTCCTCGTCTCGGGCGAGACGATCCTGCGGAACCTCGAGCTGGGCTGGCACGCGGCCGAAGCATTCGGCGGGGCGATGGCCGTCGGCTACCTGCCGGACATGTTCGGGCACGTCGCCCAGATGCCCCAGATCCTGCACCGGGCCGGGATCGACCATGCGGTCGTCTGGCGCGGGGTGCCGGCGGCGATCGATCGCAACGCGTTCATCTGGACCGCGCCCGATGGCTCGTCCGTGCGGGCCGAGTACCTTGTCGGCGGGTACGGCAACGGGGCCTACCTCCTGGCGGTCCCCGACCGGCTGGCCGAGAAGGTCGAGCGGTACGCCGACGCGGCCCGGGCGTTCTACGGCGAGCATTCGATCCTCGCGATGTACGGCGAGGATCACGCCGTCCCGAGCCCCCGCCTGGCGACGATCGTCGCGGCGGCAAACGCCCGGCGCGACGACATCGAGGTCCGGATCGAGACGCTGAGCGCGTACATCGGCGGCGTCGACGCCGCCCCTCTCGACCAACTCGGCGTGGAGGCCAGGCCGCTCGAGGGCTGGACCGGCGAACTTCGATCGGCGGCCCGGGCGAACATGCTGATGAACGTCACCTCGGCCCGCATCGACGTGAAGAAGGCGGCCGGTCGGGCGGAGCGGATCCTCGAGCGCTACGCGGAACCGCTTGCGGCGCTCCACGGCGGCGTCTGGCCGGAACGGCTGTTGGAGCTCGCCTGGCGTCGCCTCGTTGACAACTCCGCCCACGACTCGATCTGCGGCTGCTCCCAGGACGTCGTCGTCGACCAGGTCCTCGGCCGCTACGCCGAGGCGATCCAGATCGGCCGCGGCCTGGTCGCCGCCGCCCTGCGTCCGCTCGCCGCGACCGTGCCCAGGGGCAGCGTCGTCGTCGTGAATCCGTCGCCGTTCGCCAGGACCGACGTCGTCGAAATCGACGTCCACGTTCCGGCCGCGTGGTCCACGGTCGATCTCGAACTGGAGGATGGCCGCCGCGTTCCGACCCAGCTGATCGAGCGGCCGGAGACGGTTCTCCGTCGTCTGGTGCTGACCGGGCGCCAGGTCCCCGAACTGTTTGCCCGACGGCTCCACGGCCGTGAGCTCTTCGGCCACTCGCTCGATGGTCACGAGATCGTCCGCGCCGGGGTCTCGCCCGAGCTGATCCTCCGCCTGGACGACCCCGCCGCCCCGCTCGACTTCGACGTCGACTCGATCCTCGACGCCGTCGCGGACGCCACGACGGCCGATCCGGACGAGGCCTGGAAGGTCACCGTCGTTCGCGGTGATCGGCGCCGCCTCCTGGGCGCTGTCCCGGCGCCGCCCCTCGCAGCCGTCGCGGTCCGCCCGGTCGAGGGCCGCGGAGCGCTCGACGCGCTCGACGCGCTCGACGCGCCAAACGCGCCAAACGCGCCCACCACGGTCGTTGCAGGTCCGCGCTCGATCGGCAACGGACTGGTCTCGGTGGCGGTCGCCGCCGACGGCCGGCTCGAGATCGAGGGCGGCGGCAGTCACCTCGTGGGGGCCGGCCGCATCGTCGATGGCGGCGACTTCGGCGACACCTACAACTACGGACCGCCGGCGGCCGACACCCGCGTCGAGGTCCCGAGCGCAGTGCGCGTGACGGCGGGCGAGCCAGGTCCGCTTCGCGGCACATTGGATGTTGCCGCCACCTACGACTGGCCGGTGGGCCTGAGCGTCGACGGGTCGAGCCGGAGCGAGACCACGGCTGCCGTCGAGGTCACGACCACGATCGAGCTCCGAATCGGCGAACCCTTCGTCCGGGTCGCGGTCGCGTTCGACAATCCCGCCCGCGACCACCGGGTCCGCTGGCACCTGCCCCTGCCCGCGCCAACCGATCACTCGTCGGCCGAGGGCCAGTTCGCAGTCGTCGATCGCGGCCTGACCGAAGAGGCGGGACATGGCGAGGTGCCGACGCCGACGTTCCCGGCGCGGGGCTTCGTCCACGCCGCCGGAGCCACCGTCCTCCTGGATCACGTGACCGAGTACGAGCTCGTCGACGGGCGCGAGCTGGCCCTCACGCTCCTCCGATCGACCGGTCTGATCAGCCGCAACGACAATCCGTTCCGGGAGGATCCGGCCGGTCCGGAGGTGCCGGTCCCGGGCGCTCAGATGATCGGTCCGTGGCGCTTCGCGTTCGGGATCCTGCCCCACGCTGGATCGTGGCGCGACGCCGATGCCGGTCGCCTGGCCGAGCAGTATCAGCTCGCCTTCGTCCAGGCAGCAGGCAGCGGCGCCTCATCGGCGGCCGACGATGCCGCAGGGAGCGCAACGAAAGCCGAGCATGCCGCGAATGCCGCGAATGCCGCGACCACCGGGCTCAGGCTCGACGGCGACGGCGTGGTGCTGTCGGCGGTCCGGCGGCGCGGCGACGAGCTCGAGGTCCGGGTCGTGGCCGAGACGGCCACCGCGACGACCGCCCGCCTGTCCGGCCCGCGGATCCTGGCCGTCCGGGATGTCGACCTTCTCGGCCGGCCCGGTCCCGAGCGCGGGCTCGACGCCGACGGCGCGCTCAGCCTCGAGCTCGGTGCGTGGGAGCTTCGCACGGTCCGTCTGCGGGTCGGGCCGTCCTGACCAGCACCGCGCAGACCCGGCTGACGAGGGCGGCCGCGGTCGGACGGGCCTGTACCCGAACCGCAATGGCGCTGTACCGTTGACATTGCTGAGAAGGCGCGCCTAGTCTCGCGGCGGATCCAACGATCCGGCGCGGCGATGCGCTCGACCGCCACCGAACTGTCCCGGGCCGCACTGAGCCGACAACGGCGAATGCACCGGGGTCCAGCGGGCAGGCGATCGGACGTCGTTGACCACGACCCGGCCCATGCCGGGCAGCAGCCCCACGAGGTGTGGGTATCGACACCTGACGGAGCTCGATCCGGGATCGGGCACACTGGCCCTGCCGGTGGCGTCAGCGAGGAGGAGGAGACGGCCGATGGCCAAATTCCCGCGGTTCCTGACCCTGCCGATTGCGGCAGCCCTGATCGTCGCAGCCTGCGGCAGCAGCGCGACGCCCGCCCCGACGTCGGGCGGGAGCAACACCCCGCCGGCCTCGGTCGACACCGGTGCAAGCCCGTCAGCGGGCGGCTCCGCCGTCACCGGCGGCACGATCACCGTCACATCCCTGTGGGGCGGCAGCGAGCAGGACAACTTCCAGAAGGTTCTCGACGCGTTCAAGGCGAAGACCGGAATCACCGCCAAGTACGAGTCGATCCGGACCGACTACGCGACAGTGCTCCAGACCCGCATCTCCGGTGGCAACCCGCCGGACGTCTCGATCCTGCCGGGCATCGGCTTCCTGCGCCATTTCGCCAAGGATGGCTCGATCAAGAAGATCTCCGATCTCGGCATCGATCCGACGGCGCTCGAGGCGAACTACGCCCCGGGCCTGCTCGACATCGGCAAGGTCAACGGCGACCTGTACGCGATCATGGTCAAGTTCAACAGCAAGAGCACGCTGTGGTATCGGCCTGACACCTTCACGGCCGACGGCGTCACCCCGCCGAAGACATGGGATGAGTTCAAGGCAGCCCTGACCACCCTCAAGTCCAAGGGCGATGCGCCCCTCGGCCTCGGGACCGGGCCGGACACCTGGACGCTCACCGACTGGTTCGAGAGCATTTACATCCGCCAGGCCGGACCCGACAAGTACGACCAGCTCTTCAGCGGCAAGCTGCCGTGGACCGACGCGAGCGTCGCGACCGCTGTCGACACGATGAAGGAAGTCCTCAACGACAACTTCGTCCTCGGCGGAATCAAGGCAGCCAACGGGCGCGCCTGGGTCGACGGCATCGGCCAGGTCTTCGGCGCCAACGCCAAGGGCAGCGTCTACTACGAAGGCGGCTTCGTCGGCGGCATCGCCACCGGCCAGGTCAACAAGGCCCTCGAGATCGGCAAGACGATCGACTGGACCGACTTCCCGTCGATCACGAACACCGACAAGCCGGTCACGATCGGTGGCGACGTCATCGCAGCCCTGACGACCAACCCGGGCGTCAAGGAGTTCGTCGAGTA
Organism: Candidatus Limnocylindrales bacterium; assembly: GCA_038204565.1. GTDB lineage: Bacteria > Chloroflexota > Limnocylindria > Limnocylindrales > CSP1-4 > CF-46. Next base: position 167,570 of record JBBRCU010000001.1, read on the forward strand.
CATGACGACCAAGGACGCCGGTGATGTGTGGGCCGCGACCGGCGCCATCATCTCGCCGGTCAAGACGGTCGACGTGTCCGTCTATCCGAACGAGACCACCAAGAAGGAAGCCGCTCAGGTGACCGGCGCGAGCGCGGTCCGCTTCGACGGCTCCGACCTCCTGCCGGCTGGCGCTCCCGATCTCGGCGCAGTGCTCCAGAAGGCGATCGCAGGCGACACTGTCGACTGGGCCTCCTTCGAGACCCAGGTCCAGACTGCCTGGAAGAACGAGTAGCGGCTTCGATCCGGAAGCGGGAGGCAACGCGCCTCCCGCTTCCGATTCCCGCCCGAGGAGGGATTGATGGGGTTTGCACCAGAGCCCATTGAACTCGTGAAGGACCAGGTTGCGATCGGTCAGGGGCGCGGGAAGGCACCCAAGGTCTCAGCCGAGAAGACGAATCGACCGGCGGCCCTCCTGTTTCTCGCGCCGGCCGGGGTCCTCCTGATCGTCTTTCTCGTCTACCCGACGATCTACACGATCGCGCTCGCCTTCAACCGCGGCCGCCAGGGCCAGTTCACCCAGTGGGTCGGGCTGGACAACTTCAAGACGCTCTTCACCCAGGACCCGAACTTCATCGACCTGTCCCACTTCCCGCCGTCGGGCGCGATCTGGAACAACGTCCTGTGGATGATCTTCTACACCGGCTTCGTGCTGGTCATCGGGCTGATCGTCGCGACCCTCGCCTCGCGGGTCCGCTACGAGTCGATCATCAAGGCGATCGTCTTCCTGCCGATGGCGATCGCCGCCACGGCCCTCGCCGTCATCTGGAAGTTCGTCTACTCGCCGGACTCGCAGACGGGCCTGCTCAACGCCCTCCTCGGCGTCGTCCATGTCGGCCCGATCTCGTGGCTCGGCGACCCCGGCTTCGTGAATGCCGCGCTGATCGCCGTCGGCATCTGGGGCTCGGTCGGGTTTGCGACCGTCATCCTGTCCGCCGCCCTCAAGGGCATTCCGGCGGAGATCCTCGAGTCGGCCCGGACGGAGGGCGCCACCGAGCGCCAGATCTTCTTCCGGATCATCCTGCCGATGGTCAGCCTGCCGATGTCGGTCCTGGCCGTCACGCTGCTCGTCAACGTGGTCAAGCTCTTCGACCTGATCTACGTTCTCACCAACGGCGGCCCCGGAACGACCAGCCGGGTGATCGCGTTCACGTTCTACCAGGAGGGGTTCAATGCCGGTCTCTTCGGGAAGTCGGCGGCGGTCGCGGTCGTGATGCTGATCATCCTCATCCCCGTGATGGTCTTCAACATCCGGCGCTTCCGCCAGGCGTCCGTCGTATGAGCGGCGACGCGCTGGTCGCCCCGGCCATCGGTGAGCGCCCGAAGACGCTCAGCGGACGAATCGTGAAAGCCATCAGCCGGACGCCGATCCACATCGCCCTTGGCCTGATCGCCGTGATCTGGCTGGCGCCGACGATCGGACTGCTCGTGACCTCGTTCCGGCCGCGCACGGACATCCAGGCCACCGGCTGGTGGGAGACCCTCTCGACGTTGCGCTTCACGACCGAGAACTACTCGGCCGTCCTCAATGCGCAGGGTCTGCTCGGCTCGTTCTTCAACAACCTGATCATCTCGATCCCCTCGACGCTCCTGCCGCTGGCCCTCGCGTCGATGGCCGCGTATGCGTTCTCGTGGGTCCGCTTCCCGTTCCGCGACAGCCTGTTCCTGATCGTCGTCGCGCTCCTGATGGTCCCGGCACAGGTCGCCTTCATTCCGGTCCTGAACCTGTTCAAGCCGCTCGGCTGGACCCAGGGCTATCTCGCGATCTGGCTGGTCCACACGGCGTTCGCCCTGCCGTTCGGGATCTTCCTGCTCCGCAACTTCTTCATCACCTTGCCGCGCGACCTGATCGAGGCCGCCCGGATCGACGGCGCCGGCGACATCGGGATCTTCCGGACGATCGTTATCCCGCTCTCGGTGCCAGCGATCGCCGCGTACGGGATCTTCCAGTTCCTGTGGGTCTGGAACGACCTCCTGATGGCCCTCGTGTTCGTCCAGAAGAACACGAACTTCCCGATGACCATCAAGATCCAGAACCTGCTCAGCCAGTACGGCACCGAGTGGAACCTGCTGGCGGCCGGGGCGTTCCTGCTGATGATCGTCCCGCTGATCGTGTTCTTCAGCCTCCAGCGCTACTTCGTCCAGGGCCTCCTCGCGGGATCGGTCAAGTAGTCGATCCGGTATCAGGCGCTCCGGCCAGGCCGGGGCGCCTGCGCGCCGTCACCTGGAACATCCGGGCCGCGATCGGGCCCGGCGAGCCGTTCCCACCGGCCTGGTGGCGCCACGTCCGGACCGACCGGCTCGAGCGGATCGGCGCGATCATTCGCGGCCTCGAACCGGATGTCGTGACCCTCCAGGAGGTCACGATCATGACCCTCGACGGCAACGTCCACGACCAACCCGCCGAGCTTGCCAGGCTCACCGGCCTCCACGCCCGGTACGCAGCCGTCCACTCGTTCCCGCTGGTGGAGCCCGAGACCGGCCGCGCGATCGGGTCAGCGATGTGGGGCAACGCCATCCTCAGCCGCGTCCCGCTCAGGGACGGCTTCGCGATCGGCCTGCCGCGGGCGGCCGACGATGATCCGGTCGAGACCGGAGACGCGCTCGATCCTCGGACCGGCGCGCCACACCCCCTGATCGGCGTCCCCTACGGCGACGCGGACGCCGGCCACCGCGAGTCGCGCTGCGTGGTCGGCGGGACGTGGCCCGGACCCGCACCGATCCTCGTGGCGACGACCCACCTGACCTACATCGGGCGCGCCCAGCGGCGGCGCCAGGCGGATGCGGTCCGGGACGCGCTTCGGGTCGGGGGCGGGCGGGCGGTGCTGACCGGCGACTTCAACGCGCCCGTCGACGCACCTGAGCTCGCGTCGCTCGGCGAAAGCTTCGCCGACGCGTTCGCAGCGGCCGGCCTCGCGACCGACGATCCGGGCCGGCAGTCAGGCGGGGCGTGGGCGATCGACCACGTCCGGGTCCGCGGCCTGGCCGTCGAGTCGTGCCGGGTCGCTCGGGAGGCGGGCGACGCGTCCGATCACTGGCCGGTCGTCGCCGACCTCCGGATCGACGGGTCGGGCTCGCCCTAACCGGGGCGGCCGAGCCGCTCGCGCAGCCGGGCGACCTGCTCCGCGAGCTCCGCGGCCCGCGTCCGGGCACCCTCGACGACCGCGGGCGGCGCCCTGTCCGTGAACGACGGGTTGGCAACCCGGGCGCGCGCCGCCTCGAGATGACCCTCGGCCTCCACGAGCTCCTTCTCCAGTCGCGCCCGGTCGCGCCCGGCGGTGTCCTCGCTCGTCGCCGGCGGCAGGACGGTGGCCTCGATGTCGCCTGCGGGCAGGACGATCTCGAGCGCTCCCGCCGGACGGGGCAGGCCGCTCGCGGCGCGGTGAAGCGTCAGGGGCCGCGCCCGGGCCAGGCGGGCGATCGCGGATGCGATCGCCTCGAACGTGTCGAAGGCATCGCCCGGCGCGAGGAGGTGCGTCTCGAGCCAGGCTCCGGCCGGCAGGTCGGCCTGGGCCCGCGCGTTCCGGATCGCCACGATCGTCTCGATCACCTGGCCGATCTTGGTGTCGAGGGCCGGGTCGCGCCCGTCCGCATCCGGCCAGGCGGCGACGATCAGGAGATCCGGGTCGCCGGCCCGCCGTGGCAGCGCGGCCCAGATCGCCTCGGTCACGAATGGCATGACCGGGTGGAGGAGGCGGAGGTAGCGGTCGAGCGCATCGACAAGGGTCCACCAGGTGGCGGAGCGCTCGGTCGGCGAGGCGCCATCGTCGGCCAGCCGGACCTTGGCCAGCTCGATCCCCCAGTCGCAGAACTCCGACCAGATGCCCTCATACAAGGCGCGGGTAACCTCGCCGAACTGGTACTCGGCGAGGCCGCGGTCCACGGCCTGGGCGGTGGCCGCGGCGCGCGACCGGATCCAACGCTCCGCTGGGCCGAGGTCGGCATCGTCGGGCGCGACCCTGGGCGCGTCGGGCCCGACCTCGTCCGGCCGCGCACCGAGGACGAAACGCGCTGCATTCCAGAGCTTGTTGGCGAAGTTCCGGGCGAGCTCCAGCTTCTGCGGTCCGAACCGCTGGTCCTGGCCGGCGCTCGCGCCGTGGATCAGGGAGAACCGGAGCGCGTCGGCCCCGGCCTCCTCCATGACCGCGAGCGGATCGACGACGTTGCCCTTCGTTTTCGACATCTTCTGGCCGAGCGGGTCGCGGATCAGTCCCGACAGGGTGATCGTGTGGAACGGCTCCACCCCGGTCAGCTCAATCCCGAGCATCATCATCCGGGCCACCCAGAAGAAGATAATGTCGTAGCCGGTCTCCATGACCGATGTTGGATGGAAGCGCCGGAAGTCGGCCGTGTCGTCGGGCCAGCCGAGGGTCGAGAACGGCCAGAGCCCGGAGCTGAACCAGGTATCGAAGATGTCGGGGTCCTGGCGGAGCTCGGCCGCCGGGCGACCGCAGGCATCGCAGGCGGAGGGACCCGCCTCCTCGGCCGATACGTTGACGTGTCCGTCGGGGCAGTACCAGGCCGGGATTCGATGGCCCCACCAGAGCTGGCGGGAGACGTTCCAGTCGCGGATGTTGGTGAGCCAGTGCTCCCAGGTCTTCTCGAACTGCTCCGGCACGATCCGCGTCCGCCTTTCGCGGGTCGCGGCCAGGGCCTTCGCCGCCAGCGGCGCGGTTCGGATGAACCACTGAGTCTTGAGCCGCGGCTCGACCACATCGTCGGAGCGCTGGCAGCGGCCGAGGACCATCTCGTGCGGCTTCTCCCCGGCGAGGTCACCCAGGATCGCGAGGTCCGCCAGGATCGCGGTCCGGACGGCGTAGCGATCCAGCCCGTCGTACTTCGTGCCCGTGTTGGCGACCGCGGCCGCATCGTCGAGGATCGTCGGCATCGCCAGGCCGTGGCGCAGGCCCGTCACGTGGTCGTCGTGATCGTGGGCCGGCGTGATCTTCACCGCGCCGGTCCCGAACGCCGCATCCACGACATCGTCGGCGAGGATCGGCACGTCCCGCTCGACGAACGGGATCCGGACGTGCCGGCCGACCAGGGCCCGATAGCGCGCGTCATCGGGATGGACGGCGACCGCGGTGTCGCCCAGGACGGTCTCCGGCCGGGTGGTCGCGACCGTGATCGTGTTCGCCTGCCCGGTCAGCGGCTGGCCGGTCGCCTCGTCAATCAGGTGATAGCGGATCGACCAGATCGTGCCGGTCTCGGGCGTCGAGACCACCTCGAGATCGCTGACGCTGGTCCGGCAGCCCGGGCACCAGTTGACGAGGGCCTCGGTCCGGTAGGCCAGGTCGCGGTCGTGCAGGATCTTGAATGCGGCCCGGACGGCCTTCGCCGAGCCGTCGTCCATCGTGTACCGCAGGCGGCCCCAATCGAGAGACGCGCCGAGCCGCCGCTCCTGGCCGAGGATGACGGCCCGGGTCGCGGCGACGAACTCCTGCATCCGCTCGAGATACGCATCGCGGCCGAGGCTCTGGCGGCTCAGGCCCTCCTTCGCGAGGATCCCGTCGAGGACGAACTGGGCGGCGATCGACGCATGGTCGAGCCCGGGCAGGAAGAGCGCGGCCTTGCCGGTCATCCGGGCGTGCCGGGTCATGAGGTCCTCGACCGCGGCGCGCTGGGCATGGCCGAGGTGGAGCGAACCGGTGATGTTCGGCGGTGGCTGGATGATCGTGAATGGCTCGGCGCCGGCATCTGCTCGCGAGCCCGCGCCATCGGGCGCGAACACGTCCGCGGCGAGCCAGCGCTCCGCGATCGCGTTCTCGACGTCGCCCGGCCGGTAGGCCTTCGGCAGCGCCGCCGGGTTGGTCTCGGTGGTGTCGGTCGTGTCGGTCATCGTAATCGTCGCCCCTGTGGAATCGAACGCCCCGCTCGTCCAGCGGACGAACGGGGTCGTGGTACCACCTGCTGGTTCGCACTCCGGGGCGGTCCGCTCATCGCGGACGCCGGTCTCCGGGTCGCCTCTGGGCGCGCTATCGGGCGCCGGCCGCACGGCTCGCGAGCGACCTTCGGTCCCGTCGTGCCTGCGCGGCTCGCACCGTCTCGCGCTCGCTCCGTGGCCGACCCGGGCCTACTCTTCTCGGTCCCTGCCGTGAGGGCGGGAGTGTAGCACGGGCTCCGGGGCGGTCCCGCCAGCCGTCTCGCCAGCCGGGTGGGTCGACGTTCCCGGCCGCGCGCCGACTCAGCGGTCGGGCCCTCCGACCTCGCTGACGGCCGCATAAATCGCGCCGAGAAAACGGCTCGGGACACGCCCGATCCGGCGGGGCTCGTCATAACCCGCGCGCATCGCCTCCGTCCGCCACATCTCGAACGAGAACGGGTGCGGGACCCATGGGTTTCCGCTGTCCGCGTCGTACTCGACAACGACGAGCCGGCCGCCCGGAGCGAGCGCGAAGCGGATCGCCCGGAGCGTCGAGTCGCGGTCAGCGACGAAGTGGAGCGTGTTCGCGGCCAGCACGCCGTCAAACGGTCCGTACGGGATCGCGTCCGTGTAGTCGAAGACTCGGGTCTCGAGCGCGACCGTCGGGAACGATCGCTCGACAGCACCGGCGGCCATCCGCAGTGCGCGGTCGTCGCGGTCCGTCGCGAGGATGGACCCGGCCGGTCCGATAAGCTCCGCCAGCGCCAGAGTGAACGCCCCCTCCCCCGCCCCGAGCTCGAGCCAGCGCGGTCCGGCGCCCTCGACGCCGTCCCGGATCAATGCGACGTGGTCACGATGATCCATTGGCGACTACAGTCCGGGCACGAACAGGATCAGGGTGATCATCCCGAGGAACGGGGCGCAGAGGAACTCGCTGTTGCACGGCTGGTTGAGCCAGTAGACCGGCTCGAAACCGAGGATCCCAAGACCCGCGAGGTGGACGTTCCGGGCGAGGCGATCCGGCGGGGCGGGGGCGGCCCAGCGGCGCGGTTCGTGCGGTTCCGGGTCCCGGGCCGGCCGAGACTCCGCGGACCTGGCCTCAGGCGGTCTCGCCGCGCTCGGCGAGCCACTCCGAGTAGTTCGTCTCGTCGACACCCTTGTCGACCTCGGTCTTCGTCAGCAGCAGCGGCAGACGTCCTTCGCGGATCGTCTCCTCGGTGATGATGCATTTGCGGACATCGCCGCGTTCCGGGATGTCGTACATCACCTCGAGCAGCGCCTCCTCGACGATCGAGCGCAGGGCCCGGGCGCCGGTCTTCCGCTCGAGGGCGACCTCCGCCGACGCCCGCAGGGCACTTTCGGTGAAGACGAGTTCGACCTTGTCGAGCCCGAGGAACTTCTGGAACTGGCGAGTGACCGCGTTCTTCGGCTCGGTCAGGACCCGGACGAGGTCGTCGGCCGTGAGCGCGTTGAGGGTCACGATGACGGGCAGGCGGCCGATGAACTCCGGGATCAGACCGAACTTCAGGAGGTCCTCCGGCATCAGCCGCTCGAGGATCCTGCCGCGGTCGGCGCTCGACACGCCGGCATCCGAGCCGAACCCGATCGAGCGCTTGCCGACGCGCTCCTCGACGATCTTCTCGAGCCCGTCGAAGGCACCGCCGCAGACGAACAGCACATTCGTCGTGTCGATCTGAATGAAGTCCTGGTGGGGATGCTTCCGGCCGCCCTGCGGCGGGACGTTCGCGACGGTTCCCTCGAGGATCTTCAGGAGCGCCTGCTGGACGCCTTCGCCCGACACGTCGCGGGTGATCGAGGGGTTGTCGGCCTTGCGGGCGATCTTGTCGATCTCGTCGATGTAGATGATCCCGCGCTGCGCTCGGGCCACATCGAAATCGGCCGCCTGGATGAGCCGAAGGAGGATGTTCTCGACGTCCTCACCGACATAGCCGGCCTCCGTCAGCGATGTCGCATCGGCGATGCAGAACGGCACATCGAGGACGCGGGCGAGGGTCTGGGCGAGGAGGGTCTTGCCCGAGCCGGTCGGCCCGACGAGCAGCACATTCGACTTCTGGAGCTCGACCTCGTCGACGGCGTTGCCGGCGTTGACCCGCTTGTAGTGGTTGTAGACCGCCACGGACAGGACCTTCTTGGCCCGGTCCTGGCTGATCACGTACTGGTCGAGGGCGAACTTGATCTGGCGGGGGTTGGGGAGCTTGGCGACCGACGGCTTGGCCTTCGGCGCCTCGAGCATCTCCTCCTCGATGATCTCCTGGCAGAGGTTGATGCACTCGTCGCAGATGTAGACGCCCTGCCCGGCGATCAGCTTCCGGACCTGCTCCTGGCTCTTGCCACAGAACGAGCAGCGGTACGGAACCTTGGGGCCCTTGGTGGAGCTGCTGGTGGTCACCGGTATCGCGGGCTCCTTGCCTGCTAGCTCTTGGTCTTCTTGTCGCCGTCGGACTTGTCACCGTCGGACTTGTCGTCCAGCTTGGCCTCTTCTTCCTCGGTCGCCGCGTTCGGCACGCCGCCGCCCTCGCCGCCGCTGAGACCCAGGTCGTGCGCCCGGGCGATCAGCGAATCACCCGTGGCCGTGTAGACGTAGTCGATGATGCCATAGTCCTTGGCCGCGTCGGGAGACATGAAATAGTCCCGATTCGTATCCTGGATCACCTTCTCGAGCGGCTGGCCGGTGTGATTCGCGAGGATCTCGTGGTTGCGCTGGACGAGGTACTCCCATTCCTTCATCTGAATCACGGCGTCCGGAGCGGCGCCACGGAACCCACCGGAGCCCTGGTGGATCATGATCCGGCCGTTCGGCAGGGCGTAGCGCTTGCCGGGCGCGCCGGCGGCCAGCAGGACCGCCGCCATCGAGGCGGCCATCCCGATGCAGATGGTGGCGACGGGTGCCCGAACGTACTGCATCGTGTCGTAGATCGCCAGACCGCTCGTCACCACGCCGCCGGGCGAGTTGATGTACAGGCTGATGTCCTTCTCCGGGTCTTCGGAGTCGAGGAACAGGAGCTGGGCGATGATCAGGTTCGCGACGTGGTCCTCGATCGCGTCGCCGAGGAAGATGATCCGCTCCCGGAGCAGACGGGAGTAGATGTCGTAAGCGCGCTCACCACGGCTGCTGGACTCGATGACCATCGGAACGAGCATCTGGGATCTCCCGGTTGTCTCGAAGAAGGGGCTGGGCTGTGAGCGGTCAGCCGGCGGGTGCCGGCTCGTCCGTGGTGGCGAGGTCGTGGTCGCGGTCGGCGTGGTCATGGTCTTGGACGTGGTCGTTCGGGTCGGCCGCGAGGATGGAGCCCGGATCCGTCGCGCCGACCGTCGCCACCGAGCGGGCCTGGTCGTCGTCCACGTCGGCCGGGCCGTCCTCGACGTGCGGGATCGCCGGGTGGTCCGGGTGGGCCGCCAGCCAGTCGTCGACGAGCTTCTCGACGACCCGACTGCGGCGGAGGGTCGAGCGGATGTAGTTCCGGCCGCGGTCACTCTCGAAGTACTTCGCGAGCTTGGGGTCGCCGGCGTAGCGCTCACGGCCCTTGGCGATCTCCGCTTCGACATCGACGTCGGAGATCTCGAGCCCTTCGGTCTCGGCGATCCGGCTCAGAACGAGGAGGACCTTGACCCGCTTCTCGGCGTCGGGCCGGAAATCACTGTGGAGATCCTCGTGGGTCTTGCCGGAGACCTTTTCGTAGGCCTCCTCGGTGATCCCCTGGCGGGCCATCGCGCTTCGGAACTCGTCGTGCATGACCTCGACCTCCTGCTCGAGGAGGACGTCGGGCAGGTCGATCGTCGCGTTGGCGACGGCGTACTCGATGATCCGGTCCGAGAACGAGTGGCGGGCCTTGTCGAGGGCATTCCGCTTCAGCCGCTTCTCGACCTCGACCCGGAGGTTGGCAAGGTCGGTGAAGTCGCCCATGGAGCGGGCGAAGTCGTCGTCCGCTTCGGGCAGGATCTTCTCGCGGAGCTCGCGCAGCTCGACCTCGAAGTGGGCCTTCTGGCCGGCCAGCGATTCCTCCCCGTAATCGGCCGGAAAGGTGATGTCGAAGCCCTTTGTGTCGCCGATCGTCAGGCCGACCAGCTCATCCTCGAAACCGGGGATGAGGCGGTCCTCGCCGATGATCAGCGGCATTCGCTCGGCGGCACCACCTTCGAACGGGACCCCGTCGCGGGTGCCCTCGTACTTGATGACCGCGTAATCGCCCTTCTGGGCTCCGCGCTCCTCGACCGGGCTGAGCGAGGCGTTCTGGTCGCGGAGCTCCTCGACGACCTTGTCGACCTTGGCCTCGTCCGTCGTCTCGATCTCAGGCCGGAAATTGAAGTTGGCGTAGTCACCGAGCTGGACCTCGGGGCGGATCGGCACCGTCGCCTTGAAGATGAGCGGCTTGCCCTCCTCCGCCTGGACGATCTCGACGTCGGCGTTGGTGAGGGGCAGGATCTCCTTCTCGATCAGGGCGTCGCGATAGGCCGACTGGACAAGCCGGTCGACGGCTTCCTCGAGGACGGCGCCGTGGCCGAGGACGGCCTCGAGGACGCCGCGCGGCGCCTTGCCCGGACGGAAGCCCGGGACCTTGGTCCGGCGGGACAGGGCACGGGTCGCCTCGCCGACGGCCTGGGCCAGGCGTTCGGCCGGGACCTCGACCTCGACGAGGATCGTGCTCTTGGGAGCGGGAGTCGTGGTGATCTGCATCGCCGCCGAAGTATAGGGAAGGCTGGCGAACGGAGCGGTCGCTCCGAGCCGGCCCATGGTCGGGGCCTGCCGGCCGATCTCACGCCACGTGGGCGCGGGAGCCAAGCCTTCCAGCCGCGCTCAGGTGATCGCAGCCCGTCCCAGCAGGAAGCAGGTCCGGCTCGCGCCCTTGCCCTTGAGCTCGACCAGCCCACGCGGCTCGAACGTGAACGCATCGCCCGCCGCAGCGGCCACCGACTCCGAGACCTGGATCCGGCCCGGATCCGACGTCGACTCCAGGCGGGTCGCGACATTGACCGCGTCACCCCAGACGTCGTAGACGTACTTGTTCGTGCCGATCACCCCGGCCACGACCGGACCGTTGTGGATGCCGATCCTGATCTGCCAGGGCGGGCCGCAGTCGTCGACCGCCGCCCGCATCGCGATGGCCAGATCGGCAGCCGCGGCCACGTGCCCGGCGCTCGAGCGCGAGCTGGAGCCCGGCAGTCCCGCCGCAGCCATGTACGCGTCGCCGATCGTCTTGATCTTCTCCACCCCGAGCTCGGAGCAGGCCGCGTCGAACGCCGAGAACATCCGGTTGAGCGAGGCGACGACGGTGGCGACCAACAGCCGGGATGTGATGTCGGTGAACCCGACAAAGTCGCTGAAGACGATCGTGACGTCATCGAATCGGTCGGCGATCAGGCGCTCGCCGGCGCTGAGGCGGTCGATGATCGGCTGCGGAAGGATGTTCAGCAGGAGATCCCGGGACCTCGCCCGCTCGACTTCGAGCTCGGCCATGATCCGGTCCAGGAGGTGGCTGTTCGTGTCGCGCGCCAGCTCGACCTGGCGAAGCGTCGCCTCGAGCTGCCCGACCCGTCGCGCCAGCCTCGCCGACTCCCTTCGAAGCGACTCGGGCGACGGCTCGACATCCGGGGCCTGCGGATCTGTCACGTTCCGAGGAGGAGCGTCACGAACGTGTCGTTGAGGAAGCGACTCGTGGTCGAGCCCGCGATCGGGCCGATCTCGCCATAGCAGTAGAGGCCGGCGAGTGGCACCGTCGCACCGAACTCGGCCCGGGCGAGCTCGACCTCCGTGTTCGCCCTCGAACCGAGCAACAATCTCCTGACCGCGCACGAGAACATCATCGCGGCCTCAGGTCGGAAGCCCGCCGGGAAGTCCGAGGTGGCTTCGGCCAGGGATTGCTTCGTGCCCGCCAGGATGTCCTCCGTCGTCGCCGTGGTGAGCTGGACCGTCGCGCCCTCCGGGATCGAGCCGAACAGGGTCAGCGCACCGGATTCCCGTTCCGAACCGACGACCGCACGGAGATAGGACTTGTCGCTCCCCTGCTCGCGAACGGCCAGCGGGTTCCCGAACGACGCCGGGCCGGTGACGTCGAGATAGCGGGCGATGTACTCCATGGCCGGCCGTCCGTCGATCTCGTCGACCCGGCCCGGGCTCGATTTCGTGATCGTCCCGCTCGCCCCCAGCGGTCGCCAGCCCATCCCGACCGAGATCGAGAACCCGACCGGCCCGGAGAACAGCAGGACCGCCACACCCTCGCTCGAGACCCGCTCGTTGCAGAACTGCCACGACGGCGCGCCGGAGCCGAGGTCATGACGGGCAGAACCGCCACCGACGACGACGACGTCGTCCGGCAACGCCCGGGCGAGGGCGTCAAGAGTTCGCTGCGGCTCGGCGATGAAGCCGTCGGCGAATACGACGCACACCTTTGGCTCGCGCTGGGTTGTCGAGCGTGCCTCGGCGATCGCAGCCCGGCAGGCGCCATCAACATCCGTGTCGAGGCCGACGCCGAACCCGACGGTCACGTCGATCGCATCGGAGGCGAACATCGCCAGGGACACCGAATCCTCGAGGAAGCCGCTCGTCGAGGTCATCTCGGCCGACGAGGTCGATCCCATGAGTGCCACGCCGGGGAACGCCTCGCGGACGGCCGCCACGAGCGACGGACCGAAGCTGTCGAACGCCGCGACGAGCACGCCGGCCTGCGGCGTGATTCCGCCGAGCTGCGCCCGGCACTGCCCGATGGCGATCGCGATCGCCTCGGCGGCGTCGATGTCGTCGCTGTGCCCGACGGCCATCGTCAGCATGGTCACCTCCGCGGCCGGCGAGCCGAACCGCATCTGCCGGCAACGCCGGGTGGTAGGCGAGAGAGGGGTCGAACCTCCACGTCGCTCACGCGACACCGGCTCCTAAAGCCGGCGCGTCTGCCATTCCGCCACTCGCCCGTCCGCCGAGTCTAGCGGGGAGCCTGGTTCCGTGAACGCGCTCGGGGAAACGGGGCGCGCCGGTCGACTCGGGTCCCCGCGTGTCGGACGGTGCCACTGCCGCGGCCGCTGCCGCGGGCCGCTGCCTTGGGTCGCTGCCGCGCATCCGGACTTGGCCAGATTCCCATGCACGGAACGCGGAGCCAGAACAACGCGTCCTGGAGGGCCGGTCGAACCGGACGGTTAGCCGTTGAGGGCTAACGCGAGGCCACGTCGGGGCGCGGCAGGTCCGCGCAGGCCCGGTCGATTGCGCCGCACGTTCCGCTCGTGGGCATCTGGCCATCTGGACAGGTTCCCGCCACCGCGACGCGGCGCGCGGCGCCTGATCCCGGCGCCGAGAGCCGAGCGTCCCGCGGCCCGCGCCCCGCTACAGCCCGGCGTCCTCCGGCCCGCCCCCGCTCGCGGCGGAACCCCCAGGTGTGCGGCGCGCCCGGATCTTGTCGAGCTGGTCGGCGAACCCGGGCCCGTCGGGGTTGAGCATCCGCTCCGCGAGCTGACGGCCCTGGCGCATCGCGATCGGGCGCAGGGCGGACACGGCGATCCCGGTGACCGCCGCCGTCACGCCCTCCTTCTTGCGCTCCTTCGCCCGCTCGTCGAGGTACTTCGCGAAGTCGCGTTCCAGGGTTCCGCGGACCTTCGAGCCGTCGGTCCCGATCTTGCGGAGGGCCTTCTCGACGTCTTTGGGCAACAGGTCCGACGGGAGCTCCGCCTCCTTGCCGGTGATCGCCCGGCGGGCGCGCCGGAACAGCCGCTTGGGGCCGCCGACGGCCAGAAACGCCCCGCCTGCGGCGACGCCCGCGGCCTTGACCGGGTTGGCCCGGATCTTGGCCGGCACGTCGATCGCGGCGCGGCCGGCGGCCTCGAGGCGGTCGACCTGCGCCGCGAGGTCCGCGCGGGCGGCTACGACTTCCGCGAGAGCGGCGTCCGTTCGCGTGCCCACTCGATCGTCTCCTTCGTTGCCTCGATGGTCCGGGCCGGCCAGAACCGGTCCTTGAGTGCATCCATGTCGAACCCGCTGCGGGCGATCCCGGCGCCCATCGCCGCGATCCAGGTGATGAGCCCGGCCGCGACGCCGATCGCGGCGCCGACTCGCGGGCCCGGCGCGAACGCGGTCAGGAGGCCCAGGAACAGGCCGCCGACCGCCCCGCCGAAGAGTCCCCCGATCGCCGCTCCGCCGCCGGCCGTCACTCCGCCGAAGATCGCCCCGAGGAGCGCTCCGACCAGGGCGAGGCCGAGGACAGCGAGCACCAGCGGCCGATATGCCGGGTCCACCGCTGGAAGGATCGCGTCGGCCAGCGCCGACCAGCCCCGGTTCGTCAGGTTGAGGCCAAGAACCACGCCGACGACGACGCCGACGACGAGCCCGACCAGGAACGCCCGGCCGATTGGTGCCTGGACCCCCGGCCGAAGGGCCAGGACGATCGCGGCCAGCGCGACGGCGGTCAGCAGGAGGAGGCCGAGGAGGATGCCCCAGCCGATCGATCCGAAGAAGGCTTCGCCAAGGAAGAGCGGCAGGCCGACGGTCAGGATCAGGGCCGCGACGATCGCCGCGCCGATCGCGATGCCGACGAACGCGGCCGCACGCTTGGCAGCGTCCGCAATATCGCCGAACTCCGCCTTGGCGAGCCCGACATGGGCACCGACGAAGCGCTTGACCGCTTCGCTGGTGGCGCCGATCTGCTCACCGAGGCCCGGAGCATCGGGGGCGGACGATGATCGACGCCCGTCCACTGGAGGCTGCGCCGCCGACGGCGGCTCGAGCGAGGGGGGCGCGGACGCGGTCCGAGCAGGTGCAGGATTCAGCGGATCGTCCAGGATGGGCTCCCGTCGGGGTGGCTGGGGACCGGGCCCATGATAGCCGGACGGCGGGTTCGGCCCGCGCTACGTCGCGGTCGGCGGATATTGCACGGACCCTGCAGCTGCAGCCCGTTCAGGATCAGGCCGCGCTGCCGAACACGCGATGGCCAAGCCGATCTGCGGCGTCGAAGAAACCGTAGGCGCGGCGGAAGGCCGGATCGCGCGGATCGGGACGATGGCCGGTCGCTGTCCGCCACAGGGCGCGCTCCAGCTCCTCCAGCCGGTCGGACAGCTCGGCCGGCCCGCGTGGCACGGGGATGTCGGCATAGGTCCGCCGGCCCGCCGGGAACCGGACCTCCGCGTCGGCGAGGCGGGGCAACATCGCCAGGACGAGCCGAGCGTGGGCCAGGGCCGCCAGGTTCCACGGCTCGGCCCGCCGCAGGGCAGCAGCCGGCCGCCGGCCGGTCCGGGCCGCGACCTCGAGTTCGGCGGCCGCTTCGGCGGCTGCGGCCATCCGTTCGGCATGGCCCGCCGGGCGCTCGACGCGCATCGGTCCGACCCGGACCAGGAGGTAGCGAAGCTCGGCAACACCGGCGGAATCACTCCGGAGCCAGCCGACGAACCCAGCCTGGACGCCCTCGACGTGGGGCAACGTCTCGTCAGCAAGGTAGGCGGCGCCACCGTCCGGCAGGGTCCCCTCCCCCAGCACGACGTCGAGCAGCTCCCGGGTCCGCTGAGCCAGGGCCAGCCAGCGATCGAACTCCGAGAAGCCGCTCTGTTCGAGATCGTGCATCCGGCCGCCTCTGGCGCGGGTTCCGCTGATCACCGCAGCGGTAGCAGAAGACTCGTCGGCCCGGCCGCCGGGCGGCACCGGGCGAAGGTTCCGCGACACCTCAGCCGATGGTACTCGGACGTTTCGGTCGGCTGGGGCGCGTTCGGGGGCCACCCGGATTGCGGTCGATGAGCGACAGACTGGCCGAGGGGTCGGACGACGCCGAACGTCGATCCGGCTGCGCTAGTCTGCGGACATGCCACCCGATCGCCGTCTGCTGACCGCGGCGCTGCTCAGCATCGGCACCGAGCTGACTGTCGGCGATACCCGCGATACGAATGCCGGCGACCTTGCCCGGAGCCTCACCGGCGCCGGCCTGGCCGTCCGTGGGATTCAGGCCGTTCCGGACGATCTCGCGACGGTCGCCGACGCGTTCCGCGGCGCCGCCGCCCGGGCCGATCTCGTCGTGTCCACCGGCGGCCTCGGGCCCACCCCGGACGACCTGACCCGGGAAGCGATCTGCAGCGTGGTCGGCGAGGAGCCCGTGGTCGATCCCGCCCTCGAGACCTGGCTGCGCCAGCTGTGGTCGCGGCGGGGGATGCCATTTCCCGAGATGAACCTAAAGCAAGCCTGGCTGCTGCCGTCGGTCACCGCTCTCCCGAACCCGAACGGGACGGCTCCCGGCTGGTGGGTCGCCCGGCCCGACGGCGGCGTCATCGTCGCCCTCCCTGGACCGCCCCGCGAGATGCGCCCGATGTGGACCGACCACGTCCTCCCCCGCCTCGCCGCCCGTGGCGCCGGCGTTCCGGTCGCGAGCCGGACGCTGCGTCTCGCCCGGATCGGCGAATCGCAGGTCGCGGACCTGCTCGGAGAAGCGCTCCTGCGAGCGACGGACCCGATCGTGGCGACGTACGCCCGGAGCGACGCCGTCGACGTCCGCATCTCGGCCCGCGACGAAGGGTCCGCGGCCGGCGGGCCGAGCGCGGCCGAGCGAGTCGCCGCGGCGACCGACCACGTCCATTCGCTCCTCGGCGCCAACGTCTGGGCGGAAGGTGAGACGTCCTGGCCGGACGCGATCGGCGCGGCCCTCGATGAGCGCGGCCAGCGCCTCGGCCTCGTCGAGGTCGGCACGGCGGGCTCGCTCGCCCGGCTCCTCGGCGACCGCGACTGGCTTCCGTTCACCGAGTCGCTCGCCTCCCGGACGGCGACCGCGGCGGCCCACCGCAGCGCGGCCGGTCTCGAGCACCTCGCCCGCCGCGCAGCCGAGCTCGGGGAGGCCCAGCTCGGCATCGGCGTACGAGTCGGGACGCGCGGTGCCGACACCACCGTGTCCATCGTCGCCACCGGACCCGACTGGGTCGAGCGCGAGCGGCACGTGGTGTTCCTCGGCGGGGCGAATGGCCGGATCCGGGCCGCCCTGACCGCGTCCGACGTGCTGCTCCGGGCGATCCGCGCCCACTGACGCGGCTCGGCGGGCCTGGACGCGGCTCGGCGGGCCTGGACGCGGGCGGCTGGCCCGGACGGGGGCCGGCGGGTCGCGACCTAGCGGTGCGCGGTCCGGTTCAGCCCGTCGAGGTCGAGGACGACGATCCGGTCCCGCTCGAGGCGGATCAGGCCGTCGTCGGTGAACAATCCGAGGAGCTTGTTCACGCTCTGCCGCGTGCAGCCGATCATTGCCGCGAGATCGCCCTGGGTGAGCGGCCCTGCCAGACGCACGGCGCCGTCCGCCAGACGACTGGCCCCGGGCTCGCCGGCCAGGCGGGCGAGCCGCGACGCAAGCCGGCCCGTGATGTCGAGGAAGTGCAACTCCTCGACGTGGTGGGTCAGCCGGCGGACCTCGGCTGCCAGGGTTGCAAGCAAGGCCTCGCGCATCACCGGCTCCGTCGCGATCAGCCCCCGGAAGCGGTCGCGGGCCAGGATGAATGTCTCGGTCGGTTCGATCGCGACCGCCGTCGCCGACCGCGGCGCACCGTCGAGCAAGGCGAGCTCGCCAAAGAAGTCGCCAGGCCGGAGGGTGGCGAGGATGGCCTCGTCGCCGGTGTCCGCCGGCAGGGTGATCTTGATCGAGCCCGACATCACGATGAAGAGGGCGTCGCCCGGGTCCCCGACGTGGAACACCGTCTCGCCCCGGCGAAAGCGGCGGATCCGCATCCCCCGGACGAGATTGGCGAGGCCCGCACCATCGAGGCCGGCGAAGAGCGGGACGGCGGCGAGAGCATCACTCATTGACTCGGTGTCAACCATCAAAGGGATCGTAACCGGTCCGGTGTGGCGAACACCCGGAGGTTCCTTCCCGATTCCGCCGGCCGCAAGGCCGTGGGCCACGCCCGCCTGTCAATGGCCGGACACGCCGCCCGTCGCGAATCGACTCGACGGAACCCATCGGCCGGTGCGACCATCCGCGCATGCCGATCCCCCCCGGTCCTGTTCGTTGCGCCTGACCCTGGTCGGGAGCGGCACCTCGCAGCCGCAGCCCGAGACGCCCGCCTCCGGTCTCCTGATCGAGACCGACACGACGACGATCCTCATCGACTGCGGCCAGGGGATCATCCGGGAGCTGATGGGCATCCGCGAGCCGCGCGAGCTCGACGCGATCGTCATCGGCCATATGCATGCCGATCACTACATCGACCTGGTGTCACTGCGCTACCTGCTGCCGTGGGAGGGCGTCGCCGGCGCCCACCTGCCGGTGCTCCTGCCGCCCGGCGGCAAGGCCCGGCTCGACGCCCTCGCTGTCGCGATCAGTGAGCGGCCGCACTTCTTCGACGATGCCTACAGCCTCCTCGAATACGACCCATCGCATCGGATTCACGTCGGCGACCTGACGATCGGGTTCGTGCCCGGCCAGCACTATGTCCCGGCGTGGGGCGCGATCGTGACCGGCCCCGACGGAGCGCGGATCGCGATCAGCGGCGACACGGGGCCGAGCGATGCGTTCGTCGAGGCAGCCCGTGGAGCTGATGTCGTGGTCGCCGAGGCGACGCTGGTCGACTCCCGGTTCGACGACCCACGCCGCGGCCACCTGACCGCCGAGGAGGCGATCGACATGGCCGATCGGGCCGGCGCCGAGCGCGTCGTCCTCGTCCACTACCGGGCCGAGCTCCAGGATCGGATCGACCGCGCCTGCGCCGCTCGCCCAGGGGCGCTGGCGGGTCACCCGGGGCTGTCAATCGAGGTCACCGCTGCCGGGCGCCGGCCGGAAACCGACAAGGAGCGGCACGATGGCGGGCCCGACGGAACGGCGGCAGCGGACCTGACGGGAATCCGGATCGTCTGAGAGGCCCACAAACCGGGGTGACGGGGGCGACCGCCCGGGGTGACGGGGGCGACCGGGCGACTCGACGACCTCGATCTCGCCGGATCAGCCGGGCATCAGGTCGTCGGCGTGGCTCTCGTGGGCGGGCTGCTCGCCTCCAACCCGATCTCCGCGGCCGGCACGCCCGCCGTCAGATCTGCCGCTGCGGCGCGATACGCAGCGGCCTCGGCAGCGGCCCCGAGCGCCTCCGCCTGCTCGGCCGCCCGGATGAGGAGCGGGACGGCCCGCTCGGCGTCGCCGGCCGCCGCCCGGTGCCGAGCCACGACCCCGATCGGCCCGTCCGGCCGGGCGGCCTCGATCCGGTCGGCGACCCGGGTGTGGAGCGTCCGGCGATCCGTCGCCAGGAGGCTCCGGTACGCCGCGTCGTGGATAAGAGGATGGCAGAACCGCCAGCCGCCGGCCGCGTCGGAGGGCACGACCATCGCCGCCTCGGCCAGCCGTTCATAGACCGTGGCATTGACCGGCTCATCGAGGACGTCCTCGATCGTGGTCTCGTGGAACGTCATCCCGACGACGGCCCCGACTCGGAGGACCGTCCGGGACTCGACCGAGAGCGCGTCGATCCGGCTCCCCAGCAGGGCTCGCAGGGTGACCGGGACCACGGAGGCAGCACTGTCGCCGATCGCGAGCCGGCCGTCCGCGGTGATCGCCCCCTCGTCGACGATCGCCCGGACCGTCTCGCCGATGAACAGCGGGTTACCGCCGGTCCGCAGATGGAGGCGCTGGATGTCGGCCGGGGCCACCGCCGCGCCGGCGACGGCCCGGGCCAGCTCACCGGTTTCGGCCTCACCGAGCCCCGCCAGGGCAATCGTCCGGACGCGGTCCTTGGCCAGGCCGATCGGTCGGCCGAGTCCGCCCCGGATCCCGACGAGGACGATGAGGGCCAGGCGCTCGGATGCCGCGACGAGCTCCTCGAACACGCCCGCGCTCGACGGGTCGAGCCAGTGGAGGTCGTCGACGACGACGATACGGGGGCCGTCCGTCTCGACCACCCGATCGAAGTAGCGGACCGCGGCCGACCGGACATCGCGGGCGATGTCGGCCGGGTCCGACGGCGCGAGGTCGGCCTCGGCCTCCCAGCCCGAGAACAGCGCGGCGCGGGCGACGGCGGCGATCCCGCCCGCCCAGCGGCGCGCCTCGAGTGGGTCGACGTCCGGCCCGAACAGCATCTGCCGCAGGAACGAGCCGGAATCGGTCCCGTGCTCGTCGGCCATCGTCTGGGCCAGCGCGCGAGCGAAGCGGAACGGCTCGGAGGCGCCATACGAGACGTTGTCGACCCAGGTCCAGGCCAGACCGGCCCGGCGCGCGTCGGCCTCGAACGCGGCGAGCAGCCGCGATTTGCCGATGCCGGCGTCGCCCTCGACCACGATCGTCGAGCCGCGGTCGTTGGTCGCAAGACTGCCAATCGCGGCCCGGACGCCGGCCAGCTCGTCGATCCGGCCGACCAGCAACCCGGCCTGCGGCAGCCACGGCTGGAACCCCGCCTCGCCGATCAGCCGCCCGATCCGGATCGGGCGGTTCTGGCCGCGCAGGACGCGCTCCCCGAGATCCTCGATCGCGAGGCCGCGCCGGGCGGCCCGGATTGTCGCCTCGTCGAGGAGGATCTCGCCAGGCTCGGCAACGCCCTGAATCCGCGCCGCAGTCGTCACGGCGGGCCCGGTCAACGACCAGTCCTGCGCGTCAGGCACCCCTCGGGGAGCCGCGACGACCTCGCCGGTCGCGATCCCGATCCGGACCTGGAGGACCTCGCCGGACGGGTCCTCGAGCTTGGCCAGCCCTGCCCTGATGGCGAGGGCGCAGTGCGTCGCGCGGAGGGCGTCGTCATCGTGGGCGACGGGCCAGCCGAAGACGGCAAAGACCGCATCCCCGATGAACTTCTCGCGGGTCCCGTCGAAGCCCTGGATCGCATCGACCATCGCGACGAGCGCGCCATCAACGAGGCGGCGGACCTCCTCGGGGTCGTGCTCGGCCACGAGCCGGACGTAGTCGACGAGGTCGGCGAAGAGAGCGGTGACGATCCGGCGGTCGCCGGCGGCCCCGCTCGCGGTCGGGTCGCGGGCCAGCCGAGCACTGTCGGCCGGGTCGACTTCGCCCGCCACAGCCGGGGCGGCGTCGCCCGATCCGGCGGCCATCCCCTCGGTCCGGGCGAAGCTTCGTCCGGGCTTCCGGCCCGCCTTCGGTGCCTGGCCGGGCGGGTTCGCGGAGGATGCGGCAACGGCGTCGGTCGATGGAAGCCGGGTTCCGCACTGCTCGCAGAACCGGGCATTCTCCCCGACGACCGCGCCACACGCCCGACAGCGCATTCGGGCCGCCTCCTCGTTCACGGGCGGGACCGGCGGCCTGGCGGCCATCCGGCGGTCATCGGCCCGCAGCTCGGCGGAGCCACCGACCGCCGCGCGGTCGATCCCCCTCCGTGGGGCGAGTCTAGCGTGCCAGGCTCAGCTGATCGAGAGGAGCGGCTGGGGATCGGCTCCGGCGGCGCGGACGCTCATCCGGGCGGCCACCGCGCCGGCGACCGCGGTGAGGGCCCGGGCGGCGGGTCCCGGCTCGCGCTGGGCAACGGCCGGGACGCCGACATCGCCGCCCTGGCGGACCGTGATATCGAGCGGGACACCGCCGAGGAAGTCGATTCCGTGCTCTTGGCAGAACCGCTCGCCGCCGCCGCGGCCGAAGATCTCGGTCAGCTCGCCGCAATGCGGGCAGGCGAAGGCGGTCATGTTCTCGACGAGGCCGAGGATCGGGACCGAGAGTCGCTTGAACATCGCCAGCGCCTTCGTCACGTCACTCAGGGCGACCTCCTGCGGCGTCGTCACGAGGACGGCGCCGCCGAGCGGGACGGACTGGGCGAGGGTCAGTTGGGCGTCGGACGTTCCGGGCGGCAGGTCCACGACGAGATAGTCGAGGTCGCCCCAATCGACGTCCTGGAGGAACTGCTTGATCGCTCCGCCGATGAGCGGGCCGCGCCACACGATCGGCTGGCCCTCGGGGACGAAGAACTGGATCGAGATGCACTTCACGCCGTGCCGCTCGAGCGGGCTGATCTTGTTGTTCGACGCGGCCTTCGGCTGGCCGTCGACCCCGAGCATCATCGGGATGTTGGGGCCGGTGATGTCGGCATCGAGAAGACCCACGGCGGCGCCGGCCTGGGCCAGCGCGACCGCGAGGTTGACGCTCACGGTGCTCTTTCCGACGCCGCCCTTCCCGGAACCGACCGCGATCACGTTCTTGACGTTCGGCAGCAGCTGCTCGGCCTGGCGGGGAGAGGCGCGGCGGACCATGGCGCCCCAGGTGATCGTGGTATCGCTGACACCGATCGCCGTCAGGGCCGCCCGGGTGTTCCCTTCGATCTCGTCCTTCAGCGGGCAGGCGGGCGTCGTCAGCTCGATCGTGAACGCGGCCGTCGTCCCTTCGATGACGATGTCCTTGACCATGTTCAAGGTCACGATGTCGCGGCCCAGCTCGGGCTCTTGGACCTGGCGGAGCGCGTCGAGGATGGCGCCTTCGGTGAGCGTCGGCATCGCAGGAGAACCTCTGGATCGATGTCGCCTCGGTGGCGCCCGGGCGGGCGCGGGCCTTCTGTCAGCCGATGCGTCGATATCGGCATCGTACCCCGGACGGTCGGAAGGGGCCGGGACGCCCGTCTCGGCCCGCAAAGACCGCTGGTCGGCTTCGGCGGTGCCTCGTTGGTCGGTTCGGTCATGGGGCGCCCGATACGTCGACTCGGCAGGCCCCGGCGGCGTCTTGTTGGTCGGTTCGGTCATGGGGCGCCCGAATACGACCGCAAGGCGGGCTTCGGATCCGGCGGGTGTCGAAATCAGCGCCAGTTCGGGCAGGCGGCGCGCGTTTACGGCACCACTCGGCCGATCGTGCGATTCGACAACCGGGCGTCGCCGACCCGCAACGAATTTCGAACCGTTTCAGCCGTTGCAGCCATGCACCTCGCAATCTTGACACCCCATCGCAGCGACACCTATCCTCGGCTTGTCGCCCGCGCACGGAGGAGGTCCGCGGATCGGCAACCCTCGGTCGCCCAAGCCGGCCCTGTTCGGGCACGGCCAGAAGCGACCCCGTGCTTCGGGAGTGCGCGAGTTGCCAGAGGTCGACGTCCGTCTCGTCGATGTCGTCAAGAAGTTCGGCGATGCCGTGGCGGTCGACCGGATCAACCTCGAGGTCCGGACCGGCGAGTTCTTCAGCCTCCTCGGACCGTCGGGCTGCGGCAAGACCACCACCCTTCGGATGATCGGCGGCTTCGAGCAGCCGACGAGCGGCCTGATCGAGCTCCAGGGCCAGGATGTGACGTGGCTGCCGCCGTTCAAGCGGAACGTCAATACGGTCTTCCAGAACTACGCCCTCTTCCCCCACCTGACCATCTTCGAGAACGTCGCGTTCGGACTGCGGCGCAAAGGGGTCAAGAGCGCCGAGATCAAGAGCCGCGTCACCGAGATGCTCAAGCTCGTCGAGCTGCCCGGCTATGAGGCCCGCAAGCCGACCCAGATCTCCGGCGGCCAGGCCCAGCGCGTCGCTCTGGCCCGCGCCCTGATCAACAGCCCCGCCGTCCTCCTCCTCGACGAGCCGCTCGGCGCGCTCGACCTGAAGCTCCGCAAACAGATGCAGGGCGAGCTGAAGCGGATCCAGCAGGAGGTCGGGATCACGTTCATCTACGTGACCCACGACCAGGAGGAGGCGATGACGATGTCCGATCGGATCGCCGTCATGAACAAGGGCCATTACGAGCAGCTGGGTGATCCCGAGAGCCTCTATGAGCGTCCGACGACCCGCTTCGTCGCGAGCTTCCTCGGGATCAGCAACCTGCTCCCGGCGACGATCTCCGGCAGCGACGGCGACTACGCTCAGGCCGGTCTTGCCGACGCCACGTCGATCCGGGTCCCGCATGCCCTCGTCGACGGCCATAGCCGGGTGAACATCGGTATCCGGCCCGAGAAGATCCGCCTGAGTGAGCCCGCGACGCCGGCTCCGGCGGGTCATAACCGCCTGACCGGGGTCATCCGCGACGCTTCCTACATCGGCGTGAGTACCCAGTACCAGGTCGAATCGCGGGGCGGAACCCTGACGGTCTACGAGCAGAACGTCGAACGCGCGACCCGTTCCGAGCTCTGGGCCCGCGGCGATCAGGTCCAGATCACGTGGTCCCCCGACCACAGCTTCGTTGTGCCCGCCGACGGGGACGGCGGCGCCGATGACTCAACCCACGCCGCGGAGACGGCGGCATCCACCCAGCCTTGAGCGGCACGTGAGAGCATCCCCGAGGAGACGAACCGATGGCTGAACCGACCTCGACGCCGAACCCGGACCTGAGCCGGCGGCACTTTCTCCAGGGCAGCGCGATGGCAGGCTTCGCGGTGTTCCTGGCAGCGTGCACCGGGACGAAGACCGGCAGCTCGGCTGCGCCATCGGCCGACGCCAGCGCCGCCGCGGCCACGCCGTCGGCCGGCGCGTCCGCCTCGGTTGCGCCCGAGCCGTCGGTCGCGGCCACGCCGAAGGTCGTGTCCGGGCCGCTCAAGTTCGCCAATTGGCCGGCCTACATCGACCTCGGCAGCGCCGACTCGTACACGCCGGGGGCATCGCCCTCCCTGACCGCGTTCGAGAAGAAGTACGGCGTCAAGGTCGACTACGAAGAGAAGATCGGCGAGAACGCGGCATTCGTCGAGACGATCAAGCCTGCCCTTGTCGGCGGCCTCCCGACCGGCTGGGACCTCGTCGTCCTGACCGACTGGATGGCGGCCAAGATCGTGGCCAACGGCTGGGCCGACAAGATCGACCAGTCGAATGTCCCCAACTGCACGGCGAACCTCCGCGACGCACTCCGGAACGCCTCGTGGGACCCGGGCAACGACTATCACTACCCGTGGCAGTCCGGCATGACCGGGATCGGCTACAACTCCGTCGCCCTGAAGAACAACGGGATCGCGGTGCCGACCAAGATCGCCGACCTCTGGAACATGCCCTCCGACAAGGTCACCTTCCTGACGGAGTCGCGCGACACCTTCGGTCTGACCCTCCTGAAGCTGGGCGTGACCTCCGACGAGACGACCGTGACCGCCGACGAACTCCAGCAGGCAGCCGACGCGATCCAGCCGCTCGTCGACGCCGGCCTCCGCTTCACCGGCAACGAATACCTCCAGGACTTCGGGCAGAAGAAGGTCTGGGCGGCGATGGTCTGGTCCGGCGACCTGGCATCCTCGGCCGGCAAGGACGACCACTTCGTCTTCCCCGACGAGGGGACGATGATCTGGACGGACAACATGCTGATCCCGAAGGGCGCCGCCAACAAGTACACGGCCGAGCTGATGATGAACTACGTGTACGACCCGAAGGTCGCCGCCGCGATCGCCGACTATGTGTTCTACGTCTCGCCGGTCACGGGCGCCGATGTCGAGGTCAAGAAGATCGATGCCGAGGCCGCCTCGAACCCGCTCCTGTTCCCGACGCCCGAGGTGGTCGCGAAGCAGCACAAGTTCCAGGCCCTGAGCGCGGACAACGAGAAGAAGCTCAACGACCTGTTCTCGAAGCTCTCCGGGACCTAGGCCCGGTCACCGCGGACCGACCCGACCGATGAGCGCAGCGACCGCATCCGCCCCGACGGGCCCGACGTTCCGGGGCCGTTTCGGGCGCCTCGTTCCGTACCTGCTCCTCGCGCCGGGTCTCTTCTGGCTCGTGATCTTCTACGTGATCCCGGCCATCCAGATGTTCACCTACTCGATCTCGACCGGGACTCTCGAGACCGGGTTCACGATGACCTTCAGCGGCGACGCCTACGTGACGGCGATCGACCAGTTCGGGAAGCAGTTCCTGAACTCGCTCATGTTCGGCGGTGTCGCAACGCTCCTGACCCTGGCGATCGGGTTCCCGGTGGCCTACACGATCGCGTTCCGCGGTGGGCGGTACAAGAACATCATCCTGTTCCTCGTCATCGCGCCGTTCTTCACGAGCTTCCTGATCCGGACGATCAGCTGGAAGATCCTTCTCGGCGATGAGGGTCCGCTCCTTGCGCCGCTCCGTCACGGCCTTGGGCTGCTCGACAACGGCTGGCCGATCCTCGGCCACGGCGCGCTCATCGACGGCCGGTTCAGCATCGTGAACACGGCCGTCGCGCAGGCCGCTGGCCTGACCTACAACTTCCTGCCGTTCATGATCCTGCCGCTGTATGTCGCCCTCGAGAAGATCGACATCCGGCTCATCGAGGCCGCCGAGGACCTCTACGCGAACCGGGCCGCGGCCTTCCGGCGGGTCACCCTGCCGCTCGCCCTGCCGGGCGTGTTCGCCGGCTCGCTCCTCACCTTCATCCCGTCGATGGGCGACTACATCAACGCCGAGCTCCTCGGCAATCCGAGCACCCGGATGATCGGCAACGTCATCCAGAACCGGCTCCTGCTCCAGAACGACTACCCGGTCGGCTCGGCCCTGTCGTTCATCCTGATGGCCGGGATCCTGGTGGCCGTGGCGATCTACGCCCGCCTCCTCGGCACCGAGCAGCTGACCGGCTGATGGCGGACGCCACGTCCCTCCGGGCCCCCACCATGCCCGTCGCTACCGCTCGGCGGAAGCGGGGCGGGTTCCGCCACGGGCTCCAGCATCGGTTCCTGCCGATCTTCACGACCCTCGCGATCATCTACCTCATGATCCCGATCGCGGTCATGATCGTGTTCTCGTTCAACAAGCCCGACGGGAAGTTCAATTACATCTGGAACACCTTCTCGCTCGACGGCTGGGCGCACCCCTTCGACTGGCCCGGCCTCGGCGACGCTGTCATCACGAGCCTGTCGGTGGCGATCCTGTCGACGATCATCGCGACGATCATCGGGACGATGATGGGCCTGGCCCTGACCCGCTACGACTTCCGCGGACGGGGCGCTCTCAACGGGATCATCTTCCTGCCGATGGCGACGCCCGAGATCGTTCTCGGCGCGAGCCTCCTGACGCTGTTCGTCGCGACGGCCCTGCCGCCGCTCGCAGGCAACGTCCCGAGCCTCTACCCGACCGGCTTCCTCACGATCCTCATCGCCCACGTGATGTTCAACATCAGCTACGTGGTGGTGACCGTGAAGGCCCGCCTCGCCGGCTTCGACCGCCGGCTCGAGGAGGCGGCGATGGATCTCGGGGCGAACGAGATCACGACGTTCTGGAAGGTCACCTTCCCGCTCATCTTCCCCGGGATCATGGCCGCGGCGCTCCTGGCGTTCAGCCTCTCGATCGACGACTTCGTCATCACCAACTTCGTCTCCGGAACCACGAACACCTTCCCGATCTGGGTCTACTCGATCCAGCGCAATGCCCTGCCGGTCCAGATCAACGTCATCGGCTCGATCATCTTCCTCGGCGCGGTGACGCTGGTCGGACTGTCCACGATCCGCTCGGGCCGAGCCGCCCGGATCCGCTAGCCGCGTCAGGTCAGGAGACCGATCGTCATGGTCGACACCGCCCTCCCGCCGGCCGCCGCGCCGACCGCGCCCCTGCCAGACAGATCGGTCGTACCGCCGGTCTGGGGCCGGATCACGAACCTCATGGTCGAGCGCGGCGAGGGCTCGTGGCTGATCACGACCGATGGCGAGCGCTATCTCGACTACTCGTCGGGGATCGGGGTCACCAACACCGGCCATGCCCATCCGCGGGTCGTGGCCGCAGTTCAGGAACAGGCCGCGAAGCTCCTCCACGGCCAGCAGAACATCCTCTACCACGAGGCCGGGCTACGGCTGTACGAGCGGCTCCGCCACGTCCTGCCCGGCGACGGCTGGGGGGCGTTCCTCTCGAACAGCGGCGCGGAGGCGGTTGAGGCGGCCGTCAAGCTGGCCCGGATCGCGACGGGCCGGCCGGTGATCCTCGGCTTCCGCTACGGCTACCACGGGCGGACGGGCCAGACGATGGCCCTGACCACCGCGAAGGACGTCTACCGCGGCCACTTCGAGCCGCTGCCGGGGAGCGTCTACCACACGGCTTATCCGTATTGCTACCGCGCCCCGCGCGGGCCGCACGACCCCGACGAGGACTGTACCTGCGACTGGGAGGCCGAGCTCGACCTGACGTTCCACCAGTACGTCTACCCCGAGCATGTCGCCGCGATCATCATCGAGCCGGTCCTCGGTGAGGGCGGCTACATCGTCCCGCCGCCGGGCTTCCTGCCGCGTCTCCGCGAGATCACCAGCCAGCACGGGATCCTCCTCATCGCCGACGAGGTCCAGACGGGCTTCGGACGGACGGGCGAGCTGTTCGCGGTCAACCACTGGAACGTCGAGCCGGACATCCTGGTCATGGCCAAGGGCATCGCCTCCGGGCTGCCGCTGAGCGGGATCGTCGCCCAGCGCTCGGTTCTCGACACGCTGCCGGCGGGCTCCCACGGCGGGACGTATGGCGGCAACGTCGTCGCCTGCGCCGCCGCCAACGCGACGCTCGACGTGATCGAGGACGAGAACCTCGTCGCGAATGCGCGAGAGCGCGGCGCCCAGTTCCTCGCCGGCTTGCGGGCGCTCACTCCGAAGTACCCATCCATCGGCGACGTCCGCGGGCTTGGGCTCATGGTCGCGTTGGAGTTCGTGAAGCCCGGTGAGGGCGACGGTCGCGTCCCGAACCCGGACGTGACCAAGAAGGTCCAGGCGGCCGCGCTCGCGCGCAAGCTGATCGTCCTCACAGCCGGCACGTACGTCAACGTGGTCCGGATAATCCCGCCGCTCGTGACGACCGCCGAAGAGGTCGATCAGGCGCTGCGGATCCTCGACGAGAGCCTGGCGGCCGCCGGCGCATGACGCCCGCGGGCGCCGGCGGGCGCCGGCGCCTGACCCTCGCGCCCGCGGCCCTTCCGGAGGCCCGGGCGGAGGTCGTCCGGATCGCGCGCGCCCTCCGCGAGCGCGGCCTCGCGATCGGGACCTCGGGCAATGTCGGGGCGCGCCTGCCCGACGGCCGCATCGCGATCACGCCATCCACGATGGACTATGACGAGATGACGCCCGACGACATCGTGATCATCGACGCCGATGGGCAGACCTCGGAAGGCCGCCGGCGACCGAGCTCCGAGACAGCTCTCCACGTCGAGATCTTCGCGGCCAGGCCCGACGTCGACGCGATCGTCCACACCCACTCGCCATTCGCGACGGCGTGGGCGACCACCCGCCGGCCGCTGCCCGCCGTCCACTACGTCCTCGCCCTCCTCGTGGCAGCCGGCCGGGACGAACTGGCGATCGCGGAGTACGCGACGTTCGGCACCATCGAGCTGGCCCGGAATGTGGTCGCGGCCCTCGGCGAGGACGGCGCCGTGCTGCTCGCGAACCACGGATCGATCGCGGTCGGCGGATCTCTTCGGAGCGCCCTCGGGCGCGCGGAGAGGGTCGAAGAGCTGGCGATGCTCGCCTGGCGCGCGGAGCAGATCGGCGATGCGGTCCACCTCGACGCGGCCGAGCTCGACCGGGTGCGCGATCAGATGGACCGGTTTCCGCGGCAGGCTGGCGGGGCGACTCGGTGACGATCGACCAGGACTCGGGCGGCCTCGACACGGTCCTGAGCCGGCTCGACACCGTCTCGATCACCGACATGGAGGTCCTGTCGTTGCCGGCGCCAGATCCCGCCGAGCGCCGGGCACTCCTCGAGCGCGTCGCTGCGGCCGCTCGCGACGCTCGTCCAAGCCGGGCCGTGGCCGTCGATGACGCCCGCCGCGTCGTCCGCGACGAGATGCTCCGGCGCCTGTCCTCCGCGGGCTTCCAGGCGTCGTTCGCCGGCGTCACCTGGGCAGCCTCGCCCGCTCGGGCCGCGGACCGGGCCCGACTGGTCGTCGCCGTCGAGGACGCCGCGGTGGCGGACGTGCTGGACGACCTCCTGGGCGACGACGACCTCGCGGCCCTTCGCGCACGGTTCGATATCGTGGCGTCAATGGCCGGCACGGGACGGTCGGGCGTGCCGAACCTCGGCCCAAACGGGGCCTCGGCTGCGGCTGCCATTGCCGCAGCCACGGTCGTCGGGGCGGGAACCGGCGGCGCTGGGCTGATCGCCGGCCTCGTGGCGCTGCTGCGCCGGCGGCGGCGAGACAGCGACGACGCGGACTGACCGTCGGTCGCTGTCTCAGTTGCCGAGGCGGGCCAGGACCTCGTCGTGGAGGAGCCCGTTGGAGACCACGAACGAGCCGCTGTCGATCGCCCGGCGGCCGTCGAGGTCGGTCGCCCGGCCGCCGGCCTCCTCGACGAGGACCATCGGCGCCGCCGCGTCCCAGGTCTTGAGGTCGACCTCGACCATCGCCTCGGCGGCGCCCTCGGCAAGGAGCGCGTAGCCCCAGAAGTCGCCGAAGCCACGCTCGCGCCAGACGTCGCCGAGCAGGGCGTGGAAGCCGGGCGCCCGGCCCGACACCTCGATGTCGTGACTGGAGCCGTAGAGGAGCTGGGCATCACCGAGCGTCGCCACCTGCGAGACCCGGATCTGGCGCGCCTCCGGCTCGTCCGCGCTGCGCGCCCACGCCCCTCCTCCGCGCCGCGCCCACCACCGCTCGCGGAGGGCCGGCGCTGAGAGGACCGCCGCCTGGAGCTCGCCGTCGCGCTCAACCGCGAGGAGGGTCCCGAACAGCGGCACGCCGCGGATGAAGTTGTGGGTCCCGTCGATCGGATCGATGTACCAGCGGGTCGCGGCCTCGCCGGCCTCCGTCCCGTACTCTTCGCCGACGAGCCCGTGATCGGGGTGGACGGCCAGGATCCGTGAGCGGATCGCCCGTTCGATCGCAGTGTCGGCCTGGGTCACGAACGTCCGGTCCGGCTTGGTCGAGATCTCGAGGTCGCGGCGGAACGCCGACCGGGCGATCCCGTCGGCCTCATCGCAGGCGGCGTGGGCGAGCTCCAGCCAGGCGTCGAGCTCCGTCTCCGGGGCGCGGCGCAGGCGGGCGCTCCACTCGGCTCCGAACCCCGGGGTCTGATCCATGGCCGAACTCACGACCGGATCCGGGCGTTCGTCGGGTCCCAGAGCGGCTCGCGCATGACCTCAAACCCGATCCAGTCCCCGAACACGTCGATCTCGCCGCGGGTCCCGATCGGGGCCGCGGGCGGGAGGTAGGCGTAGGCGATGGAGCGCTCGACCGCGTAGCCGTAGCCGCCGGACGTGACGCGGCCGACGATGTCGCCGTCGATCCGGACCGGCTCGTTGCCGAGGCAGACCGAGCGCGGATCGTCGAGGACGAGGCAGCGCAGGCGCTTTCGCGGGCCGGCGGCCTTCGCCGCGACGAGCGCCTCGCGCCCGATGAACGCGCTCTCCTTGTCGAGGGCGACGGCGAACCCGAGTCCGGCCTCATACGGGGTCTCGTCGGGCGTGATGTCGCTCGACCAGGCGCGGTAGCCCTTCTCGAGCCGGAGCGCCTCGATCGCGCGGTAGCCGGCCGGGACCAGGCCGTGCGGCGCGCCTGCCTCGATGAGCGTCCGCCAGAGCGCCCGGCCGTACTCTGCCCCGGCATAGAGCTCCCAGCCGAGCTCGCCGACGTAGGTCACCCGGAGGGCGAGGACCGGCACCGAGCCGACGCTCAGCTCCCGGGCGGTGAGGAACGGGAAGGCGCCATCGTCCAGGTCCGCGCGGCTCACGGCGGCAAGGATGTCCCGGGCCCGCGGACCCCACAGCCCGAGACAGACGCGGCCGGCGGTCACGTCGCGCAGCTGGACGGACCCGTCATTCGGGAGGTGGCTGCGCAGCCAGGCGCCATCGTGGTTGCCGAACGCCGTCCCGGTCACGAGCATGAAGCTGTCCGCCGCGAGCCGGGTCACCGTCAGGTCCGCCTGGATTCCTCCTCGAGGATCGAGGAGCTGGGTGTAAACGATGGTCCCGTCCGGCTGGTCGATCCGACCGGCGCACATCCGGTCGAGGAAGGCCAGCGCTCCCGGCCCCGCGATCTCGAGCTTCGCGAACGAGCTCTCGTCGAACAGCCCGGCAGCGTTCCGGGTGGCGAGGGCCTCGACGCCGATCGCCGGCGACCAGTGCTGGCCGGCCCAGCCACGCGGCCGGAGCGCCTCGTTGCCGGCGGCGGCATTCGATTCGAACCAGTTGGGCCGCTCCCAGCCGGACTTCTCGCCGAAGGCCGCCCCGAGCGCCTGGAGCTGCTCGTAGGTCGGCGCCGTCCGGAGCGGCCGCCCGGCGACGTGCTCCTCGTTCGGGTAGTGGATGTCGTAGTAGGTGGCGTAGTTCTCGATCGTCCGGGCGAGGGTGTACCCCTGCGAGCGGTACGCCGGCCCGAACCGCCGGATGTCCATCTTCCACAGGTCGAGCTCGGGTTGGCCGTCGACGATCCAGCTCGCGACCTGGCGGCCGATCCCGCCGGCCCCCGCGATCCCGTGAGCGGAGAACCCGGCGGCGACAAAGAAGCCGCGCACATCGGACTCACCGAGGATGAACTCGTTGTCCGGCGTGAAGCCCTCGGGGCCGTTGATGATCCGGCTGACCCGGGCGTCGGCCATCGACGGGACGCGGGCGATCGCCCCGGCCATGATCTCCTCGAACCGCGGCAGGTCGGGAGCGAGGAGCTTGCCGTTGAAGTCCGACGGAACGCCGTCGAGCGACCACGGCGCGGGATTGCGCTCGTAGCCACCCATGCACAGCCCGCCGACCTCTTCGCGGAAGTAGACGAGGTTGTCCGGATCGCGGAGCTGCGGCAACCCGCCGTGGACGCCGTCCAGGGCCTCGGTGAAGAGGTACTGGTGGGCCATCGGGATGATCGGGACGGTGACCCCGGCCAGCCGGCCGATCTCCGGCGCGAACATCCCACCCGCGTTCACGACGACGTCGGCAGCGATCGTCTGGCGCGATCCGTCGCGAAGCTGGACCTCGACCCCGGTTACCTGGCCGCGCTCGACGCCGATCGCGACGACCCGGGTGTGGGTCCGGATCGTCACTCCCTTCTTGCGGGCACCCGCGGCCATGGCCATCGCCAGGCCCGACGGGTCGAGCCAGCCGTCCGTCGGCAACCAGACCGCGCCGAGGACGCCGGCGGTCGACATCAAGGGGAACCGGTCCTGCGCCTCCGCGGCGGTGATCAGCTCGAGCGGCAGCCCGAAGGTCTTTGCCCAGCTCGCCTGCCGGCGGAGCTCCTCGAGCCGTTCCGGTGACGATGCGAGGCGCAGGGAGCCGACTTCGTGCCACGCCGGATCGACGCCGGTTTCGGCGGCGAGACGGCGGTACAGCGACTGGCTGTACATCATCATCGTCGTGAGGGTGACCGAGCTCCGGAGCTGGCCGACGAGCCCAGCCGAGTGGAACGTCGAGCCGGAGGTCAGCTCGGCCCGGTCGATGAGGACGATGTCGGTCCAGCCACGCTCGGCGAGGTGGAACGCGATCGACGTCCCGCCGACGCCGCCGCCGATGATCACCGCCCGGGCGTGGTCCATCCTGGCTCGCTTCCTCCGTGGATCGTGTCCCGCTCGCGTCCCCGTTGGCGACAGCCTAGCGGGCGCCGCGCACGGTCGTCCCGCCGTTGCGCCGTCCGCCGTCAAGCGCCTACGGGCGGCCCCCCGACCGCGCTACCCTGCGCCGGACATGACACCGTCGATCGAAGAGGTCATCGCCGCGATTCCGGCCTGGGCCGGGCGGACCGTCGTCGCTGAGCCGATCCCAGCCGGCCTGACGAACCGGAACTACCGGGTCTCCATTGACGGCGAGACGGTCTTCGTCCGGATCCCCGGTCAGGACACGGCCCTGCTCGCGGTCGATCGTGGGAATGAGCTCCACAACACCCGCGCGGCGGCCACGGCCGGTGTCGGGCCGCGAGTCCTTCACGACATCCCGGCCTGGGACGCGTTCGTCCTCGAGTGGATCCCCGCCCGGACGATGAATGGCGAAGCGTTCCGGGCGCCGGGCGAGCCCGAGCGGGTCGCCGCGACGCTCCGCCAACTCCACGCCGGACCGCGGTTCCGCGATGACTTCGACATGTTCCGGCTCGCCGAGCGCTACCTCGCCGTGGTCGACGAGCGCTCGATCCGGATCCCGGACGGCTACCGCGAGCGACTCGGGCGGATCCCGGAGATCGAGGCGGCGCTGACTCGTCACCCCCTCCCGAGCGTGCCGTGCCACAACGACCTGCTCGCCGAGAACTACCTCGATGACGGCGAGCGGCTGTGGATCGTCGACTACGAGTACAGCGGCAACAACGACCCGACCTTCGAGCTCGGCAACACCTGCCAGGAGTTGGGCTGGGACGACGAGCGGGTCCGTGCCCTGTGCGCCGCCTACTTCGGCGCGGCGACCGACGCCCTCCTCGGGCGGATGCGGCTCCAGATGATCATGTCCGACGTCGGCTGGACCCTCTGGGCGGCGATCCAGGCGGCGATCTCGACGATCGACTACGACTTCGGCGGCTGGGCCGAGGAGCGTTGGGGACGCGCCCGGACCGCCCTCGACGGGCAGGAGTTCGGGGCCTGGATCGACGCGGTCCGGGCCTGAGCGGGAGGCGTCAGCCGCGCATTCGGGCGCCGGCCGCGTCGACGAGGACATCGGGCGCGATCGTCGCCGGGACCCGCTCGTCGAAGACGTCGACCTCGAGGAGCCCACCGTCGTCCATCGGCGTCGGCAGGTAGACGAACCCGATCGTCCGCCCGATCGTCGGGCCGTAGGCGACGCTGCGGAGGCGGCCGACGACCTCGCCACCGACGCGGACGGCCTCGCCGCCGTAGACGGGCAGCCAGGCGTCGTCGTCTCCGATGAGGACCGTCGCGAGGCGCCGATCCGGGTCCTCCCTTCCGCCGAGCGCATCGCGACCGATGAACCCCTCCTTCGCGAGGCGCACGAACGCCCCGAGTCCGGCCTCGAACGGCGTCTCGAGCATCGTCATGTCGACGCCGTGGTAGCGGTAGCCCTTCTCCATCCGGAGCCCGTCGAGGGCGCGGTAGCCGATCGGCTCGAGTCCGCGACCCGCGCCGGCTCCGACCAGCGCATCCCAGACGGCCACCGCGTCCGGAGCCGCCATGGTCAACTCCCAGCCGAGCTCGCCGGCGTAGCTGATCCGGGCGGCGACGACCCGGGCCCGGGCCACGGTGATCGGGACGGCCCGGCGAGCAGGCAGGGCCGCATCGCCGACGCCATCGGCCGACGCCGCCGCGAGGATGTCGCGGGCGTGCGGCCCCCACAGCCCGATCGTCGCGAAGGCCGCGGTCACCTCCCGGATCTCGACGTCCCCGTCCACGGTGCCGCGATCGCGGTGGGCGCGGAGCCAGGCGAGATCGTTGGCGACGAAGCCGGCACCCGTCACCACCCGGAAGCGGTCGCCGGCGAGCCGGGTCACGGTCACGTCGGCGACCATCCCGCCGCGCTCGTCGCACCACGGCGTGTAGACGACGGCCCCGACCGGACGGTCGACGTCGTTGGCCGAGACGCGCTGGAGGAGCGCGAGCGCGCCGGGGCCGGTCACGTCGATCTTGCCGAAGGAGCTGAGGTCGATGATCCCTGCCCGCTCGCGGACCGCCCGCCCTTCGGCGAGGACCCGCTCGAACCACGGTGGCCGGGTCCAGCCGTCCGCGGCCTGATTGCGGCCAGCGCGGCGCCACGGCCGGCCGGGCTCGTGATGGTCGGCCCGCTCCCAGCCGGCCTTGGTCCCGAAGACGGCGCCGGTCTCCTGGAGTCGGCCGTGGAGCGGAGACAGGCGCCGAGGACGGCCCGCCAGATCGGCGTCGTAGGGGTAGCGGAGCCGGTAGTAGTCGCTGTAGGTCTCGCGCCCGAGGGCCGCCGCGAACACTGGATCGCGGTACGTCTCGCCGAATCGGGACGCCCGGTATGGACCGATGTCAACGCCGGGGTCACCACTCGTGATCCAGCCGGCGATCGCCCGGCCGATCCCGCCGCCGCCGCCGAAGCCGTTGAGCGACAGCCCGGCCGCCACCCAGAAGCCCAGGACGCCGGGCAGCGGGCCGAGGAGCGGGTTCGCGTCGGGCGTCATTGCGTCGGGGTGGCAGATCAAGCGGATCGCCTCTGCATCTCCCAGGAACGGGAACCGCCGGATCGCACCGGCCATCAGTGGGGCGAATCGCTCGTAGTCGGGCGGCAGGGATCGGGCGGCGTGATCCCAGGGGACGCCATCCTCCCAGCGCGAGACGGGATCGAGCTCATAGCCACCGAAGACCATCCCGCCGTTCTCGCTCTTGCCGTAGACGAGGTTGTCGGGGTCGCGGAAGTCCGGCATGTCGCGCGGCAGTTCGGACCCCGGCACGGCCTTGAGGGCGATGTGCTGGTGGTCGACCGGGGTCGACGGCAGGAAGCCGCCGACCATCGCCGCGACCTGCGGCGCCCACATCCCGGCCGCGTTCACCACGACCTCGGTGTCGATCGAGCCTGCATCCGTCAGGACTCGTCGGACGTCGCGCCGAGGCCCGAGCTCGAACCCGGTCACCCGGACGCCCTGGCGGATCCGGACGCCGAGGGCGCGGGCCGCGTCGGCAACTGCATAGGTGGTCGCATGCGGGTCGAGGTGCCCGTCGCCGGCGAGGTGGACGGCGCCGAACAGCCGCTCGCCGGTGATCGCCGGCATCAGGTTGCGGGCCTCGGCCGGACCGATCACGTCCGCGTCGAGGCCGATCCCGCGGGCCCGGCTCGAGGCCCGCTGGAGCTCCCCCAGCTGTGCCGGCGAAGACGCGAGCCGGAGGCTACCCACCGTCTCGAACACGCCGAGGCTGCGGTACAGCTCGATGCTGTAGCGGCGGAACTTCATCATCGTCGAGGATGCGTTGAAGGCGGTGACCAGCCCGGCGGCCTGGCAGGTGGAGCCCGCCGTGAGCTGGTGCTTCTCGACGAGCAGGACGTCGGTCCAGCCGGCCAGGGCGAGGTGGTAGGCGACGCTGCAGCCGGTGATCCCGCCACCGATCACGACAACGCGCGCGGTCTCCGTTCCCACGCCAGAAAGCCTACGGCCTCGGCGCAGGCACGGCGGCCCGGTCGCGCCATCCGCGCGGCCGGCGTCGACCGCTGATCAGTGGCAGGGCGTGCTGCCCGCGTCGGCGACATCGCTGCCGACCGGCAGGAACTCCCAGTCGTAATTCGCCGGATGAAGCGTCAGGCGGAGCACGCCGTACGTGCCGGCCTGGCGAAACTCGCTGTTCGCGGCCTGGACGTGGAACGGCCGGAGCTCGGCGCCACCGGTCCCCACGACGATCTCGCGGAGCCCGCCGGGGCGCTCGACCTTGCCAGACGGGTCCTGCGGCGCGAACCGCTCGTAGTCGTGGTCGTGGCCGTTCACGATCAGCTCTGCCCCGGCGGCGTGGAGCAGATCCCAGAACGGGCCGACCTCCGGGTCGTTGCCGTGGTCGCCGGAGCTGAAGCGCGGCTGGTGCCAGATCGCGAGGGTGCACCGAGCCTGGCTGTCGGCGAGGTCCCTGGCGAGCCAGCGGCCCTGCGGCGAGGCACCATCGCAGCCGCCGACGAGGACGCAATCTGAGTCGAGGACGATCACGTGCCAGGCGCCAAGGTCCAGCGAGTACCAGGTCACCCCGCCGGGGCCGGCGACGGTCCCGAAATAGCCGAGATAGCCGGCCGCTCCCGGGGTTTGCCAGTCGTGGTTTCCCGGCGCTGGCAGGATCGTCCGGTCCTTGACCCGGCCCCACGTCGGGTCGTAGCAGGCGGCGAAGTTCGCGGCGCTGCCGTCGGGATAGGCGTTGTCGCCGGCCGTGAAGATGCCGCCTGCCTGGCCGGCCAGGATGTTCGCGGTCCCGGCCGCGCCCGGAAGGGCGCAATTGGCGATGTCGCCGGCGCCCGTGAGGACGATCGTCGGCGGGCTCGATCCGTTCGGGCCGGTGGTCGGCAGGCCGGGCACCCTCGAGCTCGATGGGCTCGCGACCGCGACCGGCGTCGACCCGGACGGAGGGGTCGGCGGCGGGCGCCCGGTATCGTCGGCGGGGCCCTGGCGGAGGAGGACGAGACCGCCCCCCAGGAGCGCGAGCGTCGCGATGAAGGCGACGATCAACAAGCCCGTCTGTCGGATGCTCGGAGGCAGTTCACGCATCGCCCGAAAGGGTAGCGCGGCGAGCGTGCCGACCGGTCCAGCGCCAGGGCGATCAGGTGGACGTCCAGTCGGGTGGCCGCCTAGCCCGCGGTTTCGCGCAGCGAGCGCTCGAAACTCGCCGTCGTCGCGTTCGCGATCAGGCGCTCGAAGTGCTCGCCAGCGTACGCCACGAAGTCGACCTCGAGCGTGCTGATCCCCTGCTGGAGGACGCCCCACATTGCCTCGCGGAAGTCCGACATCGTCCGCATCAGCGTCAGCCGGGCCAGGCGATCGGGACGGACCTCGCCCTCGTAGGCGTGCAGAACCTCGCCGTCCTCGGCGGGCGTGAGGCCGTGGTTGACCGAGAAGTTCCCGAGGTCGAAGAACGGGTCGCCCATCCCGGCGTACTCCCAGTCGACGATCCGGATTCGGGTTCCGTCGTCGATGAAGTTGGCGTTCAGCAGGTCGTTGTGGCACGGCCGCATCTCGATCGGGTTCGAGATGCAGGCGAGCTCGATCCGCCGCGCGAACGACTGGGCGAGCTCGTACTCGGGCGGGATCGGGACGCCGCGGGCGGCCGCGAGGAGCCGATAGGCCTCGACGATCCGGAACGGGATGAACAACCCCGGGATCGGCGGCCCGTCGTGGATCCGCCGGAGCGATTCACCGACCCGCCGCTGGGTCTCGGCTGTGTGGACGGCCTCGTCGCTGACCGGCGAGCCCTCGATGAAGCGGGTGACGAGATAGCCCTCGGGCCGGATGAACGCGGTCACCTCGGGGCCGACGCCGACGCCGGCGGCCGCCACCGTCGCCGCGTGTTCGACCTCGCGACTGATCCCGAGCAGGTGGGTGTCGTTGCCGGCGAGGCGGATGACGAAACGATCCCGCCGGCCGGCCACCGCCACGAGGAAGTTGCGGTTCGTGATCCCGCCGCTCAGGGCGGTCAGGGCCAGGTCGGCGCCGGCCAGCTCCGGGACGCGCTGCATCGCCGCCACGAGATGGTCGCGCAGCTCCCCTTGGACCGGCGCCTCATCGACCGAGCTCACGATCAGCGACCTCCCGACACGACGCGGCGGCGCGCCGGGGTCCGGCGCGCCGCCCGATGGGCTCCGAGTTGGGCCTGGTGGAGCTTCAGCCGATCATGGCCTCGCCGGTCGCGAGATCGGCCTCGACCGCATCCGCATGGCCGCGCTGGGCAAGGGCGTAGTAGATCCCGCCGACGACGATCACGAGACCGAGCATGAACTCGAAGATCGGGATGGCCGGCAGACCGGTGAGGAGCTTGCCGCCGATCGAAACCGTCTCGTTGATGAACGGGTTCGTCAGGTCGCGCAGGGCGAACGGCGTCCCATCGGCGAGGTTGTACGTGGCCGTTCCGAAGGCCCCGAAGACGTCGGCCCGCCACAGCGAAAAGTTCACGAGCATCAGGCCGCCCCAGACCAGGGCAGCGAGATTGATGATCGTGCCCCATCCGCGGAGGCTGAACCACGCGGTCTTCTGCGGCCAGCCCTTCGTCCGGGCCAGGAACACGCCGAGGTTGCAGAGGAAGTAGCTCAGGTAGATCATCCCGGTCGCCGCTGTCGCGAGAATGAGCGGGCTGTCGGTCAGCAGGAACGGGATGGCCGCCAGGACCCCGACGGCAACGGCCGCGTTGGCCGGCGTCTTGAACGACGGATTGACGTGGCCCCACAGGCTGCCCAGCGGAAGCCGGCGGTCCCGACCCATCGAGAACATGAGGCGGGTCG
Organism: Candidatus Limnocylindrales bacterium; assembly: GCA_038204565.1. Lineage (GTDB taxonomy): Bacteria > Chloroflexota > Limnocylindria > Limnocylindrales > CSP1-4 > CF-46. The sequence continues at coordinate 206,990 of JBBRCU010000001.1, forward strand.
TGGCGCCCTGGATGGCGAGCGTGCAGACGTACACCGCGATCAGGATGACCGCCAGATACACCTTCCCGAAATCGCCCAGGTTGTCGAGCAGGGTGTCGGCGATCGGAAGCCCGAAGTTCTGGCCCGAGGCGATCCCGGCCGCCATGTCCTTGAACGACAGGATGATCGCCAGCAGGAAGATGACCCCGACCGCTCCGGCCAGCCAGATCGCCGACAGCACGCCGCGCGGCGCCTGGCGGGAGGCGTCAAGGGTCTCCTCGCCGAACGTCCCCGCGGTGTCGAAGCCGTAGACCACGAACAGGGCCATGAACATCGCGACGAGGAAGACGGGCAGCATGCCCACGCCCGGCTGATTCTCGAGGCCGGCCGTCTCGAACAGCACGCTCAGCGGCTGGTGGTTGAAGAAGATCAGGAGGATGACGCCGAACACCGCCAGCCCGAGGATCTCGGCGGCCACGCCGATGTTGTTGATGATCGCCAGCAGGCGAATCCCGAATGCATTGATGAATGTCGTCGTGATCAGGGCGACGAGCGCCACGAAGACCTGGTTGTTCAGGAACGGCACGATCGACGGGTCGGTGCCCTTGAAGCCGAGGATCGTCGACAGGACCAGCGGGACCGTGACCGCGACGGCGGTCGTGGTCAGGACGCCCGCCCAGAAGTAGATCCAGCCGGTGAACCAGCCGAGTGTCTTGTTCGCGAGGCGCTTCGACCATTGGTAGATCGATCCGGCGACGGGGAAGTGGCTCGCGAGCTCGGCGAAGTTGAGCGCCACGAACGTCTGGCCGATGATGACCAGCGGCCATGCCCAGAAGAAGGCCGGCCCGCCGACGCCGATCCCGACGGCGAACAGGGTGAAGGTCCCTGTCGAGACCGAGATGTAGCTGAACGCGACCGCGAAGTTCGAGAGGAACCCGAGGCTTCGTTTCAGCTCCGGCTTGATCCCGAGCGACTGAAGGTGCGCGTCGTCCCGCGCAGCCTGATCCTGGACCGATCCCGCCACGATCTCCTCCTCCTGATTCGCACCTTCGTGGTGCGACATGCCCTTCGAGGTGGACGCGAGGACGCCGGGGAAACGCGCGACGCTCCTCCCTCAGGCACGTCGCGGCTGCGGCGGAGGATGGCACCGCTCCGTGGCGTCGTCAACGTCGTTGCGCACCGTGCCGAACGCGGCTGCCGCGACCGCAGACGGGCTCAGTCCAGATCGATGAACGCCTGGGGATAGACGACCATTCCCCGAACGTCCGCAGCGCCCGCTCGGCGCCTAACCATCCACGCGAGATCGATCGCCCCGAGATGGTCCGGCGGGAGGACCCCGATCGAGCGGCCGCGGACGAACCCGAACCGGGGGTAGTACGTCGGATGGCCCTCGACGATGATCAGCGGCTCTGGGCGCTGGTCGGCCCGCTCGATTGCCGCGCTCGTCAGGGCGGTGCCGATCCCGCGCCGCTGCCATGCCGGCTCGACGCCGAGCGGCGAGAGCATGAGGATCGCCATGCTCGCGCCGTCGTCGGCCGCCAGTGTCGTCCGGCTCACGACGATGTGGCCGACCAGGCGCGTGCCGCTCGGGCCTGTGATCTCGGCAACGAGCGCCAGATCCGGGATCCATCCGGGCGATTCCCTGATGGCCGCGATCAGCGGCGGGATCTGCCGATCGTCGAAGGCCGCCAGCTGGAGTGAATCGATCGCGCGAGCGTCGGCGGGAGCCTCCAGCCGGATGCGCAGTCCGTCGATCAGGCCGGTCAGCCGGCCGCCCCGGTGGCCGCCGCCCCGCGCAGCCCATCCGGCATGGCGGTCCGGCGCTCGACCGGATGGACGTACTTGTCGACCATCTCGCGCGAGCCATTCACGCCGAGCTCCGTGAACAGGAAGCCGATCTTGCGCCGCTGCGCGGCGAGGATCTCGTCCTTCGTCGAGAGGTCCCAGAGCTGGCGCTTGAGCGGCCCGATCGCCTTCTTGCGCGACGAGTAGACGAACTGCTGGTCGGTCTGCCCGGGCTTGCGCTCGTCGATGGCGTTGGCGAAGCAGAACGTCTCGATCTCCCGGTGCAGCTCGGCCGGGAAGGCGGGGTGTTCGAAGAGGGCGTTCTGGAACCCGGTCGCGAGGTGGATCTCGGCCGTCTCGACCGCCGGGAAGCGGTGGAACAGCTCGTCGGGCAAGGTCGATGCGCCGTGCTGGACGGCACCGGCAAGGCCGTACGAGCGAGCGACCTCGCCGAGCCGGGCGAGGACGTCGAAGTCGAGCCTGACGGCCGCAACGGTCCCGTCCGCCAGGGGAATACCGCCGTGGGACGTCCCGGTCTGGACACTGACCTTGCTGATCCCGATCGCGCCCGGGGCCCGCCGCTCGAGCTCGGTCCGGTAGCCGTCGAGATAGGCGAGGAGCTCCTCCTCGTTCGAATTCTCCTTGCCGACCTCGCCGATCTCGCCGCCCACGCTGATCGTGACCCCGTCGGTCTCGAGCGAGCGGATCAGCGCGGTCAGCTCGGCCGCGCGGACGTAGTTCTCGTGCTGCTGCTCGTCACGCGTCGCGAAGGACAGGTCGACGAGGGTCGAGCTGTCGATGTCGATGTTGCGATAGCCGGCGTCGATGGCCAGGCGGCAGGCGCGCCGGATCTCCTCGGTCATCGCCTCGGCGTCGGCCTGGTACTTCTTCATGTTGAACTGGTAGTGGTCGCCCTGAAGGAAGACCGGGCCCTGCCAGCCCGCGGCCACGGCGCCGGCGAGGACCGCGGTCGCGTAGTCGATCGGTCGCTGGAAGGTGTACGTCTGCTCGCTCCGGGCGAGCTCGAGGATCACCGCGCCGACATCGGCCACGGCTGCGGTCTCGTACACCGTCCGGGCCATGTCGAAGGTCTGTGCCCGGATGTTGATCGCGGGGACCGTGAACCCGTGGATCTCGCCGCGGGCCCGGGCAAGGTACAGGTCCTGGATGCTGGCGCTGTGCGCGCCCAGCTTCCGGGCCGCCTCGCGGATCAGCCACTGGGCCGCCGCGATCGTGGCCTCGTCGGTCGCAAACGCCGCCGTCCAGGCCAGATCCCGGATCGTGTCGCCGCGGAACGCCGCCTCGTCGTCGACGACGAGCCGGTCGGCGTCGAGATGGGCCGCCCCACCGAGTCGGGTGGCGAGGTCGGAAACGCGTTCGGCGACGTTCGGCATCGGGACAGCTCCTGGACGGCGGGGTTGGGGTCTCCCGCCATGGTAGCCGTCCAGGGAGCCGCGGCCGGCGTGACCGATGGCCCGAATTCGGCAGGCCGTCGGTCAGGCCACGGCGCGGATCAGAAGGTCGGCTTGGTCACCATCAGGATCACGATCAATACGATCAGGACCGAAAGGAGCTGGCCGCCCCGGGCGAGCTTCTTGCCCGTGGCCACGATCTCCGGCGGCGGGCCTGCGGGTGCCCCGGCCGGCGGCGGCCCGGGGGGCATGTGCGAGGTGAGCTCGACCATCTTCTCCGCGTTCTTCGCCTGGACGGTGATGGCGAAGATGATCGCGATCAGGTACAGGATGATCCCGCTGACCAGCCAGCGGTAGGTCGAGCTCATCAGGTCGGCGCCCAGGATCAGGATCAGCCCGACGCCGGTGATGCCCTGGACGATCGCGCCCGGGATCACCAGCCGGCGCTCGATGAACTCGGCCAGAACCGCAGCGAACGGCCCGTTCTGGGGCGACTTCTGGACCTGGCTCGCGATGATCGGGAAGACGAACGTCGGGCCGAAGACGGCGATCGCGCCCATCACGTGCAGGAACAGGAAGACGGCCAGGGGCAGAGACATCCAGCACCTCTCACTCGCGGCGAGCGGGTAGCCCGGCTCGACGGGCTCGAGTCCACGCGCCGGGTGCAGCCTACGTCAGGAGCGGTGCCCACGTTGGGTGGATTCGCGCACAAACAGTGCCTGCCCGGGACGTCGCATTCGATCGGTCAACGATCGGCCCTGCTCGACCTCCTCGGTCACCGATCATCGCGACGGGCCAGCCGAGCCGCGGCGGCCTACCCCACCCCGCGTGTCCGGCCCGAGACGAAGTCGACGAGGACGTACTCCCCAAGGTGCTCCGGCGTGGCATAGAACGCCCGGCCGCGGTTGAGCCGGGTGACGAGGGCCACGAACTCCGCCAGCGCCCGTGACCGTTCGAGCATGAACGTGTTGATCGTGATCCCATCGCGGGTGCAGCGCTGGACCTCGCGGAGGGTCTCCTGGATCGTTCGCCGCGTCGGCGGATAGCTGAACTCCACCTGGCCGTTCTCGAAGTGGGCCGTCGGCTCGCCGTCGGTGATCACGACGATCTGGCGGTTGCCGCCGCGCTGCCGGGCAAGGGTCTGGCGGGCCAGCATCAGCCCGTGCTGGAGGTTCGTCCCGTACTCGTAGCCGTGCCACGTCAGCTCGGCGAGCGCCTCCGGCCGAAGCTCGCGGGCGTAGTAGGCAAACCCGATCACCGTCAGGTCGTCGTGCGGGAACTGGGTCCGGATCAACGTGTCGAGGGCGACGGCGACCTTCTTCGCCGCGAGGACGCAGCCGCGCAGGAGCCTCGAGCGGCTCATGTCGACGAGGAGCACGGTCGAGGTCTTGGTCAGCTGCTCGGTCCGGAACACCTCGAAGTCGGCCGGTGACAGGTGGACACCCGGTTCAGCCCGGGCCAGCCGCTCGGCCGGGGCGTTCTCCGGCCGGCGCAGGGCGTTCTCGATCGTGCCCCGGATGTCGAGGTGGAACGGGTCCCCGAACTCGTACGGCTTGGTCGTCTCCTCGCGCTCGCCGCCGCGCCCCGTCCGGTCGATCCGATGGCCGCCGAAGGCGTCCCGTGACAGCTTCGCAAACAGGTCGTCGAGGACCTTCTGGCCGATCCGCCGGCTGCCGCGCGGCGTCAGCTCCAGCCGATCCCCCTTGGCCCTCAGGTAGCCGGCATCCTCGAGCTGTCGGGCGAGCGCGTCGAGGGCCTCCAGATCGCGCTCGGCCGCCGGGCCCAGCAGGTCGCGAACGCCCTCCCGATCAAGCCCCTCCAGATCCGCCGGCGACTCGATCCCCGCGAGCTCGTCCTCGAGCGCATCGAGCGCCTGGAGCTGACCGATCCGGTCGAGCGCCGGCTCCAACCCGAGCGGCTCCGCCCCGCTGAAGTCGTAGCCCTCCCCCACTCCGTCGGGCATCAGCTGATCCATGTTCGACGCCAGGCGGGCGAGGTCCAGCCGCAGCCGATCGTCGCGGAGGAGGGCGTCCATCATCGATTGCAGCTCGGCCCGCTGCTGCGACGTCATCGAGCGGAGGAGCGACTGCATCGCCGCCATCCGCTGGGTCAGCTGCCCGACGATGTCGTCGAGGGTCCGCGCGCCCGGGAAGAACCGGCCGTGCTGGGCGAGGAAGTCATCGACCTGGCCCTGGCTCGGCTCGCGGCCGTCGAGCCGCTCCTCGAGGAGGCCGTTGAGGTCGCGGACCATGTCGCGGTTCGCGGCGAGTTCCTCGGGCGTCGTCCCCTGGATCGTCTCGGACAGCCCGTCGACGAACCGGTCGAGGGTCTGCTTGCGGAGCTTCTCGACGAGGGCGTTGAACCGGTCGCGCGCGGCCGGCTCCATGAAGTCGTACTCCTCGAGCTTGCGGATCCGGTTCCCCACGTCGCGCGGCAGGGCAGCCAGCTGGTCGATCCGCCGCGCCGCGGCGTCGCGGAGCATCGAGCGCAGGGCGGCGTCCGAGGCGTCCGGCCGATCCGGATCACCGGCCCCCGCCGGCGTCGCGGCCTCGTCCAGGCGACGCTCGATCCCGGTCCGTTCGTCGGCGACGATGTCGTCGAGCTCCTGACGGACGTCGGCGAGGACGTCCCGCAGCTGGTAGCGCTCCTGGAGCTCCTCGCGACGTCGACGGAGGCGCTCCCGCAGCTCGTTGAGGCCGGCCAGGTCCGGGCGGGTCGGATCGGTCGAACGGCGACCGCGTTCGATCAGGCGGCGAAGCGCTTCGGCGAGATCGCCCTCGGCCATCACGTCGTCGGCGAGCGCGTCGAGGATCTCGTCGGCGTCGAGGGCCGGGATGGTCTGGCTGCCGTCCCAGCGGGCGTAACGGGCGGCCCGGGCGAGGAGCGGGGCGCGGCGAGCGGTGACCGCAGCGGGTGCGTCGAGGTCGCGCGGGTCCGGCGAGAACGGGATCACCGGTTGGCAGGGTCGTGGTCGGAGCGTCGCCCGGTCATCGCCGGTAGACCGTGCCGGCTCCCGAGCGATCCTTGTTGATCCGGCGGCTGAGATGGAGCCCCTCGAGGAGGAACTCGATCGCCGAGGCGACGACCGCCGGCTCCTCCGCGCCGTCAGTGACGTCGAACGTGCCGAGCCGGCGAACGGCGTCGTGGAGGCCCGGGATCTCGGCCATCCAGCGGACGTACTCCCGCGACGGAACGCGATCGCCGGTCTCGATCACCAGGCCGTCCTCGAACGAGAGGACGACGTCGTCGAGGGCGTCGATGTCGACGAGGCGACCGAACGTCGCGAAGAGGGCCTTCGTGATCAAGCGCTCGACGATCCGCTCCTCTGGCGCGTCGTCGCCGACCGATTCGAGCTCGATCTTGCCGACGGTGCTGGCGACCACGGCGCCGAGGTCCGACACCCGCGGCGCGGCAACCGTCTCGCCGAGCCGGACGGCCCGCCGCAGCGCCGCGGCCTCGAGAACCTCGCTGTTGGCGACGGTCACCCGGACGCTCACCCCGGAGCGCTGGCTGATCTCGGGCGAGCGCCGGGCGAGATGGGTCAACTCGGCCAGGAGCTCCTCCATGAACGCCGGCACCGCGACGACCGGCTCAGCGTCGGTGCCGGGGAACCGCTGCTTCTCCTGGCGGACGATCGCGAGCTCGTGCTCGAGGGTCCGGGGATAGTGGGTCCGGACCTGCGATCCGAGGCGGTCCTTGAGCGGCGTGATGATCCGGCCGCGCGACGTGTAGTCCTCGGGGTTGGCGCTGGCGACGACGAACAGGTCGAGCGGCAGGCGGACGGTGAAGCCGCGGATCTGGACATCCCGCTCCTCGAGGATGTTCAGGAGCCCGACCTGGATCCGCTCGGCGAGGTCGGGCAGCTCGTTCACGCTGAAGATGCCGCGGTTGGTGCGCGGCACCAGCCCGTAGTGGACGGTCTCCGGGTCGCCGAGCGTGCGGCCCTCGGCGACCTTGATCGGGTCGACGTCGCCGATGAGGTCGCCGACCGAGGTGTCCGGCGTCGCGAGCTTCTCGCCGTACCGGTCGCTGCGGTGCTTCCACGTCACCGGCGTCGCGTCACCGTGCTGGGCGACCACGCGCTTGCCCTCCGGGCTGATCGGGGCGTACGGGTGCTCGTTGAGCTCGGAACCGACCAGCACCGGCGTCCACTCGTCGAGCAGGCCGACCAGCGTGCGGATCAGGCGGGTCTTGCCCTGCCCGCGCTCGCCGAGCAGCACCAGGTCGTGGCCGGCCAGCAGCGCCCGCTCGACCTGGGGCAGGACGGTGTCGTCGAAGCCGAGGATGCCGGGGAAGGCCGACTCACCCGCGGCCAGCCGGGCCAGCAGGTTGTCGCGCACCTCGGCCTTGACGCCTTTGAGGACGTGTCCGCTGGCGCGCAGGTCGCCGAGGGTGGTGTCAGCAGGGGCAGGGGGGACCGGGCTCGTCACCGCTCGACAGTACGTCCGCCCCGCCCGCCCGGCATCCCGCTGCCGGCCTGGTCCCTCGACTCACCCGGCAGGGGCGCCGGGACGGTGGCCCACCTGTGACACTGCAGGGGTGGCGCGCTTCGGGGACGGACTGGCGGTGGGCGGCGACCTGCTGGCTGCGGCCGAGGCGGCGACGGTCGATGCGCTGGCCCCGCTGGGGGGGCGCGTCCCCGATCTCGTGTGCGTCTTCGTCAGCGGCGCCGATCCCGAGGAGTGCACCGCCGCGCTCGAGCACGCGGCCGCGTCCTCGCCGGCCGGGGCGGTGCTGGGCTGCAGCGCCGGCGGTGTCATCGGCGGTGCGACCGGGGTGGAGGGACGGCCGGCGGTCAGCGTCTTCGCCGCGGTCCTGCCCGGGGTGCGGCTCCGCAGCTTCCACCTCGAGGTGATGCGCACCGACGCCAAGGCCGCTGTCGTCGGCATGCCCGAGCTGGACGGCGACGACGTCGCGGTGCTGCTCACCGACCCGTACAGCTTCCCGGTCGACGGCTTCCTCGCCCAGGCCAACACCGCCCTGCCCGGCCTGCCCGTCGTCGGCGGCGTCGCCGCCGGGCCGCGCGGCGCCGGCTCGACGCGGCTGCTGGTCGACGGGCGGGTCGTGGACCGCGGGGCGGTCGGGCTGCTCCTGCAGGGCTCGGGTGTGCGCACCCTCGTCAGCCAGGGCTGCCGCCCGGTGGGCCCGGCGATGACGGTGACCGCCGCCGCGGGCAACGTCGTGCGCGGGCTGGCCGGGGTGCCGGCGCTGCAGCGGCTCGAGCAGCTGCTGCGCGAGCTCCCGCCCGCCGACCAGGCGCTGGCGAGCACCGGCCTGCAGATCGGGCTGGCCGTCGACGAGTACGCCGAGGAGCACGACTACCTCGTGCGACCCATCCTCGGCGTCGAGCGCGAGACGCAGGGCGTCGTCGTCGGCGACCTCGTCGAGGTCGGCAGCACGGTGCGGCTGCAGGTCCGCGACGCCGACGCCGCCGACGCCGACCTGCGCCGGATGCTGGCCGGCTACCGCCGCGACACCCTCGACGCGCCGGCCGGTGGCGCGCTGCTGTTCTCCTGCAACGGCCGCGGCGCGCACCTGTTCGGCTCGGCCCACGGCGGGGCCGACCACGACCCGGCGCTCGTGCGCGGCGAGCTGGCCGCGCAGGGGGTGGCCGGCTTCTTCGCCGGCGGCGAGCTCGGCCCGGTCGCCGGCCGCAACTCCCTGCACGGCTTCACCGCCGCGGTCCTCGCCTTCCCCGGCTGACTCCCGCCCCGCCCCGCCCCGCCCCGCCCCGCCCCGCCCCGCCCCGCCCCGCCCCGTGCTCCCTGTGGCTGCACCCGGTTCCGCGGCCGAGACGGCCAGGCCCCCGCTCGGCACGCTCCTCCGAGGCCAGCGCCCGGCGAACTGGGTGCACCCGCAGCGGGAGACAGGTGGCAGGCGGCCAGATCGGGCCGGGTGATCCACGTGCGGTTGCGGGTGCGTAGGCCGGTCAGATCCACCTGCAACTTCACGTGGATCACCGGAGGGTGGGGCAGCCGCAAGCAGGGGGCGGGCCGGTGTGGGTGACCGGCGCGCGGGCGCCGCGGTGCCAGACTGCCCGCGTGACGCTGCCGCTGGGACTTGAGGATGTGCGCGCGGCGCGGCTGCTGCTGGAGGGCATCTCGCGCGAGACGCCTGTGCAGGGGCTGCGGGGGCTCTCGGACCAGGTCGGCGGTCAGGTCCTGCTCAAATGCGAGAACCTCCAGCGCACAGGCTCCTTCAAGATCCGAGGCGCGTACGTCCGGATTGCGCGGCTGACCGACGAGCAGCGGGCGATCGGCGTCGTCGCTGCCAGCGCCGGAAACCACGCGCAGGGCGTGGCGCTGGCCGCGTCGCTGCTCGGCTGCGCGTCGACAGTCTTCATGCCGGAGGCCGCACCACTGCCGAAGGTCGCGGCGACGAGGGCGTACGGCGCGCACGTCCGGCACGCCGGGCACACCGTCGACCAGGCGCTGGTCGCGGCGAAGGCGTTCGCCGAGGAGACCGGCGCGACGCTCATCCACCCCTTCGACCACGCGGACATCGTGGCCGGCCAGGGGACCGTCGGGCTCGAGCTGCTCGAGCAGTGCCCCGACGTCAAGACCGTCGTGGTGTGCACCGGTGGCGGCGGGCTCGTCGCCGGGATCGCCCTGGCGGTCAAGGGGATCCGACCCGACGTGCGCATCGTCGCGGCGCAGGCCGCCGGCGCCGACACCTTCCGGCCGTCACTGGCCGCCGGCCACCCGGTGCCGCTGACGACCATGACGACCATGGCCGACGGCATCGCGGTGGGCTGCCCCGGGGAGCTGCCGTTCGCGATCGTCCGGGAGCTGGTCGACGACGTCGTGACCGTCGACGAGGAGGCGCTCTCGCGTGCACTGCTGCTGGCCCTCGAGCGGGCCAAGCTCGTCGTCGAGCCCGCGGGTGCGGCCGCGCTGGCGGCGGTCATGGAGAACCCGACCGCCTTCGAACCGCCTGTGGTGGTGGTGCTCTCGGGTGGCAACATCGACCCGCTGCTGCTCACCAAGGTCGTCCGCCATGGGCTGGTCGCGGCCGGTCGCTTCCTGTCCCTGGAGGTCGCCATCTCGGACCGGCCCGGCGCGCTGGCCCGGCTGCTGTCCGTGCTCGGCGACACCGGCGCGAACGTCCTCGACGTCGAGCACTCGCGTACCGGCGCCGGGCTGCACGTCGACGAGGTGGCCGTCGGGCTGCAGGTCGAGACCCGTGGGAGCGAGCACGGCGACGAGGTGCTCGCCGCGCTGGCTGCCGCGTCCTACCAGGTCTCCTTCTGACCGCGCCGTCCGCGCGCGGCCTGGGCGCCGACGTCGTCGCCTACCTGGCCATCGGTGGTCTCAGCGTCGCCGTCGACCTCGGTCTGCTGGTGCTCCTGGTCGAGGTGCTTGACGCTCCGCTGGCGCCGGCCACCGCCGGCGCGTTCCTCACCAGCGTCGCGGTCAACTTCGGCCTCAACCGGCTGCTTGCCGGCGGTGGCGGGCTGCTCGGCCGCCAGGTCGTCCGCTACGCCCTGCTCCTGCTCGCGAACCTGCTGCTCACCGTCGCCGTGGTGACGGGCGCCGAGGGCATCGGCGTGCCGTACGTCCTGGCCAAGGGTGCTGTCGTCCTGGCCTCGACGCTGTGGAACTACGTGCTCTACAGGGCCTGGGTCTTCGCGCCCGACGGCTGAGGCCACGCCGGTACGGTGGCGTCCATGCCTCTGCCGTCCCGGGTGCTCGTGGTCATCCCGGCCTACAACGAGGAGGCGACCGTCGCCGGGGTGGTGCAGGAGGTCCGGGCCGCCCTGCCGTCCGCGGACGTGCTGCTCGTCGACGACTGCTCGACCGACGGTACGCGCGCCGTCGCGCTGACAACCGCCGCGCAGGTGCTGACCCTGCCGATCAACCTGGGCGTGGGCGGCGCGATGCGCGCCGGCTTCCGCTATGCGCTTCGCTACGGCTACGACGCCGTGCTTCAGGTCGACGGCGACGGCCAGCACGACCCGCAGGACGCGCCACGGCTGATCGCCGCGCTCGCCGACGCGGACCTCGTCATCGGCGCGCGGTTCGCGGGCACTGGCGACTACGACGTGCGCGGCCCGCGGCGCTGGGCGATGCGGCTGCTCGCCCGGACCCTGTCGCGCGTGACGGGGGCGCGACTCACGGACGCGACGTCGGGCTTCCGGGTCTGCAACGGACGCACCCTCGAGCTGTTCGCACGGCACTACCCGGCCGAGTACCTCGGCGACACCGTCGAGACGCTCGTCATCGTCGCTCGCGCCGGCCTGACGGTCGCGCAGGTGCCGGTGACGATGCGTGACCGGGCGGGCGGGCAGCCGAGCCAGTCCCCGGTCCGGGCGGCGGTCTACTTGTTCCGGGTGGTGCTGGCGCTCGGCCTCGGCCGCCTGCGCCGCTACGACTTCGCCGAGGGCGTCAGGGTGCCCGTGTGAACGACGTCAAGATCGTCAGCCTGGTCGGCGGCATCGCCATCGTCCTGGTGATGGTCGAGCTGCTGCGGCGTCGGCAGCTGAAGGAGAAGTACGCCGTCCTGTGGTTGGCCGTGGCGCTGGCCGTGGCCGTCCTGGCCGTCGCGCCCGGGCTGCTCGACGCCGTGGCCGGCTGGCTGTCCGTGGCTGACCCGGTCAACCTGCTGCTCTTCGTCGGCATGCTCGTGCTGCTGTCCGTCTGCGTCCACCTGTCCTGGGAGTGCAGCAGGCTGGAGGACGAGACGCGTTCGTTGGCCGAGGAGATCGCCCTGCTGCGCAACCTGGTGGAGCAGCGCGAGCCCCCTCCGTGAGCCGTGCCGACGGCTGGTCCTGGCGGACGTTCTGGGTGTCGCTCGTCGCGTTGTCGTCGCTGCTGGGGCTGTGGGGCCTGGCGACCCCGCCGTTCGCCGTTCCCGACGAGCCGGCGCACTTCCTCAAAGCGGCCGGGGTCGCGCGCGGACAAATCACCGGGCTGCCCGGCCTGCCCACCGCCGTCGAGGTCCCGCCGGCGCTGGCCGCCACACGCTTCCAGACCGGCTGCTTCGTCTTTCTGCCGGACGTGCCGGCCGCCTGCGCCCCGGGCTACGACGGGCCGGACGGCCCAGACACCGAGGCCCGCACCCAGGCAGGCCGCTACCCGCCCGGCTACTACGCGCTCGTCGGCCTCCCGACGCTGGTCTGGACCGACCTGGACGTGCTCTACGCAGTGCGAGGCATGTCGGCCGCCCTGTGCGCCGCGCTCCTGGCCGCCGCGGTCACCGCGGCGGCGGCGACCGGTCGGCGACTGCTGATCACCTCGGTGGGCATCGCCGTCACACCCATGGCGCTGTTCCTCTGCTCCGGCGTCAATCCGAGCGGGCCGGAGATCGCCGCAGCCCTCGCGCTCTGGACCGCGGGCGTGGCGCTCGTCCTCGACCGGGCCGCGCCGCCCCGCCCGCTGGTCGTGACAGCGGGGATCGCGGGGGTGGTTCTGGCGCTGTCCCGGCCCATCTCGCCGTTTTGGCTCGCGCTCATCGGCCTCACCCTGCTGCTGCTGGCCGGTCGACGTCGCGTCGTCGAGCTGATCCGCCGTCGCGGGGTGCAGGTCTGGTCGGGGGCGCTGGTGCTGGCGGCTGCGGCCCAGTCGGCCTGGGTGCTCGGCGTGGGATCGCTCGAGCTCTACGGCAGCACCCAGGAGCTCTCCCTCGCGCAGCGGCTGGAAGGAAGCCTCAACCGAACGGACGAGCGACTGCACCAGGTGGTCGGCTGGTTCGGCTGGCTCGACACGCCGGCGCCGACCGGTGTTGTTCTCGCATGGGCGGTCCTGCTCGCGGTGGTGGTCTGCCTGGGCCTGCGTCGACCGGCGCCGCTCCGGGTGGTCCTGGTCGTCCTGCTTGCGGTCGGCTGCGTGCTGGTGCCCGTCGCGGTGGAGGTCCCGTCGGCGAACCAGGTGGGCTTCTACTGGCAAGGCCGCTACACGCTGCCGCTGGCAGTGGGGCTGCCGGTGCTTGCCGCCGTGGCCAGCCGTCGACCTGTCGCCGTGCCCAGGTCGGTGCTGGCCGTCGTGCTGGCTGCGGTGGGCGTGGCGCAGGTCGTCTGCTTCGTCGTCGTCCTCGGGCGCTACACCGTCGGGTCCGGCAACGGACTCGGGCTGAGCGACGAGGCGTGGCCGCCGCCGCTGCCGGCCCTGGTGCTGGCGGTCGCCTTCGCTGTCGCCGCCACGGCCTGGTCGCTCTGGCTGCTCCTGGTGCCGCCGGCGGATCGCCGCGCGGGGCAGGTCGTGGTCGAGCCCAAGCACGCAGCCGACCTCGCCGTCTAAAGGTTGCCGCGCCGCTCCTGCTCGCGCTCGATCGCCTCGAACAGCGCTTTGAAGTTGCCCTTCCCGAAGCCGAGCGAGCCGTGCCGCTCGATGAGCTCGAAGAACACCGTCGGCCGGTCCTGCAC
>JBBRCU010000002.1:0-165343 GCA_038204565.1 Candidatus Limnocylindrales bacterium
CGTCAACGCGTAGGGATGTCACCCGCCGACCTCGCGACCCTGTCGCTCCTGGAACCTGTTCAGGGCAATTGCCCCGACGGCCATCCGTGTCAGGTTGACCAGTCGATGGGCAGCCGCCGTTGCGACCGCGGCGAGTACGTCCGAATGCCGCTGATCTGCTGGGACGTCACGGGCTCGGCGATCGATTTCGCCACGGGCGCCGGCGCCGATGCCCGCGTCGTTGAGTGGGCGCGATCATTCCTGTCGGGTCGTCGGTAGGCACTGCAGCGAGTCACGACGCGTATCCTGGCGAGATGGAGGATCGTGAGTGGCGAACTCGGATAGCGGCATTCTCCTGGCTATCCGAACTTGGGGCACCCTCGATCGAACTGACTCGCGAGACGCTCGCGCGCGGTTTTGGACTCAATGGGATTCGGATTCCACTTCTTGGTCCACAGGGCATCTGGAGCCCAGCTGGCTTTCGAACTCCGCTGTCGATTTCGACGATTCCATCGGGGCCTTATGCCGACTCCGTGGACATCGCTGCAAATCGTCTGCGCTACGCGTATCGCGGTACGGATCCGAATCACCGCGACAATGTGGGCCTGCGACGAGCAATGGAGGCCAGAACGCCGCTCGCCTACTTCTACCGGACGGATCCAGGCCGATACCTCGCGACCTTCCCGGTCTACGTCGTCGGCGACGACCCGCGCGCACTGACGTTCCTCGTCAACGTCGATGAGTCATGGGTGCTGGCCGATCGGGCAGCGCCCGAGGTCGAGCTGGCCGAGGAACCGCTACGCCGCGAGTACGCCACCCGGACGGTTCGGCAGCGGTTGTTCCAAGCCGAGTTCAGACGGCGGGTCATCGACGCGTATCGCACCCGATGCGCCCTTTGCAGCCTCAAGCACCGCGCGTTGCTCGATGCGGCGCACATTACCGCCGACTCGGATGCCGGTGAGCCGATCGTCAGCAATGGCATGGCTCTATGCAAGCTCCACCACGCAGCATTCGACCAGTTCTTCTTCGCCGTCACACCCGACTATCAAGTCGTGGTTCGGCCTTCGATCCTTGCTGAGTCAGATGGACCGATGCTCATCGTCGGGCTACAGCAAATTCATGGCTCGACCATCGTGCTGCCGGGTCGCGAAGACCAGCGACCGGACCGCGATCGCCTCGCCCTTCGGTTCGACCGGTTCCGCCAGGCCTCCTGACCTACCGAGGCCGCGCGCTCGTGATCGGGCCGGCCGAGCGGCCTTCCGGGTCGATTGCGCCGATGTCAGCCCCGGCAACGACAACGGCGTCGCGGTTTCGCTGGCCCGCCAGGCGCTGACCGACCTTGATCTGGCGCAGCCAGACCCAGCCGCCGACTCCGACCGCGAGTGTCAGAACCGCCCCGATGAACAGGGCGATCGGCACGCTCCAGGCCGAGGCGATCCAGCCCATCAGCAGCCCGCCGGCAGGCACCGAGGCGGAGAAGATCGTCGTGTAGAAGCTCATTACCCGGCCGCGGAGGTGGTCCGGAACGGCAAGCTGGATGGTCGTGTTGGCCGAGACCGCCATGGCGATCCCGCCGGCTCCGGCGATCGACATGGCGATCAGCGAGATCGCGAATGAGGGCGACAGCGCGAGCGCGATCGAGCCGAGCCCGAGGGCGATCGCGCCGAAGGCGATCGGGCGCGGCCCGGGTCTGTTCTGGAAGGCGACCCAGAGCGCGGCGATCGTCGAGCCGATGCCGGACGCCGCCATCAGGAAGCCGAAGCCAGAGGCGCCGACATGGAGGACGTTGTCGGCGAGTGGCGGGATGAGGACCGAGAAGTTCATCCCGAACGTGGCCGCCAGGCCGACGATCGAGACCGCGAGCAGGACGAGCGGCGTCGAACGGACGTAACGCCCGCCCTCAGCCAGGGTCGCGACGACTTCCCGGATGTTCCGCGGTCGCGGGTTCTGGGGGATCGCCCGGAGCTCGCTGTCGCGCATCGCGAGGTACGCGATGATCACCGCGATGTAGCTGATGCCGTTGATCAGGAACGCGATCGAGATGTCGAACGCCCCGATCAGCAGACCGGCCGTGGCCGGCCCAAGGATCCGCGAAGCGTTGAAGAGCGCGGAATTGAGCCCGACGGCATTGGCGACGTCGTCGCGGCCGACCATCTCGACCGCGAATGACTGGCGGGCCGGCATGTCGAAGGCGTTCGCGACGCCGAGCAGCGCCGCGAGGACCATCACGTGCCAGACCTGGACGACATGGGTCGCGGTCAGGGCGAACAGGACGAAGGCGAGGAGCATCGCGACCAACTGGGTCGCCATCAGGGTCTTGCGCTTCGGGATCTGGTCGGCGATCACCCCGCCGAACAGGCCGAGGACGATGACCGGCCCGAACTGGGCGAGCGAGACGAGCCCGAGCCAGAGCGGATCGTGGGTGAGTTGAAGGACCAGCCAGCCCTGGGCGACCTGCTGCATCCACGTCCCGACGAGCGAGATCGCCTGGCCGCCGAAGAAGAGGCGGTAATTGCGATGCCGGAAGGCTCGCGCGCCGCTGAAGGTGATCGTCATCGATCGGTGCGCGGGACCGCCGTTCGGCGGGCGCGCGGATGTTCGTGCGGTACGGGCTCGACGCCGGCCTCCAGCTCGCCGATGTGGACCAGGAGGTGGCGATGTCGATCTTCGGCCTCCTCAATCATGGTGCCGAGGCGACCCATCTTGTCGCGCAGCGACTCGATCTGGCGGTCGACGCGGGCGCGAGCGTCGTCGATGAGCGCCCGCCGCTCGGCAATGTCGGTGGTGGTCCGGAAACGGGCCCGATTCCGCTCGCGGGCGGTCTCGTCCTCGAGCAGCTGGCCGATCTCGGCGAGGCTGAAGCCGGCGTCGTCGCGGAGGCCCTTGATGAAGCGGAGTCGCTCGACGTCGTCCGCGTCGTACAGCCGATAGTCGCCACCCGATCGGCCGGCCGGCTCGAGCAGGCCGAGCTCCTCGTAATAGCGGATCGTGCGAGTGGTCACGCCGAGCTCGGCGGCGACCTCCTGGATCCGGCGGAGACGTGGCTCATCCGCAGCGGGATCGGCAGGATCGAGATGGCTCACCGGCGGAGAATACCAGAACCTTTCCGTTGACGTAAAGGTTAGGTGCCAATGTCGAACACGGCCCATGGGTCGGCGGGGGTGCCCCAGAGAGACGAGCGCGGTCGGGGTGGACGGTGCCCGGCCGCACCAATAACGCGCGGGCCGAGTCCACGGTCCGCTCGGATACGCACGGATGAACCTCCGAGTAACGGAAACGGAATGCTCTCTTGGTATGGTCCGTCGTGGTCCATAGGACTATCGTCAGCCTCTTCCAGGGAGATTCAGATCGGCGTGTCCCGACAGCTCGGCGGCGGTCCCGGCCGCATCCGCTTCCAGTTCCTGATCGGCTTGGCGGTCATTGCCTTCGCCGCCGGCCCGCTTGCGGCCACGGCTGCGGCTGCGACGACGCCGGTTCAGGCGGTGCGCGCTGCGCCAAAGATCGTCCTGATCGTCGGACCGGCCGGCGCCGTGACGCCCTACTACCGGAGGCTCGCCGACGACGCTGCGGCCGCAGCATTGAAGCTGACCCCGAACGTCCTCAAGGTCTATTCCCCTGACGCGACCTGGGAGAACGTCAAGGCGGCGCTGCAGGGCGCGTCAGTTGTCGTCTACCTCGGCCACGGCAACGGCTGGCCCAGCATCTACCGCACGTCGCTCTCTCCGGTGACCGAGGACGGATTCGGCCTGAACCCCCATGCCGGCGCGGCGGACTCCCACCAGTATTTCGGCGAGCAGCAGATCGGCGACGAAGTCAAGCTCGCGAAGGACGCGGTCGTCATCTTCAGCCACCTCTGCTACGCGAGCGGAAACACGGAGCCGGGCCTCGCTGAGGGGACTCTCGATCAGGCGCAGCAACGGGTGGACAACTACGCGGCCGGCTTCTTCCGAGCGGGCGCCGGGGCGGTCATCGCCGATGCCTATCTCGCCCCGGCCTACTACGTCAGCGCGGTCCTCCGGGGGACGCGCTCGATCGACGCGATCTGGCGGACCGCCCCGAACCGGAACGACCATTTTCTCCGGTTTGCCAGCGTTCGGAGCAAGGGCGCAATCGCCCAGATGGACCCGGACGAAGTCAGTTCCGGCTTCCATCGCTCGATCGTCCTGAAGGCGAACCTGACGAGCTCCGAGGTGATCGACAGCGCGATCCACGGGCCGCAGACGCCGCTGCCGACGCCCGAGCCGACGCTGGCCGGGCTCGGCGTGACGTTCGGAGCGCCGGACCTCACCGCGCCGCCGACCGCCGGCTCGACGACGACGTTGACGTTGCCCGTGGCCAAGGATGCGGCGGCACTCCTGCCGGCCGAGCTGATGGTCGGGACCCGCTGGGATCGGCTCGACGGGGGGACCACGAGTCCGGCGAGTGGCGGCGCGGACCCGTCCCCGAAACCGGATCAGGCCGCGACGAGCGGAGCAGCCACCCCGACCAGTGGCGGGGCGGACCCTGGAACGACCGCCGCCGATCAGGGCGCCATCGACCTGGTCGTGCCGGAGCGGGCGGGCGAGGTGGTCGCACCGGTCAGGGCGACCCGGTTGCCCGCGGGCGGAATCGCCGTGCCGGTCACCGTCCCGTCGACGCCGGGGCTGTATCGCCTCGTGGCGACCGTTCATCAACCCGATGGCATTGCTTATGACGCGGCAACCCAGGCGCTCCTCCCGGCGCTCGTCGTTCGGGTCACGGGTCCAATCACCGCAACCTACGGTGCGCCGGCGACCGCGACGGTCACGGCCGGCGCCGCGTTCGCCCTCGCGGTCCGGGTGGCGAACCTCGGTAGCAGCGCGTGGGGCCACCCGATCCGCTTGCATGCCATCGGCGCCGGGGAGCTCGAGCCGGCCAGCCGGGCGATGCTCGTCGCCCGCTGGGTCGATCTCGGGGCCGCCGCCGCTGTCACACCGGCGCCCGGTGGGGCGGCCAGCACGATGCTCCCGCCGGGACTGGTGCCCGGATCCTCGGTCGGGGTGTCGTTCCTGCTGACCGCGCCGCCTGCGCCGGGGGAATATCTGCTCGTTCTCGACGTCTTCGATCCCGTGACGGGCTCGCTGGCAGCCGCCGGCGTGCCGCCGGGGATCGTCCGGGTCACCGTCGGTCCATAGCCCGCGACGCCCTCGAGATGATCCCGCGCCCAGAGGCGAGTCGGGCGCCGCGGGGTTAGCATCCGAAGAGTGAATGAAGTCAAGGTGCCCAGCTTCCTCCCGAGCACCCATGGATTCCATTTCGCCAACGCCTGGCCGTCGGGACCGACGGTCCGATTCGGGCCAGTCGACCCGCGGATCCTCGGCGTCGGCGACGCCTCCGCCGGCCTCTGCGGCGGGATGGTCTACACCGCTGCCGACCTGTTCGCGGCGGGCCTTCCCGTGCCCACTGATCGAGAGCCGTTCGCCAACGGTTCGCCGCGCTTTGCCGCGATCGTCCGCCGCCAGGTCGAATCGCTGGCGTTCCTCACCGTTCCCGTCCGGTTCTGGCTCCGGATGGCCCTGGGCAACTCCTTCGGCCGCGATCGCGCACGGATGACGCTGACGGACGAATGGCCCGCGGCAAAGGCCGCCCTCGACGGTGGGCGGTTGTTCCCGGTGGGGCTCATCCGCGTCCAGTCGGCCGACCCGCGGAACCTCACGAAGAACCATCAGGTCGTAGCGTGGGCCTACGACGAGGACGGCCGTGAGGCCGGCCTCCGGATCTACGACCCGAACTGGCCCGACCGCGACGATGTGAGCATCACGATCCATCTCGACAACGCCCTTCGTCCGGCGTCTCTCAGCCAGAGCACGGGCGAGCCACTGCTTGGCTGGTTCGGCCTCCCGTACGCGCCAGCAGACCCACGCGCCTGGCGCTGAGACGGGTCAGACGGTCGGCAGTACCTGGGGATCAGTCTGGGCGCCGCTGAACAAATCGCCGACCTTCGCCACCCGGTCGATCATGGTCCGGACCGTCCAGCGGTCGGGTCGCAGCTCGGGGTCGTCGAGCTCGTCCCAGCTGATCGGCGCCGACACCGGTGCCCCATCGGCCGGTCGGACAGCGTATGGCGCCACGAGGGTCTTGATCCCGGCGTTCTGGGTGTAGTCGAGCCGGGCCCTCCCTCCGCGGTTCGCCTTTGCCCAGTCCCACGACACGAGGTCCGGCACGGTCGCCCCGATCGCCCGGCTCACGGTCTCGACCCAGGCGCTCGTGTCGGCGAACGTGTAGCGCGGCTCGATCGGGATCCAGACCTGGATCCCGCGTTTGCCGGTCGTCTTCGGATAGCCCCGGACACCGAGATGGGCCAGCGCGGTCCGGTACAACCGGGCGAGGACGAGGGTCTCATCCCACGTCGTCTTCGTGCCCGGGTCGATGTCGATGAGGGCGAATGTCGGCTGGAGCGGCTGCTCGAGACGCGCGGTCCAGGCGTGGATCTCGAAGGCGGCCTGGTTGCCCAGCCAGCCCAGCGTCGCGACCCGATCGGCGATCAGGTGCTCGTTCGCCTTGCGATCCTGCCGCTCGTCGACCCCGACCTCGCGCCAGCGGCGCAGCCAGGTCGGTGCCGACGACGGGATGTCCTTCTGCCAGAAACCCGCTGCGCCGGCGCCGTTCGGGAACCGCTGGAGGTTCAGCGGTCGCTCCGCGAGGTGCGGCAGCATCAGCGGCGCGATCCGGGCGAAGTAGCCGATCAGCTCCCGCTTTGTGACCGGACCGGCGGCGGAGTCGGCCGGCCGCGGGCCGAACAGCGGCTTATCGAGGTTCGTCAGCCTCAGGTCGTCGCCGCGCTCGCCGCCGACGTGCCAGGTGCCCTCGGCGGTCATCGAGGCGAGCCGCTCGAGCTCGTCGGGTGCGGCCACCCAGGGCAGGCCGTCGGGTGCGGCCACCCAGGGCAGGCCGTCGGGTCCGGCCGAGCGAGCAGGCCCGGAGTCATGGCCCGTACCGCCCGATCGGTGGGACGCAGTCTTCTTCGCCATGGGTGAATTCTTTCCCGGACCTGGTGCTGCCACCGGCGGCTCTTCGGCCTGCGCCGTCGCGATCGCCCGCTGCGACGACACCGCCTCCTCGCGAATGACGAGTCGCGGGTCGCGGCCCTCCTCGATCCCCTTGAAGGACGACTGCCGGACATGACCATCGCGGGTCCAGCCGCCCAGCTCCGCGCGGATCACGAGCTCCGGGCGAAGCCAGTTGACGCCGTGAAGATCGCCGCCCCAGCGGCCGCGGTAATCGCGCGGCGGTGGCGGGTCGAACGGCGGCGTCTCCGCCACGAGCGGCGCCATCGCTGCCAGCAGCCGTTTCCGCGTCGCAGCCGTGAACCCGGACCCGACCTTGCCGGCGAACCGGAGCTTGCCGTCCTCGTACACCCCGACGGCGACCGCGCCCAGTTCCCGGGCGTTGCCCTCGCCCGGCGTCCAGCCGCCGACGACGAGCTCCTGTTCCGGCCGGATCTTCAGCTTCAGCCAGGCCGGCGTCCGACGCCCGGGCTCGTAGCGGGAGCGGCGGAGCTTGGCGACGATGCCCTCGAGTCCCTGCGATCGCGCCGCGGCCATGAATGCCGCGCCGTCGCCGACGACGTGGGACGCGTAACGGACTCGGCTCGTCTCGCGGAGGACGCTCCGGAGCAGGCGCTTGCGGTCTTCGAGCGGGACTCCGAGGAGGGACCGCCCGTCGAGGTAGAGCAGGTCGAAGACCTCGTAGACGAGCGCGCCAACGGCACCTCCGGACGGCCCGGCGTCAGGCCCGCGCCGCTGGCTGATCCGCTCCTGGAGGAGGGAGAAGTCGGGCCGACCGTCGGCGTCGAGCGCGACGACCTCGCCGTCCACGATCGCCTCACGGGCATCGATCCAGGTTGGTGGCGAGAGCAGATTCGGGAAGTAGGTTTCGGCATCCTTGAGGCTCCGCGTCCAGAGCTTCGTCTTGCCGTCACGGACGACCGCCTCGACCCGATAGCCATCCCATTTGATCTCGAACAGCCAGTCCGGATCGTCGAAGGCGCGGGTCGCGAGGGTGGCGAGCATCGGCTCGATCCGATCCGGCATCGGCTGGGTGACCGCCCCCGCGAGGTCGATCTGAGCGACCGCGGCCGGCTGCTCGCTGATCCAGATGGCGTCGCGGTTGGCCTTGACCTCGTCGTTCGTGCGGCCGGTCCGGACGCTCCTGGGGTGGTCCTTCGCATCCCAGCCCGAGACCGCCTCGGCATCGCGCTTCTTGATCAGCAACCACTGCTCGGAGTCGTCCTCGAAGGCAGTCGACGGCGCGCTCCCCGGGCGGCCGCTCGTCCGGACGATCGTGAAGCGGCCCCGGACCTTCTGGCCGTGGAGGACGAACTTGAGCTCACCGTCAGCGACCGCCCGAACAGGATCCGGCGTCTCGCCTTCAGCCTCCCACGTGCCCCAGTCCCACACGATCACGTCGCCCGCGCCGTACTGCTTCGCCGGGATCACGCCCTCGAAATCGAAGTACTCGATCGGGTGGTCCTCGACGTGGACGGCCATCCGCCGGATCGCCGAGTCGAGGGTCGGACCCTTCGGCACGGCCCACGAGACGAGGACGCCCGCAATCTCGAGCCGGAAGTCGTAGTGGAGGCGGGTGGCGCGGTGGCGCTGGACGACGAATCGCCCGGTCCCGCCGGCCGCACCGGGATCGCCCGCGGGCTCGGGCGTCTTGCCGAAATCGCGCTTGCTCTGGTAGGTCTCGAGCGGCATCGCGGCTCAGTCTGCCGCGTCCGGGATCAGGCGGTCTTGCGCTTGCGCGTCTTGGCCGGCGCCGCGTCTTCCTCGTCGTCGGTCTTCGCCGTCTTCGCCGTGGAGCTCGCCGCCTTCGAGCTCGCCGCCTGGTCGTCCGAGGCCTTGCCGGCGCGGGCCTTCTTGGCCTCCGCCACGCTGACCGGCTTGTCGGCGGCGCGGGCGGCCTTCGCCGCATTGACCGACGCCTCGAGGGCGGCCATCAGGTCGATGAGCTTGCCACCCTCTTCGACCGGCTCCGGCGTCTTGACCTCGTGGCCCTCGATCTTCGACTCGATGACCGACATCAGCGCGTCGCGGTACTCATCCTTGTACTCCGACGCGTTGAACTCACCGGTCATCGCCGACACGAGCTGGCGAGCCATCGCAAGCTCTGCGGGCTTGAACTCGTAGTCCCCGGCGGGCAGGTCCAGCTCGCTCGTCGAGCGGACCTCGTCGGGCCAATGGAGGGTCGTCAGGAGCATCGTGTCGGCAAACGGGTCGAGCGACGCGAGGGCCTCGCGATCCTTGATCACGACCTTGCAGATCGCCTTGAGGCCCTCCTCCTGGAGCACCGAGCGGAGGAGGTAGAAGGGCTTCCGGCCGATCTTGTCGGGCTCGACGTAGTAGGCCTGCTTGACGAACCGGGTCTTCTCGGCCTCTTCGTCATCGACCTTCGTGAACTGCTCGATCTCGATCGAACGAATGGTCTTGAGGGGGACCTTCTCGAGGTCCTCGTCGGTGATCACGACGTACTCGCCGGGCGAGTATTCGTAGCCCTTGACCGTGTCGGCGCGCGAGATCGGCTTGTCCTCGACCGGGCACCAGGTCTTCATCTGGATCCGCGACAGGTCGTCGCTGTGGAGCATGTTGAAGCGGATCGTGTAGTCGGACTCGGTCGCCAGATAGAGCTTGACCGGGATCGTCACCAGCCCGAACTGGATGGCTCCCTTCCACATCGCGCGCGCCACGGCAGGTCCTCGTGCGGTCGTGTGTGTGGGTCGCGTCGCACCTGCGCCGCGGCCGGGTCCGCATGATACGCGGCCCGGCAACCGGTCCGCCTTGCACGGACCGGCCGCCGCGTCAACGGAGGATGACGAAGGTGTCGAGGTCGACCCGCCCGGTTCCACTCACGATCAACTCCGCGGTGTGCGTTCCGAGCGTCGGGAATGTCGTCGTGTACATGACGATCCGGCTCCGGTTCGTCGTGCTCCTGAAGTTGACGGTGCCCCGATAGACGTGGTCGATGTAAACCTTCGCGGAACCGCGGCTCGTCCCGACCGGGGCGACGATCGCGACGCCACGGCCGCTGAACGTGGTCCTGGCACGGGCGCCGGCCGCGGTCGCGTACGTCGTGGACCCGCCCGAGGCGAAGCTGTAGAGGACCCGCCTCCAGGTCCCGGTGTAGGCCACGGCCGACGTCCGGTCCTGGACGAGGACGCCGGTGCAGCTGGGCCCGTCGAGCCAATCGCTCCAGATCCCGACACCATCGCGGGCCCGGATCCGGTACTGGTAGCGGTGTCCGATCGTCTGGCTGCCGACGAAACTGCGGACGGTTCCGTTCATCGTCGTCGCGGGCTGCCAGGCGCCCGCGTCGACGCTCGCCTGGACTTCGTAGGTGGCAATCCCCGACTGATCGGTCGCGGCAGCCCAGCTGACGCTAGTCGGGAGGCTCGTAGTGCCGAGCAGGGCCTTCACGAGAGCGGCGGCCGTGGGCGGCCGGACGACCGGGATATCGGCCTGGACCACGATCGTGCTCGCTGTCGCGTGGACGTTGCCGTGCTCGTCGGCCGAGATCGTGAATGAATAGGTGCCCGGCATCGAGCGGAACGGCATCGTGACCGTCAGAGTTGAAGCCACGGCGCTGAACCCGAACAGGCTCGATGGAGCGAAAAACGCCGTCGCGCCGGCAGGCAGGCCATCGACGGCAAGGCGGATCCGTTCGAAGGACGTCGCCGTGCGGGTGATGGTGATCGGGAACCGGGCGGGACCGCCGGCCTCGCTGATCGTCACGTCCGCGCCCATCGCGACCGAGAAGTCGCCGCGCGGGCCGATCCGTGACACATCGAGCAGCGGCTCATGGTACGGATCCGGGTCGGTGGAGGTCTTCCAATTCAGATTGCCGAGCGCCAGAAGCGCCTCACGCACCTCGGCCGGCGTCAGACCCGGCCGACTGGCCTTGAGGAGCGCGACTGCTCCCGTCACGTGGGGTGCCGCCATCGACGTTCCCGAGAGATAGGCGTAGCCGCTCGGCACGGTGGACCAGATGCATTTACCCGGCGCAATCAGGTCGACGTCCGAGCCGTAGTTGCTGAAGTCGGCGAAGGTGTCATCCAGGTCGTAGCTGCCCCACGAATAGCAGCGATGCCCGCCGAGGCCACCGGGCTTGCCGTCCGTGTCGGCCAAGGCCGAAACCGTGATGACCTCGTTGTAGGCGGCGGGCACCCGGGCGGCCGCACTGCCGGAGTCGTTGGCGGCCGCGGCGACGACCGTGACCCCGCTCGCGACCAGCCGGCAGATCGCGGCATGGAGGATGTCCTTGTTCACGGCACCGCAGTGGCTGTCGTCCCGGCCCCACTTCGTCACGCTCATGTTCACGGCCTCGAACAGAGGCCGCGTCGGGTCGTTCGGATCGCGCTGGGCGGCGATCCAGTCGAGGCCACAGACGTACCAGCTCAGCAGGCCGTCGCCCGCGTCGTTGAGGATCTTCACCGCCCAGAGCCGAACGCCCGGCGCGACGCCGACGACGCCGTTGCCGTCATCGATTGCGCCGACCGTCCCGGCAACGTGCGTGCCGTGGCCGTAGAGGTCGCGCCACGCCGCAGAGTCCGCGGTCGAGCAGTTGTACCCGCCCGCCACGTTCAGGTCCGCGACCTTGGCGATGCCGGTATCGACGATCGCGACGTCGGCGTCGACCCGATTGTCGACCCCGTCGATGGCCGCCGCGGACGAACGGTTCGCGCCGATCCGGCTGATCCCTGTCGGCATCACCTGGGACTCGGCGTGGATCGGCTCGTCGGCGACGATCAGGGCCACCGAGGGGTCGTGGCTCAGGGCGGTGACCTGGGCCGGGAGCAGGGTCGCCGCGTAGCCGCGGAGGCTGTGGCGATAGGTCCGGTCGGCCTTGAATCCGATTCGCTTCCCCTCACGGACGACCGCGGCGTCCGCGTCGGTGCCCGCCTTGAGGACCACGATCCAACGGTTCTTCGGATCGGTTGTCGCCTGCGCCACGCGATCGTCCTTGGCGGAGGCCGGGCCGCCGGCGGCCGCGACCACGGGCGCGATGGCCGGTTCCGCGGGCAGGCCAGACGGGTGGCCGACGAGAGCAGCAGGGTCCGGGCTCGGGTCGGCATCGACGCCGGCCGCGTCCGGCCCCGCCGGGTTGGCAGGATCGGGGACTGCGCTGGAGCCCGGATCGGTCGACGGCGTTGGCTCGCTGGCCGGCGTTGGCTCGCTGATCGGGGCGGGTGATGCCGGCAGGCCCGGATCTGCGCCGATCGCGCTCCCGGTACTCGACAGGATGAGCAAGGCGGCGGCCACGACGGCGAGGCTGTGGCGCATGGCGAGGTCTCCCGGCGAGGATCGGTTTCACCAGCCGCCGCACCGGACTCCCTCGGATCCGCCGTCGCAACGACCGGGCCAGTGTCGCCCGCCAACCTCGATTCGGACAAGGAACCGGTGGTCCCATGCCGCGCTGGCTCATCCGTCCCAACCCCACCGGAGCAGACCAGACCCGCCTTGACCATCGCAGACGGCTCGACGTGCCAGCCGCGATCCCGGCTCGTCAGCGACTGGCGGCCCGTGCCGCGCGGATCTCCTCTTCGGCCTCGGCGACCCGGGCGATGACCCCGTCCCGAAGCTTGTCCAGCGCGAGCTGCAGTCCCGTGGCGCTCGTGGCGATGGAGGTCAGGGTCGACTTGATCCCCTTCAGCGCGTCGAGCTCGGCACGGACCGCGGCGAGCGCCGCCCGAACGGCCTCGACATCGATCTCGGCCGCGACGTCGCGCAGGCTGGCGATCGCCAGGAGCCGGGCCAGGCGAAGGGCTCCTTCGAGCGTCGCCGGATCCGGATCCGCCGGGTCGACGACGCAGTAGACGTCTCCCGCCCGGACGTCGAACGGGGCGATCCCAGCCGGGGCATGCGCCGAGCTGAACACCACGAGCCCGACGGCCGCCGCCCGGTTCTGCTTGGCTTCCCGGAGCTCCTCGCGGATCGCCCGGATCGACATCGGGCGGTCCTTGGCCTCGACGACCACGCGGACGTCGGCGCCGCCGGTCCGCGCCGGATCGACCGTCAGCACAAAGTCGCCCTTCTTGGAGCGGAGCAGCTCGCCGGTCTCGCCGCCGGTCCGATCGACGAGATCGCCCGATCCACGCGCGATGTCCGCGAGCATCGCCTCGAGGGTGTCCTCGAAGTCACCGCCTTTGGCCGTCGAGCGGGCCCGCTCAACGCCGCGGGCCGCGGCCGCCGCTTCGATCCCGGTCAGCCGCTCGTGGAGGCGCTCGAAGCCACTTGCGACCTCGCTCCGGAACTGGTGCATCGGGGAGTGCTGGCGGGTCGGGTCGAGGAGAAGCGCCAGTCTGGATGCGTCGCCGTCGAAGTACGTCCCGAGGAGGGTCTTCATCCGGCCGATGGCGCTGTCGCGCTTTGTCTCGTCGAACAGCTCGCCGACGAACATCCGGAGTGCGCCGCGATCGCCGAGGAACTTCTCGAGGGTCCGCGGCAGTCGCCCGTCGCCATCGGCGAAGTTCGAGCGGAGCACCGCATCGAGCGCCTCCGCCGCCTTGGCGTTGGCCTGCTCGGACGAGCGGAGGAGCTTGTCGAACTCGTCCCGGACGAGATCGACGTCCACGCTGACGGTGGCGTCCTGGAGTGCGGTCAGCCCGATCTTCAGGGCACGCTCGATGAACGCGGGCCGATCCGCGATGTCACGGTCCGCGACGATTGCCGCAAGCGACGGGTCCCGCAGGATCAGGCGATCGATGACGATCCGGTCGGATTCGACCCGGATCTCCGTGGTCGGGAGCTGGACGAGGCGGGCTTCCATGACCGGACTGTGGCCCCGTCGCGTGCCACCTAGCCTGTCACAGCCGCAACTCGGCCAGGTCGGCCCGCCGAATCGTCGCCTCGATCAGGCCGTATGGCTCGCTCGTCGAGACGTAGACCTGGCGGTCGTTCTCGATCCCGAACGCGCTCAGGTCGACGGGCCAGTGATGGAGGTTCGGCAGCGACATCGAAACCTCGGCGACCTCCGGGTGACCTTCGAGGATCGCCTTCGCCATGACCCAGACCGAGTGCTGGACCGATTCGGAGTGGTGGTCCGCATACGCGGTCAGGAACGTCGCCCGAACCGCCTCGAATGACACATCGAAGTCGATGACTTCGGGCGCCCCGTAGGCCCACGTCGCGGTCACCCTCGTCGCCATGATCCGGTCGGCGGTCGCCTTCAACGTCGTGAACCGGTCGCGGGGGAAGCCCTCGAACGCGGACCTGGTCGTCTTCATCACCGCCAGGTCGGCGATCCCTGCCCGGACCGCGAGGCCGTCGGGCGCGACGACGACCGCCGTCGTTCGAGTCTCCGAGCCGTTCCGGGTGAACGCATCAGGCTCACCGCCGATCGCGTCCCAACCGTGCTCGGCGATCGTCACTCGCACCCTCTCGACCTGAGGCTCGCCGAGAAAGTGTCGCCCGAGGACCAGGGCGAACGCGTCGATCGGGCCGGTCAGGTGCTCGCCGGCCAGCGCGTACGCGGTGTTCTTCATCGTGTCGGTCGCGATGACGGCCGAGTTGTCTCCTCCGGAGTAAGACGCCGCGAAGTCGCCCTCGAGGGTGATCGCGATCGTCAGGTCGCGGACGCGGTGCGGCGTCCGACCGCGATCGACCTTGACGAGCCGGATCGCCGATTTGCCATACGCATTCGGACCGACCTCGATCACGCGATCACCTCCTCCGCCGCGCGGACCGTTGCAAACCGGTCGCGGGCGATCGCCACCACGTCGAGCAGCGCCCGCCGGATCTCCGCGGCGCGATCGGCCGTGAGCGCCGCCGCGAGGATGGGCACGAGCTCCGGCCGCGACCGACCGTCGACGAAGACGCAGAACCGGAAGCCGTTGCGGGCCTCGTACTCGGCGTTGAGCCGATCCAGATCGGCGATCGCGGCCGCCACCTCGCGGCCGTAGCCCTGCTCGCGGAACGAGGCCGCCGACACGGACGCCGGTGGAGCGCCGAGCCGCGGGTGCGCGTCGATGAGCTCGAGCTGCCCGGTTTCGGGCATGGCCAGGGCGATCTCCGCCGCGCGGGCAAAGAGCGTGGGCTCGTCAAGAAACGGTCGCGCGCGGGCGAGGCGAACCAGGAATTGCGGCGCGCTCTCAAACCACGGGCCGACCACTGCGACGAATTCGTCGTCCGGAAGCAAGTCGAGGACGGGGACGTCCATCAGCTGCCCCGGTACGTCGTCATCGAGTACGGGGCGAGCAGGAGCGGCACGTGATAGCTCCGACCGGCATCGAGAACCCGGAGATCGACGGCGACCCGTCGGAAGAACGCTCCGTCCTCCCGCCCGACGTCGAACTCGATCCGGTAGTCGCCGGCCACGAGCGGTCGCTCGAGGAGGTCGCGAATCCGACCGTCGGCGTCGGTCAGCGCCTGGGTCATCCGGATCGGGGCCGCGCCAACGTCGAGCCGGTAGAGGCTGACCCGGACGCCCTCGGCCGGCAGCCCGCGCTCGGTGTCAAGCACGTGGGTCGAGATCGTCGATCCGGCGCCGTCGGCCACCGTTATCCTCCGCTCATGACGACGCTCCAGATCGAGGTCGGCGACCTCCACTTTACTGCCCGCTGGGAGCCGGCCGCGCCGCAGACGATCGAAGCGATCCGGCGGATGCTGCCGATCAGCTCGAAACTGATCCACTGCCGCTGGAGTGGCGAGTCGACGTGGATCCCGTACGGCGACTTCCGGCCCGGGATCGACTACGAGAACCACACTTCGCACCCGGCGCCGGGCATGCTGGCGATGTACCCGGGTGGAATCAGTGAGTGCGAGATCTTCATTCCGTACGGGGCGTGCACGACGTCGTCGAAGGTCGGCCAGCTGGCAGCCAACCACTTCGCCTCGATCGTGCCGGACGACGGTTGGGCCGATCGCCTGCGCGAGGTCGGGCGGCGCTGCCTCTGGGACGGCGCGCAGGAGATCGTCATCCGCGAAGTCGACTGAGAGCCCCCGCGCCCCGTTCGGCGACGCACAGGCCGACTCAGAATCGGCTTCAGCCCGAGGCGCTCGGTCGCGATCGCGACCGAGCCACGCTCGCTCGTCGACGATATGACTGAGCGGGTGACTCGACGACGCCGTCACCATCCTCGCCCGACCGCTCCCGGCCGGCTGATCCGGGTTCCGGTGGGATCGACCGCCTCGACCCACCTGACCAACGGCCGCCGCGAGACCCCAATCTAGGTCATTCTCCCGATGTCGCACGCCAGACGATCTGCGTGAATCGCGGCTGTACGATGCAGACCATGACCGTCGCCGACCTCGGCCTCCACTCGAGCGGAACCCGGCTCGCCGAGCGCGAGGCCCCGCTCGCCGGGCTCAACCATGCCTTCGATGAGGCCCGGTCTGGGCGTGGCCGGCTGGTCCTCGTCCGAGGCGAAGCCGGGATCGGCAAGACGGCCCTCGTCGAGGCCTTCCTCGACGGGCTGCAGCCGGGCATCCGCGTCGCTCGCGGCGCCTGTGACGGGTTCGCGACGCCCCAGCCGTTCGCTCCGCTGCACGACCTCGTCCCGGTCCTCGGCGACGACTTGCGCTCGATGCTGGACGCCGACACCGGCCACGGGGCGGTCGCCCGCTGGGTCCGCGACCGGCTGAACCGCGGCGGGCCGTGGGTCGTGGTGATCGAGGACGTCCAGTGGGCCGACGAGGCCACCCTCGAGTTGCTGCTGTTCCTCGCCCGCCGGCTCGAGGGGACGACGGTCCTCGTGATCGCGACCTGGCGGGACGACGAGGCGTCGCCGGCCACGGTGGAGCGGGCGATCGGCGCGCTGGCCACGATCCCGACCGTCCGCCAGCTGCCCCTCGCCCGGTTGTCGCGGCACGGGATCGCGGCCCTTGCGGCGGGCAGCCGGTTCGACGCTGACGAGGTCGCCCGGCTGACGGGCGGTAACCCGCTGTTCGTCCACGAGGTCCTCCGGAGCACCGGCGAGTTGATCCCAATCTCGATCCGCGAGGCAATCCGGGGCCGGATCGCGGGACTCGACGGCCGTGGCCGGCGGGCCCTCGACGCGGCTGCGATCGCCGGTCCCCAGGCCGAGCCATGGCTCGTCGCCGCCCTCGCCGGCGAGGATGTCCTCGGGATCGACGACGGAATCCGCGACGGGCTGCTCATGAAGCGCGAGGGTATCGATTTCACCCATGAGCTGACCCGGATGGTCGTTCTCGACGACATGCCGGTGATCCACTCGATCGCCCTCCATCGAATGGCGCTGGCGACCCTGCGCCGGGCGGGCTCGATCGACACGGCCCGCCTCGCCCACCACGCGGAGGCGGCCGCCGACGCCGCGGCAACGGTCGAGTACGCGGTCGCCGCCGGCCGCAGGGCGTATGCGATGAGCGCCCTGCGCGAGGCACTCGACCAGTTCCGGCGGGCGCTCCGCTTCGCCGGGAACCTGGCAGCGCCCGAGCGGGCCGACCTCCTTGAGCGCCTCGCCCAGGTCCTGTATCTCCGCAATGAGATGCCCGAGGCGTACGCGATGGGCAAGGAGGCTGTCGCGCTCCGCCGCGGCGACGATGTCCGGCTGCTCGGGCTGAGCCTCAGCCGTCACGCGTTCATCGCGTCCCTCGACGGGCACATGGATGAGTCATGGGCCGTTGCCCGCGAAGGCGTCGAGCTGCTCGAGCCCTTCGGGCCGACGCCGGAACTCGGCATGGGCCACGTCATGCTCGGGCGGCTGGCGCTGGGGGCGGGCAGGTACGACGCGTCGAAGACCGCAAGCGCCCGCGCGTTCGAGATCGGCAACGAGGTCGACGACGCGGAGGTCCGCGCCATCTCGCTCGCGAGCCTCGGCACCATTGCCCTCTTCCAGGGTGACCTCCAAGGCTATGCGCAACTCGAGGAATCGCTCACCATCGGGCGGGTCGCCGGTCTTGCCGAGGCGGTCGATCGATCCCTGAACAACCTCGGCGTCTGTGCTAGCAATCTCCGCGAGCTGCGCCGAGCGGAGTCCTACTTCACCGATCTCGCCGAGCACGGCGAACGGTCGGAGATCGTTCGCTGCAGCATCCACGAGCCGCGGGCCGAGATCGCCCTCGCCCTCGGCCAGTGGGACGAGGCAGAGGATCTCGCCCGGTCCGGCTTCGGGGCCCGCGACCCGGTGGATCCGATGCTTTCCCGGATCATCCTCGCCCGCCTTGCCGTTCGCCGTGGCGCTGACCCGGAGCCCTGGCTGATTGGGCCCACGGCGCTGGCGGCCGAGCTCGACAGCCCGCTTGTCTCGTGGCCGCTCCTCACCTGTCGGGTCGAGCAGGCGTGGCTGGCCGGGCGCCTTGGCGAGCTCGAGGCAGCGCTCGGCAAGGTCCTGGACGAGGCCATCGACCAGGGCGACCCGTGGTCGATCGGCGACTTCAGCCGCTGGCTCTCGCGGATCGGCGCCCTGCCCGCCCTCGACCCGCGCGCTGCGCTGCCCTACCGGCTCGAGATCAGCGGCGACGTCGCCGGTGCGGCGGCCGAGTGGGAGCGGCTCGAGATGCCGTATGAGCTGGCGATGTGCCTCGCCGACAGCGACGATCTGGCGCACCTCCGTCGGGCCTACACGATCCTGTCCAGGTGGGGTGTCACTGCCCTCGGGACCCGCGTGGGCGAGCGGATCCGCGAGCTCGGCGGGCAGGTTCCGCGCGGTCCGCGACCATCCACTCGAGCGCATCCTGACGGGCTCACCTCGCGGGAGGCGGAGATCGCCGGGCTCGTTGCCGAGGGCCGGTCGAACCAGGAGATCGCGGACGAGCTGCACCGGTCGATGAAAACTGCGGCTCATCACGTCTCGGCGATCCTCGCCAAGCTCGGGCTCACCCGGCGGTCACAGGTCGCCGCGGCGCTTGGCCGGACGGCTGCCGGCGGGCGAATCGGACGCGTCGGCGGCGGGCGACCGACCGCGATCGGCGGGGGGCGATCGGCGGACTCGGCGGATCAGGACCGGCACGTCGGAAGCACCCGAGGCTGACGCGGCGAGACGCACGGCCTGCGTGACGACGGTCACCCGACGGCGGACCGAACAGCCGGCGCGGAGCACCCGTATCCTCGGCGGATGACGACTTCGATCGAGCGGCACGGACCCGATCTCGTCGTCCGCGGCGGCATGATCGTGACCGCCTCGGGCCTGCGCCGGGCCGACGTCGCCGTCCGGTCCGGGCGGATCGAGGCGATCGAGCCTGATCTGTCCAACCTGGCGGGCGCGGCACGGGAGGTCATCGAAGCCGACGGTTTGCTCGTCCTGCCGGGCGCGGTCGATGTCCACACCCACACTCGCGTCGCCTCGGACGACGAGCCAGATCGCTTCTACCAGGACTCATTGGCGGCGGCATTCGGAGGGACGACGACTTTCCTCGCCTTCAATAACCCCGGGACCGGGTCGTCGGTTGCGGCCCATCGCTCGATCCTCGCCGGGATCGACGAATTCCGGCGGGTGACCGCGTCCGACAGCGCCGTCGATTTCGCGCTCAGTCCGGCAATCCTCGGCGGCATGGACGATCCCCTGGCCGAACTGCCGGCGATGGTCGACGCCGGCGTCCCGACCGCCAAGGCGTTCATGGTGTTCGACTTCCGGCTCGGGGAACGGGCAATCCACGATGCGCTCGGGATCCTCGCGGCCCGTGGTGGGATGCTCGAGATCCACTGCGAGGATCCGGTCCTGATCGACGCTGCCGTCGCTTCAGCGTTGCAGCATGGTGATACGGCACCGCGTCACCACGCTGCCACGCGGACAACCGAGGCCGAGGCGGTCGCGACGCACCGGGCGATGGCCTTCGCCCAAGCCACCGGCGCACCCGTCCATGTCGTCCACCTGTCCTGCGCACTGGCCCTGCGCCACGTCGCGGAAGCTCGCGCGGCGGGGGTTCGGGCGACGGCCGAGACGTGCCCCCACTACCTGACTCTGACCGACGCCCGCTACGACGAACCTGACCCGCTCGAGTGCGCCAAGAGCGTGATCTCCCCACCGCTCCGGCCGGCAGCCGATCGGGATGCGCTCTGGGTGGGCCTCGCCGCCGGGGACCTCTCGCTGATTGCGACGGACCATGTCCCGGACCGCGTCGCCATCGAGAAGGGCGAGGCGGCCCGCGGCATCTCGTTCGACCGGATCAGCAACGGCGCGCCCGGGATCGAGACCCTCCTCGCGATCGCCTATGGCCAGGGTGTGGCCCGTGGCCGGATCACCCTCGAGCGGATGGTGGACCTGATCGCGACGACGCCGGCCCGGCGGTTCGGCCTGGAGCACAAGGGGGCGATCGAGGTCGGCCGAGACGCCGATCTCGTCCTGTTCGACCCCGCCGCTCGGCGGACGATCCGCGCGGCCGACCTTCACCACGCCAGCGACTACACGCCGTTTGAAGACCTGGACGTGGCGGGGGCGGTCCGAAGCGTGTTCGTGCGGGGCCGGGCCGTGATCCGGGATGGAGTGGCCGTTGGCGACCGCGGCTACGGCCGGTTCGTCGAGCGCGGTGAGGCCGGCCGCTGATCAGGCGCCTCGCGGTCGTGCGCGGTCGGCGGATTCCGAGTGACGCTCTCGACGCAGCCCGGATCCGGCGCGAAGGCCGGCTGCCGCGCCATCAGCCCTTCACCACCGAGCTCTTCGCCCCCGGCCCCGAGCGGGTCAGCTGCGGTGGCGCCGGCCGACGAGCGCGAACGCCAGGGTGAGACTGCCAGCGAGCAGCATCACGATCGGAACCCAGACTGCCTGAGTGGACGCGATCGCGGCAGTCGGCAGCGGCTGAGTGTCGGTCGGTGGCGGGGTGCCGTTGGGGGCCTCTGCGGCCGTCACGCGACGGTTGACGACGCTCGCCGAGCAGATCACGAGTGCGCCGCCGCCATTGGCCGAGCCGTTGCACTGGTTGACCGTGACGCCGAGCCGGGAGGACCTGGTGCCGGACGCGGTGCACTTCAGCTGGACCAGGGTGCCGCCGGTGGCGGAGCCGTTGCACTGAGTGATCTTTGCGTTGGTCGTCGTGGCCGGAAACGGGTCGCAGCCGGTGTACTTGCCGCCTGAGCCCACGCACTGGTTGACCGTCACAGCCGAGGCGCCGGGACTCATCCTGACAAAGTTGTTGGTGACCTTGACGCTGCAGCGAACGGTCGCGCCACCGCCATTGGCCGAGTCATTGCACTGGTTCACGACGCGGACCGGATGGCCGAGCCGCCAACGCGTCGTCGTGCACGCCGCGGTCGGGGCACCTGCGGCGCCATGACACTCGCGAACGGTCACGGCGGCGCTGCCGCCGGAGGCCGTGATCGTGTTGAGGATGGTCACATCGCAGATCAGGCCGAGACCGCCGGTGTTGGCGACGCCGTTACTGCACGTGGTGGTCGTGGCGATCTTGGTGGTCGTGGCCGCTGAGGCCGGTTCGATCGGGGCAAGGGAGCCGGACAGGAGGAGGCTGATCGCGACGATCGACGATGCGAGGAGACTGAGCGGGCGACGCATGCTGACACCAGGAACAACGGTCAGGCGTCGAGGCCGAGATTTTCAGCGACAAAGCCCGTTCGTCACGCTTACCACGCCGGGAATGTCATCCGGATCAGCTTCGGACCGGATCTGTTTCAATGACGCGACAACGTGGTCGAGAGGCACATGCATCCGTTGAAGCGCCTTCCGGCCGACGCTCAGTTGAGCAGAACACCTGCCGGAATGGTCAGAAACTCGGAGAACGCATCGTCGAGGACGAGGCCGTCGAGAACCTCGGCGGCGTCGCCGAGTTGGCCGTTGCCGCCGCCCGGACCGCCGAGAGCGTCCAGCTCCTCATCGCGGATCGCCGTGTACAGCCCACCGGTGACGAAGCGGCCGTCCTCCATCTGCGTCCCGCCGACCCGCCACTGCCAGAGCTGCGAGCGGCTGATCTCCGCCGTTGCCGCATCCTCCATGAGGTTGTTGATCGCCGCCGCGCCGTTGCCGGCCAGCCAGGCGTCGAGGTACTGGAGCGCCACCGACACGTTGAGCCGGACGCCGTTCTCGGTCACCCGGCCGCCGGGCACGGCGAAATCCAGGAGCTGGGCCGCCGCGACCTGGACCTCGTCGCGGCCACGGTCCTTCTGATTCGGCCGATCGCCGAGAACGCGGTCGAAGATCTCCGTCGCGAGCGGCACCAGATCGGGATGGGCGACCCAGGTGCCGTCGAAGCCGTCGCGCGACTCGCGCTCCTTGTCCTCGCGGACCCGTGCCATCGCCGCGTCGTTCACGACCGGGTCGCGGCGCGACGGGATGAAGGCGGCCATCCCGCCGATCGCGTGCGCGCCACGGCGGTGGCACGTTCGCACCAGCAACTCCGTATACGACCGCATGAACGGCGTCGTCATCGTCAGCTGGGCCCGCTCCGGAAGGATCCGGTCGGACCGACCGCGGAACGTCTTGATGCAGCTGAACAGGTAGTCCCAGCGGCCGGCATTGAGCCCGGCGGCGTAGGGTCCGAGCGCGTGAAGGATCTCGTCCATCTGGAATGCCGCATGGATCGTCTCGATCAGCACCGTCGTCCGGATTGAACCCGCCGGAATCCCGAGGCGCTCCTCCGCAAAGGCAAAGACGTCGTGCCAGAGGGCTGCCTCAGCGGCCGACTGGAGCTTCGGCAGATAGAAATACGGCGCGGTCCCACGCCGGATCCGCTCGGCACCGTTGTGGAACAGGTACAGCCCGGCGTCGACCAAGGACGCACTGAGCGGTGCCCCGTCCAGGGAGAGGTGACGCTCCTCGAGATGCCAGCCGCGCGGCCGGACGACGAGCTGTGCGGGGCGCTCCTTCACCCGGTACGACTTGCCCTCCAGGCTCGTGAAGGTGAGCTCGCCGCGGACCGCGTCGCGCAATGCCGCCTGGCCGCCGATGATGTTCGCCCAGGTCGGGCTGAGGGCGTCCTCGAGGTCGGCCATGAAGACGCGCGCCCCGGAGTTGAGGGCGTTGATCATCATCTTCGGCTCGGCCGGACCGGTGATCTCCACCCGTCGGTCGTCGAGGTCGGCCGGAGCGGGCGGCACCGTCCAGTCGGCGGCCCGCAGGTCGGCGGTCGCCGGGTCGAAGTCGAGGTCGGCGCCGTCGTCGATCGCGGCCTGGCGGTCGCGGCGCGTCTGGAGGAGGGCCGCCCGGCGGGCGCCAAAGCGACGCTGAAGGTCCGCGACAAAGGCGACGGCCTCGCGCGTCAGGATTCGGCCAGCATCGGCAACGTCCGGCCCAGAGAAATCGATCATCCGCCCATCGTAGGCCGCCGGGGCGGTCGAAACGTGGCCGGCCGGAGCGGCCCGGACCGTCGCCGTGCCATCCCGGCCCGGCTCACCCTGTCCTGGTCGGGACCTCGCCGGCGGGCTGATCCGGGCCGAGGTGATACCCGAGGCGGCTCGGGACGCGGGTGACCTCGCGGAGGACCCGCGACGGCTCGCGGCCGGCCTCCTCGGCCTGCTCGCGACGAACCATCGCCTCGCGGAAGATCCGTGCGCCGATCGCGCGGAACGGCTCCGGCGGGAACGCCCGCGGCGTCGCCCCCTCGCCGACGATCGGCAGACTGCCCACGTCGTCTTCCCGAGCGCGGCCCGTGGCAAGGACTGCCAGGATCCTGCCACCGAGGATCGCCGGTGCCACGCCGTTGCCGCTGTAGCCGAGCCCGTGGTGGATGCGCCCGCCCGGCCGCGTTGCGAACCACGGCCGGTGGTCGTCGGTGATGTCGATCGGCCCGCCCCAGGCGTCCTCGATCCGGACGTTGGCGAGGGACGGGAACCAGCGTCGGAGCCCTTCGGCCGCCCGTCGCGCCGAAACCTCGTCGGCGGTGAATGCCCGGCCAATCCGGCCACCCCTGCCCGCTCGTCCGCCACCGCCGCCCAGCGCGATCCGGCCATCCGCGGTCGGCCGACCGTAGTGAAGGGTAAATCGTCCGTCGGCGATCCCCTCCTCGCCCGTCCAGCCGATCTCCGCGAGGCGATCCGGAATCGGCTCCGTGATCACCACATAGCTCGACCAGTTGAGGAGGCGCCGCCCGACGGGCCGCCACGCCGCCGCCCAGGCATTCGTGGCAACCACGACGTTGCC
The DNA here is from genome assembly GCA_038204565.1 of Candidatus Limnocylindrales bacterium. Lineage (GTDB taxonomy): Bacteria > Chloroflexota > Limnocylindria > Limnocylindrales > CSP1-4 > CF-46. The sequence goes on from JBBRCU010000002.1 coordinate 23,978, forward strand.
CGCCTCGAGAACGCCCTCGCCATCAGCCGACCGGGTCGCGATCTCGATCGGACCGTCGTGCCGGCCTTCGTCACCATCGTTCGGGTGGACGGCGGTGGTCCGTTCGTGGATCACCACGCCCCGGTCGATCGCGACGCGACGCAGCCCACGGGCAAGCTTCGCCGGCTGGACCGTCCCCGCCCCCGGCATCCATGCCCCGGCCCGGAAGACCGGGGAGGCGGCGTGCTCCGAGACCTCATCGGGGGACAGCGCCCGCCAGCGCTCGGCCTCGCCCACTCGCGCGCAGGCCGCGACCGACTCCACCCAGCCGTCGTCCTGGGCGCGCGCTGCGCTGACCGACAGGAATCCGGACGGCCGCCACTCCGCGTCGATGCCGTTGGCCGCGAGCCAGGGGCCCAGAGCAGAGATCTCGGCGTCAAGCGCGCGCGCCGTTCGGACGGCCTCGACCTCGCCGAACTGCCCGATGAGCCCCGCGAGCTCGTCCCACCAGCCGGTGACGAAGCCACCGTTGCGACCCGACGGGCCGGAGCCGCAGATGTCCTGCTCGATGACGACCACCCGGGCCGCCGGCTCCAGCTCGCGGATCCGGATCGCGGTCCACAGGCCCGTGAACCCGCCGCCGAGAATCGCGACGTCGGCGCGGGCCCGGCCGGTGAGTGGCGGCGCAACGACATCGGCGGCCAGCGACGGCGGCTCTGACGCCAGTGCCTCGCGGAGCCAGAACGAGCGGCGGCCACCCGGTCGGACGCCGTCGAGCGGGTCGCTGGTCGAAGGATCCCGAGGCACGCTCCTACCAGCCGCCCGCGCCTCGGACCATCCGGTGGAGGGACCGGGCCGCCACGACCCGCCGGTAGTCCGCGGTCGAGCGGACGTCGTCGATCGGGTGGATCTCGGCGGCGAGCGTCTCGGCGGCGGCGTCGGCGGTCTCGGGTGTCGGCGCAGCGCCCTCGAGCACGGCCTCGGTCGCGGCGGCCCGGATCGGGCGGTCGGCGACCGAACCGAGCGCCAGCCGGACGTCCGTCCAGGTCCCGGCCGCGGCGCCGCGGCCGTCGCGCCAGGCAAGGGCGAGGATGACCTTGCTGATCGCCTGGGCGCGGCGGGTGCCGATCTTCCGGAAGCGCGCCTCCCGGCCGCCCGCGACCGGGATCCGGACGCGGAGGATCAGCTCGTCCGGAGCGAGCGCCGTTCGCCGGTACGCGACCCAGAACGCGGCCGCCGGGATCGTTCGCTCACCGCGGGCCCCGCCGACGACGATCGCGGCGTCGAGCGCGAGGAGGACCGGCAGCGTGTCGCCAGCCGGTGAGGCGTTGGCGATGTTTCCGCCGATGGTGCCCCGGTTCTGGATCTGGGCGGCGCCGATCGTGGCGGCCGCGTCGACGAGGGCGGGCAGGTGCTCGCGGCAGGCGTCGGAGCGGCGGATGTCGGTGTAGGTGGTCAAGGCGCCGATGACGACCGAGTCCCCGTCGACGCCGATGCCGCGAAGATCCGGGATACGCGAAAGATCGAGCATTCGCGTTGGCGGATCGCCGATCTCGCCGGTGATCCGGACCATCACGTCGGTGCCACCGGCGATCGGGGTGATCTGGTCGTCCGTCGTCGAGCGGGCGAGGATCGTGTAGGCGTCGGCAAGCGACACGGGTGTATCGATCGGTGGCTCGACGGGCACGCCTCAACCGTCCTGGCGGGATCGGCGGCGGCGCCTCGCGGCAAACGCGACGAGGCCGGCGACGATCGCGAACCCGACCGCGAGATTCCGCGGCGTGAACGCGACGCTGTACTCGGTCGAGGACGGACCGTCGACCTCGTCGTTGTCGATGAGGGCCTCAGCGTCGATGGCGGCGTCCTCGGCGTCCTCTGCGGCCTTGGCGGCCGCGTCGGCGGTCTTGTCGTTGCGCCCTTGATGGTCGATCATGTGCGGCCTCCGGCTGCGATCGCGATCGCGTCCACGATCTTCGTATAGCCCGTGCACCGGCAGAGGTTGCCCGCGATCGCCGTCCGGATCGCCGCCTCGTCCGGCCCGCCACCCTCGTCCAGATAGGCGCGCGCGGCCATCAGCATCCCCGGCGTGCAGATCCCGCACTGGGCGCCGCCCGCCTCGAGGAAGGCCAGCTGGAGCGGATCCAGAACGCGGCCCTCCGCGCTGTCGCCGGCGAGCCCTTCGACCGTCGCGACGCGAGCCCCATCGACCTGGCACACCGGAACCAGACACGAATCGACCGGGGCGCCGTCGACGAGCACGGTGCACGCACCGCATTCGCCCTCGCCACAGCCCTCCTTCGTCCCGGTCAGGGCGAGCTCTTCGCGCAGGACGTCGAGGAGGCGACGCATCCCGGGCGCCTCGACCTCGACCGGGTCGCCGTTGACGGTGAACCGCCAGACGGTCACGCCGGGGCACCCGCGTCGTGCGTCCCGCGGAGGACCTGGGGATCGGTGGCGGCGTCGGGCCGCGGGTCGGTGCCGTGCTCGATGGGCGCCTCGATGGCCACCTCAACCGCGGCGTCAACCGCGGTTCGGTCGGACGCCGCGCGTCCCGACGCTCCGCGTTCGGACGCCGCCGTCGCGCCGGGGGACTCCGGCGCAGGCCCTCCGGTCGTGACCCCGATCGCAGCGAGGATTCGTTCGGGGGACGCGGGCAGCTCGTGAATCCAGACGCCCAGGGCGTCATGGATCGCGGCCACGACCGCCGGCGCCCCGACGTCCATCGGCAGCTCACCGACCCCCTTGGCGCCGTGCGGCACTCCGCTGAACGGCGCCTCGATGAGGATCGCGTGGATCCGCGGCGCGTCGAGGGCGGTCGGGATGATGTAGGTCGCGAGGCGGTCGTTCAGGTAGCGTCCGTCGCGGAGCTTGATCTCCTCGATCGTGGCGTAGCCGATTGCCTGGAGCGTCCCGCCCTCGACCTGGCCCTCGGCCAGGACCGGATGGATGACCCGGCCGACGTCATCGGCGGCGACCACGTCGCGGACGCTGACCTCGCCGCTGTCGAGATCGACGTCGACCGTCGCGACGCAGGCAGCCCAGCCGTAGGCAGGGTAGGCGTCGCCGCGATAGGTCTCGTCGTCGAAGTGGACATGGGGGTACGGCTCGAATGCCTGGTCGATCCGGGTCGGGCCGAACTGGGCGGCATCGCGCTTGCGGACGTCCGCGAACCGGGCGCCGGGGTAGCGCGCCTCGACGGTCGTCCGGAGGCGGCGGGCGGCCTGGATCAGGAGACCGCCGACGACCATCGCGGTCCGGCTCGCCACGGTCGGACCGGAGTCAGGGACGATGGCGGTGTCCTGGGGCGCCATGTCGACTTCGTCGACGTCGATTCCGAGCTCCGCGGCCACCAGCTGGGGAAAGATCGTCTTCGTCCCCTGCCCCATCTCGGTGGAACCCGTCAGGATCCGGACCCGGCCGGCGCCGTCGAGCTCGATCGAGGCCACGCTCGCGAGCTTGACCTCACCGGATCCCGTGAATCCGGCACCGTGCCAGGCGAGGGCGACGCCGATCCCCGATGCCGTCCGCTCGCGGGTCGTCCGAACTGGCGACCCGGGCACGTGACCCGAGCCGGCACGGCGGCACCGGGCATTCGCCGTCCGGCCCCGGACCCCTTCGAACTCGGCGGCCTCGGCGGCTCGCTCGAGGACCTCCGCGGCGGCCACGCTCTCGCGGAGGACCTGTCCGGTCGGGGTCTCGTCGCCGAGGCGGTAGAGATTGCGGCGACGGATGTCGAGCGGGCTCAACCCGAGCGCCTCGGCGACCCGCCCGAGGTGGACCTCGGCCGCGAACTCGGTCTGGGGCGCTCCGAAGCCGCGGAACGCGCCGTTCGGCGGGGTGTTCGTGCGCGTGGCGCGGGCCCGGATCCGGACATTCGGACAGCGGTAGGGCCCGCCGGCATGGAGTGCGCCGCGGCTGAGAACGACCGGGGTCAGGGTGCAGTAGGCGCCGCCGTCCATCACGACCTCGATGTCCTGGGCGACGAGCGTGCCGTCGGCCCTGACTCCCGTCCGGTGGGTGACGACGGCAGGGTGGCGCTTCGTCGTCGCCGCGAGGTCCTCGTGGCGGTCATAGATCATCCGGACGGGCTTGCCGACCGTGCGGGCGAGGAGCGCGGCGTGGAGGGCGACGATCGAGGGGTACTCCTCCTTGCCGCCGAAGCCGCCGCCGGTCTCGGCCTGGACCACCTGGGCCTGCTCACCGTTCAGCTGGAGCGTCCGCTTGAGCGCATTGTGGATGTAGTACGGGCACTGGAGGCTGCCGTGGACGGCCACTCCGCCGTCATCGCGCGGGACCGCGATCATCGCGTTGTTCTCGATGTAGAGCTGCTCCTGGTGGCCGACCCGGTATTCGCCCTCGAGGATGAAATCGGCGGCCGCGAAGCCGCGATCGAGGTCGCCCGACGCGATCTCGTAATGGGCGAACACGTGGTCGCTGGCCAGCGGATCGAAGATGGACGGAAGCGGCGTCGTCCGGATGGCGACGGCGTGGCGGGCGCGACGGAGGGTGTCGCGGTCGGCGGCGGCAAGGAGGACGAGCGGCTCGGCGTGGTGCTGGATCTCGCCACCCTGCGGGACGAGCACCGGCTGGTCGTCGCTGATCAGGCTGACGACGTTCTCGCCCGGGATGTCGGCAGCGGTCACGACCGCGATCCTGGACCAGTCGACGGCGGGGTCGAGGTCGAACCCGTCGAACCGGGCGTGGGCGTCGGTCGAGCGAATCGTGGCGCCGTACCACGCACCGGGGAAGACGAGGTCGTCCGTGTACTTCGCCTCGCCGGTCAGCTTTGCCGGGCCTTCCCGACGAAACGGCGCCGCGCCATGAGCCCGGCCGGGGACGACGGCACCGCGCCGCACGACCAGTGGGCCGGGTGCGCTGGGCTGCGGGGCGACCGGGGTCGTGGTCCGGCTGGGCGAGGTCCGGATCGTCATCAGGACGTGGGTTCCCTCCTCAACCGCGACGATACCATCCACCCCGCCGTCATCGATCGGCGAAGGCCCACTGGTACCAATGGGCCGGGGCCCGCCTCGTCGATTTGGCGGAGGATACGGAGGCGCCGGACGCACGAACGCCATGGCGAGACCTCGACCCGCCGGGTCCGGTTCGGGGATGTCCGGGAGAGACACATGGGTCGCCGGTCCGAGAATGGCTCGCAAGAGGAGCCTTCGAACGCCTACCTCCTTCATCGCCTGGCCGTGGCGACGACTCGCCCCGATGTTGCCTCGATCCCTGTCGCCGAGCGGCGGGCGGGTGGGACCGAGTCGTCCGGCATCGACTCGGGCGAGGCGGCCGCGGCCGAGCCTTCGCTGGCGACGGGGCGACGAATCCGGATGGTCCCCATCTCGACGTTCGATGTTCCGGGCAGGGCCTTGCCGATCGGCCCGCCGGACGGCTGGACCGACATGCTGACCGGGGCCGACGGCCCCCAGCTCTGGGACCGGATCATCCTCAGCGAGCAGGCCCGCGTCGCCCGCTACCACCGGCCGGTCACCGTCTGCTTCGCCGAGATCCGCGGGATCGAGCTGGTCGCCGGTCGATGGGGCTGGGACGTTGCCTGCCGCGCCCTCGCGACCTGCGCCCGACGGCTCGCTCACGAGGTTCGTTCGAGCGACCAGATTGCCCGGATCGAGGTGGCCCGATTCGGGATCCTGCTGACCGAAACGACCGAGATCGCCGCCATCAACTTCATCGAACGCGCCCGGATCTCGTGCGAGCGTGAGCTGAAGACGAAAGGCGACGACGTGACGATCGGCTTCGGCTGGGCGAGCCCGCCCGACGGCGGCGACCTGTCCGACGCCGTGGGGATTGCCCTCGCCCGGCTCTCTGCCGATCTCGGGGCCGACGCGCCCGGCTGACGCTCAGTCGACCCCGCGGCGCAGTCCCCGGCCCGGCCGGGCGCCCGTCGGCCGGCCGCCGTCGACGACGACCCGTCCAGCGACGATGACGGTGTCGATGCCCGCGGGGTCGTGGGTCGGATCGTCGATCGTGGCATCGCTCCGGACGGTGACCGGATCGAAGATCACGAGGTCCGCGACCGCGTCGTCGCGGATCGTCCCGCGGTCCCGGAGGCCGAGCCGCGCGGCCGGCAGGGATGTCATCCGGGCGACCGCATCCTCGAGCCCCAACAGCGCTTCGTCGCGGACGAACTGGCCGAGGATTCGTGGGTAGCTGCCGTAGGTCCGCGGGCTCGGCCGAGCGCCGACGAAGACGCTATCGGTCCCGATCATGGCGCCGGGGTGGCGAAGGAAGGCGCGGGTCCCGGGGAGGTTCGGGCCGGGCGTGACCTCGTTCGGGCGGAGGTCCTCGGCAAGGAGCAGGTCGCACAGGGCGTCGACCGGATCCGTGCCGGTGGCATCGATCAGCTCGCCGAGGGTCCGGCCCTCCCAGCGCAGATTCTCGGGCCGGCGGAGGTAGCCGATGACGATGTCGCGGATGCCGCCGGCGCCGGCGAACAGCTGGCCGCGCACCTTCAGGTCCTCGCGAATCCGATGGCGGACTCCGGGGTCGGCCAGCCGCTCCTTCGTCCTTGCCGGACCACCTTCGAGAACCCAGATCGGGATCAGGATCAGGAGCCGCGTACTGGCCCACTCCGACGGGTAGAGATCAAAGCTCACGTCCTGGCCGCGGGCGGTCGCGTCGTCGACGAGCTCGAGCATCTGGTCCGGTGTCCCCGGGAACGTCGCCCGATGGTAGAAATGAGTGATGTGGGCGGGCGCCCCTGCCCGGCGGCCGATCTCGATCGCCTCGCGGAACGGGTCGAGGAAGCGGTCGCCGAGGGCGTACCGGACGTGGGTGTGATAGATGCCGTCGAGGCGGGCGGCCTCGTTGGCGAGCTCGGCCAGCTCGGCCGTGGTGGCGTAGGCGCCGGGCGGGTAATCGAGACCGCTGCTGACCCCGAACGCGCCCTGCTCCATGGCTTCGCGGAGGCGGGCCCGCTGGTCGGCGGTGGCGGCGGGGGTCGTCGGCGTGTCGTCCCAGCCCAGCGCCGCGATCCGGAGCGGGGTGTTGCCGACCAGCTGGGCGACATTGACCGCGGTTCCGCTGTCGTAGCGGGCGAGGACGTCCTGGACGGTCGCCCAGTCGATCGTGACGGGTGAGCCGTGACCGCCGGTGCCGCGCGCGCCGGCTGCGTCCCGTGGGTCACCGTCGAGGCCGGCATTCATCTCCACGAGCGCGGCCAGGTCCGCTTGCTCCGGGATCGGGGCGTAGCTCAAGCCGTCGACCCCGACGAGCTCGGTCGTCACCCCCTGGCGGACCTTTGCCCCGTGGTCCGGATCGGCGAGGATCATCAGGGCGGCATGGGAGTGGAGGTCGATGAAGCCGGGCGCGACGACCTTGCCTCGGGCGTCGATCGTGCGGGCGACGCGAGGTGGCTCCGCACCTGGGTGCAGCTCCCGGATCCGGCCTTCGTGGATCGCCAGGTCGCCGGTTCGGGCGGGAGCGCCGGTCCCGTCGACGATCGAGGCGCCGGTGATCAGCAGGTCCGCGTGCTCGGTCATGCCGCGACCCCTGCCCCTGCCCCTGCCACCCCTAGACACGCGGGCCCCCGGGGACTCTGTTGCTGTGGGCACCACAAGTGAAGTCCGGCACGCCGCGCGCGAGCCGAATTCCTGTCCTCCACCGACATCCGTTGACGCCACAGCAACAGAACGGCCGCGCGCTCGTCCACAACGGACGGCACCGCGAAAGCAATGTGCCCTAATCCGGGCCGGTTGACGGCGGGCGGAAGACCATCTGGCATCGACGAGAACTGGTAGATCTCGAGGGTCGGGCCGTCCGGACCGAGGCCGGGCAGCCGGAGGTGCGCCCCGCGCAAGGCTGCGCCAGGTACGCCGGTGCCGCGCTCGAGATCCGGACCAGAGTAGTCGCGCTCCGGCGGGACCGGCACGCACCCAAACAGGTCCGTGTAGAACCGGGCAAGCCCACGCCAGTCGCGGGCGATCAGGTTGACGTGTCCGAACCGCGCCTTGATCACGAGGGGCCCTCCAATGATCTCCCCCGAACCCATGCCGCGCGGACCATCGTGGGATCCGCTCGGAAGACAAGGCGGCTGACCAGGAGCGATGGGTCGGCGAGGAGATCGGCCGCCTCGAAGTCGGCGCCGAGCGGCGCCGTCGCTCCCGGATCCACCGCGATCAGGTCGGCCTCCTTGCCGGGCTCGATCGAGCCGATCCGGTCATCGAGCCCGAGCGCCCGGGCGCCATCGAGGGTCGCCAGCCGAAGCCAGTCGAGCGGCCCGAGTGGCCCGAGCGGCTCACCGTCGTTGGGTTCGGGCGCAAGCGCGCGACGCGCCTGCTGGACATATGCCCCCGTCCGCATGACCCCGAACAGCGACAGCTCCGCGCCTCCCGACACGTCCGAGCCGAGCCCGACCGGGATGCCCGCGGCCAGCCGCGAGGCGAGCGGCATCACTCCAGCGCCGAGGAACACGTTCGAGTTCGGGCAGTGGGCGATCGGCGTTCCAGTCTCGGCGAGCCGCGCCTCCTCCCGCGCCGAGAGGTGGATCGCGTGGGCCAGCATCGACCGCGGCCCGAGCGCCCCGGCCCGGTCGTACACGTCGACGTAGTCGCGGGCCGCGGGGAACAGTCGGCCCACCTCGGCGATCTCGGCGCGGTCCTCCGACACGTGGCTCTGCCACCAGCAGCCGAGGCTCCGGGCGAGGGAGGCAGATTCCCGAAGGAGCTCCGCCGTGCACGAGACGGCGAACCGCGGCGTGACCGCGTAGCCGAGCCGGCCGTCCGCCGCGCCGTGCCAGCGGCTCGCCAGGTCGGCGCTCTCCCGCAGCGATCGCTCGAGGATCGAGGCCGGCTCGATCGTCTCGTCGTAGGTCAGGCGGTCCATCATCACCTTGCCGAGGATCGCCCTGATCCCGTGCGCCTCGGCCGCCCGGAACGCGGCGTCCATCGCCACCTCGTAGACGACGCCGTAGGCAAGAACCGTCGTCGTCCCGGCCGCAGCGAAGGCCCGGAAGATCGCCGGAGCCAGCCGCTCGACGATCGTCGGATCGGCCCACGAGCGCTCGGTCGGGAAGGTCAGCCGATCGAGCCATTCAAGGAGCGGCAGGGCGTACCCGAGCCCCGCGTTCGGGACCTGCGGCAGGTGGGCGTGGAGATCGACCATGCCGGGCAGGACGACCCACGGCCGGAGGTCGATCGCGTCGACCGGAGCGCCGCCCGGTCGATCCGCGACGGCGCCAATCCCGGTGAGTCGCCCGGTACCGTCGACCTCGACGAGGCCGTCGGCAAGATCGAGCGTTCCGCCCGCCGCCAACGGCGAGACGATGCGCGCCCGGACGACGAACGGCGGTGCGGCCGGGATGCTGAGGGGCGAAGGCATCGGCCGATGATAGAGGCGGGCTACGACCCCGGAGCGAACGTCGCGTCGACGAGGTCGGTCGTCGTGACCGGCTTCGGGACGAGGCCGAGGGACGTCATGAAGGTGATCGTCTGGTCCCAGGCAGCAATGTTGACGGCACCTGTGATCGGGGAGCTCGCCGCGGCACCGCTCGGGCGCCAGTCCGCGATCGTGGCCGCGAGGACTGCCTCCTGGAGCGCCCGGTTGTTCGCCAGGTCCGGCACGGCCTTGATCGCCGCATCGACCCCCACCGACGGCGTCGCCGCGATCTCGTTCATCGCCTTGAGGGTCGCCCGCACGAAGCCCGCGACCGCGTCCTTCTTCGCCGCGATCGTCGCCGTCCCGACGATGATCCCGGGGCCCGGCAGCGGGGTCACGTCATCGACCCGGAGGACGTTCACCGCGGTCCCTGCCAGCTGGAGCTGGATCGGCTCGTTGTTGTCGAAACCGGTCGCGGCATCGACCGCGCCCTTGTCGACCGCGGCGCCCTGGCCAAAGTCCGGATATTCGATGATCGTCAGGTCCGCGGCCGTGTGGTGCTTCGCGGCGAGCAGCGCCTGGAGCATGATCCACGACGAGCCGTACTTGCCCGGGATCCCGAGCTTCTTGCCGACGAGCCCGTCCGCGTCGGTGATCCCACTGCTCGTCTTCGCGAAGACGATCGAGGGGAACTTGGCGTAGACCGTCGCCACGTACCTGATCGGCACGCCCTGGCTGACCGCCGGGATAACGCTCGTGCCGTCGGACAGGCCGAGATCGACCGTGCCCGCGCCGACCTTCGGGACCAGGTTTGCGTCGATCTCGTTCTGGAACGTCACCGCCAGCCCCTCGGCGGCGTAGTAGCCCGCCTGGTCGGCCCGGTAGAACGCGGCGAACTGGACATTCGGGATGTAGCCGAGGCCGACGCTCAGCTTGACCACGGCAGCCGCCGACGCGGACGTCGAAGCAGGCGTCGAGGCCACCGTCGATGGGACCGCGGTCGCAGCCGGCGAGCAACCGACCGTCACGAGGGTGACCGTGAGACCGACCGCCGCCAGGACGGCGACGACGGAGCGAGAGCGGCGGGCGGGCATGGACATCCTCCAGGGAGATCAGCGGACGCCGACGAGACGGCGCTCCGCAAGGACAACAAGGGAGTAGCAGGCGATTCCGAGCAGGGCGATCGTCACGAGGGTCGCGAACATGAGGGGGTAGTCGAAGAGGCTGCCGCGGGCCAGGTTGACGAGGACGCCGAGGCCCTTGTCGGCGCCCGCCCACTCCCCGACGATCGCCCCGACGACGGCGAGGGTCACTCCGACCCGCAGTCCGCCGAGAATTGCCGGCAGGGCCGCCGGGATCTCGATCGAGGTCAGGACCTGGCGGCGCGTCGCCCGGAGCGAGGCGGCCAGCTCGAGAAGGCGCCGATCGACCGAGCGGATCCCGACCATCGTCGCGATGGCGACCGGGAAGAACACGATCAGGGCGCAGATGATCACCTTCGCGAGGAGGCCCGGGCCGAACCACAGGGCGAGCAGCGGCGCCAAGGCGAGGATCGGCACTGCCTGGGCGGCGACGAGGTATGGCGACGCGAGCCGCTCGATCAGGCGGGACCGGGCGAGCAGCCAGCCGACGGCCAGCCCAGCCGACGCGCCCGCCGCGAACCCGAGGAGGACCTCGACGACCGTCGTCCAGGCGTGGGGTGCCATCGTCCCGTCCGCCCATGCGCCGATGAACCGCGCGGCGACCGCCTCGGGCGACGGCAGGACAAACGGCTTCAGGTCACCGACCGCGATGGCAATCTTCCAGATCGCGACGAATGCGATGAAGGCGGCCACGACCGGGCCGACCCCGCCGACGTTCCGGGCAAGGGCCAACCGGGCGCCGAAGCGGGCGCCGTCCCTGTCAGCGGCATTGCCGGCCCCTGCCACGACAGTGCCCGTGCTCGGATCCAGGATCGGATCCGGGGCGTAGCGGGTCGAGCGGCCACTCACGCGACGTGCTCCGGGATCTCGAGATGAGCCCGGATGTCCGCAGCGGCGCGCGACACGAGCGCCTCGTCGAGCATCTCGACGGAGCGCGGCCGCGGGGCGTCGATTCGAACCTCCGCCGCGACGCGGCCAGGGCGCGGGCTCATGACGATGACCCGATCCGCGACGAGGATCGCCTCGGGGATGCTGTGGGTCACGATGACGATCGTCGTGGCCGTCCGCTCCTGGAGCCGGAGCAACTCGAGATTGAACCGCTCCCGGGTCAGCGCGTCGAGCGAGCTGAACGGCTCGTCGAGGAGCAGCACCGCAGGCGACAGGGCGAGGGCCCGCGCGATCGACGCGCGCTGTTGCATCCCGCCCGACATCTGGACCGGCCGAAGCTCGGCTGCGGCCTCGAGCCCGACGATGTGGAGCATCTCGGCGAGACGTACGGCGCGGCGCTCCGGGGACCAGCCGGCCAGCTCCAGCGGGTAGGTGATGTTTCGCGCGGCCGTGCGCCAGGGCAGGAGACGCGGCTCCTGGAACACGAGCCCGATCCGGTCGTCGGGCGCGGTGATCGGGCGGCCGTCGAGGGTGATCCGGCCCCGCTCTGCCGCGAGGAGGCCGGCAGCGACCCGCAGGAAGGTCGACTTGCCGCAGCCGTTCGGGCCGATCAGGGCGACGATCTCGCCGCCGGCGACGTCCAGCGACAGACCGTCGAGAGCGACCGTCGGCGTGGCGCCCCGGCTCGGCGGCCGAAAGGCCACGCGCAGATCCTCGGCCACGAGCCGGCCGGGTCGCGATCCCGCCTGGTCCGGGATCGGTGGCCGCCCGCTCATGACGCGGTCGTCTCGTTGAGCTCGCGGATGATCGGCGCGATCGCCGGATGAAGCCGCCGGTACGCGGTATAGGAAGAATCGTAGCGGGCGCGGTTCGCCGGATCCGGCTCCAGCCGCCTGGCCGGCCGGGTCATGCCGCCGATTGCCGCGGTCAGGTCGGGCCAGGCGCCGATCCCGGTCGCCGCCAGGATCGCCGACCCGGCGACCGCGGTTTCCAGCACCGCCGGCACTTCGACGGGAAAGCCCGTCACGTCGGCCTTGATCTGGTTCCACGCCTCGCTCCGGGCTGGGCCGCCGCAGACGCGCATCGCCCGGACACTGGCGCCGGCCGCGAGGATCGGCTCCGCGACGTGGCGGATCGCGAAGGCCGAGGCTTCGAGGATCGCCCGGGCGAGATGGCCGCGGCCGTGGCGGAGACCGAGCCCGACGAATGCCCCGCGCGCAGCCGGGTCCCAGAGCGGCGACCGTTCACCGGCGAGATACGGGAGGAAGACGACGCCGTCGGCTCCGGCAGGGATCGCGCTCGCCTCCTCGATCAGGCCGGCCGCCGTGGTCGCGCCGCCGAGGACGTCGACCCGGAACCAGTCGAGGGCGCGGCCGGTCGCCGCCATCGCCCCACCAACCGAATACAGGCCCGGCAACGGGGCGATCGTCGAGAACGACCCGGCCACCTCCAGGGGGCGGTCCCAGTACACGCCAAAGCCGCCGGCTGAGCCGCCCGGATCCATGGCATCGCCGGCCCGGACCATCCCCGCCCCGTGGTAGCTGGCGAACGCGTCGACGATCCCGGCGACGACCGGGATCCCAGGCCGCAGCCCGAGCGCCGCGGCCGCCGCGTCCTCCAGCGGGCCAACGACCGACCCGGCGCCGATCGGTGGCGGCACCTTCCGGCCGGGGAGGCCGGCCGCATCGAGCGTCGCCCCGTCGGGGAATGGCTGCCCGGCCGAGAGGCTTGTTGCTGCCCGGCCGGTCAGGCGGAGCGCGATGAAGTCCCACGTCGCGAGATACCACGCCGTCGCGGCAGCAACCTCAGGTTCGTGCCGCTCGAGCCAGAGCGCAGCGGGCAGCCCGGCGAGGCTCCAGCCATGGAGACCGGTCAGTGCGGCCAGCCCGGCTTGTTCGGGAACCGCCCGGGTGTCCTGCCAGATGATTGCCGCATGCGTCGGCCGGCCACCGCGATCCACCGCGACCAGGGTCGGTCCGTGACCGTCGATCCCGATCGCGGCGACGTCACCGACATCGCCCCGCAAGACCTCCCGAACGGCGAGCGCGATCGCGCCCCACCATGCCTCTGGATCCTGCTCTGCCCGGCCGGTCGCGGGGTCCACGTCGGTTGCGTAGCCAGCGCGGGCGAGCGCGAGGAGCCGGCCGTCGAGGCTCACGAGGCCGGCCTTCACCTCGGTCGTCCCGAGATCGATCGCGAGGACAGCCGACTCCGGACCGGGACCACGGTTGGCGGCCGTCATGCCCTCGCTCCGGCGTCGGTCCGGGCGACCGTTGCATCATCGAGGGCGAGGACGGCCTCCGCGGTCCGCAAGTCGGTGACGAGCGTCGTCAGCAGTCCGCCGCGCAGCGCGCCAAGGATCGGCCGGACCTTGGCCGGACCGCCGGCCACCCCGATCCGAATCGGGACCCGGTCGAGCTCGCGCGCATCGAACGCGATCGTCCGGTGGCGGAGGTCGTCGCACACAAGGCGGCCGTCGAGGTCGAACGGACTGACGAGGACCTCGCCGACCGCAGCCGATCGCTCGAGCTCCGCGGCAAGCTCCGGCCCGAGGACGGCCTCGCTCCAGACCGGCCCGCCGATGCCGAAGGCGGCGACCTCGAGCCGGTCCCACAAATCGAGGATGCGGCGGACCCCGGCATGGGCACACAACGCGGTCTTCGTCGCGGGATCGTCGACGAGGCCCGGAGCGAGCAGCCCGAGCGGCACGCCACCGATGCCGTCGGCCACCCTTCGGAACGGCTCCCGAGCGGGACCGCCGAACCAGTACCCGCCGCACAGCGGGACGACCGTTGCCCCGGTCTCGTGGACCGGCTCGTCGGCAGCGAACACGTCGGCGACTGCGGAGATCGACAGACCCTCCCCGACTCCGACCACCGCGCCATCGCGAATGGCGGATCTGAGGACGTCGGCCGCGAGCCGCCCGACCATGCGGCGGCTGATCTCCGCAGGCCCGACGAGCGCCGCCGCGAGGTGGACGGCGGCGAGCCGGAAGCGGCGGCGGATCTCTTCGCCGGCGAGCGATTCGACGGCAGCCTGGTCGACGATCCGGATCTCGACGATCCCCTCCGCCCGAGCCTGCTTCAACAGCCGCGAGACCTGCGGCCGGGTCACTCCGAGGAGCTCGGCGACCCGCGACTGCGTCTCGCCCAACTCGTAGTAGAGGCGGCTCGCCTGGATCAACTGCTGGAGGTCGGACACGCGTCCCCGCATGAGGGTTGAGGTCGCGCTCAACGGCGCTGCACATCTGCACGATACAGATGTGCAGGGGATGATCCATCAACTGGCCCGGCGCGTCAATCGCCTTCAGCCCCGGACTACATCCAAACGGCCCGATCCTACGCATACTCGAGCGAGACTTCGGACTGGTCGCGACAGCCGGACCTCATCAGGCGAGATGGCGCCGCCAAGTTGGTGGTCGCCAATGGAGGAAAGGATCCCTATGCACAGAACACTTTCGGTGACCGCCCTCGGCGCGGCGGTCGTCGTCCTCACCCTCGGCGCGGCGCCATTCCTGGCGTCTGCGGCGGACCACCTCGACGCGCCGAATCTCGGCTCGATCCACGTCGACGGCAGCGACAACCTGTCCGTCTCGAAGGTCAACGGCCCCCTGGACATCAACGATGTCTTTGTGTTCAAGGGCAACTCGGCGGGTCATACCGTGCTTGCCATGACGGTCAACCCGGCCGTCAACCTCGGCATCGGGCCGAGCACCTTCCGGGCAGGCGGCGAGTACGCCTTCAACATCGACACAAACAACAATTCGAGGTCGGACCGCCGCTACGAGATCCACTTCGGCGCGCCGGCCGCCGATGGCCGCCAGAAGTACAAGGTCGAATACGAGAAGGGCGACACGAAGCGCCAGATCGCGTCCGGATGGACCGGCACCTCGCGCTGGGGCTCCGGCGTCGGCAGCTTCGCCGGCGTCCGCTCGGATCCTTTCTTCTTCGATCTTCTCGGGTTCCTCGGCAGCGTCAAGGGCGAGGGCACCCGTCGGCTCGATGACGGCAAGCAGTCCGACTTCTTCGTCGGCCTGAACACCCTCGCGATCGTCATCGAAGTGCCGAACAGCCAACTCGGCGGCAATGGCCGGAACATCGGCGTGTGGGGCACCACGCGCGATCCGCAGGGCCGGCGCATCGACGAGATGGGCCGACCGGCGATCAACACGGTCTTCAACCCGCTCGCGGACAAGATCGCGTTCAACAAGACTGCGCCCTACCTCCAGCCGACAGCCAACGCCGGCAAGTTCCGGGCCAACGTCGTGAACACCCTGGCCGCCTTCTCGGCGCTCGACAGCGAGGGTGCCTACACGGCGGCTCAGACCGGCGCGCTCGCCGACATCCTGCTCCCTGACGAGCTCCGCTACGACGTCGGCTCCACGGCGGCAGGCCCGCTCAACGGGCGCGGCCTCCGTGACGACGTCATCGATGCCGAACTGAACATCGTGACCGGCGGCTTCCCGTTTGGCGGCCGCAATAGCACCGGGGCCATCCCCACCGACGGCGTCGGAGCCCACTCCGACTACCTCACCTCGTTCCCGTACCTCGGGAACGCCCACTAGGAACCTGCGGCGGCCGGAGCGGACTCGCGACGCCTCTCCGGCCGCCGCACCAACCAACAGACCACACACGATCAGGGACGCGATGAACAGCACGTCAACTTCTCCGGCCAGCGCCACCGACCCTACGCCGCCGGGGCGACCACGGCCTCCACGGCGACTCCGGCCCATCGTCATCCTCATCACGGCGGTCGTGATCGCCGCCGGGAGCTTCGGGCTGCGACAGCTCGGCCTGGTCGGCGGGGCATTCGGGACCGCCTCGCCGACGACGACCGCCCGCGCTGGTGACCCCACGGTGCATGTCAGCAGCGCGCCGATCGCGCCACCTGATGGCGCCTTCGGACAGCCCGGGACCGCCGGAGCCGTGACCGACACATCGGCCCTGACCAAGGCGGTCACGGTCTGGTCGGCGAACCTCGCCCGCGACCCGGAGGACTTCGTCAGCGCCGAGAACCTCGCCCTTGTCTACTACACGCGCGGACGTCTGACCGGCTCCGCCGACGACTACGCCCTCGCCCAGACCGCGGTCGACCAGGCGCTCAGCGCATACCCGGACGATCCCGGCGGCCGGACGATGCGCGCCCTGCTCCAGTACACCCTCCACGACTTCGCGGCCGCCCTGACCGGCGCCCAGTCGATCTACGACGCCGACCCGACTGCGCTCCAGGCCCTCGCGACGGTCGGCGACAGCCAGCTCGAGCTCGGCCGCTATGACGCGGCGAGCGCGACCTTCGCGGCACTCGCGAAGGTCCAGCCGGGCGCCGCGGTCACCGCCCGCCTGGCGAGGCTGGCAGCGCTCCGAGGCGACGACCAGCAGGCGGCAACGCTTGCGGCGCGAGCCACGACCGAGGCGAAGGCCGAGGGGACCGAAGGCACGTCGTTCGCCTTCTACCCCTACCTCGAGGGCTACCTGGCGTTCCAAGCCGGCCGGCTTGCTGACGCGGTCACGGCGGATCGCGCGGCTCTCACGGCCTGGCCGGGATCACACCTGGCGCATGAAGGCCTCGCTCGGGCCCTCGCGGCGCAGGGCAAGCTCGATGCGGCGGTCACGGAGTACCAGGCCGCGATCGCGATCGTTCCCCAGCCCGAGTATTTGGCCGGTCTCGGCGATGTCTACGCCCTGCAGGGCAAGGCCAATCTGGCCGCGGCTCAGTACGCAACCGTCCGGGCGATCGCCGGCCTCCAGGCCCGGCTCTACAACCGCCAGCTCGTCCTGTTCAATGTGAACCATGGCCAGAACCTGGCCGAGGCGCTGACCCTCGCCGAGAACGAGGTTGCCGTTCGCCAGGACGTCTACGGCTGGGACGCCGACGCCTGGGCGCTGCTCGCGAACGGGCGGGCCGCCGACGCCGACACGGCGATGCACAAGGCGTTGGCCCTCGGCACCCATGATTCGCTGCTCGACTATCACGCTGGGATGATCGCGGCGGCCCTGGGCGACTCGGCCCAGGCGCGGACGCTTCTCCAGCAGGCGCTCGACCGGAATCCTGGGTTCGACCCGCTTCAGGCGACACGCGCCCGGACGACCCTGGCGACGCTCGGCGGCGGCTGACGAACCTCGGCCGGTCGATGGTCGGCGAGGCGCTGGACGACCGGCCCTTGGCGACCGACTCGTCAGATGACGCGGCCCGGATTAAGGATCCCGAGCGGATCGAGCGCCGCCTTGATCGAGCGCATCACGTCGATCACGTCGGGGCCGACCTGGTCGACGAGCGCCGCCCGGCGCGACAGCCCGATCCCGTGCTCCGCGGTCACAGTCCCACCGAGCGCGAGAGCGGCAGCAAAGATCTCGTCACGGACGGCCTCGGTCAGCTCCGCGGCTCGTGAGTCGTCACGGTCGAAGATGAAGTTCGGGTGGAGGTTGCCGTCGCCGGCGTGCCCGAACGTCGCGACCCGCACGCCATGGCGGTCCGCCGCGGCCTGGATCGCGACGAGGAGCTCGGGGATGTGACCGCGCGGCACGCCGACGTCTTCCATCCGAACGATTCCCTGCTGCTCCAGGGCTCGCAGCGCGAGACGTCGCGCCTGACGGAGCCAGTCGGCCTCGGTCGGATCCTCGGCCCGGACGACGCTCGTGGCACCGGCCGCGTTGCAGGCTGCCACGGCCGTGGCCAGCTCGGCGTCGGCGGCGGCGGGCAGCAGGTCGCTCTCGACGAGGAGCATCGCCGCCGCGTCGCGCTCCAGCCCGAGCTTGAAGGCGTCGTCGACCGCGAGGATCGTTTCGTGGTCGAGCAGCTCGAGGGTCACCGGATGGATCCCGGCGCCGATGATCGCGGCAACCGCGTCGCCCGCCGCGGCCACGGTCGGGAAGAAGGCGAGCATCGTCGAGCGCGGCGGCGGCTGGACGTGGAGCCGGAGCGTCGCCTCCGTGATGATCCCGAGCGTTCCCTGCGAGCCCACGAACAGGTGGGTCAGGGCGTACCCAGCGACATCCTTCACATTCCGGCCGCCGGTCCGGATCACCCGCCCGTCGGCGACGACGACCTCGAGGCCGAGGGCGCTGTCGCGGGTCTGGCCGTACTTCACGCAGCACAGTCCACCGGCGTTCGTCCCGAGGTTGCCCCCGATCGAGCAGATCTCGTAGCTGGCCGGATCGGGAGCGTAGAACAGCCCCTCTGCGGCGACCGCCACCTTCAGATCGGCATTGAGAACGCCGGGCTGGGTGACGACGACGAGATTCGATCGGTCGATCTCGAGGACGCGGTTCATCCGGGTCAGGGCAATCGTGAGCCCGCCCTCGATCCCGGCGGCGCCGCCGCTCAGGCCGGAGCCGGCGCCGCGCGGAACGACCGGGATGCGGTGCTCGGCGGCGAGTTGGACGAGGGCGGCGACCTCGGCGGTGGTCTCCGGCAACGCGACCGCGAGCGGCAGTCCCGCCGTCAGATACGCGGTCTCATCGTTGCGGTAGGACTCACGATCGGCGACCTCATCGAGGAGGCGGACCCCGGGCAAGGACGCGCGGATCGCGCCGAGCAGGGCTGCGCCACCCTCCGGCGACGTCGCGAGCAAGGGCGCCGGGATGGTCGTCACGGAACCAGTCTATAGGGCGTTCGACCCGGGGCCGGCGCCGGCGTAGGCTGTCGGGATGATCGCGAAGCGGGGTGTCCGGGCGGTCGCGGCGGCCGCCGCGCTGGTCTCGCTCGGGCTGTTCGGTCTCGTGGCCCAGGGCCTGCCGATGCCCGCGCCAAGCCCGAGCGGAACGGTGCTCTCCGCGGGGCAGTCGATGACGGCGTCGACATCGGGCCTCCTGTCGGGCGGCCGAGCTTCGGGCGAGCCATCCGCGACCGACCCCACGGCCACCCCCTCGTCCACCGCGACGCTCACGTCCTCGGTCGAGCCGGAGCCGTCGTCGACGCCCGCCATCTTCGCCTCGGATCTCCGGCTGGGCTCCGTGAATCGCACGAGCCTCGACCTGAGCACGACCTACGACGTGACCGCCCGAGTCGGCTGGTCCGCCCGAAGCCTCCTCGTGGCGACGACACTGACGGCCACGAACACCTCGGGGGCAGCAATCGATCGGCTCGAGCTCAACACGATCGCCGCCCGCCTCGGCGGCATCGACATCTGGGCCGCCACCGTCGACGGCCACGCTGTCACCCCGACCGTGAGCGACCAGACGATCCATCTCCCCCTCGGCGGGATCCTCGACCCGGGCGCCACGACGACCGTCCAAATCACCTACCGGGCGACCGTCCGAAGCACGACGAGCGGCTCGACGTGGCTATTCACCCGGGCCAACGGGATCCTCGAGATCCATCGCTGGGTGCCCTGGATCAGCCGGCCAACCCCGTTCGACCGCCCGAACCACGGCGACCCGTTCGTCACCCCGGTCTCGCCCCGTGTCCGGGTCACGATCGTCGCCGACCGACCGATCGTCTGGGCGACGACCGGTGAGCAGACGAGCCCGACCGGGCGGACGACGACCTTTGAGGCGACCAACGTCCGCGACTTCGCCGTGGTGGGCGCCCCGGACTTCCGGCACACGACGACAACGGTCGGGTCGGTCCTCGTCCGAGTCTTCGCCCGGCCGGGGTTCCCTGCGTCGACGGTCCTGGCGGCCGCGCGCACGGCCCTCAGCCGCGAGGCCGCCCTGCTCGGTCCGTATCCGTACCGGACCTATGACCTGGCCCAGACCGCCGGCGGCTACGGCATGGAGTCGCCGGGCCTGACCTGGATCCCGACCGCGGCCGGTTCCCTGCCCTATCTGGTCGCGCACGAGACCGGACACCAGTGGTTCTACGGGATCGTCGGGAACGATCAGGCCCGCCAGCCATACGCCGACGAGGCAGCGACCGACTTCGTCGCCCGCTATGCCCTCCGCCTCCGCCGGGCATCGAGTTGCTCGACTGCGCGGCTCGACCTCACGATCTACCAGTACTCGAGCGCGTGCTACTACGAGGACATCTACATCCAGGGCGGCAACTTCCTCGACGACACCCGCAAGGCGATGGGCTCGACCCCTTTCTGGGCCGCCATCCGGGAGTACCTCGCGACCTACCGCTTCAAGCTCGGATCGACTCGAGCGCTCCTCGACACGCTCGACGCACACACGCCCCTGACCCTGGTCACGCGCTACCACAGCCGGTTCCCGTCGCTGTACTGAGGCGCCGTGGCGCGCCGGTCGCCTCGCGACCGCAACGCCGATCCCAGCCGCCCGTCGTGGCCCATTTCCAGCCAGTAATTGGCCAGATGCCCATCACGGGAACGTTCGGCGCGATCCGAAGGACGAACCGGCCACTCGAAGGCATCATCTGGGCCTGAGTTAGCCAGCTGCGGCTAACGGACGGCCGGCAGCCTCGGTTTGTGCGGCTCGGGGCCGGCCTGACGTTCCGTGGGTGGACATTTGGCCGGGTCGCGCGCCGGGGGATCCGGGGGATCCGAGCGATCGAACGAATCAGCGGCATGGCCGTCGCGACGCTCGCCATTGTCCTTCCTGGTCGTCAGCTACGACGGATCGGACGCCTGGCTCGGCCTCCCCGGCTGAGCCACAAGAAGGCGACGGTCGGCGGCGAGGGCCATGGGCATCTGGCGGAAGCCGGCCGGCAGGATCGGCCGCCACCAGCGCCACGAGGCGACGAGCCACGTCGAGACGGCCCGCTCGAGCGGACCCCAGGGCAGGCCGTAGCCCTCACGGACGACGGGCGGCAGGAGGCCGACGGAAGGCCACACGGTCCACGCATACGACCAGGACGGGAGCCAGCCGAGGGCCGGCACGACCGGCCCGAGCGGCGGATGCAGGACCGCATCGGCCAACTCGCGAGCCATCGGCCCGACCTGGACCGGGCCACCCGGTGCGATCGCTGTCGCGACGTAGCACTCGAAGGCGTCGATGTCGGCCGGGAGGAGGCCGGCCGGGATCCCGAAGGCCCGCCCGATCGGCAGCGTCTCGGCGTAGTAGCGGGCCCGGCGCTCACGCGGGAGCGGCTCGAGCCAGCGGTCCGCGACCTCGATCGTCGAGTCGACGAGCGTCGCGTGGACCCACATCGACAGGTCTGGATCGCGCGCCCGATAGGTCGGACCGGTGATCGTTCGGTGGAGCTCGTTCAGGCGACGGATCTCGGCCCGGGCCACCGTCGCCGCTCCGTAGACGATCCGGAGATAGCTCCGGAGCGTGGCATCGAGGCGGCGCCAGGGGTCGGCCCGGAAGTCGGAGTGATCGGCGACGCCGGCGGCGACCTGCGGATGAGCGAGCTGCATGAGGAGTGCCCGTGGGCCGGCGCCGAGAAGGAGCATGGCTTCCCGGTTCAGGGCCCACGCCTCAGACCCGGGACCGTACAGTCCGACCGCGTCATCGTCGGCGTCGCTGGCGTGGATCCGTGAGCGCGTCATGAGCGAAGGATCGGGCATGCGACGACGAGGCGCGGATTTCGAGCCGGACTGAACCCGAGCGCTGACCCGGCATGGGTCAGGCCCCGGCGTCTCGAGGTCAGCCCTCGCCGGCCCTCCGGCCGACAACCCACCACGCAACCGGGAAGGCGGTCGCGGCGAGGATCAGCTTCAGCGCATCGCCGAGAAGGAACGGGGTCAGCCCCTTGCTGATCCCGGTCAGGAGATCGAGATGGGCGACGGCCATATACCACGGGACACCGACGAGGTAGATGACGACGTTGCCGATCGCCATCGCGCCGAGCGCCCCGACGATCCTGCGGTCCCAGCCAAGCTCCGCGAGGCGGCCGACGAGCGAGCCGGCGATCAGGAAGCCGACGATGTAACCGCCGCTCGCGCCGAGGATCACCGCCACGCCGCCCTTGTGCTCGGCGAAGAACGGCAGGCCGATCAGGCCAACCGCGACATAGAGGGCGATGCTGACCAGACCGCGCCGAAACCCGAGCGCCCCGCCGACCAGCAGCACCCCGAAGGTCTGGCCCGTGATCGGCACGTCGGAGCCGGGGACCCGGATCGAGATCTGGGCGCTCGCCAGGATCAGGGCGGCGCCGATCAGGATCAGGGCGACATGCCGGAGCCGGGTCCCCATCCGCTCGCCGACCCGGATCGGGACGAGGAAGTCGCCGATCGTGAGGCCCCGCTCCTCGACCGGAAGCCGGCTCAGCCGGGCACTCGCGCTGACCATCGGGTGACGGCGTCCTCCGCTCGGCGGGACGTCCCGCCGCAGGCTCATCGGCCCGGTCGCGTCCGCCGCCGCGAGTCTACCATCGGCCCCGACTGCTCCCGGGTCATTCATGCTGGACCGCGGCGGCGATCGCGAGGCGGCTCGCCAGCCGCGCCGGATACCAGGCCGCCGCCATCGAGATCCCGATCCCGAGCACGGCCGCCACGGCGATCGAGGTCCAGGGCAGATCGAGGATCAACGGTCCGCCGCCGGCGAGGAGGACCAGGATCGCCCCGGCGACGAGGCCGGTCGCGATGCCCAGGATCGAACCGACGATCCCGAGGATCCCCGCTTCGACCACGATCGTCCGGCGGACCTGGCCGCGGGTCATCCCGGCCGCCCGCAGGACGCCGAGCTCCCGAACGCGTTCGAGGACGCTGACCGTGAGGGTGTTGACGATCCCGAGCGCGGCAACGATCACCGCGACCAGGGCCAGCGCGTCGAACAGGCCGAACACCCGGCCGAGCGCATTGTCGACGGCTCCGGCCACGGTCTCGAGGGGGTTCGGCTCGAGGGCCGCGCCGCGGGCCGCCGCCTCCAATCGTGGCCGAGTCTCGGCGGCCCTCCCCGCCGCGAACCGGACCGCCAGGACATCGGCGCCGGACACGCCGAAGACCGAGGTCGCGTCCGGCCAGCCGACGAGCGCCGCTTCGCCGACCTGTCCGGGAAGGGTTCGCTCGGCGATTCCCGCGACGCGCAGGTCGATCACCCGTCCCTCGCCGACCGCAAGCGTCAGCGTCGAACCGACGGTCAGGCCGGTTCGCTCGGCCAGGCTTCGCGGCAGGATCGCGACGCCACCCCGGTCCAGCCCCTGGAGCGCCGCCGTGCGATCGCCGTCGACCATGTTCAGCCGCCCGTCGGCCAGCAGGTCGCCCCCGACCACGGCCGCCGCGTCCATCCGGACCCCGTTCCGGGCGACCTCGAAGACCGTGAAGGGACTGACCCGGGCCACTCCGTCGATCGCGGCGAGATCGCCGATGACGGGCTCATCGAGGGGGATCGGCCGGATCGACGTGACCAGCTCGTCGCCCGGGATGACCTCGGTCAGCCAGGCCGACGCCGCCAGCCTCGATTGATGGGCAACGCCGCCGACGGCGACAACCATCGCCAGCCCGATCGCAAGGGCGCCGACCGTCAGCGTCGTCCGGGACCGATCGCGGCCGATGGCCGCCCGGGCCAGACGCTCCTCAACCCGGAACACCGTCCGGAATGGGAACCCGGCGATCCGGCCGAGGACGCCCGACGCGAACGGTGCCGACAGGACGGTCGCGAAGAGGAGGGCGTAGACGAGCGCCGATCGCAGCAGGCCGTCGGTGCCGGCATCGCTCGGCCAGGCGAGGAGGCCGGCGATCCCGACCACGACGAAGACCGCGATCAGCCAGCGGAGGCGGGCGCGCCGGGCGGTCCGTGGATCGATCCGATCGCGAAGGGCCTCGACTGGCGGGATCGCCCCGGCGCGCCGGGCAGGCTCGATCGCCGCGGCGATCGTCACCCCGAGCCCGATCGCCACGACGGTCAGGATCGGACCGATCGCCGGGTCGACGCGTTCGTACGGGATGGACGCGATCGTCCGGAGGTCGATGGCCATCAACTCCGCAAGGACGAAGCCGGCGACGAGCCCGAGGAGCGCCCCGAGCAACCCCAGGACGAACGCCTGGACGGCCACGAAGCCGACGAGCTGGCGGCGGGTCGCGCCGGCCGCGCGGAGCAGCCCGAGCTCGCGGACCCGCTCCGAGACCGTCATCGACAACGTGTTGAAGATCAGGAAGGCACCGACGAACAGGGCGACGGCGGCGATCAGGGCCGTCGTCGAGCGGAAGTCCGCGGTCGAGCCCCGAAGCGAGGCCGCGATCTGGACCGGAGAAGAGATCACGTAGGTCTGGCTCGTCAGCGCGACATCGATCGCGGCGGCGACCTCGGAGGGAGTGGCGCCTTCACCCGCGACGATGTCGACGCGGGTGACCGTGTCGTCGGCGAGGATCCGCTGCATCGTCCCGAGCGGCAGGATCACCGTCCGCCCCGCCGACCCGATGATCGGCCCGTCACCGCTGACGATCCCGACGACGGTCAGGTCGATCGGCGCGCCCTCGGCGTCGGGGATCGTGATCGTCCCGCCGACCGCAGTCTCGCTGGCGGTCGCAAGGGTCCGGGTCAGGAGGGCCTGGAAGCCGTCCGTCCCGGCGAGTCCGACGCCACCATCAAGGACGAGGTCGCGGACGGCCGTCTCCTTGACCGGGTCGATCCCGAGGAGGGTGACCGGCGCCGGGACGGCGTCCGCGGACCCGATCGCGGGGACAAGATAGGTCCGCCGCTGGAGGGCCGGCGCCGTACGGCTGACGCCGGGCGCGGCCTCGATGGCCGCGAGGCTCTGGGCGGACAGCCCGACAGGCCCGAACGAATCGACCCGGAGGTCCGCCCGGCCGACGAGGTCGCGCACGGTCCGGTCGATCGAGGCGCTGATCCCGGCGTCGGTGGCGAGTGACGCATACAGGACGGCGATCCCGAGCGCGATCCCGATGATCGACAGGACGGTCCGCCCCCGACGAGCGGCGAGACTCCGGATGGCGAGCGAGCGCAACCCGCCCATGGCTCAGAGACCGAGCTCGGCGAGGCGGCTCACGAGCGGCCCGGTGTCGTGCTCGGAACGTCGGCCGAGGACGATCTCATCGCGGATCCGGCCATCGCTGATCACGAGCACCCGGTCGGCGTACGCTGCCGCCTTCGAATCGTGGGTCACGAGGACGACCGTCTGGTGACGCTCGACGCACGACCGCCAGAGCGCCTCGAGGATTTCGGTCCCCGTCGTGTAGTCGAGGTTGCCGGTCGGCTCGTCGGCGAACAGGAGCGCCGGCCGGGTCACGAGGGCCCGGGCGATCGCCACCCGCTGCTGCTCGCCCGCCGACAGCTGGTCGGGCTTGTGGCGCTCCTTGCCGGTGAGCTCGACGAGAGCGATCGCATCGCGGATTCGTTCCGCGATCTCGCCCTTGCCCGGGTCGGCGCCGGCAATCGTGAACGGCAGCGCGACGTTCTCGGTGACATCGAGGAGGGGGATCAGGTTGAACGACTGGAACACGAACCCGGTTCGATCGCGGCGAAGCTTGGTGGCGGCGTCGTCCGACATTCGGCTGATCGTCTCGCCCTGAAGCACGACCTCACCGGCGGACGGCCGGTCGAGACCGCCGAGGAGCTGGAGGAGGGTCGACTTGCCCGAGCCCGACGGACCCATCAGGGCGACGAATTCGCCCTCGTCGACGCTCAGCGAGACTCCCCGCAGGGCGTCCACCGTGGTGGCGCCGAGGCGGTAGCGCTTGGCAAGATCGTGCGCCTCGAGGATCGCGGCCATCGTCGGGAGTGTAGCCCGCGGCGACGGGCTCTCGTCCACGCTTCCTATTGGGTCGTCAGCCGCCGAAGAAGAACCCGGTGACACCGCCGACGACGCTCTCGAACAGGCCCGGTGGGTTGCTCGGATCGGTGACCCGGAGGCTGCCCTCGCCAGTGGCGGGATCGGCGGCCCGGGTCTGACCCGGTGGCGGCCCGTTGCCGCTGGCGCCGCCGTTGGCGTTGGCGGTGCCGACGCCGCTGCCGGCGTGCTGCCCGCCTGGCCCGAGGCCGTCCCCGGATCCGTCGGTCGGCTCGGGCGACGCGGCCACCTGCAATGTCGCGGTCGGCTCCGACGTCGGCGTCGGGGTTGGCGTCGGGGTCGCCTTCGGGCTGGGCCGCGGGCTCGGCTTCGGCGTGGCGGCCGGGTGCGGCCTCACGGTCGGTTTGGGGGTCGGCCTGGGGGTGGGCTTGGGGGTCGTCGTCGAGCCGCAGCGGTCCGCGAAGATCACGGTCCACATCTTCTTGCCGGTCGGACCCTTGTAGGCACCGATCCCGACAACATCCCAGGCTTTTCCGAGGATGTTGGCGCGGTGCCCGGCCGAGTCCATGAACTGGCGCTGGATCGTCGTCGTCGCGACGTCGTCTGGGTAGTTGTTCCAGCCGATGTTCTCGCCGGCGAGCCGGTAGCAGTAGCCCTTCTGGTCCAGGACGTGAAAGACGTTGTAGCTCGTGCCAAAGATCGTGTGGCTGAAGTAGTCGTTGACGATCATGTCCTTGCTGCGCCAGCGAGCAATCGCCGCCAGCGTCGAATCGACCTTCAGGGCCCGCAAGCCGGCGGCGGCGCGGGCCTGGTTCGTCAGGCTGACGAGGGTCGCCTCCGAACTCGAGTTGAAGCTGTTCACACCCCACGCGTGTGCCGATCGCGGAGCCGCGAGCAGCCCGACGGAGGTCAGGACGAAGGCGATCGCGGTCATCGCGGCGAAGCGCCGCGGGTCGGTGAGGAAGGCGCGGAGGTGGCCGCGGAAGTCGCTGCCGGGGCTGGGGACGGCGGACTGGAGGGTCATTGGCGGTTCGATCCCGTGGGTCACCGGCTGGGGTGTCCGGTGTACCCTCGACGCTACGCCGCGAGGCGTGGTGCAAACCGCCACGCGATGGTCCGGTTCGCACCGAGCACGGGTACCAGAACGTGCTCCGCAAGGTGACGCACGGGATCAGACCGCCCTCGTCCGACTCGAACCGCCCATGACCGGTGCCGACCGCACCAGCCGGTCGTCAGCGCAGCGCCGCCTCCAGGGGCGAGGCGGGCGTTCGTGCCGGCGTCGCGGTGCTTGACGACCAGCCCAGGGTCGGGAGCGTCTCATCGAGCGCGGTCCGGGCCTCGTCGGCGAGGGACAGCAGCGGCAGCCGGACCGCGTCGGTCTCCAGCGGGCCCATCGCCAGGAGGGCGGCCTTCGCCGGCACCGGAGTGGGGCCTCCCCCCAAGTTGACCAGGAACAGCGGCAGCAGCGCACAGCGCGACGAGCTCGCCCGGGGATGTCGTTGCTCGCCACCGATACGACGCCATCGCCGCCGATCACGAGCAGCGCCAACGTCCAGGCGTCGTCGCCGGCGACGACCGCGACGTCGCGCGGCCGGTCGCAGCAGATCCGGGCGATCTGCTCGAGGTTTCCGCTCGCTT
Source organism: Candidatus Limnocylindrales bacterium (assembly GCA_038204565.1). Lineage (GTDB taxonomy): Bacteria > Chloroflexota > Limnocylindria > Limnocylindrales > CSP1-4 > CF-46. The sequence goes on from JBBRCU010000002.1 coordinate 51,490, forward strand.
CCTTGATCGCAATCACCCGAGGATGCTCGGCCAGCCGGAGGAAGACCTCGGCGGGGACGTTCGTGCCGGTCCGCTACGGGATGTTGTAGACGACGATCGGCAGGTCGCCCTCGTCGGCGACAGCCCGGAAATGAGCTTCCAGCATCCGGCCGTCGGGGCGGTCGCAGTACGGGGCGACGACCAGTGCGGCAGCGGCGCCGCGCCCGGCGGCGCGGCGGGTGGCGGCGATCGTTGAAGCGGTGTCATTCGTGCCGGTTCCGCCGACGACGGGCACGCGCCCGCGCGACGATCGCTCGGCGACGGTTTCGACGGTGATCGCGATCACGCGGTCGCGCTCGGCCGGCTCAGAGTCGGCGCTTCCCCGGTGGTCCCGACGGGCACGAGGCCGTCGATCTCGGCGAGGACCTGCCAGCGGACCAGTCTCCGGAGCGCTTCCTCGTCGAGGATGATCGTGGTCGTCATGGTGGCCCCCTCGTGATATCTAGGAGGTGCCGGCTCGGCGGGAAGCCCGAGAATCAGGAAGCCGCGGTCACCACTCGGTGCCGCGGCCCCTCGAGCCTCGGTGCCAGGAGACTCCTATCGGTGTTTGCTTGCGCGCCGTCAGAGCCCCAGGGCCCGTGCCTTCCGGCAGGGCGCCAGACCTTCTCCTTGGCCTCGTCGGACAGGAAGTAGCGGCGCATGTGCATGCCTTGCTTGGAATCATTGGATGTTGCGAGGTGCCGTTTGGTTTCCTCTGCGCCCTCGGTCTTCGTCCGTAGCCCGGCCATTGCGTGTAGCCGCATGATCCGCGCGGGCGGCGTCTCCGGCGATCGCAGCTGAGCCGGGAACCATGCGGCTATACGCATCGGCTGCGCGGCGGATCTGAGCCTCGACGGGGGGACGCGAACCCGAATCCCATGCGGCTACACGCAATGGGATGGGCGCCCACGGTCCGTTGACCACCGTCGAGCCTGGCGATATGCGGCTACACGCAATGGGATGGCGCCGCCCGGCGGGCGCCGCCTGACTCAGCCGAGATAGCGAGCGGTGAATGCGACATATGTCGAGGCGATCGGCGCGTCGGTCGCTGGATCGCCTTCGACGCCGTACCGACGCGCGTCCGGGGTCTTGACGCCGTTCCCCGACAGGATCGCGACCACCTCGTCGCCGTCGCGGATGACGCCCCGGGCACGGGCGGCCTCGATGGCCGCCACCGTCACGGCACCGGCGGTCTCGACGAAGATCCCCTCGTTCGCGGCCGTGTGCCGGATGGCCGCCGCGGTCTTCGCGTCCGCGATCGATTCGATCGAGCCGCCCGTCCGGCGCGCCAGACCCAGCGCATAACCACCGTCGGCCGGCGAGCCGATCGCGAGCGGGCGGACGATAGTGTCCAGGGCGCGGACCGGCCGGATCTCGTCGACGCCCTCGGCGAACGCCGTCGCGACCGGGGCGCAGCCCTCCGGCTGGCTGCCGACGAAGCGGACATCGCGCGGCTCGACCAGGCCGATCTCGGCGAGCTCCGCGAAGCCCTTTGGCGATCTTCATGAACATCGAGCCGGAGGCAATCGGGCCGACGATGACGTCCGGCGGACGCCAGCCGAGCTGTTCGGCAATCTCGAACGCGATCGTCATGCTGCCTTCGGCATAGAACGGGCGGAGGTTGATGTTGACGAACGCCCAGCCCTCCTCGTCGGCGATCTCGAGGGTGAGGCGGTTGATGTCGTCGTAGGTGCGGTCGACACGGACAACCGTCGCGCCGTAGGCGAGGGCGTGCTCGATCTTGGCCGGCTCGAGGTCGGCCGGGACGAAGACGAAGGCGCGCAGCCCGATCGCCGCTGCGGCGGCGGCGAACGAGCGCTGTGGAGCCGGCCGCGAGGCTTCGCCCCGAAGCGGCGGCGACCGGCAGGGGCTCGAGAGAGCGCCAGATCCCGGGCGCGCGCGCCGCAATCGTGTCGCGGGTCATCGGCTCGCGGGCTATGTCGTGGTCTCTTGATAAGCGTCTTCAGTTGGCGGCGGATCGTCGGGCCGGATCCCGCGGTCGTCCATGCAGACGGCCCGGCCATCTCGACGGGAATGGCGAATCCGGTAGACTCCCGTGGCCCACGATCGGCTGTGGCCGGGCACGTGCGCATGGTGGCCTTAGCTCAATGGTAGAGCACTGGATTGTGGCTCCAGCGGTTACGGGTTCGACCCCCGTAGGCCACCCCAACTCATTGCAGCGCCCACCCGGCGCCCGCTGGCGAACCAGCCGGTGGCGGACGGACACGGTGCGATCGAGGTCAGACCAGTGGCTTGCCCGCCCACGAGCGTGGGAGATACCCGTTGATGCACAGGTTGCGGTGCGCCGGTGGCAGCGCCGTCGCCGGGGTGGCAGCGCCGTCGCCGGTGGCAGCGCCGGTCGGGCTACCGACGCCTCACGGTGCCTCGGAGCCGTCCGGTGCCTCGGAGCCGTCCGGTGCCTCGGAGCCGTCGGGGTTGTCCGCGCCCTTCCCGGCGCCGTCCTTGCCTTGGCCCTTGCTCGCCTTGTCGGCCTGGTGCTGGGCCCACCGGTCGGCCTTCTCCTGCGACCAGCCCGGATGGGCCGACCCGACGGTCTTCCAGCCGCCAGCCCACGGCGGCTTGCCCTCGGCCCGCAGCCGCTGCCCGTCGACCGTCTCGACGTCGACCTCGTCGCCGCTGCGGCTGCCGGTGATCGTGACCGTCTTGCCAACGAACGGGGCGAGCGGGTAGGCGTCCCCGAAGAACCAAGCCGGCCCGGCCGTGAGCCGGACGGTCGCGCCATCGACCGTCATCGCGTACTCGGTCTCACCGGCTGCATCCTTCGTGGCCGCCACCGACCCGTGGACGGTCACCGCGACCGCGGGTGCCCGTGACGCCTTTGGGCCCTTGCCGCCGCCGTCGGTAGCCGGCGAGGCGGACGCCCCGGCTGCGAGCGCCGGGATCGCGATCACGCCGATCAGGCCGAGCAGGGCCAGACCAAGGACGACGACGCGAAGGGGAGCACGGTGTCGGGTCACCAGCCGAGTCTACGCCGCCCGAAGGCGCTGTCCGGACACGCCTGGGAAGTCCGGGATGGCGGGCCCGGATTTGTGGCGCGTCGGCGCACCATTGCCGCCGCGCGTCTCAGGATCGCCGGCGAGACTTCGGCGATGGCTCGGGCCTGGGGCAGTGTGCCCGCGCCCGGGATGACACGAAGCCTCCGTGCCCATGATCGACGATCCCGAGATCAAGCGCCCGGACGGCGTCGCGGCCGGGCTGCCGGCCGAATCGCCCGAGGCCGGGCATCGGCGCAGGCCGATCCGCCGCTGATGACCCGCGACGTGAACGTCACCATCGCGAGCGCGCTCGCGTCGCAGGTCCCGGCTCCGCCCCAATCGGAGCTCGCCTACGCGGCGGTCGAGCCGTCGATCGTCGTTGTCGAGAGCGACGGCCCGGACGCCAGCCCGAGCCCGTCGGGCAACGGCACGAGAACGACCGAGGACCACCGGCTCGGGAGCGGCATGGTGGTCGACGACGCCGGTCTCGTGATGACGGCGCTCCACGTCGTCGCCGACGCGACCGCAAACAAGCTCACGTTCGCCGACGGCTCGACGTCAGCGCTTCCACCACGAGCGGTTCCTGCTCCAGATCATCGGCCGCGGAATGCCCCACGCCCAGGTGATGCACGCAATCGAGCTGTTCGGGACGGAGGTCGCGGCGGCGGTCCGGAAGGCGCTCGCGGCGGCCTAACCCGTCACGCTGGCGACGAGGGCGTGAGCCTCCTCCAACAGCCGCTCGAGGTGCTCTTCGCCGCGAAAACTCTCGGCGTAGACCTTGGCGACGTTTTCGGTGCCGGACGGCCGGGCGGCGAACCAGCCCTTGGCCGTCGTGACCTTGAGCCCGCCGATCGGAGCGTCGTTGCCCGGTGCCCGGGTCAGGATCGCGGTGATCGAGTCCCCGGCCAGGGTCTTCGTCGTGACGTCAGCCGGCGAGACCTTCCCGAGGGCGGCCTTCTGGGCGGGCGTCGCCGGCGCGTCGACGCGGCGATAGACCGGAGCCCCGAAGCGTTCCGTCAGCTCGCGGTAGGCGACGCCCGGATCGCGACCCGTCCGGGCGGTCAGCTCGCAGGCAAGCAGGTCCGCGATGATCCCGTCCTTGTCCGTCGACCAGACGGCGCCATCGCGGGTCAGGAACGACGCGCCGGCGCTCTCCTCGCCGCCGAACCCGAGGCTCCCATCGACGAGCCCGGCCACGAACCACTTGAACCCGACAGGCACCTCGACCAGTCGCCGGCCGAGGTCGGCGACGACGCGATCGATCATCGACGAGCTGACGAGCGTCTTGCCGACACCGACCTCGCTGGCCCAGCCGGGCCGGCCGCCGCCGAAGAGATAGACGATCGCGGCGCTGAGGAAATGGTTCGGGTTGAGGAGCCCGGCGCCGGGGGTCACGATCCCGTGGCGGTCCGCATCGGCGTCGTTGCCGAGGGCGAGATCGAACTGGTCCTTTCGGGCAATCAGCCCCGCCATCGCCGACGGGGAGCTCGGGTCCATCCGGATCTTCCCGTCCCAGTCGTAGGTCATGAAGCCGAACGTCGGATCGACCAGCGGGTTGACCACGGTGATGTCGAGCCCGTGGCGCTCCGCGATCACCGCCCAGTAGCGGACCGCCGCGCCACCCATCGGGTCGACTCCGATCCGCAGCGCGGACCCCCGGATCGCGTCGAGGTCGATCACGTCCGGAAGGTCGCCGACGTACTCGCCGAGGAAGTCATGGCGGCCCGCCCGCGCCTCGCCACTGGTCACCCGGCGGATCCCGCCGACCCCGTCAGAACCGGCACCTTCCAGGAGCCGGTTGGCCTCGGCCTGGATCCAGCCGGTGACGTCGGCGTCGGCCGGGCCGCCGTTGGGCGGGTTGTACTTGAAGCCACCGTCGTCGGGCGGGTTGTGCGACGGGGTCACGACGATCCCGTCGGCAAGGCCGCGGCCGGCGGCCGGCGGAGCATCCGAGGCGGGCACGGAGCGCCCCCGGTTGGCGACGACGATCGCGTGCGAGACCGCCGGCGTCGGGGTGACGCCGAGCTCGTCCGACGCGATCCGGACGTCGACGCCGCGGGCGACAAGGACCTCCAGCGCGGTCCGGGTCGCCGGGTCGCTCAGGGCGTGGGTGTCCTTGCCGAGGAAGAGCGGACCGTCGTAGCCGCGCAGTTCGCGGTAGCGGCAGATGGCCTCGCTGATCGCGAGGATGTGGGCCTCGTTGAAGGCGCCCCGGAACGCCGAGCCGCGGTGGCCGGACGTCCCGAAGGCGACGCGCTGCGCCGGATCGGACGGGTCGGGCGTGATCTCGTCGTACGCCCGCAGGAGAGCGGCGACGTCGACGAGGTCGGCGGGTCCGGCCGGTGAACCGGCACGTGGGTCGCTGGGCACCCGAGGAGGGTACCGCGATCAGCCGCCGGCGAGCGCTCTCACCTGCCGCGAGGCGCCGCGCAGGATCGGCTCGCCGTGGCCCGGCAGGAGCGTCTCGAAGGTCAGCCCGCCGAGCTTGCCGACCGACGCCTTCGCGGCCTCGGCGTCCGCGGTGAACTGCGGGTTCGAGCCGGCGAGCGGGCCGCCATCGGTCCGGAGCGCGTCCCCTGCGAGGAGGATGCCTGCCACCGGATCCAGAAGCGAGATGTGTCCGGCCGTGTGACCAGGTGTCGCGATGACCTGGAGCCCGAACACCTCGTCGCCGTCATGAAGCGCGCCGAGGGGGTGGGCCGAGGCGACGGCGGACAGATCCGCGGCACCGATCCAGGCGGTCGCGGCCGTGGCCGCCGCGAGGACCGCGTCGATGCTGCCGGCATGATCAAGGTGCTTGTGGGTCAGGATCACGTTCGTTACGTCGGTCCACTCCAACTGGACGGCCCTGAGGACCGCCGCGATCGCCGGGACGCTTCCGCTGACGCCGGTATCGACGATCGCGCCCTCACCGTCGCGCACCAGTACATAGGCGGAGACAAATCCGAGGTTGACGCGATTCCAGGTGATCCCACCCGGAGCGCCGTTGCCATTCCCCGAACCGGCGTTCCCGCTGGGGCCGGCGATCGGATTCGACGATGCCTCCGAGCCCGACGGCGCCCGGCTCCCGCTCGTCGAGCCGTCCGGGGCCGGGGACAGCCCCACTACGGAGGGCCGCCTGGTGGGACTGGTCGAGCCGCAGCCAGCCACGGACACGAGCGCGACCGCGAAGGCGCCGCGGCCCAGATCCCGAAGGAACAGTCGGCGCGAACACATCCGGGTTGACATCCGCCACGATGGTACGACGGCGCCGGATCGGACTCCCACCGACCGGCCCCGGAACGGGATCGATCCATCGGAGGTCGCACATGTCCATCTTTCCCGCCGCCGCCACGGACCTGACCCGACTGCTCGTGGTGAGAGATCTGGACCGCTCCGTGGCCTGGTACCGCGATGTCCTCGGCGCCGAGCTCGTCGGCGAGTACGGTGGGACGTCGGCGCTCTTCAAGCTCGTCGCAGCGTGGCTGCTCATCGTGACCGGCGGCGATCCGACGCCGGACAAGCCATCGGTGGCGATGAGGGCGCCGGCCGATCCGGACACCGCCAGCGCCGAGCTGATCGTCGCCGTGCCGGACTGCCGGGCCGCCCATGCCGAGCTAGCCGGGCGCGGCGCGATCTTCCTGGCCGATCCCGTGGAATACGCCTGGGAGATTCGGGCGTTCTTCCGCGATCCCGACGGCCACCTGTTCGAGATCAGCCAGCGCAAGGCCGGGACCGATCGATGACGGACGGACGGGCCGCGGCCGGCGGGGACCGCGATCCGGGCGGCGGCCACCGGGAGCCGGGAGGCGGCGACAGCGCGATGCTTGCGGCCGACGAGGAGCACGTGCTCGTCGGCAGCATGGATCCGCGCTGGGCGCCCGTCCGGGTCGGCGACACCGTCCGCCGTCCAGCCCGATCCGAGCCCGGCGTACCTGACCTGCTCCGCCACCTCGAGGCGGTCGGGTTTGACGGAGCCCCGCGCTATCTCGGCATCGACGATCGGGGCCGCGAGGTCCTCTCGTTCGTCGAGGGTGACGTTCCCCTACCGCCGTATCCGGCGTGGTCGATGACGGATCGCGCGCTGGCCGACCTGGGGGCGCTCGTCCGCCGCTTCCATGTAGCCGCAGCAAGCTTCAGGCCCCCGGCGGTCGCCGCCTGGGCGGTTGACTGGGCCGATCCGACCGGCGGCGTCGGCGCAGCCGACCGGACGATCAGCCACAACGACCTGTTCCCGGAGAACGTCGTGTTCCGCGACGGGCGGGTCGTGGCCTTGATCGACTTCGCGATGGCCGCCCCCGGTCGGCCGCTGTGGGATCTCGCGATCGCCGCCGAGGTCTGGGGGCCGCTCGGCGACCCGCGGCGGCGCGACCAGCATCCGCTCGACCTCGACGGGATCTCCCGGACCGGCGTCCTGGCCCGTGGCTACGGGCTGGAACCGGGCCGGGCCGAGGAGCTGCTCGACGTCCTGCTCGAGGAACGGATCCACAGCGTGGCCAACGTCCGGGCGGAGATCGCCGCCGGGAATGAATCATGGATCGGGAACTGGGCGGCGGCCGGCGGCGACGAGCGGGCCGCTGCCGACGATGCCTGGATCGCCCGCAACCGGTCGGCAATGGAGCGGGCGATCCGTGGCTGAGAGCACCCCTTGCCGGACCGGACCGTTGATCTCAAAGCCGGGCGGCGCGAATCAGAGCGCATGAACGCCGTCGGTCGGGGGCCCTACCCCGGCCGCGTCGGACAGGGTACGGTCGGACCCATGCCACCCGACCCTCTCGACGGCGCCGCGCTCGGACGTGCGGCCGCACTCCTCGCCAGGCGCGATCCGGACCTGGCCGGGATCCTGGCCCGACACGGTCCGCCGCCACTGTGGGCGCGGCCGCCGGGCCTGGCGACCCTGATCGCGATCGTCCTCGAACAGCAGGTGTCGCTTCGCTCCGGAGCAGCTGCCCTCGAGCGCCTGGATCGGGCGGCCGGCGCGCTCGATCCAGCCGCGATCGTCGACCTCGGCGAGGACGGTGCTCGGGCGGCCGGGATCACCCGCCAGAAGGCGCGCTATGTCGTTGCCCTCGCGGTCGCCGCGCTCGACGGTCGATTCGATCCGACGGCAATCGCAGCGGCCACCGACGCGGATGCGCGGGACCGGCTGACCTCCCTCCTGGGCGTCGGGCGCTGGACCGCCGACATCTACCTCCTGATGGCGCTCGGAAGGCCCGACATCTGGCCCACCGGCGATCTCGCGCTGGCCGCGGCGATGGGCCGGGCAAAGAGCCTCGCCCGCTTGCCGGACCGCGTCGACCAGGAGACGATCGCCGCCGCCTGGAAGCCCTGGCGGGCGGTCGCCGCCCGGCTCCTCTGGCAGGCCTACCTCGCGGGAGAGCGCTGAGGGAGGGCCGGCCGGACTGCGCGATCGGGTCCGCCCCGATCGGGCGGTCGACCGGACCGACGACGCCGGGTATGCTGCCGCACTCCGGCTGACGAGTCGGTCGAGCAGGGATCAGCACGTTCCGGAGGGGACCTTGAACACAGCGAACGCGCTCCGCGAGACGTCGGACGCCCTGCTCCGGGATCTCGACGTCCTGGTCACCCTCGAAGAGGAGAAGCGGTCGCTCGAGCCAGGCGATCCGCGGCTCATCGAGCTGGCCGAGCGGATCCAGGAGATCGCCGGCCGGATCCTCGACGGATCGACCCGCCAGCACGAGCTCACCCGGGTCGTCAACGCCCAGGTCGATTCGGGATCGCGGCTGGCGCCGGAGGCCTCGATCGAGGAGACCGTCCGGCCGATCCACGCCATCCTCGCCGACTGGCGGGACGCCGAGCGGCGGGCGATCGTGGCCGAGCCGGGCTCGGCCGATGAGGCGGAGACGGCGGCTCTCGTCGGGCGGCTCCGCCATGAGTACCGCGAAGCCCAGCAGAAGGCGTCCAGCGAGCGCTGATCGACCGGGTCGAACCGGCCCATTCCACGCGCCGCAGCGCCGACCTTCTCAGCGGCTTCTCACCTCGCCGGCCGACCGTACGGCTGTCGGGCGCCGCGATCCGGTGCGCCCCGTTCGATGGGCCTTTGATGAGACTGAAGCTGTTCGCCATCGTCCTTCTCCTCGTGGTCGGAGGGGCGGCGGTATTCGTCACGCTTGGCGGCTTGCCGCGGAGTGCCGCCGCCGCGGCCACCTACCTCACCGGCACTGCGGCCGTCGCCGACGTCCAGGATGATGTCGCGGCCACGGGCACGATCGCGTCGGCGACGACCTGGTCGTTCGCCTTCGGGACGGTTCCGACGACCGGCACCGCCAGCGCCACTGCCTCGTCCGCTTCCCAGGACGGGACCTGGACGGTCAAGACAGTGACGGTGAAGGTCGGTGACGTGGTCAAGAAGGACGACGTCCTCGCGGCCGCGACCAACCCGATCCTCGCGGCCGACATCGTCGCGGCCAAGAACGACTGGACCTCGGCCCGGCTCCAGCAGCTCCAGGCTCAGGACGCCTACAACACCGCAGTGACGGCCGGCGTTACGAGCACGATCCGGCAGACCCGGAGCTCCCTCCTGAGCGCTGACAACGGCGTGGCGACGGCCCACCAGCACGATCTCGACCTGCTGGCCACCGCGACGCACGACAAGCTGATCGCACCCGCAGCCGGCATGGTGACGGCCGTCAACGTGACCGCCGCAGGAGACGCGCCGTCCTCCCCTGCAGTCACCGTCGCCTCGACCGATTACCAGGTCACCGCCGAGGTCGTCGAGACCGACATCGCGTCGATGAAGCTCCAGCAGCCCGCAACCGTGACGGTCGCGGCGATCGGCGCGAACCTGGATGGGACCGTGACCGCGATCGCCCCGAGCGCCTCGAGCGTCTCGTCGAGCAATGTCGTGTCGTTCGCCGTCACGGTCGCCCTGAAGAACCCACCGGCCACGCTCCGGGCCGGGATGACGGCCGAGGTCACGATCACGACCGCATCGGCCAGCGGCGTCCTCGCGGTGCCGGCGGCCGCGCTCCGCGGCGCCGCCGGCAATTACTCGGTGCTCGTCCTCGGCACGACTGGCGCACCCACGGCAACAGCGGTGACCGTCGGGCTCATTACCAGCTCGCTCGTCGAGATCCAGTCGGGGCTGACCGCCGGCGACGTGGTCGTCACCGGGACGAGCAGCACCCAGCGGACGACGACCGGCACCGGGGCCGGTGGCGGTGGTGGGTTCGTCGTGCCGGGTGGTGGCGGCGGCTTCGGCGGCCGCGGGGCGAACCCCTGACATGCGACCCCCCATCGTCAGCCTCGAACGGATCAGCCGGACCTACGCGATGGAGCGCATCCACGTCGATGCCCTACGCGATGTCTCGCTCGAGGTCGCCGAGGGTGAATTCGTCGCCATCGTCGGTCCGTCCGGCTCGGGCAAGAGCACGATGATGAACATCATCGGCTGCCTCGACCGCCCGACCGAGGGCATCTACCGGCTGGCCGGGACCGACGTCGACACCCTCGGCGACGACGGGCTGGCGCGGCTCCGGAGCCGGACCATCGGCTTCGTCTTCCAGTCCTACAACCTCTTGCCGCGGACGTCGGCCCTCGACAACGTCGCGACGCCGCTGCTGTACCAGGGCGTCGGCCGGCGCGAGCGCGTGGCCCGGGCGACCGCCGCCCTCGAACGGCTCGGCCTCGCCGATCGCCTCGACCACGAGCCGACGGAGCTGTCAGGCGGCCAGCAGCAGCGCGTCGCAGTCGCCCGGGCGATCGTCACGGACCCCGCCCTGATCCTCGCCGACGAGCCGACCGGCAACCTCGACAGCGCGTCCGGTCAGGACGTCCTCGCGCTCCTCCGCGAGCTCCACGCGGGAGGCCGCACGATCGTCCTGATCACCCACGACGCCGAGGTGGCCGCGGCCGCCGAGCGCCAGGTCCACATCCGCGACGGGATGATCGCCGCATGAACGCGCTGGAACTCCTGCGGCTCGCCCTGTCGCGACTCCGGACGAGCCGGCTCCGGGCCGCCCTGACGATGCTCGGCGTCGTCATCGGCGTCGCGTCGGTGGTCGCCCTCGTCGGTGTCGGCCAGGGCACGACGGCCAACATCACCTCGCGTCTCGCCGGCCTCGGCACGAATCTTCTCACGATCAGCCCGACCAGCGGCTCGAGCGCGTCGGCGCTGACCCTCGAGGACGCCGCGGCAATCGGGAAGGTCGAGAGCGTCGCGGCGGTCGCCCCCGAGATCCAGACGTCGGTGTCGGTCACGTTCGGAACGCAATCGACGACGACGTCGATCGTCGGGACAAGCGCCCAGTACGCTCAGGTCCGCGCGTACGACGTCTGGGTGGGCTCATTCCTGACGGACCCGACGGTCGAAAGCGGACTTCGGGTCGCGGTCCTCGGGGCGACGACCGCGTCAGGCCTCGGCCTCGACGCCTCGTCCCTGGGGACGACGATCTCGGTGAAGGGGCTGCCGTTCCGGGTGATCGGCATCCTCCAGCCCAAGGGCGGCTCCGGGTTCCAGAACCCGGACGACGAGATCCTCGTCCCGCTGGGGGCCGTCAGCAAGTACTTCGTCGGCGGCGACACGGTCCGGACGATCGGGGTGAGCGTCGCATCCGACGGGCAGATGACGGCGGCGACGACCGCGATCACGGCCCTCCTCCGCGACCGCCACCAGCTGGCGGCGACGGACGCCGCCGATTTCCAGGTGTTCAACCAGACCCAGCTCCTCGACGCCGCGTCGTCGATCAGCGCGACCCTGACCCTGCTCCTCGGCGGGATCGCCTCGATCTCCTTGATCGTCGGCGGGATCGGGATCATGAACATCATGCTGGTCTCGGTCCGTGAGCGAACCCGCGAGATCGGCATCCGCAAGGCGGTCGGTGCGCGCGGCCGCGACATCCTCGCCCAGTTCCTCATCGAGGCGCTGACCCTGTCGCTCCTCGGCGGCTTGATCGGGATCGTCCTCGGCCTCGCCGTTTCCGCCCTGATCGGCCAGCTCGCCGGATGGGGCTTCCAGTTCAACCCGACGACCGTCGCGGCGGCCGTCCTGTTCAGCCTTGCCGTCGGGATCGTGTTCGGCGTGTGGCCGGCGCGCCAGGCGGCCCGTCTCGATCCGATCAGCGCGCTGCGCTACGAGTAGGAGGACCTTTCCCCGTGACCAGCGATCCCCGTTCCGGCGACCCGGCGTTCCAGCCGCCCGCCCCCGACGACGCAACCTCTCCGTGGACAGCGCCGGCCGCACCTACCTCGGCACCACCATCCGCGCCCGTTGCTCCGCTTGACGGCAGCCCAGCCTGGGCCGCCCCAGTTGCTCCCGGACCGGTCGGAGAGCCGTTCGGGCGCCCGTACGACGCGGCCGCGACCGGAGCGGCGGCGGCTCGGCGGGTCGAGGCACCACAGGTCCGGTCGCAGGGCAGCGGCGGAATGCTCGTCAACGTCGTGCTTGGGATCGCCCTGGTCGTCGCGACTGGCGGGGTGGCATTTGCCGTCGGGCGGGCGACCGCCCCGGTCGCGGCCACGACGGCCCGGAACGGCTTCGGGGGCGCGGGCGGCTTCGGACCGAATGCCAGCGGCGCTCCCGGCGGGTTCGGCGGCGGGTTCGGCGGCGGGGCCGGCCTCACGATCCAGGGCACGGTAACCGCGGTCAGTGCGGACTCGATCACCCTCCACCTGGCCAGCGGCCAGACGGTCACCATCCCGACCAACGCCCAGACCTCCTATCACGAGCGCTCGGCGGCCACCGCCGCGGCGGTCACGTCCGGGAGCACGGTCATGGTCCAGGTCCAGGGCGGCGGCCGTGGCGCCTTCGGCAGCGGCAACGGCGGCCAGGGCGGTGCCCCGGATGCAAGCGGCGCACCCGGCCGTGCGTCGGGAGCGGCGACGACCGTGACGATCGTGCCGTCCGGGGGCTAGTCGAGCGGCGGCACATTCCGGTCCGCGGCCGTCGCCGTGACGTCGGCCGCCGCTGCAATCGTGGCGTCGGCCACCACAGGTCGCCTCGGAACCTGGCGCGGGATCATCACCGCGGCCGCCACTCCGGCCACCAGGCACGCCACCGCGCCGACGACGATCGCCGCCTCGAGTGAGGCAGCCGCCAGGGCTCCGGCGAGGACCGCTCCGATCGGATAGCCGACGTAGTTCAGGGCCATCGACACGGCAAACGCCCGGCCGATCCAGGCAGGGTCCGTCCGGCGCTGCCGGATCGTGAACAGTCCGATGTCCATCGGCCCGTTGAGGGCACCGCCCAGGGCGAGCCCGATGGCAACGAACGCGACTCCCGCGAACGCCGTGGACGCGCCGGCCCCGGCCAGCAGCACCAGGTCCGCCACGGCGACGCCGGCCATCGGCAGGACGAGCAGATTCCACTCCCGCCCACGCGTGTCCAGCCGTCCGGCGAACAGGGCGGCGATCACCCCGGCGACACCCGATCCGGCGAAGACAAGGCCAACCGCGACCTCCGGCGCATGGAGCCGGTCAATCACGATCAGGGGGACGACGATCGTCACCATCCCGCCCGAGAGGTTGAGGAGGGAGATCGACAGCCCCAGGCCGCGCAGGGTCGGGTTGCCGAACGTGTACTTGACGCCGTCCCACGCGTCGACGAGCAGTCGACCGGTCGACGCCGTCACCGATTTTGGGTCTGGAGCGCCGATGATCGCCACCGTCGCGGCCCCATACAGCAGGCCGATCAGGATCATGGTCGTCGCGCCGCCGAGGACCGTGACGAGGGCGGCCGAGATCGGTGGGCCGAGGATCGTCGCGACGAGGTAGCCGTTCGAGTCGATCGCGTTGACCCGCTCCCAGAGACGCTCCGGGACGATCAGCGGAAACAGGCTTCGCAGGCCCGTGTTCGACAGGACCGACGTCAGGGAGCTCACGACGGCGATTCCCACGAGGACCGCCGCGGGCAGGGCGTGGGCCAGAGCAAGGCCCCCGATCAGGACGAGCGCCAGGAGGGCGACGGCATAGTCGAGCATGACCAGCAGCGTCCGGCCATGGCGATCGAGGAGCGCCCCCGCGATCGGCGCCACGATCAACCCGGGGAACACGCTCGCGAACGTCACGAGCCCGGTCAGGGCCGGCGAGTGGTACTCGCCGAGGGTGAACAGCACGAGGGCGACACTGACCATCGACTGGGCGATCCGACTCAGCTGCATCGACACGATGATCCTGGGCAGCCCGGGCACGGCGAGCACGGCGCGATAGGAACGCTCGGTCCGTGGGCGCGGATTCACCAGACCGATGCTACGAGAGTGATGGCCGTGGCGCTCTCGGGGCCCCGACTGTTGGAACCCCGTCGGGCGGCGACCCGGCGGTGGTACGATCCCGGCACTCCAGCCGGCTCCTCGTACGGGGTCCGTCCACGCCGCCGAATGGCAGCTGGATGCAGGGACCCGCGATACTCCGGTGGAGTGAGGTGTACGCATGTCCACGGTTACCTTCGAGCACGTCACGAAGAAATACGGTGACGTGATCGCGGTCGACGACCTGAACCTCGCGATCAACGACGGCGAGTTCATGGTCCTCGTCGGCCCCTCGGGCTGCGGGAAGACGACCAGCCTCAGGATGATCGCCGGCCTCGAGGAGATCACCGCTGGCGACCTGAAGATCGGCGACCGGATCGTCAACGACGTCCCGCCCAAGGACCGCGACATCGCGATGGTCTTCCAGAGCTATGCGCTCTATCCGCACATGACGGTCCGCGACAACATGGCGTTCGGGCTGAAGCTGCGCAAGCTGCCGAAGGCCGACATCGAGAAGCGGGTCAACGAGGCGGCCAGCACGCTGAGCCTCGAGAAGCTCCTCGATCGCAAGCCGAAGGAGCTGTCGGGCGGCCAGCGCCAGCGCGTCGCGCTCGGCCGGGCGATCGTCCGCGAGCCGGCGGTGTTCCTCATGGACGAGCCGCTCTCGAACCTCGACGCGAAGCTCCGCGTCCAGACCCGGGCCGAGATCGCCCGGCTCCACCAGCGGATGGGCACGACGTTCGTGTATGTCACCCACGACCAGGTCGAGGCGATGACGATGGGCACCCGGATCGCCGTCATGAGCGACGGCCTGCTCCAGCAGGTCGGGACGCCGCAGGTCCTCTACGACCAGCCGACGAACCGGTTCGTCGCCGGGTTCATCGGCAGCCCGTCGATGAACTTCCTCGACGTCACGTTCGACTCCTCGGGCGGGACGCCGAAGCTCGTCGGACCCGGCGGCTGGACGGCCAACCTCCCCCACCGGTTCGCGACCGCGGTCGGTGCCACGAGCGGCCGCAAGCTCGTCGCCGGCTTCCGGCCCGAGCACCTCGAGCTCGACCCGGTCCAGGGCGACACCGTGACCCTGCCCGGCAAGGCGGACGTCGTCGAGTACCTCGGCAACGAGGAGCTCCTCCACGTCACCGCGGCCGAGAAGGACATCGTCGCGATCGTCGGCTCGGACCATCGGGTCAAGCCCGGCGACGTCCTCGAGCTCATCCTGCCGCTCGCCAAGCTCCACCTGTTCGACGCCGAGTCGGGACTCAGCCTGACCTCGGAGCGCGAGACGGTGACCGCCTGACGGAGCCGCTCGATCCGACCGCCCCCGGCGGCCCATCCGACGCGCCCGCCGGCCCGCTCGACGACGACCTCGTCGAGCGGGTTGTCGATTCGCGCGTCCTCCACCGCGGCCGCTACCTCGAGTTCCGGATCGACACCATCGAACGGGCCGATGGGACGCGGTCAGAGCGCGACATCGCGGGTCACCCGGGGGCGGTCGCGATCGTGGCGATCGACCCCGCTGGGCGGGTGCTCCTCGTCCGTCAGTGGCGAACACCGGCCGGGCGGGTCCTCCTCGAGATCCCGGCCGGGACCCTCGACATCGATCCGGCGACGGGCGCTATCGAGGACCCCGATCTTGCGTCACGCCGCGAGCTCGAGGAGGAGACGGGCTACCGAGCCGGCCGCTGGGAGCGCCTGACCGCGTTCTACACCGCGCCCGGGTTCAGCAGCGAGTACATGACCCTGTACCTCGCGACCGAGCTGGTCGCTGCCCACCCGGATGAGCGACTCGGGCCGGACGAGGACGAGCACCTCCAGCTGGAGCGGCGGACGCTGGCCGCCGCGCTCGGCGCGGTCGACCGCGGCGAGATCGCCGACGCGAAGTCGATCCTCGCGTTGCTGTGGGTCGCCCGGCTGCGGGAGTGACCACCGGGTCGGACCTACGCCGCCGCAGCCGCAGGCCATCGAGCTAGCGGCCGCCGGGCTCGTGACCCGGACGGCCGTCAGCCCGGTTTCGGACCGAGTCTGGCCAGCGCCCCGGCGTACAGCCTCGAGCCTGGGTTCAGCGCGATCGCCAGCCGAAAATGCGTCCGCGCCTCGTCCGGACGACCCAGCTGTTTGAGGCTCTGGGCGAGAACGAAGTGGCCGTAGTGCGAGGTCGGGTCGATCTCGAGGAGGCGCTCGAAGGCGTCGCGCGACCGCTCGGGCTGGCCGGAGCTGTAGTACGCCCGACCGAGTGCCTCGAGGATGCTGCCCTTGCCCGGCTCCTCCCGGTCGGCCCGCTCGAGGACGACCGCGGCCTGCGCATAATGGCGCTTCGTCAGGAGGTCATGGCCGCGCTGGAGGAGCTCGTATGCGGTCTCTCGGTCATCGGACTCGAATGGATCAGGATTGTCGGGCCGTCCCATCCGCGGATGTTGGCACGAACGCCCGATTCGTTCGACGCCGCGACGCGACGCCAGCGCCCGCCGCCAGACGCGCCTCCAGCCACGGGATCAGCACACCGAGCTGGATGTCGACGGCATCGCCCGAGGTCTGGCCGACCGCCCGGAGCGCATAGTGGAGGGGTGGTCCGACGACGGTACCGGTGACCGCCATCGCGATCGGATCGTCTCCGAGCGGGCCGAGCGCAACCTGAAGGAGCTCGGCGAAGCCGCGGTCGTATGTCTCGGATATCCCCGTCCAGGCCTGCGACAGCTCCGGATCCCGGCGCTGGATCGACCACCATGGTTCCGCCCGATCGAAGAAGGCGATCAGCTCACGGGCAAGGCGCTCGACGCGGCCGGCCAGGGTGTCGAGGCCTTCGAACATGCTGATGGCCGGCGGGCGGAGATCCGCGAGGACCGTTTCGCCCGCGGCCACGGCGAGGTCGAGGGCGGTCGGGAAGTGATTGCGCACCGTCGCCGGTGCCACGTCGGCGGCCGCCGCAACGGCGCGCGTCGAGGCTCCGGCGAACCGGTGCTCGCGATAGATCTCGAGCGCAGCGGACACGATCCGCGCGCGCGTCGCCGCGTGGTGATCGGCGCGGCGTCCGAGGCGATAGACGCGGGGCATAGATCCTCGTCAGATTCTATTGACTTTCGCGATCAGTCAAATGATTATGGCGCAGACGGGCGGGACCTGAATGGAGACTCATGACGATGATGATCGACTCTTCCACGCTGCTGCGGGCGGCCGGATTGTCCGCAATCGTCGCCCTGGTCGCGCTGATCGCGTCGGGCGTGACGCTCGCCTTGTTCTTCGGCGGCGCCGGCGCCATCTGGGGACCGCTGAACGACCTCACAACGGCGGTGATGCTGGCGGCATTGCTGTTGCCGGTCGTCGCCGTGGACCGGCTGGCGAGCCCCGGCAGCGGAGTCTGGCTCCGGATCGTGACCGTGGCGGCGATCGCGGGCTTGACGCTGGCGGCGGTGGGCCAGGCGGCGCTCGTCGCGGGCGTCATTGATCTCGAGACATCCTTCGTCACCGGCGGGGTCGGGATCGTCCCGTTCTTCGCCTGGCTGGTGGCTCTAGCCGTGCTGTCGTTGGGTCGCGGGATCCTGCCGCCCTCGATCGGCTGGCTCGTGGTCGGCGTCATCGCTCTTTCGATCCTGCTGACGATCACCGCTGGCCTGACGAGCGGACCGATCCTGTGGGTCGCATCGATCGCGCTCCTGGCGGCGTTGGTCGGCTGGATGGCGAGCCTCGGGTCGATGCTGATGGATCGAGCGCCGGTCGCCTGACCGAACGACCCTTCGTGGGTGTCGCTCCCCTTGGCGACTGGTCCTCGCCGCGGCCGGTGATCCGGGGTCAGGCGCCGCTGTCGCGCCAGAGGGCGAGGTCCACGGGCCGCAACCGGGGTGAGGCCGTGATCCCGGGGATCCGGCCGCGCTTGGCGATCGGCTTGCCGTCGAGCTCCTTGATGTCGCCGGTGAAGTCGATCGGTGCGGCGCCGCTGATGTAGGAGCCGACGGCGAACGAGTCGACCGCCGCGCCCTGCTCCTTGAAGTAGGTGATCCGCTCCGGATTCAGCCCGCCCGACACGACGATCTTGACGTGGCCGAAGCCCTCGAGATCGAGCCGGGCGCGGACCTCCTTGACGAGATCGGCCGTGACCCGGCCCCGCTCGGACGGTGTGTCGAGACGGATCCCGTACAGGCGGTCGCCGAGGGCGTGGGCGACGCGAAGCGCCTCCTCCGCCTCGTCCTTGAAGGTGTCGACCAGGACGATCCGGGGCACGTCGGCGCCGAGGTCCCGGTCGAACGCCTCGGCCGCCAGGACGGTGTCGCCGAAGATCAGGACGAGCGAGTGGGGCATCGTGCCGGTCGGGTTGAGGCCCGCCAGCCGGGCGCCGGCGGGGGTCGAGGCGCCGACGCAGCCGCCGACGATCGCGGCGTAATCGAGGACGTCGGTGATGTCCGGATGGACGTGGCGCGCACCGAACGACACGACCGGCTCCGGTCGGGCGGCGTCGACGCACTCGCGGGCGGCCGTCGACCAGCCCGTCGATTGCGACATCATTCCGAGGATTGCGGTCTCGTACAGCCCGAACCGGCGATACCGGCCATGGATCCGGAGGACGACTTCCTTCGGGCCGATTCGGTCGCCGTCGGACAGGGCCTCGACCCTCGTCTCGGCCGGGTCGGCGTGGGCAAGGACGTGGCCGATCAGGTTCTTCGCCTCGTCGATCCCGCACAGGATCGCGTCCTGACGGGCAAAGACTTCCATCGTCACGATCGGGTCGATGCCCTCGCGCTCGAGGACGCTCTCGGCCCGGGCGAAGTAGACGTCGGCCGAATCGCCGGACAGGATCTCGCGTGACGGTCGGGTTCGGACGAGGCCCATCAGGCGTCCAGGATCACGATTCGTCTCCCGTGGCGGCGGGCGGGGGCCCGTCCGGATCGAGCGGACCGGGTGGTTCGGTGGTGGTGGCGGCGGCGCCGGGCTCTCCGGTGGCGAGCGATCCCGGCCGGATCGGATCACCATCGGGCGGCAGGTCCGACTGGTCGGCGAGTGTAACGTACGGCGGCCCACCCGCCAGACCGACTCGACCGCCGCGACGACGGCGACGGATCAGCAGGATCGCGGCGGTCACGAGGATCACGACCGCGACGATGGCGCCAAGGGCCGTGACCAGCCGCTCCCGCCCGATCTCGGCGGCGCCATCGATCCCCACGGTCACGGCCATCGCCCGCGCGCCGGCGTCGACGAGCCCGGCGTTGAACGCAGCGCGGGCGTCGGCCAGACCGGCCTCGGGCATCGTCCCGATGAGCCCGAGTGTCACGAGGGGCGCCCGCAGCCCGGCGACCGCGTCGGCCGCGGCCTCCAGCGCCGCGAGATCGCTCCGTTCGCGGGTCGCCAGAGCGGCCGCGGCGGCAAGGTCGGTCCGAGCAGTCTCGTAGGCAGTTCGGAGGTCGGGCGGCGGCGCGAGGCCGAGGGCCGACGCCCGGGTCGCGATCTCGTCGCGCTGGTCGAGCAACGTCTTGGCCTCGGCGATCCGCTGGCGGGCGATCGCAAAATCCCACTCGCCCATCGAGGAACGGACAAAGTAGGGCGGGCGCCAGTCGGCCCCGGCAGCAACCAGGTCTGCGTAGTCCTGGCGGGCCGCGGCGCGATCGTCGAGGGTGGCGGCTTCGGCATCGGTCAGCACCCAGCGGCGGAAGATGTCGTCGACGGCGTGGGCCCTGCCGGTCTGGTCGAGCAGGTCGAGGAGGCGACGCCAGTCGTTCGGGCCGGCCACGACCTCCGGCGCCCCACCGCCGACGTAGGCGATCTGGTGGGTCCGGGCCGCGCCGAGGACACCCTGCATGGCCTCGGACCCAACGTCGATCACGAGCGAGCGGATGACCGTCCACGAGGCGTCGTAGCCGTACTGCTCGCGGGCATTCGTCGCCGCGTCCGAGATCCGGCCGGGGAATGTCCAATCGTCGAGGCGGACGGCCGCTTGATCCGTCGGGCTCACCCGGCCCGGCTCCCAACCGCCGTCGCCGAGGGAGTCGAGCGTCCGCGCAGCGTAGGTATCGGCGAGGCCCTCGTTGATCCAGCGCGAGTCGAAGAGATCGCTGTTGAACCATGCGTGCGAGGCCTCGTGGATGATCGTCAGGTCATCGAGGTCCTCGCTGATCTCGATCTTGTTCTCGCCCTGGAGGAACACCCCGGCGTAGCCCTCGAGGAGCGGGGCGTGGACCTCGAAGATCGACAGGTCGCCGGCCACCGGCCACGGCAACCCGGTCTGCTCGACGAGCTTCGGCAGGCCGCGGGCCAGGAGGTCGCTGACCTGCTTCTTCCACGCCGCGTCCTCGGGCCAGGCCCGGATCACGACGTGCTCGCCGCCGGCAAGGTCAAGTCGCTCGGTGGTGAGCGCGCTCTGGCGATCGGCGTTGACGACGAGATACCACGCCCCGACATCGGTGATTCCGGTCGCCCGGAAGACAGTGGCTCCAGCGCTCGTCGACCTGGTCGCGCCCGAGCCGGACGTCTCCGCCGCGAAACCAGCGGGAATGACGACGCGGACGTTGCCGCGGTCGCCGAACGCCCAGGCCGTGAAGGTCACGAAGGCCGACCCGATCCGGATGTCGCTCTTCGACCGCGGCGCGCCGGCCGGCAGGTCGAAGCCGACATCGACGCGGACGGTCTGGTGATAGAAGAGCGATGCGGCAAACGGGATCTCGAGGGCCAGGTACCCGTCTGCCGGCAGCGTCGAGGTCGTGAGCGTGGCGCCCTTCTCGACCGCCCGGATGCTGCTCGCCTCGGCCTGGACGGCGATCCGGACACTGTCGTAGAAGTACTTCGTGACCAACCCGCCGGCCGAGATGTTGGGCTTGTTGTTGACCGCGGTGAGCGCCACCTCGACGTGCACGGCGTGGCGCACCGGGGCGACGGTGTAGGTCGCCGCAGTCGTGACCACGAGGCCGTCCGCCGCGGCGCGCGCGATCGGCGCCCGGGCCGGGGCAAGGAAGGCGGCCGCGGCAAGGAAGGTCGCAGCCAGGGAGAGCACGACCTGGCGCCAGGGACGGGCGGACCTGACCGACGACATGGGGTGGCCGCCCACGAAAGTCAGCCGCCGCGGAGGACGACGGAACGGCGACCGACAGCGCGGTCCCGCCACCCGCGGAACAGGAGCCAGCTTGCGACGAGGAGGGCGGCCAGCAGCGCCCCCGCCGCGAGGACCCGGCTCCTGCCGACATTGGCGGCGCTCGCCCAGATGGTCCGGGCGTAGGCCGATGCCTCGACGCTCGTCTGAAGGTCCCCGGCGGCAAAGGCCGCTGCGGCCTGACCGATGATCCGCGAGGGATCGCTGTTCCAGAGCCCGATCGCGGTCGCCGGGTCGAGCTGGGCCGGCCGGCTTGCGACGGCCTGGCGATATGCGGTGACCGCCGTGAGCTCGGCCTGCGCCTCGGTGCCGGCCGCGGTGAATCCGCGCGGCCCCTCGAAGGCGGTCTGCATCGTCGAAGGCGGGGTCAAGCCAATGCCGGCGGTGGCATCGAGGACCGCATCGCGGGCGTCGAGCGCCGCCTCCGCCCCATCGAGGAGCTCGCTGGCCTGATCGAATTGCCAGGCCCGGAACGCATCACGGACGAGGCGCGGCATCAGCCAGGCGCCGGCGTGGCGGGTGACCGCTGCGTAGCGCAGGCGGGCCGCCGTGCGCTCTGCCAGGAACGGCCGATCGGCGGGCCGGAGGACCCACGTGGTCCACAGATCGTCATACGTCGTCGCGGTCCGCTCCTCGAGGAGATCGAGGAGACCGCGCCAGTCCGGAGCGGCATTGCCTGTCTCGAGGCTCGCCTCTGGTCCACCTGGCTGGTACGCCGCCCGCCGATCGTGGATCGCCTGCCAGACTGCGGTCAGCCCGGACGGCCCTGCCCGCTTCGCGACGAGGCCGGCGAGCCGGAGGGCCGCGGCGTACTCGGCGTCCTCGACCGCCGCAGGATCGACGCCGGAAGCGGACCAGGCGTTGAGGGGGACCCGCGATTTCTCGAGGGCGGGCGTCAGGACATCGCCGATCACCTTCTGCTCGCCGATCGCCTTCGCCGCGCGGAGGGCGTAGTACGAGGAGAAGCCCTCACTCGCCCAGCGGTCGGCGAGCAGGGCCCCGTCGAACCAGGCGTGGGCCGCCTCGTGCAGGACGACGAACGAGGTCGCGTAGTAGGCGATCTCGATTTCGCCGGCGGGCGGGTTGTAGCGGCCGGCGAACCCTGTCGCGTTGCGGCTGATCGCCTCCGACACGACGAGTGGCCGATCGACGCTCCAGGGCACGCCGATGTCCTTCGCGAGGGCCGGTAGACCGCGGGTCAGGAGGCTACCGACACGCTTGGCCCAGGCCGGATCGTCGGGCCACGCCCGAAGGGTCAGCGGAACCGTGGCCCCGTCGATGGGGATCCGGAGGGTCGTCTCCTTGTAGGCGCCGGGGCGATCGGCAACAAAGAACGCGAAGAAGGTCAGCGGGCTCGCCAGCGCCCCGGTGGCGTACGTCGTGTTGCCGGCGCTGTCGGTCGTGGGCTTGCCGAGGAGCGAGGCGTCGACGTTGATCGAGAACCCAGGCGGGAACACGACGCTGACCGACCCGCCGGGCGAACCCGCGATGCCGAGGCCCCACGCCCCGAAGCTCACAAGCGTCGTCCCGATCCGGGTCGAGCGCGTCGCGGCGCCACCGGGGTCGGCGATGTCGAACGTGAGGCGGAACTGGCGGCTGGCGCCCGCCCCGAGCTGCTTGCCGAAGTCGATCCGGAGCAGGGTGTAGGTGCTCGCCCGCTTCTGGACGCTGACCGTCGGATGAATCCCGGACGAAGCGACCTTGTAACCCGTCGTCCCCGGCTGGACCGCGAGGTAGGCTCGGTCGAAGAAGAATCGGCGGGTCTTCGTGTCGGTCCGGTGGTTCGTCGCGGAGAGGACGGCGGCAACGTGGACGCGGCGCTTCGCGGGATCGACGGTGTAGCGGGTGTCCGCGGTGATCGTCAGGCCGCTGCCGGCAGCGCCAGCCGGCCCGGCGGCAAACGGCGCGCCCGGCGGCAGGAATGCCGTCGCCGGAACAGCCACGAAGGCGATCAGGAGGGCCAGACTGGCGACGGCGACTCGTCGCCCGGAGGTGCGACCGGTCATCACCGGCTTGCCGGGCCGAGGGCGGGCGGGGCCGGTTTGGTGGTCGGCGGCAGGGTGGCGGCGGAGCCATCGCTGCCCGGTCCGGTCAGCGGGCGCAGAGGGCCGGCTCCGTCGTCGTCCGGGTCCGGGTCCGAGTCCGTTGCGATGAGCTCCGCGAGACGATCGGCGTAGCGCGCGATCAGGGCTTCGCCGCGGCTGATCCGTCCGGACTGGTCCGGGATCCGGCTGCCGATCCAGAGCCAGCTGGCCGATTCCTCGAGGAGCTGGTCGGCGATCAGGAGCGAGCGGGCGATCGCCAGCCCGAGTTCGTCCCGGTCGACGATCCGGAGTGGCAGCTCGCTCGCGAGAACCGGCCGGTCGTCCTCGGCCAGCGAGAATTTCGCGAATGGGAACTCATCGTTCCAGCGGAGGAGCTTCCGGAAGGATTTGCGGTAGGCGTCGCCGATCGGCGGGGCGAAATGGACCCAGCAGATGAGGGCGAGCGACGGATCGAGGATCAGGGTCAGCGGGAGGTCGAAGCGGCGTCGGCCGTCGAGCCGGAGGTCCCACGACGTGACGCCATCCCGGTCGGCCCGGGCCAGCGCTTCCAGCCCCAGCTCGCTCAGCCAACGCTCGACGTCTGCCGGGTGCACGGGCGAACCCGGTTCCGTGGAAGGCATGGCGGGCAGTCTACCGTCCGGTCTCGATCCGGGCTGTCGCGCGAGGTCCGGGCTGGATCGCCGCGGCGGCCGATTCCGGCCGGGCGGAGCCGGGTCAGCGCTTGGCGCCGCCCCCGGTGACTCGGGTCCGCGCGACCCGGACGGCCGGCACGATCTCCTGCCCGGCCGCGGAGCCATTGGCGCCGATCGTCGAGGCCCTGGCCGCGACGGGCGATCGCTCCTCGGCGGCGCGGGTTCCGGCGGTGGCGCGGGCGGCGGCCGAACGTGGCCGGGCGGCTTCGACCGAGGCGCCGCTCTTGATGGCCCGGGTCGCGAAGTCCGCGGCCTTCACGTCGCCGGCGACCTTGACGTTGCGGCCGATCCGCGCCCCGCGAGGGATGATCGACCGCTTGCCGATGACGGTGATCCCGGTGTTCAGGCGGCCCGGTTCCTGCTTGTTCGGCGTGTCGAAGTCCGGCCCGTCGCCGACGATCGCCCCGGCGCCGACGATGACCTCCTTGTCGAGGATCGCCCGGTCGACGACGGCGCCCGACCGGATCACGGAGTCGAACATCACGATCGAATCGCGGACCACCGCGCCAACGTCGACGCGCACGCCCGGCGACAGCACGGAGTTGACGACCGTTCCGTTGATCACGCAGCCGTGGCTGATCAGGCTCCGATGGACCTGGGCGGTCGGGCCGACCTTGGCCGGCGCGCGCTCCTCGGACCGGGTGTGGATCAACCAGTCACGGTCGTACAGATCGAGCGCCGCGTTGTCCTCGAGGAGGGCGAGATTGGCCTCCCAGTAGGACTGGATCGTGCCGACGTCCTGCCAGTAGCCGTCGAAGTGATAGCCGAAGACGCGGGCGCCGCCGTCGAGCATCGCCGGGATGACATCCCGACCGAAGTCGATCCGGTCCTCGCTCAGCCAGGTCCGGAGGGCGCGCTTCGAGAAGACATAGACCCCCATCGAGGCGAGATCGCTCTTGGGGTGCTTCGGCTTCTCCTGCCATTCGATGACCCGATCGGCCTCATCGAGGGCGAGGATCCCCATCCGCGACGCCTCCGCGAGCGGCACCTGGCGGACGGCGATCGTCACGTCGGCGCGCTTGCGCTTGTGGGCGGCGATGAACGGCTGGTAGTCCATCTTGTAGATGTGGTCGCCGGCCAGGACGAGGATCACGTCGCCGGCGTCGTGCTCGATCACGTTGAAGTTCCGGAGGACCGCGTCGGCCGTCCCGCGATACCACTCGGCAACGCGACCGCGGGCGATGTACGGCTGGAGCAGCTTCACCCCGCCGCTCGTCCGGTCGAGGTCCCAGGGCCGGCCCAGGCCGATGTGGTCGTTCAGCGAGCGCGGGTTGTACTGGGTCAGGACGACGACGTTCGTGATGTCCGAGTTGACGCAGTTCGACAGGGTGAAGTCGATGATCCGGTACTTGCCGCCGAACGGGACCGCGGGCTTGGCTCGGACGCCCGAGAGGATGGACAGGCGCTCGCCCTCACCGCCGGCGAGGATCACGGCCATCGTCCGTTTCATGCGTCGATGCTAACACCGCTCCCGGCTCCCGGCCGGACGCCTCAGCCGGGCGGAAGCCTCAGACGAACAGGCGCGGGTTGACGAACTCGCCGTTGAAGCGGACCGCCCAATGGAGGTGGGCGCCCGTCGAGTGGCCGGTGTTGCCTTCGTGGCCGATCACCTTACCGGCGCTGACCGCCGCCCCCTGCGCCACCGGGCAGCTTGAGGTCATGTGAGCGTACCAGGTCTCGAGCGTCTGGCTGTGGGCGATGATCACGATCCAGGCCGGGTCGGCGCCGTCGGCGTAGTTCCAGCCGCAGTAGACGAGTCGACCATCGCCGGAAGCCGTGACCGGCGTCCCGTAGTCGGCGACGATATCGATGCCCTGGTGGAAATGGGCGCACGAGCCGAGCGGCGGCTCCCACGTCATGCCGGTGCAGCCGAAGTCCTGGCTGACGGTGCCCGACATCGGCCACTTCAGCGTCCCGTTGTACGCCGACGGGATATTGCCGTGGGCATATGCGGCGGCGACAAGCTCGCTGATCCGGTGGGCGAGGGCGGCTTTGGCCGCGGCCGCCGTGGCGATCGCCTGAGCAAGATTGTGCTTGTTGGCAGCGAGCTTCTGGTAGGCGGCCCGCTGGACCGCGAGCGCTCGGGCGGTCTCCGCCTCGAGCCGCTTGAGCTCCTTCTGGGCGGACTTGAGCTCGACGAGCGCGGCGTCGAGCTTGACCTTCTGGGCCGCGGTCTGGACCCGCAGGTCGTCAGTCGCCTGGCGCGTCGCAGTGACCGACTCGTGGATGGTCGCCAGCGTCGCCTGATCATGGACGATCTGCTCGGCAAGGGCCTTGTCCTGCTCGCCGACATCGATCGTGTAGCTGACCTGCGAGAGGACATCGGTGAACGAGCCAGCCGACAGGAACGTCTCGAGCATCGAGGTCCGGTCGGTGTCGTAAGCCTGGCGGAGGCGCTCGGCGAGGACTGCCTTCCGGTCGCGCAGGTTGACCGTCATCACCGACTCCTCGACCGTGATCCGATCGAGCTGGACGTCGAGCGCCTGGAGCGTGGCCACCTGACCGAGATAGGTCCGCCGGACCGTGTCGATCTTCTGGGCCATCGAACTGATCGATTTCTTGATCGACGCCAGGTTGGCGTTGATGCCGCTCAGCTGGCGCCGGGTCGAGTCGATCTGCGAGCCCAGGTCGGCCTGGAGGGCGTTGATCTTGTCGACCTGGACCTTCTGGTCCTTGAGCTGCTGGGCGATGGCGGCCTGGCGGGCGCGGGCGTCGCTCAGCTCGTCGGCGCCGGCGGGACTGGCCGGACCACCGAAGATGCCCACGAGAAGCGGAATGAGGACGAGCAGCGGCAGCCGGGTCAGGCCGCGCGACGGTCGGCGGCTCCGAAGCGCCGGGCGCCCGGGGTTGGCTCGGTACCTGCCGACGCGGAGCGGAGCGGTGGGTCGCGAGGCGCCGCCGTTCCGAGCGGACTCGGCGCTGCGTGGCGGGATCCTGTCCGTGTGCGCGCTGGGGCGCATCACAGGAGCGATGTCATCGTGCGAGCAAACTCCGTTGTTCGCGTCGGACTGCGCATGACTGCGGAGTGGCGCGGGTGGCGGCTACGCCCGCCGATTCGATCGCCCCGACGGGCACCTCAGGACGACGACCGGCTGCCCGGCATCATACCTCGGCTCATCAACTGTAGCCAGATTGCAACGCAGGACCACCCTGACGTTGGTCCCGCCGCCTCGGCGAATGCCTGGATCCGGACACCTAGATCCGGATGAAGATCCCCCACAGGGCGCCAAAGATCAGGAACGGCCCGAAGGGCACGAAGGTCCGCCGCCCGATCCGGCGGGTCGCCAGAAGCACGGCCAGCACGAGACCCGCCGCGAACAGCCCCGCAAGCAATCCGTTGAACGCCCGGACGAACCCCGTCAACAGCCCGACCCCGACGAGGAGGTTGACGTCGCCCCAGCCGAAGGCGCCGGCGCCGAACGGGATCGACGCGCCGAAGAGGACCAGCGGCACGACGACGGCCAGGACGAGCGTGATCAGCAGCGCATCACCGAGGAATGGGTTGTGACCGACGACGTCGAGAACGAGCCCGAGGATGATGAACGGCTTGGTGAGCTCATCGGGCAGGAGCCGCTGGTCGAGGTCGACCGCGAACCCGACGACGAGGGCCGCGAACCACAGGCCGTAGATCGCCTGGACGAGGATCTCGGCGTCACCGAAGCGATCGGCGAAGAGCCAGAACGCGAATGCCCCGATCCCGGCTGTCGCGATCGTCCGCCAGCCACTCGGCCGGCCGGCCGGATGCTCCTCGTCGTGCTCGGGCCAACGGACGGCGAACCGGTCGGCGAGGACTCCGAGCAGGGCGCCGCCGACGGCGAACCCGATGACGAGGGCGCTCACCGCCGGTTTGCCGGCGACGGCCGGGGTGCCACGACCTGGGCGGACATCGGTCGGCCCGCCGGGACGCTCAGCCCTGCGCGCCGGCGAGCGCGATCTCAACCAGCGTCGCGTGGGTCACGCCGGTCGCGCCGCGCGGTGCCCACGGCGTCGTCTTCCGGAAGTAGCCGGTTCCGCCGATGTCGAGATGAGCCCACGGCACGGTCCGGAACTCGCGCAGGAAGAGCCCGCTCTTGATGAGCGATCCCTCCGCCGAGCCCGAGTTCTGGAGGTCGCCGTACCAGCTCTCCATGTCCGGGACGTAGTCGTCGAGGAGCGGAATCTGCCAGTACCGCTCGGCGGCCCGGTCAGCGGCGCGCATAACCTCGTCGTACCACGGCTGCGGCGTCCCGAAGGCCCCCGTGATCAGGTGGCCGAACGCTCGCGAGACGGCCCCGGTCAACGTCGCGACGTCGACGATGTGGGTCGCCCCGAGCTGCTCCGCGTAGGTCATTGCATCGCCGAGGATCAGTCTCCCCTCGGCATCGGTGTTGGTGATGTCGACCCACTTGCCGTTGAGTGCCTTCACGATGTCGCCCGGCCGGGTCGAGTGCGAGCCGGGCATGTTCTCGACCGCGGGCGCCAGCCCGAGGAGCGGCGTGCCGGGCGCGAGGCGGGCGACCGTCGCCATCGCGGCGATGACCGTGCACGCCCCGATCTTGTCCATCTTCATCTCTTCCATCCGGTCCGATGGCTTGATCGAGATGCCGCCGGAGTCGAAGCAGACGCCCTTGCCGATGATCGCAAGGTGGCGGCCGAGGGCGTCCTTCTCCCCTTCCCCGCCGGAACGCATCACGATCATCCGGGCCGGGTTGTCGCTGCCCTGGCCGACCGCGAGGAACATCCCCATCCCGAGCTCGCGGGCGCGGTCCGGCTCGATCACGTCGATCCAGAGGCCGTGCTTCGCGGCCAGTTCGCGGGCCTCCTCGGCAAGGACCTCGGGGGTGATGTCGTTGGCCGAACGGTTCGACAGCGATCTGGCGTGGTTGGCGCCCTCGCCGATGATCACGCCACGCTCGGCGGCCTTGAGCGCCGACGCCGCGTCCGCGCCCGGGGCGATGAGGATCAGCTCGTCGAGGATCGGCGGCTGGGTCGTCGCGTCTTCGCGGTACAGGGTCTTCGGGTCGAAACTGCCCTCGACCACGCCCCTGGCGACGAGCTCGGCCACGGCATCGACGCCCCCTTCGAGGCAGTCGGCGAGCGGGGTCAGCCAGATCGCGAGGCTGGCCGCGTGACGGCCGGCCAGGCGGTGCTCGGCCGCCGCGCCGACATGCAGGACGGTTTCCCGGCTGATCTCGGCGGCTTCACCGGCGCTGACCGTCAGCACTCGCCCGGCACGAACCTCGCCGGGCGCGGCCACGGCCGAGGCGTAGCGCTTCGAGCGGATCTCGCCGAACGCGGCGAGAATCGTCAACTCCCCGCCGGTCCGCCGGTCGATCTCGCCGAGTGGGCCATCGAAGTCGGGCTCGCCGACGATCGGGATGGCGAGGACGTCGGCCGGAACGTCCCAGGGCTGGTCGGTGACGACGCGCAGCTGCACGGATGGGCACTCCTCTGACGAGGTTGCGCCCGGCATCAAGGGGCGCGTGTTGAACAGTCCGGGCAGTGTACCCGTCAGCGGCCGGACGGCGACAGCCCGGGCCCGCCGCCATCGTCCGAAGCGCCCAGCTCGCCGGACGGCGGAGCACTCAGCTGGTCGGGTGCCGGGGCGCTCAGCTGGTCGACCGCGGCCTGGAGCTTCGCCCGCGTCTCCTCGATCCCGATGACCGCCTGGTTCAGACCGCCGCGGCCGATCTCGGCGAGGATGATCACGAGGCCGGTCGTGTTCGACGGCAGGAAGTCGCGGGCCTTCCGTTCCGCCAGGGCCGCGGCGATCATCGCCGGGGTGACCTTGCCCTTGCCGGCGATCGACACCTGGTAGAGCGTCGCGAGGGCCGCGTCGTATTCGTCGTTGCGATCGATCCACTGGGTCAGTGTCGAGACGTCGACGGTGTTGGCGAGGGCGTCGCGCAGTGTGCCCGCCTGGACCAGCATGGCCTGGGCCGTCGCGAGCGTCTTGAGCGCCTCCGCGTACTTGAGGGACCGGCCGGTTGCGACGGCCTGACCGGCGGTCGCGTCGTGGCTGGTGAGCAAGGCGGTCAGCCGGTTCGCGACCAGCGAGCCCGACGCGAGCCGGGTCCACGACGCTTCGAGCCCGCCGGTCGACGCGACGGCGACCAGCGCCAGATCGCGGCGGCGGGCCGTTTCGGGCGACCAGACGAGCGGCTCCTCGGGACCGGATCCGGGCACGAGCCGGGCGTGCTCGAGGATCTGGGCAGAACGCGCGTCGATCGCCCGGGCCAGCGTCTGACCGTCCGCGACGGCCGTGTCGAGCGTCGCGAAGTCCGACGCGACGAGCGCGGTGAGGGCCCCTCGCCCGAGCTCCCCGAGTCGCTCGACGTCCTTGGACATGGCGCTCAGCTCGAGCTGGATCGCATCGAGGGCCGTGGTGGCCGCCGCGTCGCCCGTGGCGGTCAGCTCGGCGCGGGCGGGCGTGCCCGGCTGATTGGCCATCGCCGCGACGAGACCGGCGCCGCCGATCGAGACGACCGCGACGATCAGCAGCCATACGACGGTGAGCACGGCACGCAGGAGGAACCGGGTCATCGCCGGCATCGTAGCATCGGGTCATGCCCCTCCCCGATCACGCCGCCGGGTCGACTGGGTCTGCTGCGTCCGCTGCGCGGCGGGCCGGACTGCTCGCCATGCCGAAAGCGGAGCTCCATCTCCATCTCGACGGCTCGCTCCGCATCGACACTGCCCTGGAGCTGGCGCGGACGCGAGGCGTCGACGCGCCGCGGGACGTGGCCGGGATGCGGGCCGCCCTCGTCGCCCCGATGCCCTGCTCGTCGCAGGCGGAGCTTCTTCGCGCCTTCGACCTCCCGATCGCCCTGATGCAGGACGCCGAGGCCCTCGAGCGGATCACCGCCGAGCTGGTCGAGACGAAGGCGGCCGAGGGAGTCCGCTATGTCGAGATCCGGTGGGGACCCCTTCTCCATGTCGCGCGCGGGTTATCCCTGTCGGACGGCATCGCGGCGGTAGCGCGCGGGGCACGGGATGCTGCCACCCGCACCGGAACCGAGGTTCGCCTGATCTGCACGGCGCTCCGGTCGCATGCGCCCGCCGCGAATGTCGAGCTGGCCCGGACTGCAACTCGATTCCGCGACGACGGCCTGACCGGCTGGGACCTGGCCGGACCCGAGGAGCGCTTCCCGGATCCGCTCGCTCATGCCGACGCGTTTGGCGCCGCTCGGGCCGGCGGTCTGCGGATCACGATCCACGCCGGCGAATGGGGCGGGGCTGGCCAGGTCCGCCGGGCGCTCGCAGTCGAGCCGGAGCGGATCGCCCACGGCCCCGGTGCCGTCGACGACCCGGACCTGTGCGCGGAGCTCGTCTCGCGCGGTGTCACCCTCGACCTCTGTCCGACCTCGAACTGGCAGGCCGGAATCGTCACGTCGATTGCGGCCCATCCGCTCGCCCGGCTCCACCGGCTTGGCGTGCCGGTCACGCTTTCGACGGACGACACGACCGTCTCGGACCTGTCGCTCACCGACGAGTACGAGCGGGCGCTCGACGAGATCGGACTGACGATCGAGGAGCTCTGGACCATCGACCGGCGCGCTCTCGATGTCGCATTCGCCGACGCGCCGACGCTCGGCTGGCTGCGAGCGGAATTCGATCTGTGGGCAGCGGCTGATCCCTTGCCGCACTGATCCGGGTT
The DNA here is from genome assembly GCA_038204565.1 of Candidatus Limnocylindrales bacterium. Taxonomy (GTDB): domain Bacteria; phylum Chloroflexota; class Limnocylindria; order Limnocylindrales; family CSP1-4; genus CF-46. The sequence goes on from JBBRCU010000002.1 coordinate 83,132, forward strand.
GCGAGGCTCCGACTTCGGGGGGCCGGCTTCAGACCCCGAGGCGATGCAGGATTGCCGCAAGCTCTATGGCGTCGGCGGCGATGAAGGTCGGGCGGGTCTCGGACGGCGCTTGATCGACCACGGCCCGAATCGTGACGCCGGTCAGCATCAGGATGCTCCGCGCGCCGACCGCGCGGGCGGCCGCGATGTCCGTGTCGAGCCCGTCGCCAATCATGATCGCTTCGCCGGCGTGGCGCCCGACCGCCCGCGCGGCCTCCTCGAGCAGGTACGGCTCGGGCTTGCCGATCGAGATTGGGGTCACGCCGCTTGCGGCTTCGACGGCGGCGACGATCGAACCGGCTCCCGGCCGGACGGCCCGCTCGGTCGGGTAGACCGGGTCGCGATTCGTGGCGATGAAGCGGGCGCCGGCGCGGATGCAGTCGTTGGCGACGGTCAGGCGGAGGTAGTCGATCCGCGGGTCGAGCCCGACGACAACGGCATCGGGCCGACCGGCCGCCTCCCAGCCGTTTCCGCCGTCGGTGCCCTCCATCCCCCCGCCGCCCCGGATCAGCTCGCCGACATCGCCCGCTCGGGTCACCCGAAAGCCGGCGTCCTCCAGCTCGCGGTCCATCCCAATTGCGCCGACCGTCAGGACGTGCCGGATCGACGGCTCGTGCTCGCGGAGGTACAACGCGGTCGCGCGCGGCGACGAAACGATCCGGTCGGCGGACACCGGCGCGCCCATCGCCGCGATCCGCTCGACGTACTCGGTCCTGTACCACATCGAGTTGTTCGTGACGTACACGACGTCGTCACCGCCCGCCGCGCGAGCGGCGAGCACGGCCGCCACCCCGGGCACGGGCTCCGTGCCGCGGTACAGCACCCCATCGAGATCGACGAGGAGGAGCAAGCCAGTGGTCGTCATCGCCGCCAAATGCTACCGGCCGATGGTGCGATCGTGAGGTCGCGCGTCGCGCGTCGCCTGAGGCTCGCGGCCCGGAGACGCCTCCCGTTCCATGGCGTGTAGCCGCATGTCCTGCGTGGTCCCAACGACGGCGGCCACTGGCCGGCACGTCGCCGGCCGACCCGCCGCCAGACGGTATGCGGCTACTCACATTAACGACACCCCGCGCCGGACCGGCACGCCGCTGGGCGGTATGCGACTACTCGCAATGACGGCACCGCGCCGGCTGGCACGCCGCTGGGCGTTATGCGGCTACCCGCAATGACAGGAGGACTGTCGCACCGGGCCGGGCGCGGCGCGGGGCGGGGCGGGGCGCGGCAGGGCGCACGGTGCAACCGGTTACGCTTGGCCGGTGACTCGCCTCTCGCCCCGGAACGACCCGATGACCGGCACGACCCGGCTCCTCGTTGACGGCACGAATCTGCTCCACCAGCTGTCATCGGGTCCCGAGCGCCAGCCGCCGGCCGCGTTGATCGGTCGGCTCAGGGCGGCCATCCCGCCGGGGGTCGCGATCGAGCTCGTCTTTGACGGACCAGCCGAACGAGGGCTGCGCGGCGAGCGGATCGCTCATGGCGTGTCGGTTCGCTACGGCGGGCGCCATTCGGCGGACACGATTCTCGTGACCCTCGTCGAGGACGTCGCGATGGCTGCCGGGGCGCCGTCGGGCGGCGGTTCGCTCGCGACCGAGTCGATCCTGGTCGTCACCGATGATCGGGCCCTCCGCTTCGCGATCCAGCACCGCGGCGCACGAACCGCCGGCGCGTCGTGGCTCGTCGCCCGGATGGCGCGCTCGACCCTGTCGTCACCGTCCGTCGGAAACGCCCGCGCGCAAGTTCCGCCGCGACTCCGCCAACCGACGCCGGGCTCGATCCAGGAGGGCGAGAGGGATGCCGACAGCCGGTCGTGGTCGCCCGGCCGCGGCGCAACTCGCAAGACCGGGAACGGGAAGCGCGCCCCAAAGCGCTGAGGCCGCGGCGCACCATGACGCCCGCGCACGATGGCCGGCTCGACCCGGCTAGAATGCGCCGGTGACCGTCCTCGACCAGATCTCGCACGTGTGGTCGGATCTCCTCGGCTTCATCTCGAAGCTGGTCATCCCCGACTGGGCCGGGCTCATCCAGCTCCTGCCGGTGATCGTGCTGATCGCGGTCCTCGGGCCTCTGCTCAGCCTCGGGGCGCTCGCCGCTCTCGGCTACAACGTGACGAAGCCGCGGGTCAAGGTCCGCTACGACGAGGGGACGAAGGTCGCGCCGCGGGACCATCTTGGGCGACCGGTCGTGCCCGCGGGCGAGCCGTACTGCCCTCGCGACGGCCTGATCTACCCGGCGGGCACCGTCCGCTGCGACCTCGACAAGACGACGCTCCTGATCCGCTGCCCGAAATGCGAGGTCGTCCGGACGGCCGGCATCTCGACCTGCGGCAACTGCGGCCTGGCGCTGGATCTCCGGCCCCGGGCGATGATTGTCTCGACCGACGGCCCGCCCCCCGGCGGCGCCGCCCTCGCGTGACCAGCCAGACCAGCCAGACCAGCCAGACCACCCTGGGCAGCCCGACCAGCATCCCGAGGCAGCCATGAACATCGTCGCCACGATCCTCTTTCCGCTCGGTGCAGTGGCCATCGCGATTGCCTTCGCGGCGCATGTCGGTCATGCCGTGCTTCTTGCGAATGGGCGGCGATCCCTGTCGCTCGCGTTCAACCCGACGTCGCAGCCGGCGTGGGCAGGGGCAGTGACCGGGTCGTTCGCCGACGCGCGGATCGCCGCAGCCGGCGTTGACCCCGCCGCGGCCCCGCTCGGGATCGCCCCGACGCCCCTCGGCCGCGCGGCTGCGGGCATCGCCTCGTTCGGCTTCGCGGCGCTCCTCGGCTATCTCGTGATTCGGGGACTGCTGGTCGGGCGTGGGCCGTGGGGCAACATGTTCGAGTTCACCGTCGCCTTCGCCACCTCGATCACGGGCGGCTACCTCGTCCTCGGCCGGCGCTACCCGATCCGGGCGATCGGCTTCATCCCGACCGGCGTCGCGCTCGCCTTGCTCCTCTACGCGGCAAGCCTGCCGTCGCAGATCAGCCAGCTCGTTCCGGCGCTCCAGAACCCGCCGCTGATCACGATCCACGTCGGGCTCGCGGTGCTGAGCTACGGGATCTTCGCCACGAGCTTCGCGGCCGGTGTCGGATACCTGCTCCAGGGCCAAGAAGACCGTTTCGCCTGGCTGCCGAGCCACAAGGTTCTCGACGAGGTCGCCTATCGCGCGGTCATCACCGGCTTCCCGATCTTCGCGACGATGATCATCCTCGGTTCGTGGTGGGCCTCGATCGCCTGGTCGCGCTACTGGGGCTGGGACCCGAAGGAAACGGCGGCGCTGATCACCTGGCTGTCGTACGCGGTCTATCTCCACGCCCGGAACCAGAAATCCTGGGCAGGCCGGCCAGCCGCGCTGCTCCTGGTGGTCGCGTTCGGGATGGTGATCGTGACCTACTCCGGATCGCTCTGGTTCAACGGCCTGCATTCGTACAGCGGGCTGTAGCCAGCCGCGCGTCGCCAGCCAGCCGCGCGTCGCCAGCCAGCCGCGCGTCGCTCGGCGGAGGTCAGCGCTTGCTGGGGGCGAGCAGCCGAGCCGCGATCGCCCCCGCTGCGACCCCGAGCGCGATCACGGCGCCGCTGGCGACGAGCGATGACGGCGCGTTCGCGGGCCGCGGTCGCCGGTCGCGATCTCGAAACCGATCGACTTCGTGAGCCGGGCCGCTCGCGACAGGAGCCGGCGCCCCGGTCACCACCACGCCCGTGCTCTGTCGCCGCTCGTCGTCCACCGTCGTCCTTGCCGCCCCCGCGGCGTCCCGCCCGGCCGCGACCGTCTGCGGCTGGAACTCCTTGAGCGTGGTCGCGACCAAGGCCGCCGCGCCGACCAGGATCATCGACGAGAGGTAGAACCAGAGCATCAGGACGATCACGCCACCGAGCGCGCCGTAGGTGTTCGAGTAGTGGGCGAAGTTCGCGACGTAGAGCCCGAACCCGGCCGTCGCGACTAGCCAGCCGAACGAGAACAGCGCACCGCCGACCACGCACCAGCGCCACGGGATCCGGACATTCGGAGCGAGCCGGTAGAGGGCTCCGACCGCGAGCGACAGCCCGACGAACACGATCGGCCAGCGCAACAGGCCGATCGCACCGACCACGCCCTGGTTGAGATGGAGCTGATCCGCAACCTGACCGGTCAGCAGCGATGCCCCGGTGACGGTGACGAACGCGAGGAGCAGGCCGATGCTCGCGAGGAGGGTCAGGCCGATCGCGCGGCCGGTCTTCGGCAGGAACGACCGCGTCTCCTCGACCTCATAGGCCCGGTTCATCGCCTTCGTCAGGGCGTTCGTCCCACCCGTGGCGGCCCATAGCGCCGCGACCGCGCCGACCGTGAGCAGGCCCGGCTGGGTCTTGCCGATCACCGCCTCAAGCTGCGGCCGGAGCCCGTCCGCGATGGCCGCCGGCAGGTTGTCACCGAGAGCGCCGATGATGCTCGCCGTCGGATCGCCGATGCCGACCGCCCGCGCCACGAACGCGGTCAGGGCGGCGATGAAGATCCCGAACGGGAACACGGCGAACAGGAATCGATAGGCGAGCTCGGCCGCGAGCCCCGGCACGTCGTCGCGCTTGACGTCGGCGAGGAACCGCTTGCCGATCCGGATCAGGTCGTCACGCATAATGCAATGAGACCAACTGACGGGTTCGTGCGACGGCTCAGGTCGAGGCCGTCGCGCGGCAACCGCGTGTCAGATCTCACCCGCGTGCCCGTTTAGTGCGTTGTGCCCGACTCGTGGGCGGGCCGCGAGTCGCGCCGGGGACGGCCCCACGGGCGCGACGGCCCCATTCGGACTTGGCCAGCCCACGGCCGCGACTTGGCCAGATGTTCACGAACGGAACGCGTGGCCGGACGGCGTCGTCGTCTGGGCCTTGCAACTGGCCGGGATGTGCCCCTCGCTGTTCGATTGGCAAGGTTGATGGTCGTGGAGCACGCCCGGCGCCTGATTCGACGGCTGGACGGGCCGCCCGAGACGGCCGCGCGTTCCGGTGGTGGGCCTTTGGCCACCTGCCGGTCACCGACTCGACCAGAAGCTGAGGCACCGCATCCGCGTCCGGGGATCGGCGAGCCACCCGTCGATCGATCGACCATCGAGCGGCAATGCGGCGCGCAGGACCGCCCGATGCTCCGCGACGCGACGGCGATTCGTCCGGCCCTCCGACACGATGACCCACGCGGACGTCGTCGTCTCGTCCGTCACGGGCCAGCCACGTGTCGCGGCGACCTGGCGCCCGAGACGGACCTTGCGGTCGAGGGTGCCGAGCAACTCGTTGACGTCGATGATCGCGGTCTTGAGCTCGATCACCAGCAGGGCGCTGCGGCTTGGGTGGAACGCCAGAACGTCGACGATGCCGCGCTCGGCGTAGATCGCGAAGGACACCTCGGGCTCGAATAGCCAGCCCGGCCGCGTTGCCATGTTCTCCGCGACCTGATCGTGGAGCGCGCTGTGGGCCGCATTGAGCACTCGATCGAGCTCGCCGCCCCGCCAGCGAGGCACGACAGCGACGCGGATGTCGACGGCCGCGGCCACGCGGCGGACCGTCGCCAGCGACAGCGTGTCGAGGCGGCCGTGCTCGACCCGGGAGATGGTGGTCCGCGAGACGCCGGCCCGACGAGACAGATCCGCCTGCGTGAGCCGGAGCCTCAGCCGGATCCGGCGAACCGCCGCGCCGAAACGAAGATCGTCCATCGGGCGAGTTTCGCGACCCGCGGTCAACCGCCACGTATCTGCGATCCATCGGAGGGTGCACCATCTGTTCCTCCGGCTCCGTCCCGCTCGGCCCGCCCTCACCGCCTCCCCGCTGCGCCTCCCCGCTCCGCCTCCCCGCTCCGCCTCCCCGCCCGGCCCGCCTCCCCGCTCCGCTCCTTCTGCACCTGGCCAGACGCCCACCACCGGAACGTGCGGCCGGCTCGGACGGCCGGCTCACTGCCGAATCGCGCGTCCCGGCCTTCCCGACCTTGCCAACCGACCGGCGAGGCACACATCCGGCCGGTCGTGAGAGCCCCAGCGACCCTCGCGTCCACCCACGCGTTCCGTCCATGGACATCTGGCCAGGTCGGGGCCGGCCGGTCTGTCGGGGCCGGCCGGTCTGTCGGGGCCGGCCGGCCAGGCGGTGCCGCCCGAGCGCCCAAGCGCCCGAGCGCCCGAGCGCCCGAGCGCCAACAACGGAACGCATGTTCGGTATCGTGCCGTGGACAACTGCCCGGTGCCCCGTGCACAACCGCCCCACCGGACGTGGACAACTGCCGCTCCGCGGTGGGTAACCAGCCCCCAATCGTGGGCTGAGCGTGGACGGCGCCACTTCGCGCTCGAAACCACATGTTGCGGTCACTCCCACGCACGCACCACTACATCTTGTGGTTTGGGGCTTGACTGCCCCCTCCGCCCGGGCGTACATTTGGCGCTCGCGCTGATCGCTCGCGCCGCTCCCAGGACTCCCCGCCGGCGATGCCCGTCGGCGCCGCAGGTCCTCAGGAACCGGCCCCGGAACGATTGGCACAAGGAGGGAGTCGCAGCTACCGCAGAGCGGGGCGAGCGGCCTGAAAGCGGACGAACCGGTGAGGAAGCCGGCCGCCCGGTGGACGACGGTGGAGGTTCTCGCACGATGGCCCGACAGAGCGGCGACGCGACCCCAGTGATGGATCGCGACGATGCAACAACGAAGAAGGCAGCGGCCGCGGCCGCTGCCTTCCGAACACTGAGCGGCCCCTACGGCGCCAGCTTCGACGGCACGGACGGTCACGGCCACCCGGTCAAGGGCCTTACCTTCGAGCGCCGCTGGACCACCCCGGGCACCCATCCCTACGACGAGATCACCTGGGAGACGCGGACCGCGGCCATCGGCAATGAGTCCGGCAAGCTCGTGTTCGAGCAGAAGGACGTCGAGGTCCCGAGCTTCTGGTCGCAGCTCGCGACGAACGTCGTCGTCAGCAAGTACTTCCGCGGCCACCTCAACACGCCGGAGCGCGAGACGAGCGTCCGTCAGCTGATCGATCGGGTCGTCCTCACGATCGCCGGCTGGGCCGAGACGCAGCACTACTTCGCGGCCGACGCCGACCTCGCGACCTTCCAGGCGGAGCTGACCCATCTTCTCGTCCACCAGAAGATGAGCTTCAACTCGCCGGTCTGGTTCAACGTCGGCGTCGAAGCCCGGCCCCAGTGCTCAGCCTGCTTCATCAACAGCGTCCAGGACACGATGTCCTCGATCATGGACCTCGCCAAGACCGAGGCGATGCTGTTCAAGTTCGGCTCCGGCGCCGGCTCAAACCTGAGTACGATCCGGAGCTCGCGCGAGAAGATGACCGGCGGCGGCACGGCCTCGGGCCCGGTCAGCTTCATGCGCGGCTACGACGCGTTCGCCGGCGTCGTGAAGTCGGGCGGCAAGACCCGGCGCGCGGCCAAGATGGTCATCCTCGACGCGGACCATCCGGACGTCGTGGACTTCATCGATTCCAAGCTCAACGAGGAGAAGAAGGCCTGGGCCCTGATCGAGCAGGGCTACGACGCGAGCTTCACCGGCGAGGCCTACGGCAGCGTCGCCTTCCAGAACGCCAACCACAGCGTCCGCGTCACCGATGACTTCATGCAGGCCATCGTCGACGACAAGGAGTGGACGACCCATTCCGTCGTCGGCCACGAGCCGATGGAGACCTACAAGGCACGCGACCTGTTCCGCAAGATGGCCGAGGCCGCCCACGTCTGCGGGGACCCGGGCATCCAGTACGACACCACGATCAACGACTGGCACACGAGCGCGAACACGGACCGGATCCACGCGTCCAACCCGTGCTCCGAGTACATGTTCCTGAACGACACCGCCTGCAACCTGGCGAGCCTCAACCTGATGAAGTTCGTCGGCGACGACGGCGAGTTCGACGTCGAGGCCTACCGCTTCGCCGCCAAGGTCACCCTCACCGCTCAGGAGATCCTCGTCGACAACGCGTCGTATCCGACGCCGCGGATCGAGGAGAACAGCCACAAGTTCCGCCCGCTCGGGCTCGGCTACGCCAACCTCGGGGCGCTGCTGATGAGTCGCGGGCTCGCTTACGACTCGGACGAGGGCCGGAACTACGCCGCCGCGCTGACCGCGATCATGCACGGCGAGGCATACAAGCAGTCGAGCATCATCGCCCGCGATCACGGCGGCCCGTTCTTCGCCTACGACGAGAACCGCGCCCCGTTCCTGCGGGTGATCAACAAGCACCGCGACGCGGCCTACCGGCTGCCGACCGACCGGGCCGTCCCGGCCGACATGGTCAAGGCCGCCCGCACCGTCTACGACGAGGCGCTGGAGCTTGGCACGGCGTTCGGCTATCGCAACGCCCAGGTCACCGTCCTCGCCCCGACCGGGACGATCGCATTCATGATGGATTGCGACACGACCGGGGTCGAGCCGGACATCGCCCTGATCAAGTACAAGAAGCTCGTCGGCGAGGGCTTCCTGAAGATCGTCAACCAGACCGTCCCGTCGGCCCTGAAGAAGCTCGGCTACGACGCGACCCAGGTCGAGGAGATCCTCGCCTACATCAACGACCGGGAAACCATCGAGGGCGCGCCGTACCTCAAGCCGGAGCACCTGTCGGTCTTCGACTGCGCGTTCAAGCCGGTCAACGGCACGCGGTCCATCCATTACATGGGCCACGTCCGGATGATGGGCGCGATCCAGCCGTTCATCAGCGGTGCGATCAGCAAGACCGTGAACATGCCCGAGGCCGCCACGGCCGAGGAGATCGAGACGGTCTACCTCGAGGGCTGGAAGCTCGGCCTGAAGGCGATCGCGGTCTACCGCGACAACTCCAAGCGCTCGCAGCCGCTCTCGACCGGCAAGAAGAAGGACGGCGACATTGTCGACACGGAGGTCGTCGCCAAGCTGAAGAAGGAGCTCGCCAAGGCCCAGGCTGAGGCTGCCCTCCCCCATCGCCGCCGGCTGCCGGCCGAGCGGGCCGCGGTCACCCACAAGTTCGACATCGCCGGCCACGAGGGCTACATCACCGTCGGGCTCTACCCGGACGGCATGCCCGGAGAGATCTTCCTGAAGATGGCCAAGGAAGGCTCGACCGTCAGCGGGTTGATGGACACGTTCGCGACGACCGTGTCGGTGGCGCTCCAGTACGGGGTGCCGCTGCGGGACCTCGTCAACAAGTTCGCCCACGTCCGGTTCGAGCCGTCGGGCTTCACGGGCAACCAGGAGATCCCGATCGCGAAGAGCATCGTGGACTACATCTTCCGGTGGCTCGGTTCCCGGTTCCTCGGTCCGGATGACAAGGCGGCGCTCGGGCTGCAGGAGCGGGCCGGTGGGTCAGAAGGCCCCGCGTTCGGCCTCTCGGCAGGCTCGTCCTTCGGGGCTGCGACAGCGGTCGCTGGCGCGACCTCGTCAACGCCCGCTCAGGCCGAACCGCCTACGGCCGAGCGCGGGTCATCGTCGACTCCCCTGAGGGACGAGCCTCGGGCATCGGTGGCGGTCGACGTGGCCCCCGCCGCCAAGGAGGACGCGACGACGGTCGGTGCCGGTTCTCCGGTCATGGCCGCGTCCACGCCAGGCGTCGGTGCGGCTTCCGCCGGAAGTGATGGGTTCGCGGTCGTTGCCACGAACGGGCACGCCACGCCGGCTAAGGCTGCGGGGAACGGCTCGGGGACGGTGACGCTGTCACTGGGCCGGGCGAACGTCGCCTTCAAGATCCAGGAGGACGCCCCAAGCTGCGCCGAATGCGGCTCGATCATGATCCGCAACGGCTCTTGCTACAAGTGCCTGAACTGCGGCTCCACGAGCGGCTGCAGCTGACACTTGTCGCATTGGTCGTCTTTCCATAACGATGGGGAGGGCGCTCCGCGTGGCAAAGAACTTTCCATACATGTCGAGCGCAAAGAACCTCCCCGGGATCTGACCGGCCGGATCGGCGGGATGCGGACCGGCTCCAGATCCGCTGGTCCGCGACCTGGCTGCCGGCGGCAACCCCAGCGCCATTCGTGCCGGGACGAGATCGGCGTTGCTCGTCGCCCGGACGGAGGGCGGTCACCCGCCAGGCGCCGCGGTCGTCCCCCAATCGACGTCGTTCTCTGGCTGCGGCGTGTGGCGCAGGAGATACAGGCCGCTGCCGTCGCGGTTCATGACGTACAGGTCGGCGTGGCCGCGCGTCGACGGGAAGTGGCAGAACACCAGCTGGCTGCCGTCGGGCGACCAGGCCGGGTGGTTGGAGCCCTGGAAGCCGGAGCGCGTCGTGCTGATCGCATTGGTCAGGCGGACGAGGTGCGTGCCCGTCCGCATCGGCGATGAAGATCGCATCGGGCGAACCATCCGGGAAGACCCGGGTGAACCGGATGCGCGTCCCGTCCGGAGAGATCGCCGGCATCACATCGTCGTCATTCGACTGGATCAAGCGCCGGAGCTTGCTTCCGTCGGATCGCTCGACGAAGAGCTGCCGGTGGCCTGCCGCGACGGGTGCGTCGAATGCGAAGATGCCGGCCGAACTGGATCGGGCGACCGCGATGCCCGAGGGCAGCAGACCACCGAGCAATACCGCCAGCGCGACCGTGCCGCCCATCGTTCGTCGACCGACCATGACATCGCTCCCTTCATCTGGTTCTTCCCGAGCCCGTACTCCAAACAGCCAGACGACGCGCCAAAGGTTTACGGGCCGCCCAAGATGGTGATCGAGGTCCGAAGCACTCGGCAGGAACTTCAACGACAGCGCCGGTTGTCCGGCGCTGGGCCGGGCCGGCAGCCGGTCGCCCCTCATGGGTCCGTCGTCGTCAGCTGAGGGATTCCTGCTGGCCCTTGCGGCAAGCGAGCCGTGCCCCGAGAATCAGGGCTTCATCCCCGCCCCGAGGAGTCCCCATGGACGAGCAAGCCGTTCGCGATCGCGCTCAGGCCCTGTGCGATGCGCTCGAGTCGGGCAACGTCGATGCCGCGATCGAGGAGTTCAGCCCCGAGCTGCGCCGGAACGTCGGCGAGGTGCTGGCCCTGCTGCCGCTGCCGGCCAACGAGGTCGCGATTGACTCGATCGGCGGCGGCGGCACTGGTTTCGACGTCGTCATCCGACTGGCCGGTGAGGTCGATGAGGTGATGATCCAGACGCGCTGGAAGGACCGCGACGGCCGTCCCACAATGGTCGAGGCGAGCCACCTGAGCAAGACGGAGCGAGCCGCGCCGGACGAGGACGGCGACGCCGACCGCGACTCGGGCGACAGCGCGCCGGCCTGAGCCCGGACCGCCTCGGCCGCCCTCGCCGGGGATACCCGCTGCCGGGCGTCCGGGTCAGGCGGCCGTGCGGTGGACGTCGATCCGGCGCGACCAGGCCGCCAGCGCTTCGACGACTTCACCGATCGCCGCCCGGACCTCCGGGCTGGTCACGTTGCCGTCAAGATCGAAATGGGCCGCGGCGGCGCCGACGAGGAGCTCGGGCTGGGGCATGACGCAGGCGCCGGTGAACACGAACGCCTCGCGCAGTTGGGCCTGGGCGCGCGCGGTGTCGCCCCGCCCCGGGCTCGCGCCCATCACCGCCACGGGCTTGTCCCGGAGCGGGCTGGAGATGCGCGGCCGCGAGGCCCAGTCAATGGCGTTCTTCAGCACGCCCGGGATCCCGTGGTTGTACTCCGGCGTCGCGACGAGCAGACCGTCGGCGGCGCCGATCACGGCCTTGAACGCGACGACCGACGGCGGCTCGGCGGCATCCTCGACGTCCTGGTTGTAGAGCGGCAGCGGCACCAGGTCGAAGACCTCGACCCGGACGCCATCGGCTCCGACCTCGAGCGCGGCGCGGACCAGCCCGCGGTTGTACGAGGCCCGCCGGAGGCTCCCGGCGAAGGCGAGAATCGTCAGCTGCGACATCGGTGGGCTCCTCGTCGGTCGTCCGGGCCAGCACCGCCATCGCGTCGGCGCAGTGGCGTCTACTCGATCTCGATCGTCTCGCGACCGCCCGAGTGGCTGCCGGCGCGCTCGTCGGCGTCGTCGAGTCGGGCGATCCAGTGGTCGACGATCGTCCGTACGCCCAGGAGGTGCTCGCGGCCGGCGTTCCGGAAGTGTTCGCTCGCCTCGGGCGGCATCACCTTGTCCATCAGGCTCCGGCCACGCTCGCGGAGGCGCGGTCCCTTCTCGAGCCTGGCGAGGCGCGCCTCGAGCTCGGCCACCCGATCGCCGCCGCCCACGGGGGCGATCGGGTCTGCGGTCGTGGCCCGCGGGCGGCTGGTGCGGCGTGGTTCGGTCATCGTCGTCCTCCTCGCTTGCGGGCGCCGGCGGGCGCCTCGAACTGGATGCGCAGGATGCCATCGTCCATCTTCGCGCCTTTCGTCGGCGCGTTGGTCAGGGCCCGCGGCAGCACGAGGGTCCGTCGCCAGCCGCCGGCCTGGATCACGAGCTCGTCAGATCGGCGCGACAGCTGGAGCTCGCCCTTGACGGCGAACGGCAGCTCGACCGCGAGGACATACAGGTCGCCCTCGCGGGTGACCTTGTACGGCTCGCCACGATAGTGGACGGCGGTCGGATCGTCGTCACCGAAGAGCGCGGTGCCGATCTCGCGGAGCCGGTCGAGCCCGACCATCTCGTGGTCGAACTGCGGAATTGTCCGGACGGGGACCGGCCCGAACTCCTGTTCGACAATCGGCAGGTAGCGCTGCTGGGCCTCGCGCAGTTGGGCGAAGTACGGGCCGGCGTTGGCCGGCAGGACCCGGTTGGCGATGATCATGTCGCTGGGGTAGCCGAACAGGTGGAAGTAGGTGAACGAGCGGCGCGTCTCGGCGACCGACAGCTTGTCGAGGGCGAGGGTGATCCGGACCGACGTCAGGTCCGGATCGCTGAGCAGGCGGTGGGTCTCGGCAAGGCGCTCGAGCAGGCGCTCCGCGGCCGCGAACACCTCATCGCGCGGGATCGGCACGCCGAGGACCTTCTCGAGCATCGGCCGCCCAAACTTCGACATCCGCCGGCCGAGCGGCGCGATCCGCTCGATCCACCAGCGGCTGGCGTCGGGCAACGACAGGAGACGGAGCGTCTCGCCGGTCGGCGCGGCATCGACGACGACGACGTCGTACTTCCCTGAATCGACGTGGTCCGTGATCCACAGGAGGTTGCCGAGCTCGTCCATTCCCGGCAGGACGGTCATCTCTTCGGCCATCACCTCGTCGAGCCCGCGCCAGGCGAACAGCTCCGTGACGTAGGACTGGATCGTCCGCCAGTAACGGGCGATGTTGAAGTACACGTCCGGCTCCTGGCCGTCCAGGTTCGGCGCGATCCGCGTTGGCTCGGGGCCGAGGGGCACGTCGAAGGCGTCCCCGAGGCTGTGGGCGATGTCGGTCGAGAGCACGATCGTCCGAAGGCCGCGGTCAGCACAGAGGAGCGCGGTAGCCGCGGCGATGCTCGTCTTGCCGACGCCGCCTTTGCCCGTGTACAGGAGGATCCGGGTCATGGGCTGCCACCTGGGGTCGCGCTGGCGGGGGTCGTCACGGATGTTACTCCGAGAGGCATGGGGCGCCGTTTCAGCATCACCGGGCGGCGATGCCGTTCGATCTCGGTTTCGCCGAAGGGAGGCGTCCAGCTACGGCGCCACACAAATCGGGGTGGACCCGCGAGCGCCGGCAGGCCCGATCGATCTGCGGGCGTCGGACCGGGTCATCGTCGTTCTCTCGGTGCTGGGCAACCAGTGTCGTTGCAGTCGCAACTATGTGCGAATAGGCGACGACCCGCCCGGGTGCCTCAGGACCGTCAGACCTCGACGCCCGTGAGGTCCTTGTCCTCCATCTCCCACGCGTGGTCGAGCGTGTGGAACGCGGAGTGGCGAATGAGGAACGGCAGCGTCCACGAGCGCATCCGGCGGGTGACCTCGCCCGCGTTGTAGGCGCGCATCGCCTCGACGTAGTCCCGGCGGTGCTGCTTCAACCCGTCTGGGCTGAGGGCCGCCTCATCCTCGATCCGGATCCCGACCTGCTTCGCGAAGTCCTCGCTTTCGGTCCGGACCGTGTGGCGGATGATCCGGTTCCGATCGCGCCCGCCACCGCGCGGGCCCCGGCGCATCTCGGGCGAGACGCGAGCGGCGACGTCGTCGAAGAATGCCCAGCACGCGCGCAGGATCGTGATCGCGCGCTCCAGCGTTGCCGCGTCCATCGGCTCGTCGCGCTCGGCAGCGCACGGCGAGAACGAGATCGCCCAGAAATCGGTCGAGCCGGTGCCGACCCGCTCCTCGACGACATCGAGCGGCCCGGCGGCATCGAACTCACGGTCCATTCCCGCGAGCTTGGCGATGGGCCGGTAGCGGTCGCGGTAGGCCTCGAGGGTCGCGAAGGCAAGCTCGCCGGTCTTGCCGCCGCGGCTCCAGCCCGGCCAGTCGAGGCTGAACGCGACGAACCGCTTGTCCTTGGGGCCACGCTCGATCACCGTGCGGACGGGCATGTGCCGGAGTATCGCATCGGCCGGCGATTCGTCGCCAGCGTATCGCTCAGTCGCGGCCGTCAGAGCCGCTACGCATCGTCGCCGCGGCGCCTTCGGTACCGCAGGAACAGGTGCCCGCCCGACCTTCGGACCGACACCAGGTCCAGCCAACGTCCGGCGCCTGGCGCCAGCCCAACGCCCTCGACGAGGCCCAGGCGTCCCTCGCCGCGCCCGACGATCTGCGGCGCGACGGTCAGGAAGAGCTCGTCGAGGCCGTCGACGTCGATCAGGTCACCGAGCAGATGCGGCCCGCCCTCGCACAGGATCAGGGACGCGTCGATGGTGCGCAGGAACGCCATCAGGTCCTGCCCGGACAGCCGCTCGCCGGATCCGAGCGCCTCGATCGAGACGTGACTCGGAAGATCCAGCCGCCGGAGGCGTTGGGCGCCATCCGGGGTCGTGGCGAAGATGACGGGTACCACTGGATCATCGATCCCGCGCTTGCCGAGCCGCACCTCGCCGGAGCCGGTCACGATTACGGCGGTCGGCCGAGGCCTCAGGCCCAGTTGCCGGCGCCAGCGCGTCAGCTCGACTGCGTGGGCCGGGGCCATGCGCTCCGCGGTCCAGTCGTGGCTGCTCGTCCCGGCGATCGTGCCCGATCCGACGACGAACACGTCGGCCAGCGCCCGCAGCAGCGCCATGACGAACCGGTCGGGCTCGAAGAACCCACTGATCGGACCGCCGCCCGGAGGCTCGCCCGGCCCGAGCGCCACGACCCCATCGACCGTCGACACGAAGTTCGCGATGACGGTCGGACGATCCGCCGCGAGCGGGATCGTAAGCGAGCCGCCGTACCGATCGCGGAGCTCCCGCGGCATCGGCAGGCCGCGGCCGCGGACCGCGCGCGGTCGCTCCTTCCAGAGGGGCTCGAGCCGATCGGGGTCGCTCATGGCCCGTCCATTATCGCGGCACGGCGGGTTGGCGTCGGCAGCGCCTCGGGGGCGGAGCGCCACGGGGCGAGTCGAGGCGGGGCGAGTTGAGGCGGGGCGATGCGCGCCAGGCAGGCCGTGTCCGGCGGCGTTGTCGGGCTGTCGATCCAGGCGTTCCGGATCAATCGCGGACACTCGCTATAGCCGAGCACGTTGTACGCCTAGTTCGGGATCTCGAGGAGGGTCACGTCGGGGGCGCCCTTCGTGGTGGCGGCGACCGCGTCGAGCGGGGCGCTGTACCGGTCGAGAGCGAGCGAAGCGCGAGCCGAATGGCGACCCGCCGGACCCAGGCATCGGGCCGCTCGTAGGCGGCGACCTTCGACCAGTGCAGATGCAACTGGACGAAGGCGTCCTGGGCGATCTCCTCCGCCCGGGCGTGGTCGCGCAGCATCAATTCGACCGTCCGGAGGACGGCCGCGAACTCGCGCCGGAAGAACGTCGTGTAGTCGCGGGGCTCGTCGCTCACGAAGGCATGGATCCGTGCGGGCGCCGCGCTCGCGGCCGGCCGCGATTGTGCGCCGTCGGCGAGGCGATTCGGCGTGATCCAGCGGGCACTGGCCTCGTCGTGTTCGATCGCCAACACTTCTCCTGATCGAGGTCGTCGGTCGAGGCCCGAGCCCCGCCGCATCCGATCACATCCCCGAGCCGCGCGAAATGTTCATCGACGCGCCCTTCGCGAGGGCAGACTCGGGACGTCGGGACGTGAGACGATCTGCCCCGGTCATGATCAGCCCACCTGTCCCGTCGATTCCGCCCGCCGGGTCGCCGGACGCGCTCATCGGGGACGCCACGGCGGAGGCCCGGCCCACCCGTCGGCGGTGGATGCCCGCGCGAGCCGCCCACGCCGATGTCCGATTCGCGATCGCCGGCCTGATCGCCCTGGCCGGCCTGCTCCTCACCTGGCTGCTCCTCGTGGGCACCGAAACCGGGCAGCGCCTCGAGAACGCCGCTCTCCGCGGGGCGGAGTTCCGGAGCGACGCCGACCAGCAGGCGGCCCTCGACCGGCTGGCCCAGATCAGCATCGCCGTCTTCGCCGTCGCGGTCGTCGTCTGCTTCGCGGTCGGCCAGCTCCGCAAGCGGGGGTGGCTTGCGACGCTCGTCGTCGGGGTGATGGGCGGCAGCGTCCTCCTCGCCGAACTCCTCAAGGACGCCCTCGGCCGCCCAGAGCTCGTCAGCGGCCCAGTGTGGCTGCTCAGGAACTCATTCCCCAGCGGCAGCGCCGCGATCGCCACGGCGGTCGCCGTCGGCGCGATTCTCGTTTCGCCAGATCGGCTCCGCTGGCTCGTCCTGCCGTTCGGCGTGGCCTTCGCTGCGATCATCAGCGAGGCGGTCCAGACGTCTGGCTGGCATCGACTGAGCGACAGCATCGGCAGCTCATGCCTGGTCATCGCCGTCGCGATGGGCGGCCTCCTCATCCTTGCCCGGAACGGCCTCGTTCAGGAGTCTGACCGGGGCGGCGTGGATCACCGGGTCTCGGGCAGTCTCTCGGTGGTCGCGGGGATCGCGCTTGCCCTCGGCACGTTCGTCCTGGTCCTGATCGCCCTGTTCCCGCTCCTCATGACACCGATCGAGGCGCGCCGGGCGCTGCTCCAGACGGCCTTCCCTCTGATCGGAACGGGCTGGACGATCGTCGCGATCGTGGCGGTCGCCCGGGTCATTGGACCATTCACGCTCGGTGGCAGATCGAAACGGCCGACTTCTCGGAGCGCTGATTTGACCAGCTGACCGCGGCGCAGTTTCAGCCGAGGATCGCAGCCGCCTCCCGCAGATCGAGCGTGTCGAAGCCCTCGGTGAAACGCCCGTGAACGGCCTGCAGGTCGGAGACGCGCTCGTCTCGCCCGTCGGCGGACGCGATCCGGGCCAGCCGGACACACGCCCGCAGCTCAGGGCCCGGCGCGCCGAACCTCAGGGCGACGATGCGGGCGTCGTCGTAGGAGCCGGCCGCGATCCCAGCGTGGCCGTTGGCGAGGAGCAGGTCACCGCGGAGGATCAGCAGCTGGGCATGAATCTCCCGGAGCTCCGCGTCGCGCCCGACGAACGGCGAGGTCTGCGTCAGCAGGTTGTTTGGGCCGGGCATCGAGGGTGGCGAGTGGCGGAAACTCCCCGGCCAGCTCGGGGTGTATGAACTGGAACAGGCGCTCCGGCCGCTCGAGGTCCTTCAACCGGTGCTCGCCGAGGGTCGAGCCGACCATCGGTGGACATCGGGCGGCGCTCGTCATGAATCATGCACTCGTCCGGCCCGTCGCGTCATTCCGGCAGACACGGCGATCACCCGAATCGTCAGGGTCGGGCAGCGGCCCGCCATCGCCAGCCGGCGACGACGACGACAAGCCCGATCGCGAGAGCGATCCCGACGACAGCCGGGAGCGCCGCCCACGGAACCGTGGAGGCAGCCGTTTCGACCTGAACGGCGTCGACCGGCGCGCCCGGCGCCAGCGTTGGGGTGGCGCTGACCGACGTCTCGGTGAGGCCGGCGACTGACGGCCGACTCGGTGAGGCGGACGGCGACGGGCTCGCCGGAGGCGAAACCGTGGCCGTGGCGCGTGGCGGCCCTGTCGCGGGCGGCGCCCGGGTCGTCGGTGCAGCGGTCGGCCTGGTGGTCGGCGCAGCCGTCGGCGTTGGCGCCGGGGCCGCCTTCGCGACCGGGATCGGCTGGATCGAGACCCACTGCGCCTCCCACGCCATCCTTACGCCGGCGTAATGCCACGGCGTGAAGAACCCTTCGAGCTGATGCGGCGTGAGCCTCGTGTCCGGACGCATGTCATAGCCGGACGATGAGCTCTGGAGGCCCCACAGCGGACCCACCACGCGGACGCTCGTCACCGTGAACCGGGTCGTCGTCGCCGGGTCCGCGGTCGCACTGAAGCCGGTGAGGATCCAGGCGTGGTTGCCGTGCGACACCGTGATCCCGACCGGGAGGTTCGTCCGGCGCAGGTTGGTGACCGCAGATCGAAGCGCCGCGTCGAAGCTCCGACTGGCGACGAGGCGATAGCGGCTGTCCACGTAGCGCCGGAGCCCAGCGGTCCAACCGGCCGGATCGACACCGTCGGAAACCGGGATCCGGTACTGGTCGTGCGCCCGCATGTAGTCGAAATAGGTTTGCTGGCTCGCCCGCGTGTGGTCAGTCTGGCGGTCGACGATGTTGCGGATGATCTGGGTGTCGGCGGCCGTGCACCACAGCCACGTCTGCTGGGTGGTGAACACGCCGGCCCGATAGACATCGATCCCGCCCGTCCACCGGGAGAGCGCGAGCGCGCTGGAGCCGGGACCCGATGCGGGCGCGGCGAGGAACGCCCCGGCGGCGATCAGGGTTGCGATGATCAGCCGGGCAACGGATCCGAGGCCGCGTGGTCCGGTCATGGGACTATGGTCGACCCCCGGGCCGAAACGTGCCGGATCACGCCCGATTCGGGCGGCCCCGCCGCCAGCGGGGCCCTACGCTCCGGCCGGAGCCTGCTCGACGATTGCCTTGAGCCGACGCAGGTCCCCGAGCACCGACCGGCGAACCATCCAGCCCATGAACGGACCGGGCAGGCCGTACATTCCGCGACCCTGGCCGCGGATCCGGATGCTCGCCTGCGTCGCACGCCCATCATCGACCGGCTCGAGCCGGTACTCGACATCCATCGGGAACGGGCTCTCCAGGGCATGCATGGCGACGAGCCGGGCGGGCTCCAGACGCTCGACGCGCATGAGCCACACGATCGGGCGGCCGAGGAACCCGCCGAGCCGGCGGACCTGCGAGCCGGTCGCGAGCGGCGGCTCGGTCACGAGCTCGATCCGGTCGACACCGCCGATCCAATCGGGATCGCGGGTCGGGTCGAACTGGACGGCCGCGACCCGCTCGGGCGGCGCGTCGATCCGGAGAGCGGCAGTGATATCCATGCTCGGGACCCTCAGAAGTCGAAGAACGGCTGCGCCGTGCCGGTCTCCGCATACTCCTTTAGCCGCAGGATGATCTGGGCCCAGACGGGGGTCACGATCGGGATCACCGGGTTGTCCGGCGAGTAATCGCGGTGACTGAACAGTAGCCGCGTGCCGGGGCCGTCGGGGTTCGGCGCGAGATCCCAGCGGATCGTCGTCCCGGCCCACCACGGTGGAAAGCTCCCGGTGACCCACTCCACCCGGGCGTCGTCGTCCCGGCCGACGTTGAATTCAAACGGCTGGGGCACGTCCGGGAAGGTGACCCGGAGCTGGCCGTCGATCGGTCCATCGGTCCGTTTTGACCACCAGGCCCGGACGCCGTCCTCGGTCGAGAGCGCTCGACGGACCGTCGTCTGGTCGGCGGCGATGTCGAACTGCATCAGGATGTGGTAGTCGCCCATGTCTGCTCCGTCCGCTGTTGCGACTCTGTTTTAGTCTGGTCTATAGTACCGGCCCGGGCGCTGTATTTCAACCATGGCTAAAATGCTTGACGTGGATGCCCTCCAGATCGTGTCCGAGCCGCGCCGCCGGGAGATCCTTCGACTCGTCTGGGATCGGGAGCGAACGGCCGGCGATATCGCCAGCCAATTCGACGTGACCTTCGGCGCGGTGTCGCAGCACCTCGCCGTGCTCCGCAACGCCGGCTTTGTACGGGCCCGGCGCGACGGCAATCGGCGTCTGTATCGGGCCGACCGAGCGACCCTCGGCCCGCTGGCGACGGCCCTCGAGGCGATGTGGTCGGACGCTCTCGACCGGCTGGCGCTGGCGGTCGAGGCCGAGGCCGACGACGACGCGGGGACCGGACGATGACCGATGACGCCCTCCGCGTCGAACGCCGGGTCCGGGCGCAACCGGCAGCCGTGTACGCCTATCTGATCGATTCCGTCGGTTGGGCGCGCTGGCAGGGCGCGTCGGCCGAGATCGAGGCTGTGCCCGACGGCCGGTTCCGGATGACGATGGCCGACGGATCGACCGCGGAGGGCCGGTTCGTCCAGCTGGAGCCGGATCGGCGGGTCGTCTTCACCTGGGGCTGGCAGGACCACCCGAGCGTTCCGCCGGGTTCGACGACCGTCGAGATCGAACTGATCCCCGACGGGGACGCGACCGTCGTGCGGCTCAGCCATTGGGGCCTGCCGGCGGAGGACCAGGCAATGCACCAGGCTGGCTGGGACCGCTATCTGCCGCGGCTTGCGACGGCCGCCGAAGGCGGCGATCCGGGGGTTGACCTGCCTGAACGCTGAGCCCGCCGGGACGCCGAGGTGGGCACACGGAACGACCGCCATGCCCGAGGGCTGGCGGTCGTCACGATCGCGAAGACGGGCACCTGGCCCGCCGGTCACATCACCTGGAAGGTCTCGACCACGTCGATCGTCGCCCCGCCGAGGAACACGGGGCAGCCTTTGGCGAGCTCGAGGGCAGCGACCATGTCGTCGGCCTTGATGATCGAGTAGCCCGTCGGCGACCCGGCGCCGCCGTCACTGACCGTTCCGTCCTTGGCCAGGGACTTCGTCTGCGATGCGGGGTTCCCGCCGTCGACGAGGGCGTCGCCGATCTGACCGAACCAGACGCCCCAGGCCGCCATGACCTGGTCCTGCTCTTCCTTGGTCTCAGGCATCGCACCGCCGCGGTACACCAGCAAGTAGTTCGACATCGTTTGTTCCTCCACCCGTCTCTGGCGACCGTCCGGGCCGCGCCATGCGGCGCCGAGGGTGCCGCTCGTCCTGACGACGAACGGCAATCGGCCGAATCGACAGGCCCGGATAACGAGGATCCCCGCGGCCGGTAACTCGCCGACGTCGCCCGCCGCTGGGATCGGGTCAGGCCTTCAGGACGGCCAGGATGTTGCCGGCCGGATCCTTGAACCAGGCGATCGGCGGCGTGCTGTCGTCACGGGCGATCCCACGCTCGTCCTGGTTCATCCCGGCGTAGCGCTCGAAGGCGATGCCGGACCCGGTGAGGGCGTCGACGGTGGCCTCGAGGTCGTTCACCGGGAAGTTCAGAACGGTGAACGTGGCCGGCTCGTGGTTTGGCTTGGGGTAGACGATCGTGCGCCCGCCGCCGGCGAACCGGATCGAGAGCAGGCCCATCTCCTCGCTGACCTCAAGCCCGAGGGTGTCCTGGTAGAAGGCCCTGGCCGCGGCGATGTCGTCGGTCGAGAAGCCTGAGAAGGCGTGGCTTTCGGCGAGCATTGCATTCCTCCGTGGGTTGGATCGTGTCACCCATGTGGACGGCGGTCGAGCCCGGAACTCATCGCCCTTGCGCCGCCATTGTGGAGCCGATCGAGACCGATCACCTGGTCTCCTCCCCGTGAGCCACGGGCTCGGGGTGCCCGGCTGGCCGATCATCCTGGACGATCACGGCCGGCCGGTGGGGCTCGAAGGCCACGGCGGACCAGACGGCAACCAGCAAGACGCCGACCGCGGTGATGACGATGACGACCTCCCCGCCGATGGCGTCGGCGAGCGGTCCCGCGATCAGGATCGGGAAGAGGCTCGCGGCGCTGACGATCGAGGCGAGTACCCCGAAGATCCGGCCGCGCGCCGCCGGCGGCATGTTCTCGAAGAGGGCGGTCTGGGCCGACACGGTGGTCGCCGCGTAACACGCGCCCGCGGCGAAGGCGAGGACGACGACGATCGGAATGACCTGGACGCCGGTCGTCGTGCCGAGCGGTCCCGCGACGGCAAGCCCGGCGGCGAGGATCCCGAAGGCGAACAGACCCGCCTGGGTTGCCCGGCGGCGGGGCACGCCCTGACCGAATCGGCGCAGGCCGAAGACGCCGCCGATCACGCCAAGTCCGAGCGGCAGGACGACGACGATCAGGTCCTTCGGATCCAGTCCGAGCGATGCCGCGAGATTTGGCCCGAGCACGCCGATCACGCCCACCAGCGACGCCGCGGACGCGAGGTGCAGCAGCGGCCGGCTGACCTCGCGGTTGCCGCTGATCGCGGCGAGGCCCTCTCGCAGCTCGTCGATCGGTTCGCGGAGCGAACGCCGGTCTGGTCCGGACACGGTTTCCAGGGGCGGGGCGGCCGGCAGCCCCAGCGTCGCGATCGTCGCCGCCGCGTAGAACGCAACGACCACGCCGAGTACAAACGACGGGCCGGCGATCGTGACGAGGAGCGGGCCGAGGAAGGCGAACCCCACCGCGAAGGACCCCTGGAGCGTCAGGTTGAAGACGCCCATCGCGGTCTCGAGGTGAGGCTTCGGGACGATCCGCGGGATCATCGACGCCTCGGCCGGGGTCAGCACGACCGTCGTCAGGCTGATGCCGAGGTTGAGGATCAGGAGCGCCGCGACGTTCGCGCCGGCGATGGCCAGCCCGAGCGTGAGCAGGGTCCGGGCCGTGTTCGGGATGATGAGCGCGACCCGGACGTCGAGCCTGTCGACCACGACCCCCGCCAGCGCGGACAGCAGGATCGTCGGGATCAGGAACGACATCACGAGCGCGCTGACGGCCGCGTTCGAACGCGTCGTCGCAAAGACGAGGATCGTCAGGGCATAGAGCGCCATGTTGCCGCCGACCTGCGTCGACGCCTGGATGAACCAGAGCCGGGCGAACTGCGGATCGCGCAGGATCGGCCGGGTGGGATGGACGGTCACGGCGCAAGGATGCCCGGGCCGGCGCGCCAACGCGAGCCGGGACGTCCGGTGCTCCGACGGCCGACGCCGTCGACGCGGGTCAGAGCGGCGGCCAGCCGGCCTCGTTCGAGAACGTCTCGTAGGACACGTCCGTGTCGTCGAGGTCGTCCCAGACGAGCCCCGTCTTCCGATCGTATGCGTCGGCGGCGAGCATCAGGATCGCCTCGAAATCGGCGTCCTTGGGAAAGGTGGTCGGATCGACCTTGACCGCGTCGTAGAACTCGCGGCCGTTGGCGACGACGAGGCAGCGGGCGTAGAGGAACCCGTCGGGCGAGAGACGGTCGGGCTCACCCAGCCAGATCTCCTCGCCACTTTCGCGCGCCCAGACGCGGCCGTCGAGGTCGTACAGCTTCCGCGCGAGCACCTGCTGGAACCCGGCGATCTGCGAATCGGGCAGGAGGGCGAGGGCCACGACCGTCGGCTCGATGATCGCGTCGTCATCGTCCTTGCCCCAGTCGAATCGGTCGATCAGGCTCCAAAACGTCGCCTCGTCCATCGCTCCTCCTCCACTCGATCGCGGGACGGCCGCCTCGCTGGATGTCAGCCCCATGGTGACGGGTCCGCGACGAACGCGAGCGGTCTGCCGAAGGGTGGCGGGACGGACCGGCCGCGGCCACCGATGCGAGACTTCGGAGCATGACCGACGCGACCGTTTCGACAAACCGGCCGAAAGGGGTCGTCTTCGACCTCGGCGGCGTCCTGATCGACTGGAACCCTCGCCACCTCTACCGGTCCCTCTTCGACGACGAGGCGGAGATGGAGCGGTTCCTGCGCGAGGTCGTGAGCCCGGAATGGAACCTCGAGCACGATCGGGGGCGGTCCTTCGACGACGGCGTGGCCCTGCTCAGCCGGGCCCATCCCCAGCGCGCCGACCTGATCGCCGCGTTCCGTGACCGCTGGCCCGAGATGCTCGGTGGAGCCATCGAGCCGACGGTCGAGATCCTCGGCGAGCTGCGCGATGCGGGCGTTCGGCTGCTGGCGCTCACGAACTGGTCGGCCGAGACCTTTCCGATCGGCCTCGCCCGCTTCCCGTTCCTCGGCTGGTTCGAGGGCATCGTCGTCAGCGGCGAGGAGCGCCTCGTGAAGCCGGACGCGGCGATCTTCCGGGTGCTCATTTCGCGGCATCGGCTCGAGCCGGCCCAGACCGTCTTCGTCGACGACCTGCCGGCGAACGTAGCCGCGGCGGCCGCTCTCGGCTTCCGGGCGATCCAATTCACGACCGCGCCGGAACTCCGCAGGGATCTCACGGCCCTCGGCCTGCTCGGGGCGAGCCCGGCCCGCGACGTTGCCGATGCGGCGGCGCGATAGGCGCACGGACCGTTCAGCGCCATCGGTCGAGGGTCGAGGTCGCGCCTCAGCCGGCGGCGACGGCTCGAGGTCAGTCGCGGCTCGGCCGGCGGGTGCGCTCTTCCTTCGGCGCCTTCGGCTCGTGTCCGGGGCGCGGCGGGTTCGGCCGGGTGCCGGGCGCCATGTTCTCGCGCGGCGGCGACGGCGGCCGGTTGCGGGCGACCTCGACGGCGGCGACGAACGCCTTTGCCCGGTCGGCCGGGAGACTGCCGATCCAGGCCGCCTCGATCTCCTTGACCCGGACGGTCTGCGCGGCGCGCTGGGCCTGTTCGTACTTCGAGCGCTTGGTCATCGTTGGGACCTCGTGGTCGGAAACTCCGGCCGAATGCGGCAGCGGGGAAGAAAAACGACCGCCCGTTCGTGGAACGGGCGGTCGGGTCGAACCTGGGTCAGGCTGCGGCGACGTTCTTGGCGCGCGCGCCCTTCGGGCTCTGCTCGATGTCGAACTCCACCTTTTCCCCGCCGGCAAGGCGGTCGAAGTTGAGGCTCGAAGTCAGGCCGTCACGATGGAAGAAGTATTCCTTGCCATCCTCGCCGGAGATGAAGCCGAAGCCCCGCTCCGAGACGACCTTCTTGACAGTACCGGTGGCCACATTGACCTCCACAATCTTCTCGAACGATTAGCTTCAGACGCACGGTCAGTTCGAGAAGTCGGTCGACCACACGGGAGCATCACCACAGCGATGATCGGCGGAGTCTAGCACGCGCGATCGGCTCGACCCAGGACCGACTCGACCCAGGACCGAGCGCGAGGCCGGCTGTTGCTGCCGACGCGATCACCGCGCCGCAGCGCCGCTCGCTTCCGCCAGTTCGACCAGCCTGCGGACGGTGTTCCAGTTGCGGGCCGTCGCGGTCACCCCGAGCCCGCGATCCGTCAGTTGACCGGCCAGCTTCGACGCCTGGAGGCCTTCGCGGTACCAGGCGTGGACCACCCGGTCGCCGGCGGCGAACACGTCGGGCGCAACGCCCGCGCGATCGATTGCGGCCAGCCGCGCCGGATCCGGATCGTCCGACAGGAAGATCGCATACCGCCGGGCAGGATCCGTGAGAGAGCCGTCCGGGAATGGATCGCCGTCGAGGACCGCACGCATCTCGGCCGCCGTCCGCAGGACGATCGCGACCGGAAATCCGAACCGCGCCTCGACCGCCGCCTCGATGTCCGCCCGCAGCCTGGTAGCGTCCGGTCGCGCTGACCGGAAGACGACGTTGCCGCTCACGATGTACGTCCTGACCTCGGCGAGCCCGATTGCCTCGAGCGCCGAGCGCAGCTCCGCCATCGACACGCGCCGGTTGCCACCGACATTGATCCCGCGGAGCAGGGCGATCCAGGTCGTCATCGGCCAGATCATCGCCCGGCCGAGAGGCGCGCGCTCGGACCGGATCGCAACCCGCCGGAGTGGTTCGGCCGGATCGGCGATCATCGCCGGATGCAGGAACCCATTGGGCGTGTCGCCTGGATCGCCATCGCGCCCGTCAAGTCGATGGCCCTCGTCTTCCTCGATCGCGCCGAGCTCGGCGTCGACGGGATCGTCGGGGACCGAGCGTTCGCGATCATCGACGACGCGGGCCGGCTCGTGAACGGAAAACGCGCCGGATCCCTGGCCACGGTCCACGTGGACCACGATCCCGCCGGCGACGGCCACCTCGCCTTCCATTTCCCCGATGGCAGCGAAGCCTCCGGACCCATCCGCCTGGGCGAGCCGATCGAGCCACTCTTCTTCGGCGAGCCCCGACCCGCCCATCGCCTCGTCGGCCCCTGGGACACCGCCCTGGCGGCGTGGTCCGGCCAGCCGCTGCGGCTCGTCGCGATGGCCGGCGGCGAGGGTCCCGATCGCGGACCGACGGTGACGCTCCTCTCGTCGGCCGCCCTGGCCAGTCTCGCCAACGCCGGCGGGGCTCCGGCACCGCTCGATCGGCGCCGCTTCCGGATGACCTTCGGGATCGACGAGGTGCCTGCCCACATCGAGGACCGCTGGATCGGCCGGGATATCCGGATCGGAGGTGCGACGGTTCGCGTGGCCGGAAACGTCGGCCGCTGCGCGGTGACCACCCACGACCCGGACACTGGCCGGCCCTCGTTCGACACGCTCCATGTCCTCCACCACAGCCGCGGCGACCTGGCGTCGAGCGAGCCGCTCCCATTCGGCGTCTGGTCCGAGGTCGTCGTGCCGGGCGCCGTCAGCCTGGGCGACGCCGTGGAGCCGGTTGGATGACCGCGGTCCCGGCCCGTCCCCCGCTCCGGCTCGGGCTCAACCTGCCCTATGCGGAGGGCCAGCTCGACGGCGCGACTCCTCGCTGGTCCGACATCCGGGCAATCGCGATTGCCGCCGAGGATGTCGGCTTCGACGCGGTCTGGATCTCGGACCACGTCGGCTTCGGCGACCCGGCTCGCGACGACGGACCGGAAGCGTGGCACGGCGCCTGGGAGTCGTGGACGCTCTTGTCCGCGCTCGCCGCGGCCACGACGCGGGTCCATCTCGGCACCTATGTCCTGTGCACGCCGTTCCGCAACCCGGCCCTGCTCGCGAAGATGGCCGAGACCCTCGACGAGATCAGCGGAGGCCGGCTGATCCTCGGGCTCGGGGCGGGCTGGAACGAGATCGAGTTCGCGACGTACGGCTACCCGTTCGACGAGCGCTTCGGGCGGTTCCGCGACGACCTCAGGATCGTCACCGACCTGCTCCGAACGGGCCGCTCGAGCCACGACGGTCGGTTCGAGCGGACGCTCGACGCCCGGAACGCGCCGCGTGGACCACGTCCGGCCGGCCTGCCGGTCATGGTCGGGGCGAACGGCCCGAAGATGCTTCGTCTCACGGCCGAACTGGCCGACCGCTGGAACATCGGCATGGCGTCGACGGACGCGGCGATCAAGGGGATGGCCGATCTCGACGCCGCCTGCCGCGATGTCGGGCGTGATCCCACGTCGATCGAACGATCGGGCGAGGTCCTTGTCCGCCCGGACTCGACGGACGACCAGGCAATCCCGCCAGCCGAGGAGCAGGAGCTCCGTGGCGCCCCCGACGAGCTCGCCGCGGCTCTCCTGGCATACCGCGATCTCGGGATCGCCGAGCTCCAGGTCCAGCTCCGACCGAACACGCTCAGTGCCGTCGGCGCGTTCGAGCCGGTGCTCGACCGGATCCGCAAGGGCTGACCGGACCCGCGAATCAGTCAGTCGACGGAAGCGCGGAGGTCGCTGGCCCGCGTACGGTCGGAGCGACTTCATCGAGCCGTCCGGAGGCCAGACAATGTCCGCCACGAGCCGCCGCTCCAGCGCCCCGCCAGCCGAATCCGTCCCGTGCCGGCCACGCTGCGAGCCGCCCGGCTCGCAGCTCGCGCTGGCCCGGAGATGATCGTCGTCGAGGAGGCGCCGGTCCCGGCCCTCGCGGACGGTGACGTCCTGGTCGAGGTCCACGCGGCGGCGATCACCCCGTCCGAGCTGGGCTGGTGGCCGACCTGGGCACATCGTGATGGCTCGCCAAGGGCGCCGGTGGTGCCGGGTCACGAGGTCGCCGGGATCGTCGTCGCTCGCCGCGGGAACACCGACCTGGCGGTCGGTTCGCGGGTCTTCGGCCTGACCGATTTCTTTGGTGACGGCGCGGCAGCGGAGTACGTCGCAGTCCGGGCGGCAGACCTGGCCGAGTGGCCGGTGGGCGTCGACGCCGTTTCGATCGCCGCGATCCCGCTTTCGGCGCTGACCGCGTGGCAGGCGCTCTTCGACCAGGGGCCATCTGCTCCGTGGACGGCGCGCGCTGGTCCACGGGGCGACCGGTGGCGTCGGCTCGTTCGTCGTTCAGCTCGCTCATCTCGAGGGCGGCATCATCCTGGTCGCTCCTCGCGCCAGACGGGCGACTTGTTTCGATCGGGCCGAGCTCGCGCGACATCGAGGCCGCCGATCCGCGCGGCCGATTCTTCATCGTCAATCCCGATCGAGGAGTCCTCGATGAGCTTGCCGGCTGCTCGCCGGCCAGCGCGAGCACCGGCGCGGAAAGGTGGTCGTGCGCGTTCGCGACCGACCGCAGCCTGACCGGGCGCCGAGCCCGCTCACGCGACGATCGAGGCCGGCCGACGAGTGCCCATCGGGTCCCAGGGTCGATCTGCGCCCGGATCCTCGCGAAACACCCCGCTAGGGTATCGAGAGGGGGTTGTCAAGTCGGCCCGGATCGAGTATGATTCATGCATCGCTGGCGTGTCATTGCTTGACACGCCGGTACGTGTGTCCGGCTCCTGGCGGAAGCGGATGCACCCCCGGGCCGCCTCGGCGGATGCGCGGTCCGATCGACATCCCGCAAACCGTCTTCCGGCGCGGCTCGCCCCCGCGCATCGACACTCCTGGAGCGACCTTGACGACCTCTCTCGATCAGACCCCCGAACTCGACCTCGACGCCCGTCCCGGCACGGCGCCCGCTCTCGACGAGCTGGCCCCGAGCGCGGAGGAGGTTGCCGCCGTCATCGAACACGACCCGACGCTCACCGTCGAGATCCTGCCGGCCAAGGCCGTCGCGGCCAAGGCCGAGGACGACGAGCCGGAGGTCGCCGAGCACGACGATCTCCTCGACATCGAGGACTCGACCCGGCTGTACCTCCGCGAGATCGCCCGGGTCCCCCTTCTCACGGCCGAGGAGGAGGTCATGCTCGCCAAGACGATGGAGCTCGGCCTCCGGATCACCCGGAATCCGGCCCTCGCCGTGGTCGATCTTCACGTCTGGACCGCCAATGCCAGCGAACCGACCGCCCGGGCCAAGCACCCCCGTTACGCCCTGCCGTTCGCCGACATCGCCGCCCGGATCGTCCATGCGGCGATCGAGACGGACGACGCGGTCGAGTTTCTCGTCACCGCTCCACGCTTCGGCCTGACCGAAGCGGTCGCCAACGCGACCGGGGAGGCAGCCGAGCTGCTCGAGCGTGCCCGCAACCAGCGGGCGGTGTACAACGAGCGGCTCGACCCCGAGACGTTCCACGCGACGCTGACATGGGTCCACGCGGCGGCCAGCCGGCCGGCCTTGCGCGACAACGCGGCGATCATCGCGATGCGCACCTGGGCTCGCGACGAGGTCGCCCTGCCGGCCGTTCGGCGCTGGCTCGAGGCTGGCAACGATGGCGAGGCGATCGAGTCGATGGTGCCGTCGCTGGTGGCGACGGGGCTCACCGCTCGAGAACACCTGACGTCGGCCAACCTCCGCCTGGTCGTCGCCAACGCCAAGAAGTACATCAACCGCGGGATGAGCCTCCTCGACCTCGTCCAGGAAGGCAACGCCGGGCTGATGCGCGGCGTCGACAAGTTCGAGTGGGAGCGCGGCTTCAAGTTCTCGACCTACGCGACGTGGTGGATCCGCCAGGCGATCCAGCGTGGCCTCGCGGACCAGTCCCGGACAATCCGGATCCCGGTCCACATGGTCGAGACGATGAACCGCGTCACGCGGACCCTGCGCGAGCTCACCGTCGAGCTTGGGCGGGAGCCGTCGAACGCGGAGATCGCCGCGGTCCTGTCCCTGGATCCCAAGACCGCGATCACGACCGAGAAGGTCGAGGAGGTCCGGAGTTACGGGCGCAACCCGGTTTCGCTCGAGACGCCGATCGGTGAGGAGAGCGACACGGAGCTCGGCTCGTTGATCGAGGACCCCGACGCGATTTCACCCCTTGACGCCGTGTCCGACACGATGCTCCGGGAGCAGGTCGCCAAGGTCCTCGACAGCCTCGAGGGACGCGAGGAACGGGTCATCCGGCTGCGGTTCGGCCTCGACGATGGCCGGCCGCGAACGCTCGAGGAAGTCGGCCACGAGTTCGGGCTGACCCGCGAGCGGATCCGCCAGATCGAAGCCCACGCACTGCGCAAGCTGCGCCACCCGTCCCGGAGCCGCAAGCTTCGCGACTACGTGACGGACTGACCTTCGATCGCGCCAGATTCCGAGAACGCCGTCGCTCATCGAGCGGCGGCGTTCTCGATTCCCCGGGCAGGGCTCAGTCCGTCGGCCGCGGGCCCGCAAGCCCCTCGACGATCGCCACGTTCGCGAGGGTCCGCAGGATCGCCGGCGGGGCGATCACCTTCCAGGAGCGGCTGCCGCCGCCGAGGACGATCCGCTCACGCTCCATCACCGCCGCGTCGACCCAGAGAGGCAACCCGTCCGGGAGGCCGAATGCGGTGACCCCGCCGATCTCCATGCCCGTCAGCCTGCGGGTTTCGTCGGGCGAGGCGAACGACGCCTTGCGCGTTCCGAGCCGCTCCTTGACGACCCGGTTGACGTCGAGCCGATGCGTCGCGAGGACGACACACGCGGCATAGACCGGCGGGTCGGATTTGCCGATGACGACGATGGTATTGGCGGAATCGGCCGGGTCGAAGCCGTAGGCCGCACAGAAGGCGGCGGTATCGGCGAGGGCCGGATCGCAAGCAAACAGCTCGTGCTCGCCGCGCCCGGCCAGGCTCGCCGCGAGCGCGGAGCGATCGAGATCGGTCGGGCCATCGGGCGGCTCATCTGTCATGACGACACGGTAGCCGAGCCGGCGTGAACACGGGATCTGCGCGATCAACCGCCCGGCAGCGCGCAGCAGCCAAT
Source organism: Candidatus Limnocylindrales bacterium (assembly GCA_038204565.1). Taxonomy (GTDB): domain Bacteria; phylum Chloroflexota; class Limnocylindria; order Limnocylindrales; family CSP1-4; genus CF-46. Next base: position 113,955 of record JBBRCU010000002.1, read on the forward strand.
GAGGATCGCCTGCTCAGTCTCCGATGGCGGCGGCTCCGGAGCAGTCGTACAGGCTCGAGCTCACACTCGTGACCGCGGTGCAGGCCGACTGGATCCAGGCGGTCCGGGCGGTCGCCTCACCGCCACTGCCGCCGGGTCCGCCGGGTCCGCCGGGTCCGCCGCCCCGGCCGCCAACGATCACGAACCGGAGCTCGCCCGCTGCCACGTACGCCTGGAACTCGGCCAGGGTCGGGGTTGGATCGCTGCCGGAGAACCCGCCCATGGCCATGACCGGCTGACCGGTCGCCAGCTCGATCGAACCGGCTTCGTTGGCCGACGTCACCGCGACGAGCCAGCGGGTCGATCCCCGCTGCGCCACGAGGTAGTCGGTGAGGCTGGTGCTGACGTTCCCCCCTTCTGGGCCTCCGCCCGCGAAGCCCGCAGTCGGGCGCGCCCCGCCGTCGCCGCCGGCCGGGCCGCCAGCCGGGCCGCCGCCGGGCGCACCGCCGCCGGGACCGAAGCCGGCCGGCAGCTGCCCGCCGGCCGGGCTGCCGAATCCGGTCGGGCCTGCGGCATTGGCGACCTGTGGCCCTGCGGCCGGGTCGCCGCCGCTGGCCGCCGTCTGGATGGTGTCGAGGGCATAGGCCGCCGGGCCAGCCAGCAGGACGGCGATCGCGAGGACGGCCGCACCGATCTGGAGCGGCCGCGCGACGAACCCGGCTGGCAGCGCGATCACGACTGCGGCGAGGATGGTCGCGACGACCACTGCGATCGCCAGGCCGGGGGCGAAGTCCGGGGTCCGGCCGAGGAGCAGCCAGGCGGTTCCCGCCGTCGCCAGAAGGCCGCCGGCCAGGACGATCCCGGCCCAAGGTCGCTGCGGTGAGCGACTGCGCATCGCCCAGAGCTCCGTCGTCCCGCCACCGACGAGCGCCCCGATCGCCGGTGCCATCGCGACGAGGTAGTACGAGTGGATCACGCCCGACATGAGGCTGAAGACGACGGCGTGGACGGCAAGCCACAGCCCCCACATCAGGTAGGCAGCCCGGCGGAGGTCCGTGCGTGGGGCATGGCGGCGCGCCCAGAGTCCAGCGCCGAGACCGACCACGGCAGGGAGCAGGAACCACGCCCCCTGGCCGCCGAGCTCCGAGTTGAACAGGCGCAGGAGGCCGGGTGTTCCGCTGAAGCCCCCGCCACCACCGGGTCCGCCGGCGCCGGCGCCGCCCGGGTTGCCGCCGTCGAAGATCCGGCCGAGGCCGTCGTAGCCAAGGACGAGATCGAGGGCCGACCCGTTTGTCGAGCCGCCGACGAACGGGCGAGCGGACAAGGGGAGCACTTCCATCACCAGGATCCACCAGCCGCTCGCGACGACCACGGCGGCGAACGCAACCGCCAGACCCACGACCCGACGCCGAATTCCGCCCGGCGCGGCGATCGCCCAGACGACGGCGAACGGCGGCAGGACGAGCCACCCCTGGAGGTACTTCGTGTTGAAGGCGAGCCCGACGAGCGCCGCAGCGATCACCACCCAGCGCAGGCTGCCCCGCTCCACAGAGCGGATGAACGCGTAGGCCGAGCCGCCGAGGAGGAGGGTCAGGAGAGCGTCCGGGTTGTTGTAACGGAAGATCAGGACCGCGGCCGGGGTCAGCGCCGCGACGAGACCTGCGATCACCGCGGCCGGCGAACCCATCGTCCGGCGCACCACCGCCATCAGGACGACGACGGTGGCAACGCCCATCAGTGCCTCGGGCAGGAGGATGCTCCAGGAACTCAGGCCGAACAGGCGGACCGACAGGCCCATGACCATCGTGGCCAGCGGCGGCTTGTCGACGGTGATGAAGTTGTTGGCGTCGATGGAGCCGAAGAACCACGCCGACCAGCTCTGCGAGGCTGCCAGGGCAGCGGCCGAGTAGTAGGTGTTGGCGAATCCGCTGACGGTCAGGTTGACCAGATAAAGGGCAGCCGCGAGGCCGATGACGCCGAACTGGACGACCACGCTCGACGAGGCGGAGAGCCATCTCGGGGACGCGGCGATTCTGGCGAACCGGAGCGCGGCATCGAGCGCACGGAAGGGTCCGGCCGGATCGGCATCGAGGCCGCCGTCGGGGCGCAGGGCAGTCGTCATCAAGGGTCCTTCAGGTCATGACGGGATGCGGACGAAAGGAACGGCCGGCCGCGGGCGCGGCCGGGGGATCAGGTGACCCGAAGCGGAGACGCGCGACCGATCCAGGCGCGCAGGAGCACGAAGCGGCCGACCGTCGCCGCAGCATTCGCGGCGCTGAGGACGGCGATCTCGGCAAGGCGGTGGGCGCCTGGAGCAAGCCGATCGAGGAGCGTCGCGGCGGCCGTGGTGAGGGCGATGGCGAGCCCGAAAGCGACGAGACCTGCGCCATGGTCGCGGGCGAGGCCCGACCGACCGGTGACGCCGAACGTGACCCGACCGTTCAGGGCGGTGTTGGCGAGGGCGGTCGTCACGAGCGCGATTGCGTTGGCTGCGACGCTGCCCAGGCCGGCTCCACGGAGGAGGGAGTAGAGGCCGGCCCAGGCGAGCGTGCTGATCGCGCCGACCGCGGCGAACCGGACGACCTGCTGGCGCAGGCCGTGGCGCGCTGCCTGCGGCGTGCGGAAGACGGGATCCGGGGACGGGATCCGGGCCACGGATGCGGGATTGGTCGTCCGACCGTCGGAGGTCGACTGGGGGTCATCGACGGGCTCGACGACGGCCGGACGACGGGAGCGCACCGGGCTCACGGAGCGGAGGCGCGCCAGGGTGGTCATGTCAGTGCGAGCCGCCGGTCGAGGCGTGGCCGCTGCCGGAGACGCGCTGGACCCGTGGAACCTTCGTCGGTTGCGGCGCCGTGCCGCCGGAGTTCGGGGCCACCTGCCGCTGGTTGCTCCCCGTCGTGCCGTAGATCGGCGTGTTCCCGGATGCGCCCCCGGTGTCATCCGTGGTCGCGCCCGTGGCCCCTAGGGCGCCGGACGTGCCCGACCAGCTTGCCGCGGCGAGGATTCCGAACCCGGCGGTGCCGGCCAGACCGGCGACCGCCGCGCCGGTGGTCAGTGAGCGCAGGCGGTCGATCGCGCGACGCCGGCGATGGATGTGCGGCCGAGGATCGTGGTTCATGGGGCCCATTCTCGATGACGCTCCCTTTCGGAAGGATTACGCGCACGCCGCGTTCTTCTCAAGATTTCGTCATCTCGGCGGCGTCGGATCGGCGGCGACGCGGCGGAATGGCAGGCTCCGGTGTGCGGGCGGCACAGCCGAGCGCCGCGGCGCAGCCGAGCGCCGCGGCGCAGCCGACCGCGAGCTTCACGCGAGCGCCCGGCTCCAGCTGATCCCCATCCGCGCCCCACCCGCCGGAGCGTTCGCGACCTTCCAGCGGCCACCCGTGGCCCGGACGATCGCGTCTGCGATGGCCAGACCGAGACCCGCTCCGCCCTGCGTCTCGGTGGCGCGGTGGAACCGATCGAAGATCCGGGTTCGTTCTGCCTCGGGGATGCCGGGTCCGCTGTCGTCGACCGTCAGCGCCACCCGTGACCCGTCAACGGCCACGGTGACGTCGATCCGGCCGCCGTCCGGGGCGTACTTGCAGGCGTTGTCGAGGAGGACCCCGAGGAGCCGATCGAGCCATTCCGGTGGCGCGGCGATGACGGCGCCGTCGGCTGGGGCCCGGAGCCCGATGTCCAGGTGGCGGATCTCGGCGATCGCCCCGAACCGGTCGACAGTCTGGGCAGCCATGATCGCCAGATCCACCGGCTCGACGTTCGGGGGGCGCTTCGAGGCATCGAACCGGGCGAGCCAGAGGAGGTCGTCGAGCATCTGCCGCATTCGTTTCGATTCGCGGTCGATCCGCCCGAACGCCGAGCGGTACCAGACGGCGTCACGTTCTTGGGCGAGGGCGAGGCTGGTGTGAGCCTCGATCACCGCGAGCGGCGTTCGCAGCTCATGCGAGGCGTCGGCGGTGAAATCGAGCTGGCGCTGGCGCGACTCCTCGATCGGCGTTGCGACCTTGCGGCCGATCGCGACCGCGCCGAGGAAGACGATCGCGAGCAGCATCGGGGCGATGACGAGCTCGGCCAGGACGACGGTTCCGCGCGTCTCGGTCACCGGCTCGAGTGATTGGGCGATGACGATGTAGTCGTCGCCGACCGAACGGCCGGCGATCCGGACGTCGGTCCCGGCAAGGGTCGCGTTCGTCGGGCCGGTCACGTTCCGGAATTCGGCCGGCAGGTCCGGATTGGACGACGCGGTCCGGACGGTGCCCGACGCGTCGATCTCCCAGAGGACGACCGGCGCCCCACCGAATCGCTCCGGTGGCGGAGCCTCGTAGGGCCCACCGTCAGGCGGCCCGTCGTGGGGCAGCCGGACGAAGGACGATGTGATTCGTTGGTCGATCTGGTCGATCAGGTTGCGCTGGACGATCAGGACGACCGCGATCGCCACGGCGAGGTAGGCGACCGCGACGAGAGCGGTCGCGGCAAGGGCGACCCGGATCGATGTCCGGCGGACGCTCGGAAGTCCGTGGCCGTTGCTCACGCGTCCTCGAGCCGATAGCCCGCCCCGCGGACCGTGACGATCCGGACCCCGGCGTTCGGCAGCTTTGCCCGGATCCGGCTGAGCTGGACGTCGATCGCGTTGGAGCCGAGAGGATCGGTTTCATCCGCCCAGGCGTGCTCGGCGATGGCCTTGCGGTCGACGACGGCCGGCGACCGGCGCATCAGGAGCTCGAGAATGCGGTACTCGGTCGAGGTGAAGCTGAGCTCGTGACCCTCGGCGCTGACGACCCGGGTGACGGGGTCGAGGACGAGCCGACCGCGCTCGATCACCGGGCCGTCCACGCCGCGTGGGCGGCGCTGGAGAGCGCGGACCCGGGCGAGGAGCTCACCGAAGTCGAACGGCTTCACGAGGTAGTCGTCGGCGCCGCTGTCCAGCCCTCGGATCCGGTCGGCCGGCGTATCCCGGGCGGTCAGCATCAGGATCGCCGTCGGGCGGCGGTTGCGGCGCATCCACTCGACGACCTCGATGCCCTCCTTGCCGGGCATCCGCCAGTCGAGGATCGCGACGTCGTAGTCGTAGAAGCCCAACTGATCGATCGCATCGTCGCCACGATCGACCGCGTCGACGTGGTAGCCGCTTTCGGCGAGGCCGAGTTCGATGACATCCCGGAGACCCGGGTCGTCCTCGGCGACGAGAATCCGCATGCTGTCAGCGTCGCACGGACGGCGGGCGGTTGCCATGCCATCCCGCGGCTCCACGCTGGGGCTCGGCGACCTGGACGCGGGCCAACCGGAGGGCCAGGACCGGGCAGACCGCGACCGCTCGCCTGGCATGGTCGATGAGGACGTCCGGCACGCCGCCGGCGGCGACGATCGGATAGCCCCAGTCGTCGAGCTCGATCAGCTCGGGCAGGAGCTCGGCACACATCCCGAAGCCGTCACAGGCGATCCGGTCGACGACCAGGTCGGTCCGGAATGCCGTTTGCGCACGGTTTTCGGGACGTCCGACGCGGGTCGTCCGGGCGTCGCGGAATGAGGTCGCCATCTCAGGCCGCCCCGGCGCCGACCCGGGCCAGTTCCGGCCGATCCGCGTGCCGCGGTTCGATGACCCCGGCCCGCTCCCGGGTGCACGGCCGGCGCCGCTGGTGGACTTCCCACTCCGGCCCGAAGACCCGGAGCGAGCTGATGAGCTGGCCGGCGGCGCCGTCCGGAAGGCGGCATGCGCCGCGCCCGCTGATCTGCTGTGACCAGCGCTCGATCCGGGCGAGATCGTCCCGTTCCGGGCGGCCGTTCGCGAGGCGTGCGGTGGCATCGGCGATGGCCCGCAACCCGAAGACGCACGGCCCGCACTGGGCGGCCGACTGACCGGCCATGTAATCCATGATCCGGGACGTCGCCCGGACGCCGCAGCGGTCGTTGCCGAGGAAGGCGACGACACCGGCTCCGAATGCGCTTCCGGCGGCCCGCAGGGAGATCGGATCGAGGGGGACGGCCCAGTTCCGCTCCGTCGACAGCCAGCCGCCGAAGTACCCCCCAAGGAGGACCGCCTGAACGTCGGCGGATCGAGTGCCGGCCCCCGCCTGCGCCGCAAGCTCTCCGATCGGCGTCCCGATCTCGATCTCGCGGACGCCGTCGCCTAGGGTGCCGCTGACCGTCGCGAGGGCCGACCCCGGCGTGGCGTCGCGGCCGAGCTCGCGGTACCAGCCGGCGCCGAACCGGGCGATGAGTGCGGCGTAGGCCAGGCTCTCGACGTTCTGGACGAGCGTCGGACGGCCACCGACGCCGCGTTCATACGGCCGCGGCGGCGTGACCGTCGGGCGGGCATCGCCGTCATTCACGAAGTGGACCGCAGCCGACTCCTCGCCCGCGACATACGTGTCGGGGGCTCCGAGAAGATCGACCTTCACCCGGAGGTCGCGGCGCTCGCCGAGGGCCCGCCGCAGCGAAGCATGGGCATCGCGATGGCCCGTCCCGATGTAGAGCGCGATCCGATCGGCGCCGACGGCTTCAGCGGCCAGGATCGCTCCGTCGAGGACGAGATGCGGCCGCAGCCGAAGGAGCGTCCGATCCTTGGCGCTGAGCGGCTCGCCCTCGGCGCCATTGGCGAGGACGACGGGCCGGCCGCCGGTCTGGCCGGCCACGGAGCGCCACTTCCGGCCCACGGGGAAGCCGGCGCCGCCGCGGCCGAGGAGGCCGCTTTCCTCGAGGACATCGATCGCCGCGGTCGCGGCCGCGCCGGACGGCGCCTGACCAAGGCGGCCGAGATGATCGGCCAGCGGTTCGGGTCCAGACGTGGCGGGCGGCCCGGCGAAGAGGCGCGGTTCCATCAGTGGTTCCTCCAGGCCGGGTCGACGGCCACGGGGTCGGCGGTGCCGCCGGTGACGGCCGCGAGTCGGCTGCGGTTGGTGCCGCCGGAGGTGAGGCGCCAGACGAGGGCGAGACTCACGGCCAGGACGCAGGCGCCCTGGACGGCGAGGAGCCAGATCGAGAAGGAGTCACTGCCGGACGTGAGCGTGTGCTCGACCGCGAGCGGCCAGGACAGGTACGACGTCCAGTGGACGGCCCGCCAGACGCGGTGCCCGATCCGCTCCCGGAGGAGGCTCGTGATGATCACCGCGAGGACGAGATAGACCGAGACGACCCCGAAGGCCACCGGCAGGGGCCGGTACGTCGAGGCCAGAGGCACGAGGGCCGCGCTGATCCCGAGGTTGGTGAACGGGTCGAGGATCGCGGTGACGATGTGGATCCCGAGGAACACGATCGAGAGGAGCGCCAGATTGCGGTGGAGCTCGACGGTCAGGAACCGCGGCCAGCGCGTGGACTGGGTCCGGGCCACCGCCAGCAGACCCAGGCAGGCGACCGCGCTGAAGAGGACCAGCGAGACGACACCGGCTCCCCGGGTCGTGAACCACAGGATCTGCGACGACATGAAATCGGGCGCTCCCTCGATGGGCTCGGATGCAATCCCCGGATCGGGGCTGAGCCGATCATGAGAGACGACACCTTTCGAACGAGTTACGTGCCCAGCACGACGCTGGACTCAGGCCCGGCCGGGTTCGGGCCCGGGGCGTCGGCCGGCTCCGGCGGGTCGTCCGGCTCCGGCCAGCCACCGACACGGGTCACGGAGCCGTCGCGGGCGACGAGCCGAGCAGGCAGGCCGGCGGTCCCGAGCCAGGCGACGGCCGCATCGCCGAGGACGATCGAGGCCGTCGCCGCGGTATTGGCGTCGACACAGGAGGCGGCAGCGACCGACGCGGTCCGCCACGGGGAGTCGACGGATCCGCCCGTCCGTGGGTCGATCAGGTGGTGCAGGTCTGCATCGCCGCGACGCCAGCGCCGAACCGTCGTGCTCGATGTCGCGAGCGCCCCGGTCTGGATAGCGACCACCTCGCCGGGCGCGTCGGCCGGAGTGTCGCTGTCCTCCGAAATCAGGATTCGCCAGCCGCCGTCGGGCGCGCTGCCCGCGCAGGCGATGTCGCCGCCCAGCGAGACAAGGACGCCGCAGCGGTCCGGCGCCGTCGCAACGTCCTGCATGGCGACGAGCGCGGCGGCGGCGGACAGGTCGGACGCGAGGCCCTTGCCGACCGAGCCGAGGTCCAACTCCACGCCGCGCCGGACCTGGACCTCGCTGCGATTGGCGGACAGTCGGACGGATTGCCAGCCCGGGATCGGCTCGAGGCGGAGCTCGATCGGCCCCGCTGGGTTCCGGATGCGGTCGAAATCGGCGTCATAGCCGATCGCCCGCATCGCCCGCCCAACGGTCGGATCGACGGCACCGCCGGTCGCTGCGGCGGCCCGCAGGGCCGCGTCGATGGCTCGTCCGAGGAGCGGACTCAGGGCGACCACGGCTCCAGCTCGCGCGTTGAGTCCGACGATCTCACTGTCGTCGCGGAACCGGCTGTACGCGAGGTCGACCGCGGCGAGGATGTCCTCGACCGCGCTCCGGGCCGCATCTAGGTCGCCGTCGACGACGACGAGCCGGACACCGGTGCCGAGGGCCCGCCAATCGGCAGTCCGAGGCTCCATCACGAGGACCCGGTCGCCGCGTGGGCCGTCCCGGTCGTCGTCGTCGGGGCTGCCGTCGCGGTGGTGGTCGCCGTGCCGCTGCTTGTCGTGCCCGTGGTGGTCGTCCTCGTCGTGCCGGTCGTGACCCCATTGTCCGCGGTCGTGACCGCCGCCGTCGTGATTCCGTTCGGGCTGCCGTCATACGTCAGGGCGGCCATTGCGCCGAAGCCGCCGACTGCGGCGATGCTGGCGATGCTGCTTCCGATCGTGAGGGCCCGCAGGCGGGCGATCGCGCGGTCTCGGTCGGCTGGGCTGCGTCGGGCCGAGGTCTTCATGGCCACACCATGCGCCCTGGTTCCTTGCCGAAGGATGACGAGCCTCCCTCGACGGACCGGTGTCACGCGATCGTCAACTAGCAGTCACGGGCCCGACATCGGCGGTGGCCATCGTGCCGTCCAGCACGCCGACCACCCCGATCGGCCAGACAGGAGGTTCCTTCCAGGATGCGTCGACTCAGTCATCTCATCAGCCTCGCGGCGGCAACCGCGGCCGTGGCGACCAGCCTGACCGCGAGCGCCGCGCTCGCCGCAGGCCCGGCCTCGACCGGCCACGTCTACGTCAACAACAACACGGCCGGCCGCAACACCGTCGCCGGCTTCAATCGCCACGCCGATGGGTCCCTGACCCAGATCCCGGGATCGCCGTTCGATGCGGGCGGCGCCGGCACGGGAACGCCGTTCGGCTCGGCCGGCGGACTCCAGGAGACGGCTGACGGCCGCTACCTTCTGGCCACCGACCCGGCCAGCAACGACATCTCGGTGCTCCGGATCAAGCCGAACGGCTCGCTCCAGCTCGTCGCGGTCACTGCCTCCAATGGAGCCGCGCCGACGAGCATCGCCGTCCACGGCAGCCTGGTCTACGTCGCCAATGGCGGCGCGGGCGGCAGCAACTACACCGGGTTCCGCCTGAACGCCGGCGGCCGCCTGACTCCGATCGCCGATTCGGCCTTCAGCCTGCCGGACAACGCCCTTCCGGGGCACGTCCTGATCAGCCCCGATGGCCGCCGCCTCGTCGGCACCCGGGTCGGACCCAATGCCGGGCCGTCGTCTCTCGATGGGTTCCGGATCGGCGCCGACGGCCGCCTGACGGCAGCCCCGGGATCACCGTTCACCGCCCAGCGGATCGGCCCGTTCGGGAGCGCATTCTCGCCGACCGACGGCGACCGCCTCTTCGTCTCCAACGCCCACGACGGCCCAGGCGCCGGCTCGGTCTCGGTCTACAACGTCGCCGCCGACGGCGGGTTGACCGCCATCAACGGCTCGCCGTTTGCGGACAACCAGACGGCGGCCTGCTGGGTCGCCATCAGCCCCGACGGCAAGGCCCTGTTCGCCGTGAACACGGCGTCCGGCTCGATCTCGCGCTACGGGATCCATGCCGGGGGGAGCCTCGATCTCGTCGGCAGCACGGCCTTCGCCAGCCCGACCGGGCTCCGCCCGTTCGACGCAGCGGTCTCGCCCGATGGCAGCTTCCTGTACGTCGTCGATGCCGGCGCTGCCAAGGTGAGCGCGTTCGCGGTCGATGGCACGTCCGTCAGCGAGATCGCCGGGTCGCCGATCGCGATCCCGGGCGGTGGCGCGCCGTTCGGAATGGTCGTCGACTGACCGTCCTCCGGCGGGCTCCGGCGGGCTCCGGCGGGCTCCGCCGGAACCCAACCGAGCCCGGCCGGGGCCGGCTGCCCGCGGATCAGAGGTCCGCGAACGCTCGCCGGATGACGAACCCCGCCGCCACGACCGCGACGAGCCCGCCACCGATCAGGACCCACGGTGGCTGGTCGCCCACCGGCGCCGGCGCGGGCTTCTCGCCGCTCGGGGTCGCCGGGCTCGCAACCGCCCCAACGATCCGGACCCGGGTCGTCGCCTGTTCGATCACATCGTCGGCCTGCCCGTTGACCGGGAATGCGAATAGGAGGGCGACGTCGCCCGCGTCTGCGATCGCGATGGAGCCGCGGTAGGCGCCGGGGGCACTCGGGTCCGCGAGGAGCTCCGTCGTGGCAATGTCCGGCCGGTCCGGCAGCGTCACGGCGACGATCAGCCGATCCGGCAGGACAAGCGCGCCATCTGCCCACTTGGCGCGAGGCGTGACGTCGACGCCGATGTCCATCGGCTCGCCCGCCGGCACCTGGGCGGTCGGGACATGGACGATGGCGCTGATCAGCCCGGATCGCGGCGCGTCCGGCGGTGGCCCGGTCCCGACGACCTTGAACGGGAACTCGGCGTCGCTACACGTGCCATCGGAGCTGCACGAGCGGCCCGTGACGCCGACCTCGACCGAGCCGGGCCCGCCGGCGGGCACGATGATGTTCGCCAGGAAGTGGCCGGGGAAGTCCGACTGCGTCTCGGCGCTCGTCGCCTTCGCCTTGCCCTGCGCCGGCTTCAGGTGGAGGTACAGCCCGCCCATCGCGGCGGGCCGCCCGACCCCCTTGTCCCAGATCATCAGCCCGATCGGCAGCGTGCTGCCCGTGGCGGCGACCCGCGGCAACGGGCGATCCAGCCAGACCTCCAGGTTGTCGAAGCCGGCCGCGACGCCGGGATCGGTCGACGGCGAACCGGACGGCCCCGGCGAGGCGGCGCGGGCCGGGCCAGAGACAAGGACCAGGCAGGCCAGGGCGGTGGCCGCCAGCGTCCCGACGGCGCGGATTCGGAGGGAGCCGCGACGGATGGGGCGGGGAGCGGTCGGGTTCATGACCTCGAATACACCGCCAAGGCTGGACCGGGTTCGAGCGGCCGTCATTGATCCGCGAGGACCCGGAGCAGGAGTCCCCCGCCGCCGAGGACGACGGCCGCGAGCAGGATCCAAACGACCACCGGGATGCCCGGATCCGGGACCTGCGACGGGCCGGGAGATGGCACGGGCGCCTCTGCCGCCCGGCTCGCGACCGGCGGCTCGGCCGAGGAATGGAGGCTCGCCTCGATGACGTTCACCCGACGGTGCTCGCCCGCGACGATGAGGTCCGAGCCACCGACCGGGATCGCCACGGCCAGATCGGCTGGGCCGCCCAGACGGATGACGATGGCCCCGACGTACGGCGTCCCGACGCCGCCTTCGCGCTGCAGGGCCCCCAGGCCCGTGGTTGCGCCCGACCGGTCGTTGGGAATGGAGGCGACGACGTCGACTCGATCGGTCAGGCCGACCTTTGTCGGATCCCACAGGCCCCGCGGCACGACGTCGACCGTCACCGCTGTCGACCGCCCGACCACGACGTCACCGACGATGTCGTGGAACGCACCGGCAACGAGGTCGAAGACCCTGGACCCTGGCGGCGGCCCGGTCCCGCTGACCTTCAGGGGGATGTCCGTGGGCCGGCAGGTGCCGCTCGAATCGCAGGCCTGGCCGTGCACGCCGACCTCGATCGATCCGGGGCCGCCCTTCGGGACTTCGAGCGTCGCGACGACATGACCCGGGAAGTCCGTCTCGATCCGCCCCTCCGCCGGCGCGGCCGAGCCCGTGGCCGGACGCAACCGGACATAGACGCGATCGACCGGGGCGATCACGAGCTGACCGATGTCCCAGAACGTGATCCCGGCCTCGAGGGAAGCGCCGGCTGGAGCGTCCGGAACGATGACATCCGAGTCGAGCCAGGCCTGGATCTCTCCGAGCGACTCGGCCGTGACCAGCGCCGCCGGCGCGGCGGCGGTGACCGGCGTCGGTGACGCGCCAAGCGCGGCGGCGGCAAGGACCAACGGGGTGAGCGCGACGAGCAGGCCCGGGCCGGCCAGCCAGCGACGGACTCGCGCGTTGATCCTGGGCGTGGCGCCGTCGCGTGAGACGCTGGCCGGGCGAGACACCTCCCCGCGTCGGTCGTGGCGTGGCGGCGTCTTCGCGGACCTCATGGCTGAATGTACCGGACCGGCGAGCGCGAGGTTCGGATCGGCTGGCCATCGCGATCCGCCCGGCGGAGGCCGGCCGACTGGCGGATCAGGCCTCGACGGCGACCCGACCCGCCGTTCGCGAACCCGACCGGGCGCGATCCTTGAGGATCTGGCCGGCCGCCAGCTTGCCCGGAGCCCCCATCACGCAGCCCCCGGGGTGGGTCCCCGAGCCGCACTGGTAATAGCCGTCGATCGGGGTCCGGTACTGCGACCAGCCGGGGGCCGGACGGAAGAGGAACATCTGGGGCGCCAGGAACTCGCCGGCGAAGATGTTGCCTTCGGACAGCCCGACGGTCCGCTCGATGTCGAGCGGGGTCCGGATCTCGCGCTGGAGGACGAGGTCGCCGAAGCCCGGGAAGAACGACTCGAGGGTCGCCTGGACCGTGTCCCCGAAGCGCTCCTTCTCGGTGTCCCAGTCGCTCTCGCGGAGGTGGTAGGGGGCGTACTGGATGAAGGTGCTCATGACGTGCTTGCCTGGCGGCGCCATGTCCGGGTCGATCGTCGACTGGATGGCCCCATCGATATACGGCCGCTTGCTGTACCAGCCGTACTTCGCGTCGTCGTAGGCTCGCTCGAGGTACTCCATCGACGGGCCGATATTCGTGAAGCCGCGGAACTGGTCGGTCCGGTCGCCGAGGGCCGGGTAGCGTGGCGCCCCGTCGAGGGCGAAGTTGACCTTGGCCGACGTGCCCTGGAATCGGAAGCGCTCGATCGCGTCGACGAGATCAGTCGGCAGCTCGCGCGGATCGACGAGCTCGAGGAACGTCCGCCGCGGATCGAGGGCCGAGACCACGACCGGGGCATGGAACTCGGTCCCGTCGACGAGGGCCACGCCCGTCGCGCGGCCGTTGGCGGTGATCACCCGCTCGACGGGCGACTCGAGGGCGATCTCGGCACCGAACGCCTGAGCCGCCCGAGCGAGGACCTTGGTGAAGCCGCCGTTGCCCTGCTTATGGAATGCCCACGCCCCGAACTCGCCGTCATGCTCGCCGAGGATGTGGTACAGGAGCACGAGCCCCGAACCCTGGGAGTACGGCCCGACCTTCGTGCCGATGATCGACGACGAGGCCAGGTAGCCCTTGATGATGTCCGACTCGAAATAGTCGTCGAGGAAGTCCGCGGCTGATCCGGTCAACAACCGGACCGCGTCATGGAGAACCTTCTTGTCCATCGACCGGAAGCGAGAGCCGAGGGCGGCCAGCGCGACGAGCTCCTCAGGATCGTTGCTGAAGATGTCCGGTGGGACCTGGTCGAGGAGCGGCTTGATCGCCCGGCAGACCTGGAGGACGTCGTGATTGAACGCCTCGTAAGCGTCGGCGTCGCGGGGGCTGTGGCGGGCGATCTCGCGAATGTTCTCGCCGTGGTCCTGGCCGAGCAGGAGGTAGTCGCCGTTCTCCATCGGAGCGAAGGTCGATGGCATGAGCAAGGGCATGAACCCGTGCTTCGTCAGCTCGAGGTCGTGAATGATGTCCGGTCGGAGGAGGCTCAGGGCGTAGGAGAACGTCGTGAACCAGAACCCGGGCCGGAGCTCCTCGGTGATGGCGGCGCCGCCGACGAGGTGGCGCCGCTCGAGGATGAGCGTCCGGAGCCCGTTCTTGGCGAGGTACGCGCCGTTGACGAGGCCGTTGTGGCCGCCGCCGATGACGATCGCGTCGTAGGTCCGATCGTCTGCTCGACGGTCCGGCAGGTTCGTCGCAGGGTGCGTGCCGTTGCCGGCGGGCGCGCTCGTCGTCGCCATCAGGCGGTCCTCCGATCAGGGTTGTAGAGCGGCAGCCGGGCGACGGCGGCGTCGAAGTACTCGTAGCGATGATTGATCGGGAGCTCGAGCTTCACCGGCGAGCCGGGCTTGGTGCGGTCGAGCGGTACACGGGCGAGGGCGATGTGGCGCTGGAGCATCGGCGAGTACATCAGGCTCGTGGCGTAGCCGAGCTGCGCCCCGGCGTTGTCATAGACGTAGTACTCGTCCTGGATCGGCGTGTGGTCCTTCGGCGGGATGAGCCCAGCCGCATCGTAGTGCCGGTCGTAGTCCTGCCAGTCGAGGATGAGCCCCGTCAGCTTCCAGCGCGAGGTCTTGTCGCGGAGCTCGCGCTCGAGGGCCGGTCGACCGATGAACCGGCGGTCGTCGGCCGCCAGGTCGCGGACCATCCAGCCGAGCCCGAGCTCGACCAGGGTGGAGCGATTGGCGTCCGTCCAGGCGAACCGGCTCGACCTGAAGTCGACGTCGAGGAGGAGCAGCCCGGCCTCGATCCGGGCCATGTACAGCGCGACCATCCCGAACGGGATCACGCCGCGGCCGGCCGCCGCCTCCGTCACCGCATCCCAGACAGGGACGGCTCGTTCGGCCGGGATCCACATTTCGTAGCCCAGGTCTCCGGTGTACCCGGTCCGCGAGATCGTCACCGGGGCGCCGGCGATCGTCGCATCCGCCACCCCGAAGTACGGCAGGTCGGTGACCGACGGGGCGAGGCAGGCGAGGATCTCGCGCGACTTGGGGCCCTGGATCGACAGGACGGCGGATGCCTCGCTGACGTCGTCGATCGTCACGTCGTGGCGGCCGACGAGGGCGTCGAAGTAGGCTAAATTCGGCTCGGCGCAGGTCAGGAGATAGTCGTCCGCCGCGGTCCGGAAGATCACCCCGTCCTCGACGACGAAGCCGCGGTCGTCAAGCCACGCGGTGTACTGGCCGTGGCCGACCTGGCAGGTCCGGATGTCGCGGGCGAGGACGCCGCCCAGGAAGGCCTCCGCGCCGCGGCCGTGGATCCGGTACTTGTAGAGCGGCGAGGAGTCGAACAGGCCCGCGCTGTTGCGGATCGCGAAGTACTCGAACTTCTCGGACAGCTGGTATTTCTGGGCGACGAGATACCCCGACCAGTGCTCCCACAGGCCCGTTGTGTTGGCCGCATTCGTCCGATCGTGGAACGGGGTGGTGCGGATCATCGATCCCTCGCTGGTGGCACGGCGGCGTCCGCCGGTCGGCCGCCGTGACCCTGCGCCCGCTGTGCGGCGTCTCCGGGACGGCCTCCGCGACGGTCGCGCATCGCGGGCGGAGCGACGTGCCGCGTCCCGCGTGATGCACCAGGCGTCTCGTGGAACGGATCATCTCGATCACCGCCCCCAGGCAGCCCAGAGCGCGACCGGGGGCTCGCGATGCTCGACGCGCGGGGAGTCGAGCGGCCGGTCGATCAGCCGTCGCCTATTCTGTCGGTGTGGCGCTTTATCGCATTGACGATCCTGGGCCGCTGAACCGGCCCGCCCTGGTCGTCGCCTTCGACGGCTGGGTCGACGCCGGCAGTGCGGCCACCACAGCGGCGGCGCAGATCGCCGAAGGTGGGCAGGTGGTCGCGACGTTCGACGCCGACCGCCTCTTCGACTACCGGGCCCGCCGGCCGACGATCGAGATCGAGGATGGCCGGCTTTCGGAGATGACCTGGCCGGAGTTCACGATCCGCCTGGCCCGCCGGCCGGAACGCGATGTCCTGATCCTGACCGGCCCCGAGCCCGACTATCGCTGGCCACGCCTGGCCGACGCGGTCGTCGAGGCGGCCCAGGCGATGGGCGTCGCCGAGTGGGTGAGCATCGGCGCGATCCCAGCCGCCGTGCCGCACACCCGAGCCGTGCCGATCCTCGGGACGGCGTCCCGGCCGGGTCTCCTGCGCGGCGACATCCGGCCCGGGCCGGCGGGCGTTCTGCGGGTCCCGGCAGCGCTCGTGAGCGTGCTCGAGATGCGGGCGGCGGAAGCTGGCGTCACCGCTGTCGGCTACTTCGCCCAGGTGCCCCACTACGTGAGCGGGCCGTACCCGCCGGCCGCCCTGGCGCTCCACCGGACGGTTGCCCGCCACCTCGACGTGGAACTCGACAGTGGCGCCCTCGGCGATGAGTCGACGGAGCTCCGGACGCGCCTCGACGCCGCGACCTCGGCCGACGAGAACACCCGCGGCTACGTCCAGCGTCTGGAGGCGATGGTCGACGAGGAGCGCCTGCCGGCCGGAGACGACCTGATCACCGAGATCGAGCAGTTCCTCCGGGATCAGGGAACGCAGCGGAGCTAGCGGCGGAGCTGGCGGCGGAGCTGGCGGCGGACGCGTGCCGCCCGTAGATTGCCGCCAGTGCCTCCTCGACTTACTCGACAGTATTTGTCACCATTTGGTATGGTCGCGGCGATGCGTGCGTCTCGTCTCGTCTCTGTCCTGCTCCTCCTCCAGTCGCGCGGCGGCCAGACTGCGGCCGAGCTCGCCCGCGAGCTGGAAGTGTCCGTTCGGACGATCCATCGTGACGTCGATGCCCTGAGCGCATCGGGCGTGCCCATCTACGCCGATCGCGGACCGCACGGCGGGATCCGTCTGGTCGACGGCTACCGGACCCGGCTGACGGGCATGACCGCGGACGAAGCCGAGGCGCTCTTCCTGTCCGGCCTGCCGGGGCCGGCGGCGGAGCTCGGGCTCGGCACCGTGGTGGCGGCGGCTCGGCTCAAGGTGCTGGCGTCGCTCCCGGTCGAGCTGCGCGCCCGGGCATCACGTCTCGTCGAGCGGTTCCATCTCGACGCGGCCGCCTGGTATCACGCGGATGAACCGGTGCCGCTTCTCGGCCCGTTGTCCGAGGCGGTCTGGGAAAGCCAGCGGATCGAGATCGGCTATGACCGCGGCGACAAGACGGTCGATCGGGTCCTCGAGCCGCTCGGACTCGTCCTCAAGGCCGGCGTCTGGTACCTGATCGCAGACGCGGACGGTCAGCCGCGCACCTACCGCGTCTCGCGGGTCGCCCGGGTGACAGCGCTCGACCAGCGGTTCGAGCGCCCGCCCGCCTTCGATCTCGCGGCGTTCTGGACCGAGTCGAGCGCCGCCTACGAGCGAGACACGCCCCGAACCGACGTTGTCCTCCGCCTCGCTGCAGACCGCCTGCCACGTCTCCGCAGCGTCATCGGCGATCGACCGTTCGACACCCTCGTCCGGCTCGAGGAGCCCGATCCGGAGGGCTGGCTGCGGATCCGGGTGAGCCTCGACTGGCCGACCGAAGCGGCGTCCCAGATCCTGGCTGTCGGGCCGGACTGCGAGGTCATCGAGCCCGCCGACCTGCGGGAGCGGGTCGCGGCCCAGGCCCGCCGCACGGCCTCGCTCTACGACGCCCTGCCCGGCGGCGATCCCCCGCCGCAACCCGGCCTGATCATGCACCTGGTGGCTGGTCCGATCTAGGCGGGGACGTTCGCGGACCCGCCGCCCGGGTTCCGGCGGGCCGCCGGGACCGGTCGGACAAACGATGTCGACAGGCTCGGCGCGTCCGGTTCGGTCGATCCGCTGATGAGCCGACGGTCCCGCGCCGCTCGCTCGAGATCGCGCACCCGGTCCGCGTGGATCGCTCGCATGAACGCCTCTGAATGGAGCATTTCGCACCTCTGCTGGGGCGATCCCGATGACCGCTTCACTCACCCCCGGAGCATGCCGTAAATATATGCCAGGACGTGTCATGAGTCGTCCTGGGCGTCGGTCGAAAGAGCCCGATCGAGGTTGGCGGACGGTCGATTCGGCCCGCTGAATGCGCTCCTCGTGATCTGTCACCGAACCGTTCAGTCCGACGGACACGGCGCCGGACCGGCAACTCGCAACGTCGTTGAGACGAGCGTTGCCCTGGCCGGTGGGCCGCCGATGGCTCACCATGGGCTACAACTCCAGCGGTTCCCCAGTGCCCGGAGGTCAGACCCAGATGACATTCGATCCAAACGCCCGACTCGACCCATCACAGGTCACCGACGTCCGCGGCTCGAGCCGGATCGGCGGACGCGGCGGCCTTGCGGTCGGCGGCGGCGGGCTCGGCCTCGTCATCGCCATCGTCTACGTCCTGCTCGGCGGCAACCCCGCCGACCTGACCGGGACCGGCAGCAACCAGGGCGTGGACCCGAACACGCCCCAGTCGTCGGCCCTTGCGAGCTGCAAGACGGGCGCCGATGCGAACCAGCGCGAGGACTGCCAGATCGTTGGCGACGTCAACAGCATCCAGGCCTTCTGGGCCACCGAGGTCAAGGGCTATACGAAGGCGCAGACGGTCCTCTTCACCGGTGCGACGTCGACGGGCTGCGGCGATGCGACCTCATCGACCGGGCCGTTCTACTGCCCCGTCGACAAGCAGGTCTATCTCGACCTCGGCTTCTTCCAGGAGCTCCAGACCCGGTTCGGGGCGAAGGACGCTCCGTTCGCCCGGGCGTACGTCGTGGCCCACGAGTATGGCCACCACGTCCAGGACCTCCTCGGTGACCTCCAGGCGGGCGGAAACGACACGGGCGCAACGGGCCGGTCCGTCCGGACCGAGCTGCAGGCCGACTGCTATGCCGGGGTCTGGGCCCACAACGCCCAGTCGACAGGCTTCATCCAGCCGCTGACGGCGGACCAGATCGCGGCGGCCGACGCCGCGGCCAAGGCCGTCGGTGACGACCACATCCAGCAGCAGTCCGGCGGCGGCGTCAACCCCGACAGCTTCACCCACGGGACCTCGGCGCAGCGGGTCCGGTGGTTCACGACCGGCTACCAGTCGGGCAACGCGACCGACTGCGACACGTTCAACGCACCGAGCCTGTAGGGCGACTCCAGCGCGAGAATTGAAGACCCCGGAGATCTCCGGGGTCTTCACCTGTCTGCTCAGCGCCCGCCGGTGGCGCCCTGGTCGGCGCTCGCGCCAACCGCCCCGCCGGCGACGGGCCGCCCTGCCGGGTGGTCGATGGTGACCTCGATGAGCGGGCTCGTTTGAACCATCGTATCGAGATCGGTCCGGCCCCAGACCGCGGCGACGCGCTCGAGAATGCGGCGACGCTCGGCGGGATCCGCGACGATCCGCGCCGTCGCGGGCAGGTCCGCCACCACGGCCGGACCCTTGAGATGGATCGTGAGCCGCGGATCTGCTTCGAGATTGGCGATCCAGCCGCGGCGGCTCGGTGACGGCATCCCCGAGATCCAGATCCCACCGTCGATTGGATGGAAGGCGATCTCGATCCGGCGGGGTTGGCCGGTCCGGCGGCCGGTCGTCGTCATGTCGATCACGCCGCCCCGGGACAGCGCTGAGCGAATCGGGTCGTCCATGTGCGGGCCTCATCTGAGACGTCGTTGCTCCGGCAACGATATCGCATCTGGCAGGAAGCGTCCTGAATGGCCTGGACGTGACCCAGAGCGGACCGCCCGGCGGGTTCAGCCCTGCTGTTCGGCGGCCCGCTTCTCCGCCTTCATTCCGCGCTTCCAGTCCTGATAGCGCCGGAGCGCCTCGGGCCCGTCGACATCGCCGAGGGTCATGTGGTCGGGCAGGAACGCCTCCCACCCGGCCGGCTGCACGCCGAGCTGCTTGCCGAGGATCGCGACGAGCGTCTCCGCCTTCATCGGCCCGACGCCAGGCAGCGCCAGGAGCCGCGCGTGGAGGTCGGCGCCATCCTTCGCCTCGAGCCAGATCCGGGCCGCTTCCCCGTCGTAGCGCTCGACGAGGAACGCCGCCAGCTCGCGGACCCGCTTGGCCATGTTGCCCGGAAAGCGATGAAGGGCCGGCGGCGTCCGGAATGCCTGGTCGAGCGTGTCGGGATCCATGGTCGCGATTCGCTTCGCGTCGAGCCCGCCGATCCGGCGACTCAACTCGAGCGGCCCCGAGAAGGCCTTCTGGAGCGGGACCTGCTGGTCCAGCGAAAAGCCGATCAGCAGGGCGAGTGGATCGCTGACGAGGAGCCGGTCGGCGGCCTCGTCACCGGTGAACTGAAGTCGGTCGGTCTTGGTCGTCGTCATCGTCGGATGGTAGGCCGCCGCGACCCGTCCGGCCAGAGGCACCATCAGTCGCCCGTCTCGGGCGGCGCCTGGCGCGATTCGGCGCGGCTGACCGGGGGGGCTTGACAGGCATGATTTGATGCGCACATAACGTTCAACACTTGTTGAATGATGTGTGAGGCGTGAACGAGTGGCCGATATCCCCATCGAGACAGACCTGACGCCGGTCGCCGAGCGCGTCATCTCGGACGTCGAGACCCTGAAGGCGCTGTCGGACCCGGTCCGACTCCGGATCCTCGAAACGATGATCCAGGCCGCCGACGAGGACTGGACGGTCAAGCGCCTCGCCGCCGCCCTCGAGGTCGGCCCGACGAAGCTGTACCACCACATCGCGATCCTCGAGGAACATGAGTTCGTCCGCGTCGCCGGCAAGCGGGTCGTGTCGGGGATCATCGAGACCCGCTACCGCATCGCCCAGCTCAACGTCCGGCTCGACCACGCCCTCCTGTCCGGCGGCGGCCCCGCCGACGAGACTGCGGCGGCGCTCGACGAGGTCCTCCGCTCGATCTTCGACACGGCCCGCGAGGACGTCGGGCGGGCGCTCCGCGACGGCGCCCTCCAGCTCGATGCGACCAGCGAAACGAGCCGGGGGATCCTCCGCCAGGACCTCGCCCGCCTCACGCCCGCTCGGGCGATGGAGCTCCGCGACCGCCTGACCGCGGTCCTCGCCGAATTCGAGGACGACCCGGCCGACGATCCGGAGAGTCAGCCCTTCGGCCTGCTGCTCGCGCTCTACCCCGTCCTCGACAACCGCCACGACACGACCCAGGAGCCTTCCGATGACTGACCCGACGACCGCCGCCGCGCCCATACCGGCCCTCGGCATCCGCGACCTCTTCCGGATCCCGGCCTACCGTCTCCTCTGGCTGGGACAACTGATCAGCGAGGCCGGCGACGGCCTGACGAACCTCACCCTGCTCCTCCTGGTCAACGCCCTGACCGGTTCGACGGCTGCGCTCGCGGGCATGGCCATCGTCCTCGCGATCCCGCCGCTCACGATCGGGCTTCTTGCGGGGACCTACGTCGACCGGTTCGACCGCCGCCGGATCATGCTCGCCTCGGATCTCATCCGGGGGATCGTGGTCCTCGGGTTCGTCCTCGTCGGCAGCGCCTCGAGCCTGTGGCTCCTGTACCTCCTTGCCTTCGCCCAGTCGGCCGTGGGCACGTTCTTCACACCGGCGCGCGGGGCCATCCTGCCGCGGATCGTCGCCCGCGAGGGGCTCCTCGCCGCGAACTCGCTGGCTCAGGCGACGCGGGTCGTCTCGGCGGTCGTCGGCTCGGCCCTGGCGGGCCTGATCGTCGGGTTGGTCGGGACGTTCTGGCCGGCATTCATCCTCGACTCGCTCACGTTCTTTGCCTCATTCGCATTGATCTCGCGGCTGCCGGCCGCGACGGGCGTGATCCAGGCCAGCGGCCGTGCCGCGGAAGGCGTAAGGGCGTCGCTCGGGGTCGGACTCCGGACGATCACCGGCTCGCGGATCCTCGCCACGACGATCCTCGCCCTGGCGGTGTCGATGCTCGGGCTCGGCGCCGTGAACGTCCTGTTCGTGCCGCTGGTCGTCCGCGTCCTCCACGTCGGCGCCGTCTGGCTCGGCCCGGTCGAGCTCGCCCAGAGCGCGTCGATGATCCTCGCCTCAGGGCTGATCGGGGTGCTCGCCCGGCGGCTGACGCCGAGCTCGATCGTGACGATCGGGATGGCCGGCGTGGCGGTCACGATCTTCGTGGCGGGGTACGTGTCGGCGATCTGGCAGCTCCTCGCCCTGATGTTCGCGGTTGGCTGGTTCATCGTGCCCCTCCAGGCGGCGGTCATCACCATCCTCCAGTTGTCGACCCCGGACGGCCAGCGGGGCCGGGTGATGTCGGTCGTGCAGGCATCGATGTCCGCGGCGAGCATCCTGTCGATGGGGTTTGCCGGGATCGTCGGCGACGTGATCGGCGTCCGCGAGGTCTTCTTCCTCGCGGGAGCGATCACCGGGATCGGGTTCGTCATCGCCGTCGTCGGCTACCGGGGACGCGAGAGTGCCACGGCGGTCGCGGCGGGAAGCGGATCAGGCGCCGGAGCGGGAGCGGGAGCGCCGGCAGGATGAGGCAGCCCGGAGCGCGCCGCCCACGGCA
Source organism: Candidatus Limnocylindrales bacterium (assembly GCA_038204565.1). GTDB lineage: Bacteria > Chloroflexota > Limnocylindria > Limnocylindrales > CSP1-4 > CF-46. The sequence continues at coordinate 136,264 of JBBRCU010000002.1, forward strand.
AGTGGCGCGACGGGAGTGAGGAGCGGACGCCTGGGAGCATCGTCATCCGTCCACGGCCGGCTCGGCCCCCGCTTCACGACGGAGGACCGCTGGCCTCGGCCCGGCCGGGCGTACGGTTCGCTCACGAGCCATCACCCGATCGCCGCGGAGCCCGAAAGGAGTCGTTCTCGATGACCGCCCAGATGCAGTCCTTCGCGACCGGCCCGCTCGGCGCCATCCCGGCGATCCTGCTGGTCCTCGTCCTCCTGCTGACCCTGCTCGGCGTGGTCGCCCACGTGGCCTTCGTCTAGTTCGAAACCGGACCGGCCGACGCGCCGGTCAACGCACGAGGTTCACGGCCCTGGCGGGTTCACGATGCCGTGGACCCCGCCAGGGCCTCCGTCTGCCCGCCCGTGCCCGGCAGCGGCGGACCCGCGCAGGCATGAACAACGACCGCGCCCGTTGAGCGGGCGCGGTCGTTTCGTCGACGCGTTGCTTGTCCCCGGATCGACCGATCAGCCCCCGGCGGATCGCCAGGTTGCCGCGGTCATTCCAAGGTCGCCGATGACCGAGCGGTAGTAGCGCCCGGGCGAGGATGGGTCCATCAGTGCCGTCTTGCCCGGGTTCCGGACCGACGAGAAGCCGAAGTCGTAGGCGCCGCTCCGGGCGGGGTCGGTCCAGAAGATCTGCCTGATCGTCCGGGTCGACTTGAACAGCCCGGACAGGATGTAGGAGGCGCTGTAGATGCCCTCGGCGAAGACCGCCCGGGCACCGGTCCGCAGGAAGCCGGCGCCGTAGTTGTCGACCCGCTTGATCGCGGTCGCCTTCGTCGGATTGGCCGAGCCCCACTCCGAGTTCCCGGACGCGTAGCAGAGGCGGTTGAGGATCACGACCGAGTCCGGCGCGAAATTCAGGTAGCGGTCAACGTAGTACTCGCCGTAATACGTGTGGCTGTAGCTCCCGTCGGTCGTATCGAGCCCGAGGCCGTCCTCCGAATACTTGCTGAAGGCGCCATACGGGCTGGGAGAGCCGTTGCCATGGCCCAGGTAGATGAAGACGTTGGCCCCCTGGGACAGGCTCTTCACCCGAGCCCACGTCGCGTGGGGGGCGTAGATCTCGTAGACCGTGGCGCCATACGAGCGGGCCTGGCTCGCGAGCTTCTTCGCGTTGTAGATGTAGTTCGCCGTACTCGTACCGACCGGGCCGACGACGATGACGACCTTCTTGCCGGCGGCGGCGGCGGCCTGCGGATGGGCAGCCAGCCCACCGACGGCGAAGATCGACGCCAGGACGGTGATGGCCAGCAGCCGGACCGCCCGGAACGATCGACGACGAGACGCCCTCTGGGCGCCGTTCTGGGACACGGGCAACGCTCTTGCCTCCTCTCCGCCGGAACACCGTGCATGGGGCGCGGTGACGGTGGGTGATGCCGCCAGCGACAGGGGAGCACGCGGACGCGATGGACGCGCAGTTCGCCGGGATGGGTGGCGATCGGACGAATCCAACCGGGTGGCGGGGCCGACGATCCGGGATCTACAAGGGTCCGGATCGAGGCCGACGACGACAGGGTCCTGGCGAGGGGGCGGCGGTCTTCTGTTGTTCAGCCTGTCTGTCAGGGGTGGACGGCCTGGGGGCCTTGCAGGAGTATGCCAGTCTCGCCCGGTGGCCGATGGGCCGGGGCCCCAGCACGGATCGTTGACCAGACGCCTCGCTCAGTCGCGGCGGGCGATCGCGGCGACGCGCGCTCCGGTCAACCGAACGAGGTCGGCCGGCGCGAGCTCGACCTGGAGACCGCGGCGGCCGGCCGACACGAGGATCGTCGCCAGCGAGAGGGCCGCCGCGTCCACGATCGTCGGGAGCCGCCGCCTCTGCCCGAGCGGGCTGATCCCGCCCCGGACGTAGCCCGTCGCCCGCTCGGCCGCGGCCGGGTCGGCCAGGGCCGCCCGCCGGCCGCCGAACGCCGCGGCGAACGCCTTCAGGTCCAGCTCCGCCGCGACCGGCACGACCGCGACCGCGAGCCCGCCATCGACCGTCGCGACGAGGGTCTTGTGGATCCGCTCCGGAGCGACGCCCAGGGCCGCGACCGCGTCGTCGCCCCAGGCCGGTCGGCGGCCGCGCTCGCGGCCGCCCGGCTCGCGTGGGGCGTACTCGTGGACGGCGTGTTCGATGCCTCCTCGGACGAGCTCGTCGAGGGCGCGCGTGCCGGCCGATGCCATCGGGCGATGCTAGCGAACCTGCCATGGGCTATGCTCGCTGGGATCCGGGCTCGCACCGCGTCGTTTGCACGGCGTCAAGGGAGGCGAGCAGGAGACGATCAACAAGTTCCGCACACGCTCGTTCGCGCGATGCGGGGCGCCAGGAGTCTGATGACCTTCGATACGCTCGGCCTGTCGGCCGACCTTCTGCGGACCGTGGCAGAAGAGGGCTATACCGAGCCTACCCCCGTCCAGGCACGGACGATCCCGCTGGTCCTCGAGGGCAGAGACATCCTCGCGGCCGCCCAGACCGGGACCGGCAAGACGGCGGCCTTCGCGCTGCCGATCCTCGATCGGCTTCGGCAGCACGCGAATACGTCGTTCTCGCCCGCCCGCCACCCCGTTCGGGCCCTGATCCTCGTCCCGACGCGCGAGCTGGCGGTCCAGGTCGACGAGAGCGTCCGGACGTACGGCCGGACCGTGCCGCTCCGCTCGACCGTCGTCTACGGCGGAATGCCGATGGACCCCCAGATCAAGGAGCTTCGGAGCGGAATCGAGATCCTCGTCGCGACGCCGGGTCGTCTCCTCGACCTCGTCGGTCAGAAGGTCGCCAATCTGGGCCAGGTCGAGATCCTCGTCCTCGACGAGGCGGACCGGATGCTCGACATGGGATTCCTGCCCGATATCCAGCGGATCATCGCCCTGCTCCCGGCCAAGCGTCAGAACCTGATGTTCTCGGCGACGTTCGCCGACGAGATCCGACGCCTTTCGAAGACGATCCTGAACGACCCGGTCGAGGTCGAGGTCGCGCCACGCAATGCGACGGTCGACACGATCCAGCAGCTCGTCTATCCGGTCGATCGCGACCGCAAGGAAGAGCTCCTCGCCCACCTGATCCGGAAGGACGACCTTCGCCAGCTGCTCGTCTTCACCCGGACCAAGATCAGCGCGACCCGCCTCGCCACGTGGCTCGACCGGCAGGGCCTGAACGCGGTCGCGATCCACAGCGACCGGTCGCAGCCGGAGCGGACGCGGGCGCTCGAAGAATTCAAGACCGGAGACATCCGGGTCCTCGTCGCGACCGACGTCGCCGCCCGCGGGCTGGACATCGAGGACCTCCCCTACGTGGTGAACTTCGAGTTGCCCTGGAACCCCCAGGACTATGTCCATCGGATTGGTCGGACGGGCCGGGCCGGGGCGACGGGCGAGGCGATCAGCCTGGTCTGCATCGACGAGACGGACCTCCTGCGCGGCATCCAGCGGCTCCTTCGGAAGGCGATCCCGTGGACCGTCGAAGACGGCTTCGTTCCCGACCGCAACATCGAGCCACGGCCCCTCCGTGGTGGCGGCGACATGAGCGGCGGACGCGGCGGGACGGGGCGGGGCGGACCGCGGCCCGACCATCATCCGCACCGGAAGCCGATGCCGCATCGGGCGGGCGCGGGTCGCTCGTAGGCGTCAGGCGGGTCGGGCGCTCCCGGCCACGACCGGTCGCTCAGCAGCAACGACGGCCGTTGTCGGAACCTCGAGGGCCGCGCCGCCAGGGCTGACGCGGGCCGGTTCACTGCCGGCCGCCGCAACCCCCGAGCCGGTCGGCTGGTGGCCACCGGTCACGACCATCTCGGCGCCCGGGAAGAAGAACCCGAGCATCAGGTCGGCCACGACCCGGTCGACGACGTAGCGGTTGACGAACGCGGCGGACTGGCGGACGGCCGGCCCGTCCTCGTCGCCGACGAGGGTGATCCGGACGTCGCGGAGGAGGATGAACTCGCCGGTTGGCCGGGCAAGGGCCCGGCCCGGGTCGAACCCCGGCATCGTCGGCATCTGGCCGGCGACCCGGTATGGTCCGACGTCGAGGCGGATGTCATGCCATTGGGCGTGGACGGGCATCTCGTCGGCCTCGGCAGCGACCGCGACGAGGATGTCGTCCGCGGCGATCGTCACGGTGTCGCTCGGCCGTGGCTTCGAGCCGTCGAGTGGATGCCAGGCCGCGCGCTCGATGACCAGGTCGACGCCGCTCTCGAGGATCGCGCGCAACCGCCCCGCTCGGGCGACGACGCCAACGGCCACGCCAGCGGTGCCGTAGATCTCGACCCGGATCGGCATTCCCCTCCCTCCCGGCAGAGCCCGAGTCTGCTCCGGCTGGAGGTCGCGCGCATGGCCCATCGGTACCCTCGGCCCCGGTCCCTTCGTCCGGGCCAACGGAGGTCAGGTCGACGACGGACGCTCGCTCAGGGGACGGCGCAGCCCGTGCAGCCGGACGGATCGGCGGCCGGGGGCGGCGCCGATGACGACGGCGACGGCGACGGCGACGGCGGGGACGCGGACGGCGGCAGCGCGGTTGCGAGGAGCGCGGCCACGATGAGCCCGGGATCGGCCCGGCTCTGGTTGGTCAGGACTGCGATCGTGAGGCCATCGAGCGGGAAGTGGCGGACCGCCGATCGGAACCCGAGGAGCCGGCCGCTGTGACCGAGACTCGGGTGGCCGCCGATCGAGAGCGCCTGCACTCCGTAGCCGTAGGCGACGCCGGGGAGGTAGCCGGTGGTCCTGGTGAACCCGCTGAGCAGCATGGCCGTGCCCTGCGGCCCAAGGACGTTGCCGCCGTAGAGCGCTCGGCCCCAGCGGGCCAGGTCCGCGCTCGTGCCGGCGATCGATCCGGCTCCGGCCGCCGCGCTGATCACCGACCGGAAGGGCGTCACGCCGGTGCCGTCCCAGAGGTCGATCGGCTTGGCGCTCCGCTTGGCGCCGACAAATCGATACCCGTGGCTCAGCGCCGTCAGCGCCGGCTCGGCGACCTGGTCCCACGTCGCCTCGAGCCCGGCCGGCTCGAGCAGCCGGGTCCGGATCGCTCCGGCCAGCGGCTGGCCGGTCGCGCGCTCGGCGATGAGTCCGAGCAGGAGATAGTTCGTGTTCGAGTAATGCCACGCCGCGCCTGGCGCGGAGAGGCGCTTGCCGACGTACGACAGGGTCCGGTCGGTGGACCAGGCGACGGCGGGGTAAGCCTGGAGCGGTCCGTCGATCTTCGGGTTCAGGAAGTAGTCGGCAAGGCCGCTCGTGTGGTTCAGGAGCATCGCCACGGTGATCCGCCGGTCGATGCCGATCCGGAGCTGCGGCAGCAGTCGCACGGCGGAGTCGGCCAGGTGGATCTTCCCCTCCCCGACGAGTTGGAGGATCAGCGCGGACGTGAAGGTCTTGCTGACGCTGGCAAAGGCGAATGCCGTATCGGGCGTCACGGCGGTCTGGGCCGCGACATTGGCGAGGCCGCTGACCCCGGTCCAGGTCGTTCCGTCGGGGAGGAGAACCGTCGCCGAGATGCCCGGGATCGCGAGCCTGGTCCGGACTCGATCGAGAGCGACCTGAAGGCGGACGGTGAGTGGCGCCGATTGCGACGGCGACGCAGACGCCGATCCCGGCGGAGTCGAGGGTGAGCGCGGCGAGCCGGTGGGCGACGGCGAACCGCCAGCGATCGCCGTGGAACTGGCGCAGGCGGCGGAAACGGCGGCGGAGCCCGCGCCCGAGGCTCCCGCCCCGGGGCACGCCCGCAAGATGGGCGTCGATCCACGAGCCACGTCCGGCGACGGATCGCCGACCGGACCGGCAAACCGGCCAAACCCGACACCCAGGACCGCGATCCCGGCCGCCGCCGCGATCAGGACGCCGGCGCGGCGGGGCGGTCGCGGTCGGCGCGGCTGTGCCCGGCGAAGGTCGGCGAAGGGCTGCGCGGCAGGGTCGGCCATGTCGGTGCGACGATACCCCCCAACCGGTCGACCGCCCGATGGCCCCGGTCCAAGTGGTCCAGGTGGATGGAGGCAGGATGATTCGTTTCCTCGGCGACGCTCGAGACGATGACCGCGGGCAGGATCCCGACGTCCATGCAATGTTCGACGCCGATCGGCGCCCGGCATGACCGACGAACGCGGCGCGACGACGATCGCGGCAGACAACGGGGCGGCGGCCATCTTCCGGGCGGTCGGCCTGATGGCCGATGGACCCGTCGTCTGGGGCCGGCCGGTCCCGGCCCGGGGGGCCGGCGTCTTCGTGATCGAACTGCCGGCGACCCTGCACCACGCACCGGTCGAGCACACCCGGATCGGGAAGTGGCTGGAGCACGTGCCCGGGCTCCTGCTCGATGGCGTCCACCCGACGACCCGTGCCCTCGCCTCGCGTCTCGAGGCCTTCTGGCTGCCCTCGACCCGGGTGCTGTTCGTCGGCACGACGGACGGCTCGATCGGCGGACGGGTCGAGGCAATCCGGAACACGGCCCTCGGGGACCGCCGGCCGCATGCCGGGGGCCACTGGCTCCATGCCCTGACCGGTCTCGAGAACGCCCGCGTCTGGTGGGCCGCGACGCTGGCCGTCGAGGAGTCCGAGGACGCCCTCCTGACCGCATTCGCCGAGACGATCCCCGCGGCCGAACGGGCCGCCCTCCACGATCCGACCGTCGTCCTGCCGTTCGCCAACCTGCGAACCGCGACGGGCGAGCGCAAGAAGACCGGCCTGGGCAACTCCCTTGTCCCCGCCGAGCCCGTCCGGCCGACGCCGGCCGGACGGGTCGTGGTCATGGCGCCGGGGGCAGCCGACGGGGCCAGCGGCCTGCCGCCGACCCGGGCGGCCGGCGGGACGGTTCGGCGGCCGCAGCGGCCGGCCGGCGCGACAGCGGCGCGTCCTCGGGCGACGCCGGCGACGCCGCGATCCACGGCCGCTCGACGCAAGCCCGGCGATCGGCCGGCGACCGAGACGACCTGGGTCTCGGCCGAGGGCATGGAGAAGCTCCGGGCCGAGCACGCCGAGCTCACCGGGACGAAGCGCCCCGAGGTGATCGCCCGGATCAAGTCCGCCAAGGAGCTCGGCGATCTCAAGGAGAACGCCGACTACTCCTCGGCCCGCGAGGAACAGTCGTTTCTCGAGGGCCGGATCGCCGCGATCGAGGCAACGCTGCGCGTCGCGACGGTGATCGAGACGCCAGCCGAGGCCCACGTCCGGGTGACCCTCGGCTCGACGGTCGAGGTCGAGGACGAATCCGGGGGGCGGATGACTTTCGTCGTCGTGGGTTCCGCGGAGGCGGATCCGGCCGCCGGCCGGATCTCGAATGTGTCGCCGGTCGGGCGGGCCCTGATCGGTCACGCCGACGGCGATGAGGTCATCGTCGTCGCCCCGCGGGGGGAGGTCCGTTACCGGATCGTCGGACTCGGCTGAACCACTCCGGGCCTGCTCACCGGCGGAGCGGCCGCGGGCAGGCCAGCGTCAGTAGCGCACCGGCATGGCGAGCTTGTGCTCGACCGCCCATAGCTCCGGCCTGGGTCCGGGACGCGAGCCCGAGCTTCCGAAGATGGCGACGGTCTCGCGTGCGCTACGGTTGGCCGCGACGGGAGACGCAGACGCAGGAGCCATGCTCGAGATCACCGACCTGTCGAAGCGTTATGGCTCCGTCGTGGCCCTCGACGGAGCCAGTTTCACGGTCGCGCCCGGACGCCTCGTCGGCTTTCTCGGACCGAACGGGGCCGGCAAGACCACCACCATGCGCTGCGTCTTCGGGCTTGCCCGGCCGGATCGAGGGACGATCGCCTGGCAGGGCCGGCCGATCGAGCGGGCCCAGCGCCTGAGGTTCGGCTACATGCCGGAGCAGCGCGGCCTCTACCCCCGGATGAAGGTCGGCGATCAGCTCAGCTACTTCGCCCAGCAGCACGGCCTGCCGGCGAAGGCGGCCAAGGCTGCGACGGCCCGTTGGCTCGACGGCCTCGGGCTGGGCGACCGGGCCGGGGCCAAGCTTGAGGCCCTGTCGCACGGCAACCAGCAGCGCGTCCAACTCGGCGCGGCGCTCGTCCACGATCCGGTCCTGCTCGTCCTCGATGAGCCGTTCAGCGGACTCGATCCGCTCGGGATCGCCACGATGTCGGACATCCTCCGGGAGCGCGCAGCGGCCGGCGTTGCCGTCGTGTTCTCGAGCCATCAGCTTGACCTGGTTGAAGATCTCTGCGAGGACGTCGTGATCATCAACCGCGGCCGGATCGTGGTCGCCGACGCCATCGACGACCTGCGCGCGGCGTCGACACGGCGCCATCTCGAGGTCGAGGTGGCTGGCAACGCCAACGCCTGGCTCGCCGGGCGGCCGGATCTCGCGGTCGTCGAGCAGCGGGGCGACTTCGCCCGGCTCCTCGTGCCGGCCGACCTCGACCTCGCCGCCGTGCTGGCCACCGCGTCCGCTGCCGGCGAGGTCCGGCGCTTCGCATTCCAGCCGCCGACCCTGTCGGAGCTCTTCATGGAGGTGGTCCGGACATGAGCCGTCGACGCGCGATCTGGCTGGTCGCTCGGCGCGAGCTCCTCGAACGCGGCCGGAGCCGGGCCTTTCTCTTCTCGCTGATCCTGTCGGTCGCGATCATCTTTGCCGGCGTCTTCCTGCCGACGCTGATCGGCAATGCCGCCGAGGCCCAGCACCTCGGCATCGTCGGCTCGCCGCCGGCCGGCCTCGTCGAGAACGTCCGGTCGTCGGCGAAGATTGCTGGGCTGACCGTGACCATCGAGCCGGTTTCCGATGTCGCGACGGGCGATGCGGAGCTCCTCGGGGGCTCGCTCAGCGCCGTGCTCGTCGTCCCGCCGGACGGGTCTCTCCCGAGCTATGTGGTCAAGGGCCGATCCAATCCCCTCCTTCAGCAGGTCGTCGCGGCCAGCTTCACCCAGCCGCCCCAGATCACCCTGCGCCAGCTCGAGCCGCCGGACCCGAACCGGGATGTCTCGTTCGTGTTCGCGAACGTCGGCGTGATCCTGCTCTTCATCTCGATCTTCACCTTCGGGACGTGGGTTCTGACCGGCGTCGTCGAGGAGAAGCAGAGCCGGGTCGTGGAGGTCGTGCTCTCGACCATCGAACCGCGCGACCTGCTCATCGGCAAGGTTCTCGGGATCGGCGTCCTCGGCCTCGTCCAACTCGTCGTGATGGTCTCGGTCGGGCTCGGCGCGGGGGTTGCCACCAACCGCTTCAGCCTGCCGTCGACGACCGGCTCGGCCATCGCGATGCTGTTCGTCTGGTTCATTCTCGGCTACGCCTTCTACTCGACGGCGCTCGGCGTGCTCGGCGCGCTCGCGTCGCGGATGGAAGAGGCTTCGAACGCGTCGAGTCCGATCAGCTTCCTGGCGATGGGCGGCTATTTCTTCGCCCTCTTTGTCGCCCTCAACGATCCGTCCGGGACCGCCGCCCGGATCGCGAGCTTCATCCCGCCGGTGGCGCCGATGGTCGTGCCGCTGCGGGCGGCGCTCGGCGCGATCGAGCCGTGGGAGATGGCCGGGTCGGCGTTGGTGATGTGCGCGGCGATCTGGGCGCTGTTCGTCGTCGGCGGACGGGTCTATTCGGGGGCGGTGCTCCAGACCGGCGCGCGGATGAGGCTGCGCGACGCGTGGCGGGCGGCGGGCCGGAACGGCTGAAGTTCCGGAGGGCCGGCGGCCGCGGATGCCGTTCCCGCCTCCCGATCGTCCTTGGCCCCGCGACACCTCGCCGCAGCGCCCCTCGCCGCATCGCCCCTCCGCCGCATCGCCCCTTCGCCGCAGCGCCCCTTCGCCGCATCGCCCCTTCGCCGCAGCGCCCCTCCCCGCATCGCTCCTCCCCGCATCGCTCCTTCGCCGCGGCGCCCCTCCCCGCCGGCTTGATCTCGTGGGGGATCAATTCATGACGAGCCAGCATGGACCGGTTCGAACTTCGGGCGGCAGCGGTCGATTTCAGACCACCAGTCGTGCACGCCTGTGTCGAATCTCATCACCGTGGAGATCAGTCGGGCGGTGGCAGCGCCTCGAAGATTCCGGGTCCGCCGCCCGCATGCCAGAACACGATCGGACCGCTCAACCGGCCGTCGCGCACCCGGGCGACGAGTCCCGCCAGCGCCTTCGCCGTGTAGATCGGGTCGACGAGAATGCCCTCGGTCCGGGCGAGTAGCGGCGTGGCCGCGTCGGCAGCCGCGGTCGGCTGACCGTAGCCCGCGCCGAGCTGGTCATCCTCGAGAACCACCGCGCTCGACGGCACGCGCCCGCCGACGAGCGGCTCGAGCCCGGTGAGAATCGCGTCGATCGTCGGCCGAAGCTCTGCCGCCGGCGCGGCGACGGCGATCCCGACCACCGCGCGGTTCGGCGGCCCGGCGAGCGCCAGCCCCGTCAGGACCCCGGCATGCGTCCCGCCGGTGGCCGACGGCAGGACGATCGTCGCCGCGCCGATACCGGCCGCGCCGAGCTGATCGGCCACCTCGAGTCCCGCGAGCACCTGGCCGGCTGCGCCGACCGGGCCGGTCCCTCCGACTTCGATGACGAACGGGTGCCGACCTGCAGCCCGCGCCTCGGCCGCAACCGCGTCCACCAGCGCCGCGCGTTCCGCCCGCTGGTCCGTCGCGGTCACGTGGACGATCGCCCCGAGGAGCTCGTCGAGCCGCTGGTTCGGACCTTCGGCGCCGGGCGCCGGCGGCGGTCCGGTCAGGACCAGGTGGACGGCGAGCCCTGCCCGTGCACCCGCCGCGGCGGTGAGCCGGCAATGGTTCGACCAGCGCCGGCCCGAGGTGATCAACGTGTCCGCGCCCTCGGCCAGAGCGGCACCGACCAGGAACTCCAGGTTCCGCAGCTTGTTGCCGCCGAAGGCGAGCGGCAGAAGGTCCTCGCGCTTGATCCAGACCTCGGTGGCGGAGCCCCTCCCGAGCGCCTCGGAGAAGCGACGGAGCGGTGCGAGCGGCGACGGCGCGTCGATCAGGCCGAAGCGAGGGAGAGCGGCAATTGCCGGCGGGATGACCATCGGCGGATCGTAGCCGGTGCTAGTCTCGCCGCGACGTGAACGACGACGCGAGCCACCACCCCACCCTCTACCGCGATGCCGCCCTCGCCGACGGCCGGAGCGACCAGTTGCAGCGCGGGATGAGCGTCCTCGTCGACGGCGAGCGGATCGCGTGGATCCGCCCGACCGACGGCGAGGAGGACCCGGGCGACGGCGCCGCTCTCGAGATCGTCGATGTCGGTGGCTCGACCATCGTCCCGGGCATGGTCGACGGCCACAGCCACCTCACGATGCCGGGCGGCTCGCACTGGATCGAACGCGGCGACGATCCGGCGGCGGTCCAGGTCGCCACCGCCGCCCGGAACGCGGCGCTGATGACCCAGTCCGGCGTGCGTTGGGCCCGGGACGTCGGGGCTTCCGTCCGCGTCGATCCGGTCGATGGCCGGCGCCGGGCGCTGAGCCTCGGCGTCCGGGATCGCGCCCGCGGCAGAGCCGGCTGGCCGCACATCCGCGCCGCCGGGACCTGGATCGGCGGACCCAATACCCTCGGCGAGCTCGGGAGCGAAACCGACGGCGCGGGGCTCGTCGCGGCCGGCCTCGCCCAGCTCGACGCCGGAGCCGACTTCATCAAGCTCTATCTCGACGGCGCCGATCCTGAGGTCTGCCCCTGGTCGGTCGACGAGATCGCCGCGGTCGTCGCGGCCGTCCACGAACGGGGTGCGCGGGTCACGGCCCATAGCGGCCGGATCGACGGCGCGCGCAAGGGTATCGCCGGCGGGGTCGACGCGCTCGAGCACGGTTTCGAGCTGGATGCCGACGTCGCCGCGGAAATGGCCCGGCGGGGCACGTTCCTTGTGTCGACCCTGTCAGTGTTCCGATCGTGGGACTCCTTCGGGTCGACGACATCGATCGAGCGGTTCACGAGCGCCGAAGGCCGCGAACGCATCGCCGCGCGCCGCGCGCGCGCCGAGGAATCGGTCCGGCTGGCCCGAGCCGCCGGCGTCCGGATCGCGACCGGGACCGACTTCGGTGGCGGCTCGACCCGGGCGAACCAGCTCGCCTGGGAGGTCGAGAGCCTCGTTGCCGCCGGACTCGAGCCATGGGAGGCACTGGCGAGCGCGACCTGGCGAGGCGGCGAGCTCCTCGGCGAGCCTGACGCGGGCGCCCTGCGCGAGGGTGGGCCGGCTGACTTCTCGCTCGTCCACGGCGACCCGCTCTCCGATCCGACAGCGCTCTGGCGCGTCTGGCGCGTCTCGTGGGCGCCCGATCTCGTCGTCGTCTAGCGGGCCCGACCTATGGCCACCCGGATCCGCCCCGACGAGCGCTCGAGCTCGACCGGCCAGAACGCCGACATGGAGCGCTCGATCGCGATCAGTACGGAGCGGGTCGGCTCGGTCGGGCTGTATTCGTCGATCGTCACCACGGCGCCCGGTGCCCGGACCCGGATCCACCACCACGGCGAGTGCGAGACGTCGATCTGGATCGCCAGCGGATGGGCGCGCTTCACGTTCGGGCCGACCGGTCTCGAGGACACCTTCGACGCGGGTCCCGGCGACTTCGTCTACATCCCGGCCGGTGAGGTCCATGTCGAGGAGAACGCGTCGGACACGGAGCCTCTCGTCGTCGTCATCAGCCGGAACTGCCCGGGCTCCGTCGTCCACTACCTCGACGAGGGTTGACCGGCGGAGAGGGTCTGCGGATCCCGATCGAGGGTCTCGATCGGGTCCTGCGGGATCACCGGCTCGAGCGCGTGGCCGAGGAGCCGTTCCCGAACGACGGCTGGTCGGGTGCTGCTCTGACGCGATTACGCCGGGGCGGCGGCGACCGATTCATCCTGAAGCGCAATTCCCTCGCCCGCGACTGGATCGCCAAGGCGACGGCCGACGGACCGGTCCTTCGCGAGGCCTGGATGGCGTCTCGCGCACGCTTCCTGGAACAATTCTTCTCGAACCGGATGCGCCCGTCGTATCTCGGTGTGGGCCGGGACGGCGACGGGTTCGGGATCCTGATGCCGGACCTGACCGGCGTCCTCTTCGACTGGGCGAAGCCGATCTCGGTCGAAGAGCTCGATCACGTCCTGGCAGGGCTCGGCGCGATGCATGCGTACTGGTGGGCGGACCGCGACGGCGGACTCGGGTCGATCCTCGGCGATCCAGACTGGGCCCTCGGCGGACCGTGGTGTCCGATCCGCGAACGGATCACCCTGATCTGCCGGTCGTCGCTCGAGCGGCCAGGGCCCCAGCGGGACGCCGTCGCGCATCGGCTCCTCCCGGGCTGGGACGCCTTCGATCGCCTCGCGACCGCGGCGGCGCGCGACCTGATTGGGATGCTGGATGATGATCCGCAACCGCTCGTCGACGCCCTCGAGCGACAGCCGAAGACGCTCATCCACGGCGACCTGAAGCTCGCCAACATCGGGATCGGCGCCGATGGCGTCGTCGAGACCGTGGACTGGCAGATGGTCAGCATCGCCCCGATTGCGATCGAGCTCGGCTGGTTCCTCGTGGCGAACGTCGCGTCGCTCCCACTCGAGCCCGACGAGATCCTGCGACGGTATGCCGGCCATCTCGATCACGGCCATCTCGATCCGGACGACGGCTGGATGCGGCCTCAATTCGACCTCGATTGGCCCGCCGTGGACGCCGCGATCCTCGTCGGGCTGCTGCTTCGCGGTTGGCGCAAGGGGATGGATGCCGAGGCGGGGATCACCCTCGCGTCGGGCGTGACCGCGGCCGAGGACCTCGCGTGGTGGTGCGAGCGCGCCGTCGGAGCAGCTGACCGGCTTCTCTAGCCGGGGGCCGCGTCCGCCCGCCACAATTCGCGCCCCAGCCGGTACAGGACCTGGGAGCGGATCGGGTGATCCGGCGGCACCGTCGGGAGGTCGAAGTCGTCGGCTCGGTCGCGGCTCATCCCGAGCCGTTCCATCACCGCCCGCGACCGGCCGTTGCCCACAGCAGTGAACGACACGATCTGCGCTAGGCTGAGGTTCTCGAACCCGAATCTCAGCGCGGCCCGGGCGGCCTCGGTCGCGTAGCCGTGACTCCAGGCCGCCGGTGCGAGCCGCCAGCCGACCTCGACGCACGGGGTGAACGCGGCCTCGAAGTTCGGCCGGGACAGCCCGACGCACCCGATGAAGGCACCGGTCTCGACGACCTCGACCGCCCACAGACCGAACCCGTCCTCAGCCCAGTGCGCGGCGATCCGCTCGATCATCGCGTCGCTGGCAGCACGGTCCAGGGATCGGCTGAGGAACTCCATCACCCGCGGATCCGCGTTCATCGCCGCAAACGGCTCGCGATCCGGGTCGCGCCATTCGCGCAGGATCAGCCGCTCCGTCGTCCGGCGCGGGATCGGCGGCCCCTCCACCGAAGCGGCGCCGCTCAGCTCGGCGCGGCGAGATCGCGCCGCGGGAACTCGACGAGCGCCCAGCCGATCGCGACGGCGGCCACGATCGCGAGGATCGCGAAGCCGGACGCCGAGGCCGCGCCGTTGAGCACCTCCCGCGGGGCGAGGTAGTGGAACAGCGAGTACGGCTGGAGCCCCTTCGCGTCGGGCCAGAGCGAGCCGAGGATCTCGAGGAAGTACGAGATCACGGTGAGCGCGAGGGTGATCCCGAGCGCCGGTGCCAACCGGTCGAACGAGACGGACGCGGCGAGTCCGATGGCCGCGATCGCGCCCCACAGCAGGATCCCGTTCAGCCAGAGCAACGGCAGCCGATCGACGGGAAGCTCGCTCGCGACGCCCGCGAGGCCACTGCCGAGGATCGTGCCGCCGATCGCGGCGGCGAGGACGATCGCGATGAAGACCAGGGCGGACACGAGGAGCGTGCCGTAGACGGCGCGCCGCGAGACCGGCCGGGCGAGGATCACCTCGAGGGTCCCGCGCTGGCGCTCGCCGGCCACCGCGCTCGTCGTGAACCCGACCGCGAAGATCCCGACGAGGACGATGGCGATCGGATGGATGTAGCCGATCGCGATCGAGCCCGACAGGCTGAACACGTCGCCGCCGCCGAAATTCATCAGCTGCTTCGGGATCACCCCGGAATCGACGAGAGCCCGCATCTGGCTCCCGAATGACTGGTAGATCACGGGCAGGAACACGCTCCAGGCGGCGATCGCGATCGAGCAGATCAGGAGCTTCAGGCGCTGCGCCCGCCAAGTCCGGACGAAGATCGCGCGGTTCACCGGGCGGCTCCGACCGGGATGGCCGGCTCGGCCGCCGGCACGGCGTGGCTGGCGCCGTCGTCTTCGGGCTCGGCGTCCTGGTAGAGCTCCAGGAATGCCTCCTCGAGGTGGGCCGGCTCGATCGTCAGGTCGGAGATCCGGTGGCCGGCGATCGCGGCAAGGAACGGGCCGACGTCGCCCTCGAGCTGGCAGGTCAACCGGCCGTCGGCCGGCCGGGCGATGCTGCTGACGCCCGGCACGTCGTCGAGGGTCGGAACGTCGTCGTCGGACGCCGCCCGGAGCTCCACGTTCCGCTTGCGGTGCTCCAACAGGCTGGCGACTTCCTGGAGGGCGACGAGCCGCCCGCGCCGGACGATCGCGACCCGGTCGCAAACCCGCTCGACCTCGGACAGGACGTGCGACGAGAAGAAGATCGTCCGTCCGGCGGCCTTCAGGTCATCGAGGATCTCGTAGAACGCGCGCTGCATCAGCGGATCGAGGCCCTCCGTGGGCTCGTCGAGGATCGCCAGCTCCGGGTCGTGCTGGAGCGCCTGGATGATCCCGATCTTCTGACGCATCCCGCGCGAGTAGTCGCGGACCGGACGATCGAGCGTCCGCGCCGACAGCTCCAGCCGGTCGAGCAGCTCTGCCCGCCGGCTCGACGGCCGGCCCGTCAGATCGCCGAGGTAATCCAGGAGGCCTTTGCCGCTCAACGAGTCGTACAGGGCGATGCCGCCGGGCAGGTAACCGACGCGTCCCCGAATCGCGACTGAATCCCGGACGATGTCGAACCCGAGCACCTGGGCGGAGCCGACCGTCGGATGGAGGAAGCCGAGGAGGAGCCGGATCGTCGTGGACTTGCCGGCGCCATTCGGACCGAGAAAGCCGAAGATCTCACCCTCGTCGACCGAGATCGTCAGGTCCTCCAGCGCGCGAACGATCCCGGACGGGCGCGATCCGGGCCGTTTGATCGGGAGGTCGCGGTGGCCGTAGGTCTTCGTCAGACCGGTTGTGCTCAGGGCATCCATGTCGTCGCAAGGCTAGCGCGTCCGGGTATTCCGGGACGCGCCTCCGTCGAGGAACGCGGCCGGGTTCGCCGCCGCCGTAGACTCGGAGGGTCCCAGCCATCCCGACGAGGAACCTCACCATGCCGAAAACCGTTCCCCAAGGCCCCGGGCTCGAGCCCGGCGGCCTGCCGTTCTCGAAGGTGGTCGAAGCCAACGGATTCGTCTTCCTCGCCGGCCAGATCGGCGACGCACCGGGCTCGGATGGCCCGGTCCCTGGCGGCATCGAGGCGGAGACGCGGGCGATGCTCGACAACGTCGGCCGGCTGCTTGGCGCGGTCGGGCTCGACTACCGCGATGTCGTGAAATGCACCGTGTACATCACCGACTTCGACGAGTTCGCCGCGATGAATGCGATCTACCGTGAGTACTTCCCGACGGAGCCGCCGACGCGGGCGACGGTCGAGGTGACCAGACTGGCGCTCGGCGCGAGGATCGAGATCGAGGTGCTCGCGACCCGCTGATTCGACAGCCATGCGGGGCGCCGACCAGCCGCCCACGGAGGCCCGAGGCGCGCCGACGCCCGCCCCGGCAGTCGGGACGGGCGTCGGGCCAGCGTTCGCCAAGTCAGGCTGGGTCAGCCGATCACCTGCCGACAATCAAGTTGTCGATCGCGACCGGCCGGCCGCTGCTCGTGACGACGATCTTCAGCACGTGCTGACCCGCCGTGAGCTTCCGGGCGAAGAGCAGCGCCCGGGCCTGGAAGGTCGACCGGTGGAGATTGATGTTCGCCACGGCGTGACCATCGATAAAAATCCGGGCGGTGCCGCGAGTTGGTCCGACCGGGCCCATCCAGGCGATCCCGTTGCCGCTGAACGAGACCGTCGCCGAGGCCCCGGCCCGCGTCGCGTACTTGACCCGATGGCCGGAGTACGCTGCGTACGCCGCCGTCGACCAGCCCAGGCGGTAGGTGATGGCCCTCGATGTCTCGCCGATCCGGGCGTCGTCGGTGCTGATCCACGAAGAGCTGGACGCCACCC
This sequence comes from Candidatus Limnocylindrales bacterium, assembly GCA_038204565.1. GTDB lineage: Bacteria > Chloroflexota > Limnocylindria > Limnocylindrales > CSP1-4 > CF-46. Next base: position 153,385 of record JBBRCU010000002.1, read on the forward strand.
GGACGCGCGTCGTCGAGGCGCCGGTCACGTCGCCAGTCGCCCGGTAGATCGACATCACTCGATCGACGTACGTCCGCGAAAACGACGACCAGAGGCTGGCGCTGCGTTCGGCTGACCCGGTCAGCCACCAGTGGGCGACCGTCGGCCAGGCATCGAGCCAGTTGTACAGGGCCGTCACCTTGCGATGGGCGACGATTTCCTGATTGGCCGGCGTCTGAGGCGCCGTTGAGCTGCCGAGATACGCCTTCGCCCAGGCGGCCCAGCTCGCCGGCATGATCTGGTACTTGCCGTAAGCGCCGCTGGTCTCATTGTGGGCGGTATAGCTCCCGCGGGACTCCACCTGGCCGAGGGCATCGAGGAAGCGCTCGAGGCCGGGCGGTGACGATGCCTGCGCGATCGACGGAGCGATCGCGAGGAGAAGTGCCGGGACCAATAGGGCCACGGCGACCGCCCGACGGCGGCCAGCCACGTCTGGCAATGGTGCTCCTTCCTACCGGCACGACGCGGTGAGCGCGCCGAGCGATGGATGGACGAGAGCCGGGGCGGAGAGGGACGCGGGCGCCGAGGTATTCAGCGCACACGCCGCGAGGTGAGCTCTCCGGCGGCAACGTCTTCGGTTACAGCTGGGCGTCCACCCGATCCGCGCCAGCCCCTGAGGTACGGCCCAGCATACGGGCGATGTCCAGACCCGACATTGCAGCGGCCGTCCGCCTCCCGCGGCGACCCGCTCGGGTCAGGTTCGGGCGATCAGGAATGCCGCCGCCCGATCAAGGGCGTCGTCGAGGACGGGCCGCAGCGTGTGGCCGAGGTGCGGATAGGTGACCAGCTCGGCGTCGCCGAGGAGCGCGATCCGGGCCTGCAGCAGGTCCAGCCGGGCGAACGGATCAGCGGCCCCGGAGAGGAACAGGACCGGGCAACGAATCGCGGCGAAATGAGCGGTCCGCTCCTCTGCCTTGCCGGGCGATCCCGGTGGGTGGAGCGGGAAGCTGAACAGGATCAAGGCTGCATAGTCGGTGTCCGGTTCCGCAGCCGCAAGGGTCGCGACCCGTCCGCCGTACGACTGGCCGCCGGCCGCGATCGCGTTGCCGTCGGCTCCCGGGGCGGCCGGTCCATCGGGGACCACCGCCCGGAACGCCGGCACGGCGTTCTCGGCTTTCTTGAGCGGCAGATCGATCGCCCGGGCGTCGATCCCACGCTCGATCAAGCCACGGACGTGGCCGGCCATGCTCGCCGCAGAGCCACTCGCGCCGTGACCAACGTAGAATCGCGCCGTCATCGCGTCAGGGTAGACCGCGCGCGGCGGGCACGTGTCGGGTGACGTGCTCCGGACCGTGTTCAACGCCACCCGGCTGACCGACCGAACCCGCGGGCACGGCCGGGGACGGGTATCGTCGGCCGATGAGCGACAGCGCCGTTTTCGACCCCTCCATCCAGCGTTGCTCGTGGTCGAGCGCAGCCGCCGCCAGCCCGGACCCGGCAATGATCCGCTACCACGACGACGAGTGGGGCGTGCCCTGCCATGACGACACCGAGCTCTTCGAGCGCCTCGCCCTCGAGTCGTTCCAGGCCGGGTTGAGCTGGTCGACGATCCTCCACAAGCGCGCCGCATTCCGGCTGGCGTTCCGCGGGTTCGAGCCGGCGGTCGTCGCCCGGTTCGCCGACACCGATCGCGAGCGGCTCATGGCCGACGCCGGAATCGTCAGGAACCGGGCGAAGATCGCGGCGACCATCGGCAACGCCGCGGCGTGGCTGGCGATCAGGCGGGAACTCGGCTCGGTCGACGCCTATCTCGCGACGATGGTGCCGGGTTCACCGCGACGACTCGGGCCGGAGACGATCGCCGCCGAGGTTCCGGCCCGGACGGAGGCCTCGGACGCTTTGTCAAAGGATCTCGGGCGACGCGGCTTCAAGTTCGTCGGAACGACGATCGTCTACGCCCTGATGCAGAGCATCGGCCTCGTCGACGACCACCTACCCGCATGTTTTCGGTACCAGGCGGACGGTGGCTGACCAGAGCGCCAGCTCGTGACACGCTAGCTGTCACAGCCGGGGCCCAGTCTCAGGGCATGATCACCATCGAATGCACCTGGTGTGACGCGGAGCTCGTCCTCGACAGTCTCGACGCGTCGAGCGTCGATTGCGCGGATTGCCGGGTCACGGTCGATCTCGCGGCAGATCCGGAGCCGCTCGCCCTCGCTGCCTGAGCCCTCAGCCCCAGTCTCGCCCTGCGCGGGCACGCCCCGTCTGCCCGGTCGGAGCCGCCATACTGCGCCCGGAGCGCGTCGTGGAGTCGCGTCACGGAGGAAGGCATGGAAGCTCGCAAGTACCTGGCCGAGCTGGTCGGGACGTTCATCCTGGTCGTCGTCGGGTCGATGACGATCGTCGCCGCGGGCATGATGAGCACGCCGATCCAGGTCGTCGTGCCGTTCGGATTCGGCCTCGGCCTGCTCGCCGCGATCCAAGCCGCCGGCTACGTCTCGGGCGGGCACTTCAATCCGGCGGTGACGGTCGGCGCCCTGCTCGATCGGCGGATCGATGCCATGAACGCGGTCGGTTACATCGTCGCCCAGGTCATCGGAGCGATCGCCGCATCGGGCGCGGTCCTGCTCCTCGCCAGCCAGGCTGCGGTCCAGTCGACGGCAAGCGGCTATCCCGACGGCAAGATGATCAACGCCTTAGCGGTGGAGATCCTGCTGACCGCGATCTTTGTGCTCGTGATCCTGACCGTGACGAAGCGGGCGCCGAATCACGCCGCATTCGCGATCCCGCTCACGCTGACCGTCATCCATTTCGCGGGCATCCCGTTCAGCGGCGCGTCGGTCAACCCGGCCCGCTCGCTCGCGCCCGCCCTCGTCGGCGGGACGCTCGACGGCACGATCCTCGTCTGGATCGCCGGGCCGATCATCGGCGCCGTTGTCGGCTGGGCGGTCTACCAGGCGCTCGAGGACGGCTCCACGCGCTGACCGGACGTCCCGAAAACGCCGGCTCCGGGCGTTGCCTGAGTGGCGGTACCCACGCCCGGAAGCATCGGCAGGGCGCGGCCGCCTTCGGCCAGCCAGCACGCCGCCTCGTGTCCGGCACCGACATCGAAGAGCGGCGGCTCCTCGACCCGACAGCGGTCGAAAGCGTAGGGGCAGCGCGGGTGGAAGCGGCAGCCGGTCGGAATGTGGGCGGCATCCGGCGTCTCACCGACGAGGATCGTCCGCTTGGCCCGGGTGCCCGCGGTCGGCGGCTCCGGTGACGGCGAGACCGAGACCAGTGCCTGGGTGTACGGATTGTGGGCCGAGCGGATGACCTGCTCGGCCGGCCCGATCTCCATGATCTTGCCGAGGTACATGACCGCGATCCGATCGGCGATGACCCAGGCCAGCGAGAGGTCATGGGTGATGAACAGGTACGTCAAGCCGAGCTCTGCGCGCAGGTCGAGCATGAGTCGCAGAAGTTCGGTCCGAATCGAGACGTCGAGCATGGACACGGGCTCATCCGCCACGATGAGCTCGGGCCCCATGACGAGCGCCCCGGCGATGACGACGCGCTGGCGCTGCCCACCCGACAGCTCGTGCGGATAGCGGAAGGCAAAGTCAGCCGCGGGCCGCAGGCCCGATGACTCGAGTGCGGCGAACGCCCGGCGCTGGCGATCGTCCGCATCGGCGCCGAGGTCGTTCACGACCAGGGGCTCGAGGACGAAGTCGTTGATCGTCTGCTTCGGGTTGAGGGTCTCGTACGGATCCTGGAAGATCAGCTGGACCCGCCGCCGATAGGCCCGCAGCGCCTTCGTCCCCCAGAGGGTCGTGACGTCCTCGCCCCGGAACGCCAGGCGGCCGGCCGTCTGGCGGGTCAGCTTCACGATCACCCGCCCGGTCGTGGTCTTGCCACTGCCGGACTCGCCGACCAGCGCCAGGACCTCGCCGCGGCGCAGTTCGAGGTCGATCCCGTCGACCGCCCGGACGACACCGTGCGACCGACGTAGCAAGGCGTCCGTCAGACCGCCTCTGATCGGGAAATGGACCTCAAGGCCTTCGATCCGGTACAGGACCTCGCCATCCCGGGGGGCTGAGCCGGTCACGCCGGGACCTCGATCGGCGGGGCATCCGGCGGCGGCTCGACGAGCGGGACCGTCGCCCTGCTCGCGTTCTGGGGAGCGATCGTCACCGGCTGTCCAGCGCCGTCCGCCGGATAGAGATGACAGGCGACTCGAACGCCCTGGAAGGTCGTCTCGGGCGGGACGACCTCCGAACAGATCGGCATCGCGAAGCTGCAGCGCGGCGCGAAGCGGCAGCCCGGCGGCGGCGTCCGGAGGTCCGGCGGCGAGCCCGGAATGACGTCCAGCGTCCGCCGATCGGCCTGGATGTTCGGGAACGAGGACAGCAGCTTCTGGGTGTACGGATGGCGCGGCCGGCGGAAGACCTCGTCGACTGGACCCTCCTCGGCGACGCGCCCCGCGTACATCACCAGCACCCGGTCGCAGGTCTCGGCGATCACCGACAGGTCGTGGGTGATGAGGATCAGCGACAGGCCCAGCTGTGTCCGGAGCGACTCGAGGAGCTGGAGGATCTGGGCCTGGACCATGACATCGAGGGCCGTCGTCGGCTCGTCGCCGATCACGATCGCCGGATCGCAGGCGAGGGCCATCGCGATCATCGCCCGCTGGCGCATCCCGCCCGACAGCTCGTGGGGATACGCATTGCCACGCTGCGTCGGGATCCCGACGAGATCGAGCAGCTCTCGCGCCCGGGCGAGCGCCCGGCCTTTCGGCTCGCCGAGGCGATGCTGGATCGGCTCGGCGATCTGCTCGACGACCCGGCGAACCGGGTTGAGCGCGTTCATCGCCCCCTGGAACACGATCGAGACCTCGCGCCAGCGATAGCGCCGGAGCTGGTTCTCGTTCTTCTTGACGAGATCGATCCCCATGAGGTTGATCTCGCCGCCAACGACGGTCGCGTTCGACGGCAGGAGCTGGACCAGCGAGAGGGCCGTCGTCGTCTTGCCGCAGCCGGACTCGCCGACGATTCCGAGGGCCTCGCCGTAATCCAGGCGGAAGCTGACCCCGTCCACCGCCTTGACGGTCCCGGAGTCCAGCCGGAAATGGGTCCGCAGGTTGCGCACCTCGAGGAGCGGAGCGTCGAGATCGGCCTGCTTCGGGAACGGCCATTTGCGGCGGCCGCGGATCTCGAGCGCATCGGCAATCCCGGCGGCCCGGGCTCGTGCCGGATCTCCGGTCGTCGGGCCCGGTTCGGTCGCGTGGTCCGCGCGGACGGCGTCACGCTCCTCCCGGGCGGCCTGGCGTCCGCGCTCCGAGGACGCCGCGAGATCGCGGGGATCGATGCTCATCGGCGGGTCCGGACCTTCGGGTTCAGCACATCATCGAGGGCATTCCCGACCAGGGTGAAGGCGAGGACGACCAGGACCACGCAGGCGGCCGGCGGCGCGATGTACCACCACGCCCCGAGGCCCGGGGCGCCCGTCCCCTGGGCCGCGTTGAGGATTTCGCCCCACGACGGCTGGAACGGGTCGCCGAGGCCGATGAACGAGAGGGTCGTCTCGGTGAAGACGGCCGTCGCGAACGTCAGGACCGTCTGGGCGACGATCAGGTTGACGACGTTCGGGAAGACGTGGCGGCGCATGATCCGGCCCGGCCCGGCGCCGATGACCCGGGCCCGGTCGACGAACATCCGCTCTTTCACCGACAGGACCTGGCTCCGGATGATCCTGGCCGTCGTCGCCCACGAGGTCATCCCGATGACGATCACGATCACGAGCAGGGTTGCCTTGATCCCGACGAACTCGGCGTCGGTCCCGATCAGGTCGAGGATGATCGGGGCGAGGATGATCGCCAGCACGAACGTCGGCAGGACCAGAAAGAAGTCGGTCAGGCGCATCAGCAACGCGTCGGTCCGGCCGCCGACATAGCCCGCGACGATCCCGATCACGGCCCCGAACACGACCGTGATGATCGTCGCGAGGAAGCCGATCGTCATCGAGATCCGGGCGCCGTGGAGGGTCAGGTTGAGCATGTCCCGGCCGAGTTCGTCGGTGCCCAGGATGTGGGCGCTGCTCGGCGGGTCGAGTTGCAGGCCGGTCGCGGTCGTCGCGGTCTCGAGCGAGCCGACGAACAGGCCGGGGGCGATCGCGAGGAGGGCGAAGACCGCAAGGATCAGGAGGCCAATGACCCCGTCCCGTCGACGGCTGAACTGGCGGACGAAGCCGCGCGCTCCGCGGAGCCGGAGACGCCACGCTTCGCGCCGGACGCTGGTCCGGGAGACGGCGATGGCCGTCATGCCCGGACCCGCGGGTCGAGGAACCCGTAGAGCAGATCGGCGACGAGGTTCGCGATGACGACGGCGACCGAAAGCAGGAGGAACGTCGCCTGGAGCACCGGGTAGTCGCGTTCCTGGAGGGCAAGGACGGTCAGCGATCCGAGGCCCGGCCAGTTGAACACGACCTCGGCGGTGATCGCGCCCGCCACGACATAACCGAGGTTGATCGCGATGATCGTCACCATCGGCAGCATCGCGTTCGGGAAGGCGTGGGCCCGGAGCTGGCGGCCGTCGCTGAGCCCCTTGGCCCGGGCGGTGGTCATGTAGTCCTCGGAGCGGGTCTCGAGGATCGCCGAGCGCATGATGATCGAATAGCTCCCGATCAGCCCGAGGGAGACCGTGGTGAGCGGCAGGACGAGGTGCTTGCCGATGTCGATCACCTGGCCGATGAAGTCGAGCCGGGAGATGCCGACCGAGCTCATCCCGGAGGTCGGGAACCAGTGGAGACCGGCGGCGAAGATGATGATCAAGGGCATGCCGATCACGAAATACGGCATCGAGTACAGGATCAGGCTGGCCCCGGTTCCCACCCGGTCGACGGCGCCGCCGCGTTTCCAGCCGGCGTAGGCGCCGACGGTCAGCCCGACGAGGATCGCGACGATCTCGCCGAGACCGATCAGCAGGACCGTCGGCCAGAGGAAGTCGCTGATGACGTCGATCGCCGGCCGGTTCTGGAACTTGATCGAGACGCCGAGGTCACCGGTGGCCGTCGCCCCGAGATAGGCGATCAGCTGGTCGGGGATCAGTGGCTTGTCGAGGCCCCAGCGGGTTCGCAGCGCGTCGAGCTGCTCCTGACCCAGATGCGGGTTGTGAAGGAGGCGCTCCGGGGAGCCCGGCATCATCCGGAAGAGGACGAAATTGAGGATGACGATCGCGAAGATCGTCATGACGGCCTGACCGAGCTTCCGCCCGAGATAGCGCGAACCCACCCCGAGGCCCCTTCAAGCCGTCAGTGGACGCAGCGGCCCGCCGCGTGAGCGGCGGGCCGTCGCGTTCGATTGGATCACTCGTCCTCGGCCGTTCCGCCGCTCCGCCGCTTCCTCAGCACGAGGCCGATCGCAACGATGACGACGACGGCGATGAGCGCAAGCACGGCCGGGCTGATCCCGGACGAGTTCGCGTTCGTCGTGGCGGGGGCGGCGCTCGCCACGGGCGTTGGAGCCGCCGCCGACTGGCCCGGGGCCTGCGAGGCGGGGTTGTCGGAGGGCGCCACGCTCGGAGCCGGCGCCGTGGCGTCCGTCAGGAGGGTGTAGTTGATCGTGCCGTAGCTGAACAGCGGGGTGCCGTTGGCCGGCATGTTCACCCAGCCGGCGAACTTGTCCGTCCGGTAGGCGACCAGGTTGGCGTCGTAGTACAGGATGTCGTACGGCGCCTCGTTGTAGATGAGGTTCTGCATCTGGGCGACGACAGCTTTGCGGGCGTCTCCTGACAGTTTCAGCTGCTGGTCGTAGAGGTCGTCGTAGGCCTTGTTGCAGTACAGGCTGTCCGATGACCCGCCGATCGCGTCGCAGCGGAAGATCTGGAGCAGCGCATTCGGATCCGGACTCCCGGCCCAGCCCCACAGCTCGATGTCGTACTTGGCGGTGTTGCCCTTGCCGGCTTCGGGCGGCAGGAGGAGGGAGGTCAGGGCGTCGCTGTCCATGACCGTCGTGCTGACCTTGATCCCGAGCTGGCCGTACCAGTCCTTGATGAACGCGGCCGCCTTCGGGTAGGTGTCATTGGAGTTCGGCATGAACATCCGGAGGCTGATCGGCTTGCCTTCCTTGTCGAGCCGGTTGCCGCTCGCGTCGAGCGGATAGCCGGCGGCGAGGAGGAGCGACTTCGCCTTCTCGATGTCGAACGTTCGCGGCTTGTCGGGGGTCACGTGGAACTGGGTGAGCACCGGCGGCACGTTCGTGTCACCCGGGTCGCCGAAGCCGCCGAGGATCTTGTCGACGAGGGCCTTCTTGTCGACGGCGTAGCCGAGGGCATCACGGAAGGCCGGATCCTGGAGGGCCTTCGTCGACGCGCCGCCGTTCGGGATCGTCTTTCCGGTGCCGGTGCCATAGGTGTTGAAGGCCATCTGGGTCCAGCCATTCGCCGCGCCGACGACGGTCTTGATGCCCGGCTCGTTCTGGAGCGCCTTGAGCTGGGCGGCGTTGGGGTCGCGGGCGTAATCGATCTCGCCGGCCTTCAGGGCCTGGACCATCGTGTCCGGGGTCTTGAAGAACTGGATGTCGACCTCGTCCTCGAAGCCCTGGGTGCCCCAGTAATTGGGGTTCCGGACGAAGCGCACAAACTGACCGGTCTTCCATTCGGCGAGGGTGTACGGCCCGCTCCCGACGAGCGGGGCCGTGAACTTCGCATCGCCCATCGTCTTGTACGTTTCCTTGCCCCAGATGTGCTTGGGCAGGATCGGGACGTAGGCCTGGTACGGCCGGTCGGACTGGTCGTCGGTGGTCATGATCATCGTCTCGGCATCCGGGCACTCGACCTTCGTGACGCCGGCGTCCTTGACGTTCGGGTCGATGTAGCCGAGGCCGATGCTCACGCCGGCCTTGACCGCGTCGACGTTCATCTGCCAGGAGAAGCAGGCGTCCGCAGCGGTCGCGGGCTGGCCGTCGGACCACTTCATGCCGGTCCGGATGTGGAACTTGATCGAGTGGCCGTCAGGGTTCCGGGCCCACGAATCGGCGAACCCGGGGATCGGCTCGGCGTTCTCGCCAAAGTCGACGAGGACGTTGTACGTGAGGGCAAACGCCTCATACCCGACGACGAGAGCCGTGTTGTACGGATTGATCGCATCGAGGTCCTGGGTCGTGCCGACCTTCAGGATCACCGGATCCGCGGCGCGGACGGTGGCCGCCGCCGCCGGCAGGATCGACGACAGGGCGAGGGCGCTGGCGGCCAGCGCCCTCGCGACGCGGGCTCGCAGGGGCGAACGCATTCGACTTCTCCTCCTCGTGGGCTGCGCACGCCGCGTGGCGCGCCCCAGCCGACCGCGACCTTCTCCCCGCGAAGGTGCGGCGAGTCTGTCACGGCAATCCCGAGCGCTGCAAGCATGGCCCGCACCGCGCGCCCGGGTGAATCTGCGTTCAGTCGGCCGTGACCACCTCCTCGACGACGAGTGTGCCCGCGTCGGCGTCCAGCGTCGCGAGCGCGCCGAGCGGCACGGTGGCGTGATGCTTGTTGTGGCCGATCGGGAGGCCGAAGATCAGCGGCAGCCCAAGCGGGCCGAGGACCTCCTCGACGATGTCCTCGGCCGAGAGCTCGGCGATCCCGCCGGACCACTTCGCCTTGATGTCCCCGACGACGATCCCGGCGGCTCCGTCAAAGAGCCCGGCGTTCCGCAGCTGAGTCAGGATCCCGTCGTGGATGTAGCCCTCGTTGTCGATCTCCTCGAGGATCACGATCCGGCCTCGGAAGTCCGGCTGAAGGCGGGTCCCGATCGCGCTGCTCAGGAGCCCGGCGCAGCCGCCGGTCAGCCGGCCGGTCACCCGGCCTCCGACGAGGGTCCGGACGTACGGGTCGTCGGGGTTGGGGCCGATGGGGCCGTAGGGCTCGGCGCTGAACAAGGCCCGCTTCAGGCTCGCTTTCGAGAACTCGGTCACCTCGGGCGAACCAAGCCCGGTGACGCCATTGGCATAGAAGCTGATGACGTTGCCCCAGCGCTGCTGGGCGAGGTGGAGGGTCGTCAGGTCGCTGTAGCCGCAGATCGCCTTCGGGTTGGCGGAGAACAGGGCTTCTTCGAACAGCGGGATCAGGCGCGGCGTCCCGTAGCCGCCCTGGAGACAGACGATCGCCCGGACTTCGGGGTCGGCCAGGGCCGCGTGGATGTCGGCGGCTCGGTCGGCGTCGGTCCCGGCCATGTAGCCGTGGCGGTCGTTGACGTGGGCGCCGAGCTTGACCGCGAGACCCCACGCCTCGAGGGCAGCGACGCCGCGGAGCAGCTCGCTCCGGTTCTCCCAGCTGCTCGCGGGGGCGACCACCGCGATGGTGTCGCCCTCGCGGAGGCGGGCCGGCTTGCGCAGCGGCTCAGGATGACTCATCGACGGGTCATACCAGAAAGCTCGTCACCGGGTTCGCCTCGAGGAGGATCGGGCGGTCGATCGAGAACCGCTCGATCTCGGCGGCAGACGGCGTCACGCCGTCGACGACGAGCTCGGACAGGATGCGGCCGAGGACCGACGCGTACTTGAACGCATGGGCCGCTCCGAGCGCGACGACGACGCCCGGCACGCCGGGCAGCCGATCGACGACGAAGTCGCGGTCCGGGGTCAGGGTGTAGAGGCAGGTCTTGGTGTAGATCTCCGGACCGACGTGCTCGGGCAGGTGGCGCTCGAGGAAGTCGGTCAGGCGGCGGAAGCCGACCTCGTTGCGCTCGAACGTGCGGGTCGCCGGGGTCACCTCGTCGCCGCCGACATCCTCGGCGGCCTTGGGCCCGGCCTCGCCGTAGGTCGGGAAGCCGTAGAACGACGGGTCGTCCATCCAGATCCAGATCGGGAAGCGGTCCGGGGCGAAGAGGGCCGGATCGGGCGGAGCGAAGTACGTCACCTGGGCCTGGATGATCGTCAGCGGGAGCCGCCGATTGAACCAGGCGAGGAGCTCGTTCGTCCAGGCGTCGGCGGCGATCACGACCTGGGCCGCCCGGTGAAGCGTCCCGTCGGCCAGCTCGACCTCGATCCCGCCACCGGCCAGCTCGCGCAGGCGGGCCACCCGGGCGTGCTCGAGCAGGGTCGCGCCGTTGGCGCAGGCAAGCCGCTGGTGGGCGGCGTTGGCCTTGTTCGGATCGGCGATCCCGGCGTCCGCCTGGTACAGGCCATGGTGCTCGTCGCCGAGGCGCCACTGGGGCCAGCGCCGGCTGATCTCGGGTCCGGCGAGATGCTCGAACGGAACGCTCTCGGCGGCCATCGCGGCCATGTAGTCGTGGAGCGGGATCGCGGCCTCGTGCGGCCCGATGTCGAGGCCACCGGTCGTGGTCACGATCCGGGTTCCGCTCTCGGCCTCGACCTCCGCCCAGCTCTCGTAGGCGCGCCGAGCGAGCCGGACATAGTCGCGGTGATGGTAGGAGAGCCGAATGATCCGGCTGTGGTCCTGGCCGGCGCCGTTGCCGTGGCCGAGCTCGAACTGCTCGAGGCCAAGGACCCCGGCGCCGAGCCGGCGGCTGAGCCAGTAGGCCGCGCCGGAGCCGATCGCCCCGAGCCCGACGACGATCGCATCCCAGTCGTTGCGCACGGTTGGATCGTAGCCGCGTGCGGCGGCGACGGGGCCGGCGTCGCGCAACGCACGACCCTTCCCGTTCAATTCACGCCCTGTTCCCGTCCAGAAACGTCCGTGACACCGGGGCTGGATGCGGCGTGAGGTCCAGTCAGGTCTGAGAAACGGGAACGAGAGCCCTCGCTACACGGGGCGGTCGAGCGGGCCAACCGGACCCACACCGAAGAGTTCTACGAGGTGACCGACGTCGAGCCCGACCTCGCATCCCTCCAGATCGGGCTGCGCGACTGGGAGACCGTGTACAACACGATCCGACCGCACCAGTCGTTGGGCCAGCGCACCCCAGCCGAATACCTGGCCTCGATCGGCATCGAGGTGTAACGGACGTACTGGACGAGTACACGACCTTGACCTAACGTTCGTTAGGGCTCATGATCCGGCGATGA
>JBBRCU010000003.1:0-154107 GCA_038204565.1 Candidatus Limnocylindrales bacterium
GATCCTCGCCCACACGAACCGGATCATCTTTCTCGAGGAGGGCGACGTCGCCGACCTCCTGCCGACCGGGGTCGTGATCACCAATGTCGATGGCGTCGTCCAGAAGCGCGTCGAGACCCTCGTCGATTGGACGCCGGAGGCCGCCGAGAAGGGCGGCTACGACCACTTCATGCTCAAGGAGATCCACGAGCAGCCCGAGGCCCTCCGCCAGTGCATCGCCGGCCGGGTGACCCGCGACGGCCACATCCGGGTCCGCGAGATCGAGGCGCTCGCCGAGCAGATCCGGTCGGCGACGCGGGTGGAGCTGGTCGCCTGCGGCAGCGCCTACTACGCCGCGCTCGTCGGCGCCGCGGCGATCGAGGAGTGGACCGGGATTCCGGCTCGGGCGACGGTCGGCTCGGAGTTCCGCTACAGCCCGCCGCCGCTCGACGGGCGGACCCTGGTGATCGCGGTGACCCAGTCCGGCGAGACGGCCGACACGATCGCCCCGACGCGCCACGCCCGCGAGCGGGGCTGCCCGATCATCGCCGTCACCAACACGGTCGGCTCGGCGATCACCCGCGAGGCGGATGCGGTCGTCTTCCTCCAGGCCGGGCCCGAGATCGCGGTCGCTGCCAGCAAGACGTTCACGACCCAGGTCACGACGCTCGTCATGGTCGCCGCGGCGATTGCCCGGGTCCGCGGCGCCCTGTCCGACGATGCGGAGCGGGAGCTTGCCGACGCCCTCCACGCCCTGCCCGGCGCCGCCCAGCGGACGATCGACGCGACCGAGCCCGGGGTCGAGGGGATCGCCCGGCGCTACGTCAACTCGCGCGGGTTCATGTTCGTCGGACGCGGCTACGCGATGCCGACCGCGCTCGAAGGCGCGCTCAAGCTCAAGGAGGTGAGCTACGTCCACGCCGAGGGCTACGCCGCCGGTGAGCTGAAGCACGGCCCGATCTCGCTCCTCGACGCGGAGTACCCGCTCGTGGCGGTGGCGACCCGCTCCCGGGTCTACGAGAAGCTGATCAGCAACGTCATGGAGGGCCGCGCCCGCGACGCCCGCGTCATCGCTGTCGCCACCGACGGCGACGAGCAGATCCGGCGCTACGCCGACGATGTCTGGTACGTCCCCGACACCCACGAGGTCCTGGGCCCGGTCATCGGGATCATCCCCCTCCAGCTCTTCGCCTATCACGTCGCGGTGGCCCGCGGGACCGACGTCGACCAGCCGCGCAACCTGGCCAAGTCGGTCACGGTCGAGTAGGGCAGCGTCGTCGTGCCGTCCGAGCCCGCTACCACGCCCGTCGCGTCCGCGCCCCTCGGGTCCGTGCCGCCGGGCACCACGGAGCTCGGCATCGACATCATCAAGGTCGACCGGATCCGGGCCTCGATCGAGCGCTTCGGCGAGCGGTTCTCGACCCGCGTCCTGACCCCGGGCGAGCAGCGCTACGTCCGGATGCGGCCGGAGACGTTTGCCGGCCGGTGGGCGGCCAAGGAGGCCGTGTCCAAAGTCCTCGGGCTCGGCGTCCGCGGGATCGGCTGGCGCGACATCGAGGTCGAGCGCCTACCGACCGGGCAGCCGGCGATCCGGCTCCACGGCCGCGCGGCGGCCCGGGCCGAGCAGCTCGGGATGGCCCGGATCGCGGTCTCGATCACCCACGAATCGGACTACGCGGTCGCGATCGCCTTCGGGGTCCGGACGACCGGCGGACGCTACGTCTTCCCGCCCGACATCGAGGATCGTCTTGACGATCGGGAGCGCCGGCTCCTCGCGCGACTGGAGCGCCTCCGCCTGCTCCACGAGCAGAACGTCGCGCTCGACGCAGCCGTCGCGCCCGGGTCCGTCGGCGGTGCCGGGGACCCCGCCCGATGACCCCCGGTCGCCTCGGGTTCGTCCGCCATGATGGCCCACCGGACGTCGCCCCGGCCGAGAACGCCGGGCCGGTCGACGGGGCGGAGGTCCTCGACGACGCAATCGCCTCGGCCCTCCTGCCGGAGCGCGACAAGCGCGGCCACAAGGGCTCGTTCGGGAAGCTGCTCGTGATCGCCGGCTCACTCGATTATGCCGGCAGTGCGTTCCTTGTCTGCCGCGCTGCCGGCCGGGCGGGCGCCGGGCTCGTCACCCTTGCCGTCCCGGAAACGCTCCAGCCGCTGTTCGCGGCCAAGGTCGTCGAGGCGACGACCATGGGCCTGCCCGAGGACGACGTCGAAGAGCTCGATCCGGAGTCTTCGCTCGCCCGGATCCTCGACCACGACCACGACGCGATCGTCATCGGCCCGGGACTGCGGCCGGGTCTCGCGACGGCCGAACTGGTCCGGATGCTCCTGGCACGGGGCGAGGACGGCCCGGTCGCGCCGGTCCTCCTCGACGCCGAGGCGCTCCGGTCGCTCGCGTCGATCGAACATTGGTGGGAAGGTGACCAGCGCCCCGGCGTCCTGACCCCGCATAGCGGCGAGTTCGCCCGCCTCCGGGCCGGCAGCGGCCGCGATCCAGAGGCCGACGGCGACCTCTCCGGCGATGACGCCGCGCGATCGAAGGCCGCCCGCGACGCCGCGGCGGCGTGGGGTCAGGTCGTGGTCCTGAAGGGCGCCAGGACGGTGATCGCCGCACCGGACGGTCGGCTCTCGGTCGCCCCGTTCGAGAATCCGGCTCTTGCCTCCGGCGGCACGGGCGACGTCCTGTCCGGCACGATCGGCTCGCTGCTCGCCCAGCACCTGGCGCCGTTCGACGCGGCCCGGCTTGGTGTCTATCTCCACGGCCTCGCCGGCGACACCGTGCGCGAGCGGCTCGGCGACGCCGGGCTCCTGGCGTCGGACCTGCCGGACCCGATCGCCCTCGCGCGCAAGCGACTGGCCGGCGTGGCCGAGCGACGGAAGGCCGGTGGCCGGCTGGGGTTCGGCATCCGTCCACCCGGCAGCGACGGGTCGAACCAGCCCGACGCCCCGGACTTCCCTGACCCGGAGCCCGGCGTCGGCCGCCCCTGACGATGGCCGACGACCGAGGCCGCCGCGACGATCGCGCCGGCGGCGCAGGCGGAGCAGGCCCGCCGCCTCTGTCGAGGCCGCCGATCGAGGAGCGGCTGGCCCGCGCCGGCCTGCCGCCACTCAACCGGACGGCCTGGATCGAGATCGACACCGACGCGCTCGCGGCCAATCTCGCCGGCCTCCGCCGGATGGCCGGCGAGGTCGCCGTGATGCCGGTCGTGAAAGCCGACGCGTACGGCCACGGGATGGTGCCGGTCGCCCGAACCCTTGCCGAGGCGGGCGCCGACGGGCTGTGCGTCGCCACGCTCGACGAGGCCATCGTCCTGCGTGATGCCGGGATCGCGACGCCGCTGCTCGTTCTGTACCCGATCCCGGCGAGCGGTGTCGTCGACGCGTCGCGGCGGCGGATCGGCGTCGCCGGCGGCAGCTCGGCCGCCCTGCTGGCGCTCCTCGACGCGGCCCGCGCCGGAGGCGTCGCCGGCGACCTGGCGATCGAGCTCGAGATCGAGACGGGGCTAGGCCGGGGCGGCGTTGCGCCGGAGTCCGCGGTGGATGCGGCCCGGGCGATCGAGGCGGCCGGGGCCCGGCTCGGCGGTGTCTGGTCGCATCTCCAGGAGGCCGAAGTGGAGGCCCTGACCCGGGCCCAGATCGAGCGCTTCGACCGGGCGCTGACGATGCTCGAGGGCGCCGGAATCGCGGTTCCCCGTCGCCATCTGGCGGCGAGCGCGGCGATCCTGCTCGGCAACGTCCCGGGCTACGACGCGGTCCGGCCGGGTCTCGCGACCTATGGCCTCATCCCCGACGAACTCGCGGCCGCGGGGATCGGTCTCGACGAGCTCCTCCCGGACACGCGTGAGCTCCGGCCGATCCTCTCGCTCCGGGCCCGCCCGGTCCGCGTCGCCGACCTGCCCGAGGGCCACGGCGTCTCCTACGGCCCGACCTGGCGGGCTTCGCGGCCGAGCCGGATCGCGACGCTCCCGATCGGCTACGGCGACGGCTGGCCGCGGTCGCTCTCGAACCGGGCCGAGGTCCTGGTCCGCGGCCGGCGGGTTCCGGTCGTCGGCAACGTGGCGATGGACGCGACGATGATCGACGTCAGCGACGTTCCGGGTCCGCCGGTCGACGTCGACGAGGAGGTCGTCCTGATCGGTCGCCAGGGCGACGCCGAGATCGGGGCCGCCGAGGTGGGGCGATGGCGCACCACCAACTCCTGGGAGGTCGTGACCGCGATGTCCGCCCGTCTGACCCGGGTGTACCATGCGGCCGCCGGTCCGACCGGTTTGCGCCCGCTTGCCCAGCTGGAGAACCCTTGGCCCGGATCGAGCTCTGGAACGGAGACATCTGCGATCTCGAGGTCGACGCGATCGTGAACGCGGCAAACCTCTCCCTGTGGATGTCGACCGGCGTCTCCGGCGCGATCAAGCGCGCCGGCGGCGACGCGATCGAGTTCGCCGCCGTCCGCCAGGCGCCGGTTCCGCTGGGCGAGGCGATCGTCACGACGGCCGGCAACCTCGCGGCCAAGGTGGTCATCCACGCCGTCTCCCTGGATCGCGACCGGCGAACCAACGGCGAGACCATCGATCGAGCCGTCCGCAGTGCGATGGCCCTGGCCCGCGAGCTGCGGATTTCGAGCGTCGCATTCCCGGCGATGGGCACCGGCGTCGGCGGGTTCCCGCTCGATGAGGCCGCCCGGGTCACGGTCCGGGCCGTCCGTTCGGAGCTGACCCGCTCTCCGCTCATCGACCACGTCACTTTCGCGATGCGGGGGGCGACGGTCTACCAGGCGTTCGAGTTGGCCCTTGCCGAAGGCGGGCTCATCGATTCGGCGGCGTCGGCCGGACCCGCGGGCGAGACCGGTTCCGGGGGGGTCTGGGCGCAGACCCTGGCCGCGAACGAGGCGACGCGCTCATGAGCATGCCCTATGAGCGCAGCGAAGAGCACCGCGACGAGCTCGTCGAACGGGTGGCCCGGGAGATCCAGATGCGCGGCCTGACCGGGCCGGCCGTCCATTTCCTCGAGGCCAGCCGGCCGTATCGCCCCCTCGGGGCCAACGCCATGCTGTTCTTCGACCCGGTCCTGATGGGCCTGTTCGGCGGTGGCGACGCGTCGGCGTCGGAGATCCTCGCCGACGACACCGGGATCGAGCTCCTGATCGCGCGGCTTGAAGAGATCGATGAGGAGATCAGCTGGGACGCGTGACGGCCGGCGCCTGACCGTCGATTTCCACGACCCGTCGTGCGAAGCCGGCGCGACCGAATCGAGGCGGTGAGCCGATCCAGAGGCCCGAGGCGGACTTCGTCAGTGACGTTCGCGGGTAGCATGGTCGGGTGACCGCGGAACCCCTCGCCTTCCTTGCCCTCGATCTCGGTGCGGCCACCTCGTCGGCCGCCCTGATCGGGCGTCTCGCCCATCGCTGGCGGCTCATCGGCTCGCTGTCGATGCCGGCGGCGGGCAACGTTGACGCCCTCGTCGTGGAGTTGCTGCGCCGCCTCGCCGCCGCCGACCCGACCCTCGCCGCCTCGATCGGCCTCGCCGAGACCGGTGCGGTCGACGCCGTCCGGCTCGCCGCGGACCTGCCGCGGCTCGTCGGTCGGAGCGCGCCCGCTCGGACGATTCTCGTCGCCGCGGTATCGGAGCGGGCCCTGGCGCCGCTCGGTTCGGCGGCGCGCCGGACAGGCTGGCGGACGGACGAGGCGGCGCTCGAAGGCAGCGATCCGCTGGCCCTGACCGCCCGGTTTCTTGACCCCGCCGTCGATGTCCTGCTCGTCGGCGCCGGAGACCCACCGGGCGCGGACGAACGCCGCCGCCTCGACGAGCTGGCTGCGATCGTCGCCGGCGCGGTCGTCCGGCGGCCGGATCTCACGGTCGTGCTCGCGGGCGCGATGGCCGACCAGCTCGAGCGGATCGAAGCGACCATCGGCGAACGCTCCGGCGAACTCCTGCTCGGCCCCGCAGCCGCGGCCGGTGATCCACCCGGTTCCGCCCTTCGCCATCTCCTCGATGAGGTCCGCGGCGGACCGGACGATCCGCGCCGGGCAGCCGGCCGCGCGGTTGGGGCGCTGGCCGACGTCCTCGACCGGCGGGTCGAGCTGATCGAGATCGGTTTCGACGGCGGGATGCGGGCCACGGCCAGCCCCGGCACCGGCGGCAGCGAGGCAACGACCACGGTCTCGATCGTCGCGGATGCCTGCCTCGTGCCGCCAGAGTCCAGCGACGCGGCCCTGGATCGGGTCCTCGCCTGGTCGACGATGCCGCTCGACCGGCACCGCCTGCGCGACCGACTCCGCGAGCTGCGCCTCGCGCCGTGGTCGGGGATCGCCGGCGACGGTGCCCGGCTCCGGCTCGCGGCGGCGCGGGCCGCGATGACGATCCTCGTCGAGGCAACCCCGGAGCAGTCCGCCCTGCCCGCGCCGGATCTCCTCGTCGTCAGCGGCGGCGCGTTCGCCGTCGCCCCGGGCCCCGCCGTCGCGCTGGCCGTCGCCGATGTCCTGCGCCGGCCGAGCGCCATTGCCATCGCCCAGGACCACGCCCGCCTCCTCGGCACGATCGGCGTGATCCCGAATGCAACGGAGCGTCGCCAGGCCCTGCTCGATCTCGTCGACGATCTCCTGACGCCGCTCGGCAGCGTCGTCATGCCGGGTGGGATCCGAGCCGGATCGAGCGCCGGCCACCTGACGGTCCACGCGGGCACCGGCTCGAGCGAGACGGACCTCGTTCCGGGCGCCCTCGAGGTCGTCGACCTGGCCCCCGGCGAGGTCGCCACAGCCGAGTTCCGCTTCCGGGAGTCCGTCCGGCTCGGAAACCGTGGCCGGCGGTTCGCGATCGACGTGTCGGGCGGTCTCGGCGGGCTACTGGTCGATCTCCGCGACGTCCCCCTCCGGCTGCCCGAGCGGATGGACCGCCGACGGGAGCTGCTCGATGCCTGGCAGGAGTCGATGTGGCTGACGCGCGACCGATGACGGCGACGGGAGGCCCGATGACCACGATGGAGACGCGCCCCGGACGATCGACCGCGGCGGCGAGCGCGGCCGGCTCGATGGCCCCCGGCGGCGATCTCCGCGGACTCGACCTCGTCGCCCGCCGGCCCGTCGTTGCGGGGCCGACCGAGATCCTCTTCCGGCTCGCGCCCGGCGACCGCGCTCTCGTCGATCCCGGCGACGCGATCATCGCGGGGGCGCCGATCGCGGAGCGGTTCCGTGATACCCGCAGCTTCGAGATCGCAGCCTCCGCGGCCGGCGAGGGCGCTCGCCCTGGCGATCGCTGGTCAACCGCGGGCCAGGCCGGTGTCCGTCTCCGGCGTGGACCGAGCGCCGTGCTGGGCGAGTTGCTGTACGAGCACCGCGGCCGTTGGAGCGTCGCCGCGGGCGAGCATGCCGAGACGGTGGACTGCCCCCTGGCGGGAGTCGTCCGCGACGTTCGACCGGGGATCGGGATCCGCGTCCGCGCCCAGGGCCGGGCGATTCTCGGTGTCGAGGCCCTCGGCGACCCGACCCACGGCCGGTTGTCCCTCGGCAGCGAGCGGAGCGACCAGCGCCAGGGTCGGCTGCGCTCGACGTCGCTCGACGTCGGGTTGGCCGGCACGGTCCTCGTGATCGGCTCGCGGGTCGATGCCGAGGCCCTGACGCGAGCCCGGGCCATGGGCGTTCGCGGCGTCGTCGTGAGCGGCCTCGCGGGCAAGGAGCGACGGGACTTCATGGCGTCCGAGTCACGCCAACGGGCGGCCCTTCACCAGCTCCCGCCGTTCGCCGTGCTCGTTCTCGACGGCGCGATCCGGCGGCCCATCGCCGGACCGGTCCTGGCCGTCCTCGAAGCCCTGTCGGGCTCGACCGTCGCGATCACGGTCGATCCGCCGGCGATGGTCTTCGACGAGCCCGGCTTGACGATCGCCCCACCCGCCCGCAATCACATCCGCGTCCGGGCGGGCGAGCATGCCGGGGCGGAAGGGCGCTGGGCAGGTCTCGCGGGTGTCCGGCGGTTCGCCGGCGGGGCCTTCCTGGAAGCGGGCTGGGTCGTCCTTGGCGACGACGCGCCGATCCCGGTCCCGCTGGCCGATCTCGAGCGGTTCGCCTGACGATGTCGCAGCCGGCTCGCCGGCGGGTGGCCTGACGTGGCCGCTGCCGCGCAGATCCGCGCCCACGTCCGAACGGCGTCGGCGGATGAGACAGTCGCGCTCGGCGAGCGGCTCGGGCGGGCTGCCGCGCCCGGTGACCTGGTCTGCCTGTGGGGCGACCTCGGTGCGGGCAAGACCCAGCTCACGAAGGGGATCGCCCGTGGCCTGGCGATCGTCGATACGGTCACCTCGCCGACGTTCATCCTGATGAACGAGTACCGCGGCCGGCTGCCGCTGTTCCACGTTGACCTGTACCGGCTCGCCGGCGCAGCCGATGCGCTCGCCGGCGGCGTCGTCGACGACCGCCAGGCCGAGGGCGTCACGGTCGTCGAGTGGCCGGACCGGATGGGCGTCGTTCTGCCGGCCGGCCGACTCGACGTCCGGATCGACGGCAGCGGCGACGAGGTCCGCGAGATCGACGTCGAGACCGCCGACCGACGTCTGGCCCGCCTCGTCGAGGCCGTCCGATGACCGACGGCCGGCGACCGTGGCTCCTGGCGATCGACACGGCGACGAGTCGCGTGGTCGTCGCCGCGGCCGCGCTCGACGGGACTCCGCTGGGCGTCTCCACATGGGAGGCTGGCCGGACGCACGGCGCTCAGCTCCTGCCCGCGATCGGTCGGCTGACCGGCGAGGAGAACCTCCGCCGGTCGCGGATCGCGGGGGTGATCGTCGGGACCGGGCCCGGCGCGTTCACCGGGCTCCGGGTCGGGATCGCCACGGCCAAGGCGCTCGCCCACGAGCTGCGTGTACCGATTGTCGGCGTGTCGACCGGCGGGGCGCTGCTCGCGGCAAGCGGGACCGCTGAGCACGGGCTCCTCCTCCTGCCGGCGGGCCCCAACGACCGGCTCGTGGTCCGCCCGGGCGTTCCGGCTGTCCTCCTGCCCGGCGGCTCCGAGCCGGAGATCGGACCCGGGACCGTGCTGGTCGCGCTCGACCTCGACGGGCGCGCTCCGCCGGATGCGCTGGCCCGCGGCGAGACAGCCCGCGCGGCCTTCCCCGCAGCCCTCATCCGTCTCGGCGCGGCCCGGATCGCTGCCGGCGACACCGACGATCTCGCTCGGCTCGTGCCCGACTACGTCAGCCTGCCGCGCGGGGTGGCGCGCGAGAGTGGGGAGGTCGCATGGTCGCGCGACCGCCGCTGAAGCTCACGATCGAGGCGATGCGGCTCGACGACCTGACCGCGGTCCAGCGGATCGAGCAGGCGAGCTTCACCACACCGTGGCCGGAGAACGCCTACCGCAGCGAGCTGATGACGAACCGCCTCGCCTCGTATCTCGTCGCCCGGATCGACGATCGGATCGTCGCCTACGGTGGGCTGTGGCTGATGGTCGACGAGGCTCACATCACGACCTTCGCGGTCCACCCGGCCTGGCGCCGACAGCGGATCGGGGAACGGCTGCTGCTCGCGTTCCTCGACCTGGCTCGGGATCGCCAGGCGCGCGAGGCGACCCTCGAGGTCCGCCTCTCGAACCTCGCCGCCCGCCGCCTCTACGAGAAGTACGGGTTCCGGCCGGTTGGCCTCCGGCCGCGCTATTACAGCGACAACAACGAGGATGCCCTGATCATGACCACCGAATCGTTCGGCGACCCGTCGCTCGAGGGCCGGCTGGCGCGGCTCCGAGCGGCGCTCGACGCGGGGCCGGCGCCCGACGGGCCGTTCCAGCCCGACGAGGCGAAGGCGGACCTCCGCCAGCGACGCGACGAGCCACCGGGCGAGGGAGCGCCGGGTGAGGGCGCGCCCGGTGCGGGCGCTCGATGAGCGGCTCTCCTGCGGCAGCGCCAGACCGCCGCGACGGCGGATCGGGTCCGCTCCTGCTCGCGGTCGAGTCGTCCTGCGACGAGACCGGGATTGCCGTGATCGACGGCGGCCGGCGGATCCTCTCGAACGTCGTGGCGAGCCAGACGGCGCTGCATGCCGCGAGCGGCGGGATCGTGCCGGAGGTCGCGGCGCGGGCTCATCTCCGCTGGATCGTGCCCGTCCTCGACCAGGCCCTCGCAGACGCCGGCGTCACGCTCGACGATGTCGACGGCGTGGCGGTCACCCGGGGACCCGGTCTCGCGGGCTCGCTCCTGGTCGGCATCAACTTCGCCAAGACCCTGGCCTGGGCCCACGACAAGCCGCTGGTTGGGGTCAACCACCTCGAGGGCCACCTGTACGCCGCATGGCTCACAGACCCCAGCGCTGCGGACCGACCCGAACCGGTCTTCCCACTCGTGGCCCTGATTGTCTCCGGCGGCCACACGTTCCTCGTCGAGATGCGCGACCACCTGACGTACCGGCTGCTCGGGCAGACGGTCGACGACGCCGCCGGCGAGGCGTTCGACAAGGTCGGCCGGCTCCTCGGCCTGCCCTATCCCGGCGGCCCCGAGGTCTCCCGGGCGGCCGATGCCGCCACTCGTCACGACGCCGCATTCCCACGGGCGTGGCTCGGCGAGACGTACGACTTCAGCTTCAGCGGCCTCAAGACGGCCGCCCGCCGGACGATCGATGAGGTCCGGGCCGAGGAAGGCCTGCCGACCGGCAAGGCCGCCGCGCTGGAGCCAGAGGCGCGCCTGTCGCCGGGTGCGGTCGCCGAGCTGTCGTGGGGGTTCCAGGATGCCGTCGTCGACGTCCTCGTGGCGAAGACGATCCGGGCAGCCGAGGAGATCGGCGCCCGCTCGATCGTCCTCGGCGGCGGGGTGGCCGCGAACGGCGCCCTGCGGACGCGCCTCGCCGGCGAGGCCGAGGCCCGCGGGCTGCCGCTGATCGTGCCGCGGCCTGCCCTCTGCACGGATAACGGGGCGATGATCGGGGCGGCCGGGGCGCGCCGCTTCGCGGCGGGAGAGCGGGCCGACCTCGCCCTCGATGCGAGTCCGTCGCTGCCGCTGGCTCGCCGATGACCGAGCGCGAGCCGTCCGAGGCCGCCATCGACCGGCCGAGCCGCCCGGTCCGGATCGACCCCGCCGCCGTCCGGGCGACCCTGAAGGCCGCCGGCCTGCGCGCCCGGCACGGTCTCAGCCAGAACTTCCTGGCCGATCCGGAGGTCCTCGAGCAGATCCTCGCGGAGGCCGCGCCGGCGCCGGGTCGGCGCATCCTCGAGATCGGGCCCGGCCTTGGATTCCTGACCGGCGGGCTCCTCGACGCCGGCGCCGCGGTGACCGCGGTCGAGCTCGATCGCGGGCTGGCCGCGTTCCTCCGCGATCGGTTCGTGACCGAGCTGGAGAGCGGGGACCTCCACCTGATCGACGGCGATGCCCTCGATCTCGAGCTCACCCGGGTCGTCCCGCCGCCGTACGACGTCGTAGCCAACTTGCCGTATCACATCACCAGCCCGGTCCTGCACCGGCTTCTCGGCGCGACGCCCCGGCCCGACCGCCTGGTCCTGATGGTCCAGCGCGAGGTCGCCGAGCGGATCGCCGCGCCGCCGGGCGGGATGAGCTATCTCAGCGTGTTCGTCCAGTACCACGCCCGGGTCGCGATCGCCTTCGAGGTCCCGCCAGAGGCATTCGAACCGGAGCCGGCCGTCCGCTCGGCGGTCATCGTCGTCGAGCCGTATCCCGACGATGACCGGTTGCCGAGCCTGGAGGCCGAGGACGCTCTGTGGCGGCTCGTCCAGGCGTCGTTCCGGGAGCGCCGGAAGATGATCCACAACGTCCTCTCGCGGCAGCTCCCCGTGGAGCCGGCGCGGGTCACCGCCGCGCTCGCCGCCGCCGGCATCGCCCCGGATCGGCGGCCGCAGACCGTGGCGGTGGGGGAGTGGCTGGCCCTCCTCGAGGCGTTTGGCGAGATCGGACCGGACATCCGTGGCCGGCGGGCGGCCGAGGAACCGGCCGAGTGACGCCGGCTGACCCGACCCGCCGCCTCAGCCCGATCGTCCGCCTGGCGCCGGCGAAGCTGAACCTGACCTTGGCAGTGGTCGGCCGCCGGCCGGACGGGTACCACGCCCTCCACTCGGTCATGGCGCCCGTCGCCCTCGCCGACCGCCTGAGCCTCGCGGTCGATCCGTCGCCGGACGCCGCTGACAGCCTCCGGGTCGACGGCTTCGACGCCGGCCCGATCGGCGACAACCTCGTCCTCCGGGCGATCGCGGCGGCGCGTCGGGCGGTCCGGCCACACGTCGCAGTCGCCCCGCCGGCCCTCGCCGTGCGGCTCGACAAACGGATCCCGGTCGCCGCCGGGTTGGCGGGTGGGAGCAGCGATGCTGCCGCGGCCATCGACGGCGCCCTCGAGGCCTGGTCGGCGACTGACGCCCTCCGGCCCGAGGAGCGGACGGCCCTCGCCGCCTCGATGGGGAGTGACGTGCCGTTCTTCCTCGCCGACGGTCCGGCTCTCGTCGAGGGTCGCGGTGAGCGCGTGACGCCGCTGCGCGGGTTGCGCGTCGGGGCGACAGACCGTCCGCCGGGCCTGCTCCTCGTGACGCCGGCCGTTGCCGCCCACACGGCCGCGGTGTTCGCCGCGTGGGCCGAGGGTGCGATGGGCCCAGCGGGCGTCGCGGCCCGGAGCTCCGAGCATTTCGCCGCCGAGTTCGGCTCCGGTATGGCCGCGAAGCAGCTGCTCGAGCGGGCCGGTGTCCTCGCCGCCTCGAACGATCTGCTGCCGGCCGCCGCCTCAGTCGTCGACGGCCTCGTGGGGCTGCGCCGCGGACTGACCCGGATCCTCGGCCGCCCGATCGGCCTGTCTGGCTCGGGGCCAACCCTCTGGGTCCTCTATCCTTCATTCGACGACGCCGAGCTCGCTGCGGCCTCGGTCCGGGCGGCCGTGGCGGCGGGCTCCATCGTGTCGCCGGGCGACGGCCCGCCGTTCGTCGCCGCGACGACCTTCCTGACCCTCCCCGACGAGCTGATCAGCCTCGAAACCGCCAATGCAAGGAGCGACGCATGACCCGCCAGGCGATCCAGACGAACGGCGCGCCGGCCGCCCTCGGCCCCTACAGCCAGGCCATCCGGAGCGGCGAGTTCGTGTTCTGCTCGGGCCAGCTCGGCCTCGACCCCGCCACCGGCGACCTCACGGCCGGTGTCGAGGCCCAGGCCGAGCGCTCGCTGCGCAACCTCCAGTCGGTCCTCGACGCAGCCGGCCTCGGCTTCGACGACGTCGTGAAGACGACGATCTTCCTGGCCGACGTGAACGACTTCGCGGCCGTCAACGCGGTCTACGCCAGGTTCATGCCCGAGCCGCCGCCGGCCCGCTCGACGATCGGTGTCGCTGCCCTGCCGAAGGGCGGCCTCGTGGAGATCGAGGCGATCGCCCGGCGCGCACTGCCGGACGCCGTCGCCGACCGCCGCGGCTGAATCTGTCGGCGATACGGTGGCGGCCCGCGCTGACACTGGGCCGAGTAGGCCGATCGACCGAAGTCACGCCAAGCCCGGACGCGTGGATCGGGCTGCGGCGCGAATCGGGGCATCTTGGTCTGGCCAGGCCGGGCCGCCCTGTCGGGCCGAGGTTTGACACTCGCGGAGGGCCACCCATACCATCGCGCCACCTTCAGATGACACCACAACCTCGACACGCGCCGGGCCCTGACCGCGTCGGGATCGCCTCCCCGACCCTCGCCCGCTCGCGTCGCCCCTCGTGAACCCTCCAAGTCCCGGCACGCCTCCGCGCGTGACCGCCGTCGTGATGGCGGCCGGTCTCGGAACGCGGATGAAGTCGCGCACCCCGAAGCTCCTCCACGAGCTGGCGGGCCGGCCGATGGTCGGCTACGTGGTCGGTGCCGGCCACGAAGTCACGGGCCGCCGTCCGCTCGTCGTGACAAGTCCCGCGACCGCCGCGGTTCGCGACGCCCTCGGCGACACGGTCGACTACGCCCTCCAGGCCGAGCCGCGCGGCACGGGCGATGCGGTCGCCGCGGCCCTCGCCACGCTCGCCGACGACGTCGATGAAATCCTCGTCCTGACCGGCGACGCCCCGCTTCTCGAGGCGTCCCTCCTGGCCGAGCTCCTCGAGGAACGTCGCCTCGACGAGGCGGCGATCGCCCTGGTCGTCGTCGATGCGATCGATCCCGCCCATCTCGGCCGGGTGATCCGCGACGACGCCGGCACGGTCGAGCGGATCGTCGAGCGCAAGGACGCGACCGACGAGGAAATCGCGATCAACGAGATCAACGCCGGCATCTACGTCTTCGAGGCGGCCTGGCTGCGGAGCCGGATCGGGTCGCTCAGCGCATCGCCGAAGACCGGAGAGCTGTACCTGACCGAGCTCGTCGAGCTGGCCCGCGCGGACGGCCGGCTTGTCGTGGCGCTCACGGTCGAGGACGACGGGCGCCTGCTCGGAATCAACGACCGGGCGGAGCTCGCCCAGGCCGAGTGGGACCTCCGGACCCGGATCAACAGCGCCCACATGCGGGCCGGTGTGACGATGCGCGACCCGTCCACGGTCTACCTCGACGCCGGCGTGACGCTCGCCGAGGACGTCACGATCGAGCCCAACGTGATCATCCGGGGTGCATCCTCGGTCGGGGAGAGGACCACGATCGGGGCGGGCTCGCAGATCGCCGATTCGACGATCGGCGCCGGCTGCCGGATCTGGGCCTCGATCGTCGAGCGGTCCATCGTCGAGGATGGCGCGACCGTCGGGCCGATGAGCCACCTCCGGCCGGGGACGCACGTGGGACCGGATGCCGAGGTCGGCAACTTCGCCGAGCTCAAGAACACCCGCCTCGGGCGCGGCGTGAAGCAGCACCACATGAGCTACCTCGGCGACGCGGACCTGGGTGCCGCCACGAACGTCGGAGCGGGCACGATCACCGCCAACTACGACGGGCGGCGCAAAGCCCGGACGACGATCGGCGAGCGCGTCTTCCTGGGCGTCGACACAATGATCGTCGCGCCGCGCACGATCGGCGACGACGCCAAGACCGGCGCTGGCGCGGTCGTCACTCGCGACGTTCCGGCGGGCAAGCTGGCGGTCGGGATGCCGGCCCGGATGCTCGACCCGAAGCCGTCTCCGACGGACCCCGACCGCGCCGCAGGCCAAGGACCAGCCGCCGGCCCCGAACCCGCGGCGGAAGTCGCCGCCGACGGCGCCGAGGACGTTTAGTGCTCGACATCCTCATCCTGGTCCTGCTGACCTTCCTCGAGGGGTTCTTCGTGGCGGGCGAGATCGCCCTGGTGTCGATTCGCCGCAGTCGGGTCGAGCAGCTTGTCGACGAGGGCAACTCGGGCGCCCGCCGCGTCCGGCGCCTGCTCGACGAGCCGGGCCGCTTTCTGGCGGTCAGCCAGCTCGGTCTGACCGTCATCGGGTTCTTCGCCTCGGCCTACGCTGCGGTCAGCCTCGTCGACAAGTTCGCGTCGTTCCTGAACGGGTTCGGCGTGGAGAAGGGCGGCGCCGACACGATCGCCCTGATCGTCGTCACCGTCGTCCTCGCCCTGTTCACGATCATCTTCGCCGAGCTCGTCCCGAAGACCCTCGCCCTGGCCAATACCGAGCGGTTCGCGATCACCCTTTCGCTCCCGATCGACTTCCTCGCCCATGCCCTCGGGCCGCTGATCAAGCTCCTGACCGGGGTGACCGCCTGGATCTCGAAGCTGTTCGGGGCAAACGTGACCAACGAGCAGCAGATCACCGCGGAAGAGCTTCGCCTGATCGTCGAGCGCGGCGGCGAACAGGGTGTCCTCGAGGCCGAGGAGGAGCAGATGATCAACTCGATCATCGAGCTCGGCGAGCGACGCCTTCACGAGATCATGATCCCGCGGATCGCCATCGCGTCCCTGGCCGTGTCGGCGACCCTCGAGGAGGCGATCGACAAGGTTGTCGACGAGGGCCACAGCCGGATCCCGGTCTACGAGGACTCGATCGACGAGGTCCTCGGGATTCTCTACGCCAAGGACCTGCTGCCGATCCTCAAGGCCGGGTCCGGCCCCCGGCCGGACCTCCGTTCGCTTCTTCGGACCCCGGTCTTCGTGCCCGAATCGATGACGATCGACGACCTTCTCCACGAGTTCCAGCGACGGAAGGTCCACATCGCGATCGTCCTCGACGAGTACGGCGGCACGGCCGGCCTGCTCACGATCGAGGATCTCCTCGAGGAGATCGTCGGCGAGATCCAGGACGAGTACGACACGGAGGAGCCGATGGTGGTGCGCCTCTCCGACAACGAGTTCCGCGTCGACGGGCGGGCCGACGTCAACGATCTCGCCGAACTGTTCGACACCGAGCTCGGGCTCGAAGACGAGGACGAATACGACACGGTGGGCGGCCTGATCTACCACCGGATCGGCGGCGTGCCCTCGCCCGGCGACATCGTCGAGGTCGACGGGCTGCAGCTCACGGTCGAGACGATCGATGGCCGGCGGGTCGGCAAGGTCCTCGTGGTCCGGAAGCGGGCCGAAGACGGGGGTGAGCTGCGCCCCGATGAGGATGGCGACCGCTGACGACCGGGTGGCCCCGGGCTCTGCTGGTCATCGCCGGGCTCCTGATCGTCCCTGGAGCGTCGACGAACTGGGTTTCGTGCAGAAACCTTGGGCCATCGTTAATGGAGAGGGCGGCCTCGGACTCACGGTGATCTCGACCGCTGGGGAGCCGACGTGAGCGGAGCAGCGTCGGCGCGCGGGGCCGGCGCACCGAGCTGGGCGTGGCGATCTTGTTGCGGCACGCACCACAAGCAAAGACGGACGGGCCCTGGCGGCCCGGATTCGGGCATTTGGCCGCCGCTTGTTGCGCACGGACCACATCCAGCGGCGGACGGGGCCTCCGGCCGTCACTTGTGGCGCCAGCCGCAACAACGACCGCGGGAAGGGTAGCAAGTCCGCCGCGCAAACCGGCGCAGGAATGGCCGCTGAACCGGCTCGGACAGGCACGGGCACGGACCCGCACGGGCCGAACTATGCGGCGATCACCGAGACGATGATGTCCTCAAGGCGGGCGCGCGCCGCGGCGTCCACGACGCCCGCGGCGTCGAGCTCGGCGAGGGCCTCGTCGCGGTGGCGGCGCGCTTCGGAGCGGGTGAAGTCGCGGGCGCCGGTCCGCTCGAGGATTGCCACGATCTCGGCCACGTCGTCGTTCGTCGGTCCGCCGTTGCCGTAGAGGGCGGCAAGCCGCTCGCGGTCCTCGAGGCCGGCGTGCTCGAACGCGTAGATCACCGGCAGCGTCTTCTTGCGGCGGGCGATGTCGGACGGCTCCTTGCCGGTCTTCTGCTCGGCGCCCCAGATCCCGAGGAGGTCGTCGTTGAGCTGGAACGCCAGGCCCAGTGCCCAGCCGAACCCGCGGTACCGGGCGATCACCTCGTCGTCGTCGGACGCGAGCAGTGCGCCGGCCTCGATCGACGCGGCGATCAGGGCGGCGGTCTTGCGCCCGATCATGTCGAAGTAGAGCTCGACCGACATCATGTCGTCGCGCTCGCTGGTCGCGATGTCGATGTACTGGCCCTCGCACAGCGCGACGCACGTCTCGTCGTAGAGCCGCATCAGGCGGAGGACCTTGGCGTCGCTGAAGCCGAGGTCGGTCAGGCGGTGGAGGGCCATGCGACTGAGGCTGAAGAGCATGTCGCCGGTGTTGATCGCCTGGGCGACACCGTGGAGGGCCCAGACGGTCGGCCGGTGGCGCCGCTCGCG
Organism: Candidatus Limnocylindrales bacterium; assembly: GCA_038204565.1. Taxonomy (GTDB): domain Bacteria; phylum Chloroflexota; class Limnocylindria; order Limnocylindrales; family CSP1-4; genus CF-46. Next base: position 17,609 of record JBBRCU010000003.1, read on the forward strand.
GTCGCCGTCCTCGATGTCGTCGTGGACGAGGCTGAAGTTGTGGCCGAGCTCCACGGCCGCGGCGCCCGGGAGCGCTGGCCGGTAGTCGCCCGCGATCGAGGCGTAGGCGAGGAGCCCGAGCAGCGGCCGCATCCGCTTGCCGGCCGACGCGCCTGAGCCGTCGAGGCCGAGGTGGTAGCGGACCATCTCGTAGACGCCGACGGTCGAGGGGTCCCGGTCGCGGACCGTCCGGAGGATCTCGGCCTCCGTGTCGGCGATCAGGGCGGCGGCGTCGAGAACCGGCTGGGCGGTGGTCATCGGGGGCATGGTACCGGGATTTTCGCAAACATGCGAGCCGCAAGTAGCCTGTTGCCGCAGCAAGGAGGGCATGAAGCGGCGCCGGTTCGGGGGACGCAACCGCACCGGCGCCTGACCGTTTGTACGCCCGCCGCCCGGGCTTGGATGAATCGCCCATCGTCGCGACGTACGCGACGGCCCCTGACCGGCGGAGGTGCTACCTTCGGTTTGTGCCGATCCCGCGCCGATATTCGACCGATGCGATCGTCCTTTCGCGGTTCGACTTCGGCGAGGCGGACCGCATCCTCACGCTGATCACCCCGACCGGCGGCAAGATTAAGGCGATCGCCAAGGGCATCCGTCGCCAGAAGTCGCGGATCGGCGGCTCGCTCGAGCCCTTCGCGGAGCTGACCGTCCTCATGGCCCGCGGCCGGACCTTCGACATTGTCACCCAGGTCAGCGTCAACCATGCCTGGCTGAACCTGCGCGACTCGCTCGAAAGCGCAGCGACCGCCTGGTATCTGGCGGAGCTCGCCGACCGGAGCCTGGAAGAACATCGTGGCGCCGAGCCCGTCTACGCGATCCTCCGCCGGGCCTACGAGCTGCTCGACGCCGGGATGGCCCCCGGGCGCGTCGCCCGTTGGTACGAGGTCCATCTCGCCGACGAGCTCGGTGTCCGGCCCGAGGTCGATCGCTGCGTCGAGTGCGACCGGATGCTCGAGGCCGACGGGCGCTTCCGCTGGGTCCCGCCCCTCGGCGGCGTCCTGTGCGACCGCTGCCCGGGACCACCCCACGATCGGACGGCCCTGACCCTCGACGCCCTCAAGCTCCTCAAGGCCTACCAGCGCCAGGACGTCGAGGCGCTTGCCGGGCTGCGTCTCGCCGAGACGACGGAGCGCGAGGTCGAGAGCGCCATGCGCGACTTCCTCCGGTACGTCCTGGAGCGCGATGCCCGGTCGCTGTCGTTCCTCGACGAGATCCGGACGCCCGAGGCGGCCGAGCGGCATGCCAGACACGGCCGTGCCCTCGCCGCGCGCGAGGCCGCAGGCCAGGACGGGTTCGAGCTCGCCGCCCCGTCCGCGACCTCGGCGATCTGATGGCGACCGCCGGGCTCCGCGACATCGTGACCGAGGACGAGTACGAGGCGGTGATGGCTCTTCGCCGCGGGGCCGGCCGCGAGGGCTACCTCGGAACGATGATGAGCCACTTCGAGGATGCCGTCGCCGCTGCGGTCGCCTGTCCGCGCTACTGGTCCGTCCATGACGGCGATAGGTTGGTGGGCTACGTCATGATCAGTGACGGGATCCCGCAGGACGTCCTCGACGCGAACGACGACATCGTCGGGCCGTACTACCTGTGGCGGCTCCTGATCGACCGTCGCCACCAGTTCAAGGGCTACGGTGGCGACACGCTCGACGCGATCGCGACCTACGTCCGGATCCGACCCGGCGGCGACGTCCTGCTCACGAGCTGCCGCGGCGGCGAGGGCTCGCCGATGGCGTTCTACCTCGGCGACGGCTTCGTGAAGACCTGTCGGATCGCCGATGGCGAGGAAGTCCTCGCTCTCGACCTGGGGCCCGGCAGCGGACCGAACGGGGGCCCGGGCTGAGCTACCACCCGCCGATCATCCCTCGCGGCAACCGCCTGAAGCGGACCCAGCGGCCCGGGATCGAGGGCCGCGAGAGCGGTCTCTCCGGCAACCCCGACATTCCCGATCCGCCGTCCGACGGCCCGACGGACCTGCGCGGCCGGCTGGCCCGAATCCGCGACGAGGCGCAGGCCCTGATGAGCACGCTGCCACGCGTCCTCGGGCTCGTCTGGAGCGCCAGCCGAATCCTGACGCTCGGCCTGGCGACGGCGACGATCCTGGCCGGCATCGTGCCGGCGATCACCGCGTTGATCGCCAAGCTCCTGATCGACGCCGTCGTCCGGGCGATCGCGGTCGCTGCCGGCGCCAACCTTTCGGCGACGGTCACCTTCGGCCCGTTGACGCTCGACGCCGTCGGGACCGTCGTCCTCCTGGCCGCCGCCCAGTTCGCGATCTATGCCGTGTCGTCGTTCCTGAGCACCCTCCGAAACGTCTGCCAGCAGCTGCTCCAGGAGCGGGTCACGAACACGATCCAGCTCCAGATCATGGACCACGCTGCCCGGCTCGACCTCGCGTTCTTCGAGGATTCGACCTCGTATGACCTCCTCCGCCGCGCCCAGCAGGGGGCCAGCAGCCGGCCGCTGTTCATGGTCAGCGGCGTGTTCGGGCTGATCCAGACCGCGATCGCCTTCGTCTCGATGATCGCCCTGCTCGTCGCCTTGAGTCCGCTCCTCGCGATCGTCGCCCTCATCGCCCCGATCCCGGCGTTCATCGCCGACACCCGGTACGGCTGGCGCGGCTACTCGTTCGCCCGCTGGGCGTCGCCCCTCCGCCGCCGGATGGACTATCTGACCACGCTCGTGACGACCGACACTTACGCCAAGGAGGTCAAGCTGTTCGGCCTCGGGCCGTACTTCATCGACCGCTTCCGCCAGCTCTCGACGGTCTACCAGGATCGCCAGCGCGGGCTCGTCGTCACCCGCTATTTCGCGGGCTTCATCTGGTCGTCGATCACGACCCTCGCCGGTTCGTTGACGTACCTCTACGTGGCGCTCCAGGCAATCGCCGGCAAGCTGACCCTCGGTGACCTGACCCTGTTCACCCAGGCCGCGTCTTCAGTCCAGAGCTCCGTCCAGGGGCTCCTCAGCGGGTTCGGGTCGATGTACGAGAACAACCTCTACCTGAACGACCTGTTCGAGCTGCTCGCGACGCCGGTCGGGATCGAGGGGACCGCAGCCGACGGCACGGCGGCGACCTCGATGCGGGCGGGCGCGGCCGGTGCCCGCGCGGCCGAGGCGCCGATCCTCGACCTCGCAGCGGTCCGCGGCGAGCTCACCTTCGACCACGTCACCTTCCGCTATCCCGGTCGCGAGGAGGACGCCCTGCAGGACGTGAGCTTCACGATCGCCCCCGGCGAGACGGTCGCGGTCGTCGGACGGAACGGGGCCGGCAAGTCGACCTTGATCAAGCTGATCACCCGGCTGTATGACCCCAGCGGCGGCCGGATCCTGCTCGACGGGACCGACATTCGCGAACTCGAGCCCGACGCCGTCCGGCGCCTGATCGGGGGGATGTTCCAGGACTACGTGACCTACCAGGCCAGCGCGGCCGAGAATATCGGACTCGGCGAGCTCGGCAATCTCGAGGATCGCGACGCGATCATCGCGGCCGCGACGAAGGGCGGCGCCGACAGCCTCCTCGACCGCCTGCCCGACGGCTGGGACACGCCCCTCGGAAAGTGGTTCGAGGGCGGGGTGGAGCTGTCCGGCGGGGAGTGGCAGAAGATCGCCCTCGGCCGGGCGTTCATGCGCGATGCCCGGATCCTCCTCCTCGATGAGCCGACGTCCGCGCTCGACGCCCAGGCGGAGTTCGAACTGTTCGCCCGGCTGCGGTCCCTGGCCCGCGGCCGGACGGCGATCTACATCTCGCATCGCTTCTCGACCGTCCGCCAGGCCGATCGGATCCTGTTCCTCGAGCACGGCCGGCTGGTCGAGCAGGGAACCCACGCCCAACTGATGGCGCTCGGTGGCCGCTATGCCCAGCTGTTCACGCTCCAGGCGGCCGCCTATACCGGCGAGGCAGTCGATGACCTGGTCGCGCCGGCGGAGGCGGAGGCGCTGACCGCTGCCGAGGCGGAGCCGTTCGCCGATCCCGTGGGCGAGCGAAGCGCCTGACCATGCCGACCCGGCGCTCGGTGGTCGCGGCCGGGTTGGGGGCCGCCGCGTTCACGCTGGCAGGCCCGATCGTCCGCCGAGCCGCGGGCGAACGCCTGTCAGCCCGGACGGAGCGCCGCCTCTGTCCCGTGGGCGACCCGGGTCCGTACCTCGTCGCGCCGGCGGCCGCCGACCTCCACGAGCAGCTCACGATCGTCGACTTCCACGCGGACTCCCTGCTGTGGGGCCGCGACCTGCTCGAGCGGGCGGACCGCGGCCACGTCGACGTCCCGCGGATGGTCGAGGGCAACGCGGCGCTCCAGGTCTTCGCGGTCACCACGAAGGTGCCGCGCCACCTCAACTACGAGGGCAATGACGACCGGAGCGACGACATCGCGCTCGTGGCCCTGGTCCAGGGCTGGCCGCAATCGACGTGGCGGTCGCTCCTGGCCCGGGCGCTGTATCAGGCGGACCGCCTCGATCGCTTCGCCGCCGGCTCGGACGGGCGGCTGACGGTTGTCCGGACGGGCGCCGACCTCGACGCGTTCCTGGCTCGCCGGGCGGCGGCTGGTCGGTCGCTCGTGGCAGGCCTCCTCTCGATCGAGGGCGCCCACGCCCTCGACGACGATGTCGCCAATGTCGAACGTCTCGATGCGACAGGTTTCCGGATGGTCGGGCTGACCCACTTCTTCGACAACGCCTTCGCGGGTTCCGCCCACGGAATCATCCAGGGCGGGCTGACGGGCGCCGGGCGGGAGCTGCTGGCCGAGCTGGAGCGGCGGCGGATGATCGTCGACGTCGCCCATGCCTCGGCGGCCACGATCGACGACGTGCTCGGCCTCGCGACGCGGCCGGTCGTCGCCTCGCACACCGGCGTTCGGGCCGTCGCCGACAACACGCGGAACCTGACCGATGACCAGCTTCGGGGCGTCGCCGCGACGGGCGGGATGGTCGGGATCGGGTTCTGGCCGACGGCATGTGGTGGCGACGACGCCGCGTCGATCGCCCGCTCGGTCGCCCACGCCATTGCCATCGTCGGCGCCGATCACGTCGGGCTCGGCTCGGACTTCGACGGCGCGGTGGCGGTCCCGTTCGATGTATCGGGGATGGCCGTGCTGACCGCCGCCCTCCTCGACGAAGGCCTCGACGAGGCGTCGATCGCGGCCGTCATGGGCGGTTCGGCGGTCCGCCTCCTGCGCGAAGCCTTGCCGCCCGGCCGCGCGTCTGCCGCCCGGGGCTGAGTCCCCGCAGACTCAATTTGCGTCTTCTGCCGGCGTGCTCGCAGCGTCCAATCGACGAATCGCGTAACGGTCACGCCCGCTGTTCCGGAATATGAGTCCAACCGGACCCGCGCCGGCACCTGGCCCGGGCCTCCCGCTCGGCGTCAACTGCTAGGATCGCCGGGCTCACCCCCGTCCGCGACCGGCCATGCCAGGCCCGGCGCCAAGGAGACCCCCGTGACCGATACCCCCACGATCAACCCCGATGACGTCGCGCCCGCCGTCAAGAACCTCGAGACGATCGTCTCGCTCAGCAAGCGCCGCGGCTTTGTCTTCCCGAGCTCCGAGATCTACGGCGGGATCAACGCCGTCTGGGACTACGGACCGCTCGGGGTCGAGCTGAAGAACAACGTCAAGCGGGCGTGGTGGCGGGCGATGGTCCAGGAGCGCGAGGACATCGTCGGGCTCGACGCCGGGATCCTGATGCACCCCAAGGTCTGGGTGACGTCCGGCCACGTCGGATCGTTCAGTGACCCGCTTGTCGAGTGCGCCAATTGCGGCCGGCGCTACCGGCTCGACGAGCTGCCGGGGGCCGAGGCCCTGACGGCCACGGAGCTGATGGACCCCGAGGTCGTGGCCCGGCTCAACCTTGCGTGCCCGTTCGACGGATTGCGCCAGCTCGGCGCCCCGCGCCGGTTCAATCTCATGTTCACCTCGCACATGGGCCCGGTCGAGAACGACGCCTCGGTCGTCTATTTCCGGCCGGAGACCGCGCAGGGCTCGTACGTCAACTTCAAGAACGTCCAGCAGAGCTCACGCAAGAAGATCCCGTTCGGGATCGCCCAGATCGGAAAGTCGTTCCGGAACGAGATCAGCCCGGGCAACTTCGTCTTCCGGATGCGCGAGTTCGAGCAGATGGAGATGCAGTACTTCGTCCGGCCGGGCGACGCCGCCACCGCCGCCTTCGACGAGTGGCTGCCGAAGCGGAAGGCCTGGTACGAGCGCTACGGCGTGACCCCGTCGCGGCTGCGCTTTCGTGAGCACGCAACCGACGAGCTCGCCCACTACGCAAAGAAGGCGATCGACGTCGAGTACCGCTTCCCGTTTGGCTGGAAGGAGCTCGAGGGCGTCCACAATCGGGGCGACTTCGACCTCTCGTCGCATGCGAAGGCGTCCGGCGAGAACCTCGAGTACTTCGACCAGGCGGCTGACGAGCACTTCATCCCGTGGGTCGTCGAGACGGCGGCCGGCGCGGACCGCGCGGCGTTCACGTTCCTGATCGACGCCTACCGCGAGGAGGAGGTCCGCGGCGAGACCCGGGTGGTCCTCGGCTTCCACCCGGACATCGCCCCATACAAGGTCGCCGTGTTGCCGCTCCTCAAGAAGCGGCCGGAGATCGTCGAGATCTGCCACAGGCTTCGGGCCGACCTTGCGACCGACATGATGGCCGTCTACGACGACACCGCAGCGATCGGCAAGCTCTACCGGCGCCAGGACGAGATCGGGACGCCGTGGTGCATCACCGTCGACGTCGATTCGCTCGAGGACGGCGCGGTGACGGTTCGCGACCGGGACGCCATGACCCAGGAGCGGGTGCCGCTCGAGGGCGTCAAGCACCTGATCATCGACAAGCTGGCGGCGTCCCGGGCGGTCTGAGCAACGGCGGCGACATCGCCCGGGCCCGGCCGCGTAGGATCGGCCGCGATGGACACGTTCGATGCGATCGTCGTCGGGCTCGGCGCCCACGGCTCGGCGGCGGCGGCCGCGCTTGCAGGGCGTGGCCAGCGGGTCCTCGGGCTGGAGCGATTCGGGCCGGGCGACGCGTTCGGCAGCTCCGGCGGCTGGTCGCGGATGATCCGGATCGCCCACTTCGAGCATCCCTGGCTCGTGCCGCTCGCGGAGGCGTCGTGGGATCGCTGGCTGGAGCTCGAGCGCGAGGCCGGGATGCCCCTGTTGACCAGGACCGGCGGTCTATACGGCGGCCCGGCCGGCAGCTCGATCGTGGCCGGCGCCCTCGCGAGCGCCGGCGGGCATGGCGTTGCTCACGAGCTGCTGGACGCAGCGGAGATCCACCGCCGCTGGCCGGTCCTCGAGCCGGCCGACGACACCGTCGCCGTCCTGGAGGATCGAGCCGGGACGATCCGGATCGACCGGGCGATGGATGCGCTCCTCGCGGTCGCCGAGGACGCCGGCGCCAGCCTGGCGTTCGGCCGTCGGATGGTCGACTGGAAGCCATCAGCTGGCGGCGGCTTCGAGGTGTGGACAGAGGATGGCAAGGTCGTCGGCGGGGAACATCTCGTCCTCGCGACCGGGCCGTGGATCGGTGGGTCCGTCCCGGACCTTGACCTGCCCTTGACCGTCGAGCGCGAAGTCCCGATGTGGTTCGAGCCGACCGTGGAGCCGGCAGCGAACGGCGCCGATCGGCTGCCGGTCTGGGTCCTCCGTGACGGCGACTCGATGTTCTACGGAATTCCCCACGACCCTCAGCTGGGGCTGAAGGTATCGGTCCACCATTGGGGCTCGTTCGTCGACCCCGACACGGTCGATCGGGAGGTCGCCGCGACGGACATCGAGCGGGTCCGCGCGTTCCTGCGGCGACGGCTGCCCGCCGCCGACGGCCGGCTCCTCAACGCCAAGGTCTGCCTGTACACGAACACGCCCGACGAGACGTTCGTGATCGATCGCCACCCCGCGGCGCCCGGCATCGCCTTCGCCTCGGCCTGCTCCGGGCACGGCTTCAAGTTCGCCCCGGTCATCGGCGAGATCCTGGCCGATCTGGTGACCGACGGGACGACCGCCTGGCCGATCGAGCCGTTCAGGGCGGACCGATTCGGATAGCTCTCTCCGTGCAACTCCGCGACCACCGACCGTGTTCGGACTGGTGATGATGCAATCGATGCTTGCCCAGGTGTCCTTCGCCACGTCGCTCGGACGATGCGCCGTCCGCTGGACCGAGCGGGGGATCGCGGCCGTGTCCTTGCCGGGCGGGTCTGCGCCCGAAATCGCGCGACTCGACGAAATTGCGCCACTCGCCTCTGGGCTGGTCATGCCCCTTGCCGTTCGGTCGGCGATCGACGGAATGATCGCGCTCCTCGCCGGCGAGCTCCGCCACCTTCGAGAAGTGATCGTCGATGAGCGCGGCCTCGACGCTTTCCGCCGGGACGTCTACGCGGCAACCAGGCTGATCGACCCGGCCTCGACCGCCAGCTACGGCCAGATTGCTCGCACCATCGGCCGGCCGGATGCCGCGCGGGACGTTGGTGTCGCGCTGGCCCGGAACCCATTCCCGATCGTCGTGCCGTGCCACCGCGTGCTCGCTGCCAACGGCGCCCTCACCGGCTTTTCCGCACCGGGCGGGATCGTCACGAAGCGGCGCCTGCTCCAGCTCGAGGGAGCGCCGGGATTCGGGCAGCTCCCGCTGTTCGGCTGATCGCGGGCGGTCGCCGTCACCCTGATCGGCACCCATGAACGCACGGGCACCCACGAACGCGCCGAAGCCGCGGTCGACGCGTCCCGATACCGTTCTAATGGTCGAGGGGCAGGACCATCGTCTTGAGGTCGCCCTGCTTGGCCGCGTAGATGAACAGGAGCACGCTCCGGTCGGCCGTCACGGTGAGCGGGACCGAGCCGACGATGGATGGCCCGGTGCACGTGGGGAAGTCCTGGCTGGAGCCCGGCACAGAGACAATCGAGGCCGAGTACGTGCCCGGGGTGAGGGAGTACGTCGCTCCGCTACCCGGACCGTTCCCGGTGAGCGTGTCCTGGCTGTCGCCGATGGACTTCGTGCAGCCATTGCCCGTGCTCAGGTACCAATGTTCGGCGTCGGGCTTGGCCATGATGTTCTCGATCCCGACGCTCGACACGATCACGACGCCCTTCCCCGGCTCCGGGCTGGCCTGCCCGAAGACGCCACCGCTCGTGTCGCTGAAGAAGACCTGCATTCCGCCGTATCGATCACCGCCGGACTGCAGATTCTGACCCGTCGTCACGATCATCGTGATGATCTCGCCGCCCTTGAGCGTCTCGGTCTGCGAGGCGACCTCGTTGCCGTTGCCGGTCTCGCCCGAGCGATAGGCACTGAGGGCCATGTTGCCGGACGCATCGGACACCGTCGGGTCGAAGAAGTCGCTCGCGGTTCCGAACGGGACCGAGATCAGCGGCTTCGCGCCCTCGAGGACCCACTCGGCCGGGTAGATGTCGATCGGGCCGGGCTGGCCGGACAACGGCACGTAGGCGTTGATGATCCGGACCTTCGCCCCACTCGGCTGGCGGGTCGGGAGGCCATCGTCGGCCTGCGTCGCCGCGACCGTCTCATCCGGTCCAACCGTCGAGCCGTTCGGCGCGGTCGCCGCAGCCGGACCGGACGAACAGCCGGCGAGCAGCAGGCAGGCGATCACGAACGAGGTGAAACGGGGCATCAGACGGCAACTCCTGAAACGGACGGTCGGCTGGACGCCGTCGCGACGCACGGTAGCAGCCCGATCCCGCGAGCGCGGGCCGTCCGCAGGTCCGCTTTCCCGCGGGTCCGTCTCCCGCCATCCGGCTACTGGTCGGCGTTCGCCTCCATCGCGTCGACGGCGGCGGCGACATCGGCCGCGCCTGCCACGCCGCGCGGCTCCTTGCCCTTCGGCCAGTACAGCTCCTTGTGGACCTGGTCCTCGGGGTAGCCGCGGCCGAGCAGCGTCGCCTCCGCGCTCAGGATCATGTCCGGGTTGCCGCAGATGTAGGCGATGGAATTCGCTGGCGTCAGACCAAGCTCGTCGAGGATCGGCGCCAGGATCGTCTCGACCCGCCCGGTCCGGCCGAGCCAGGCGGCGTTGGACGGGTCGCTTGCCCGCGAGACGGTCGGGACGAACGTGACCGGGTACTCGCCGGATGTGACCCAGGCCTCGAGGAGCGCCCGATAGCCCAGCTCCTTCTCGTACGAGACGCCGTTGAGCATGATCGCCTTGCGCGGCCGGCCATCGATCAGGAGCTGCCGCATCATCGCCACGAACGGCGCGTTGCCGGTGCCCGACGAGATGAACACATGGGTCCGATCGTCCTCGGGCAGGAGCATGAACTTGCCCTTCGGGCCGATCATCCGCATCCCGTGCCCGACCGGCAGATCGAACAGGAGCGGCGTGAACATCCCGCCCTGGACCCGCCGGATATAGAACTCGTAGCCGTCGGTCCCGGCCGTGGCCGGCGCCGAAGCGACCGAATAGGGCCGCTGCACGATCCTGCCGTCGACCATCACCCCGATCGTCATGTACTGGCCCGGCTCGAACGGAGTCGGCTCGCCGTCGAACCGGACCCAGAAACGGGCCAGCGATCCGCTGTCGTCCTCGCGCCGGATGAGGTGGGCGTTGTATTGGGGCGCCGCCGGATCAATCCTGGGCGCGGGTGCGATGAGGTCGGTCATGGTGGGCGCGGTGACTCCACGAGAGGGATGGCCAACCCATCGTACCCTTCCTGCTCTCGCCGACGGATCGCGTCGGACCCCGCCTCGATCGGGGCCGGCGGTCGTCCGGTCTGGATCGTCCAGGTGCCGCGACCATTCCGCAACCGGGGTCGGCAAGGGCTCGCGGGTACAATCGCAACCTGCAGCGAACGTTCCGCGCCGCACCGCGACGGCGCCCAGATCCCGAGGAGTCCGTCCCGATGGCCACGCCTGCCGCATCTCCGACCGACCGTCAGCATCGTGCCGCCAAGCGCTACATCTACGCGTGGGGCGAGGGCACCGCCGAGGGCAATGGCGGGATGAAGGACCTGCTCGGCGGCAAGGGTGCGGGCCTTGCGGAAATGACGATCGCCGGCCTTCCGACACCCCCCGGGTTCACGATCACGACCGAGGCCTGCAACGACTACTTCGCCGCCGGTGAGGAGCTGCCCGACGGATTGTGGGCCGACGTCCAGGCGGCGATGGGCGAGGTCGAGCGCCGCTCCGGCAAGGGCTTCGGCGACGCGCAGAACCCGCTCCTCGTCAGCGTCCGCTCCGGCGCCAAGTTCTCGATGCCGGGAATGATGGACACGGTCCTCAATCTCGGGCTCAACGAGGAGACGCTCGAGGGCCTGGTCGCGCTGACCGGCAATGAGCGCTTCGGCTGGGACGCGTACCGCCGGTTCATCGCGATGTTCGGCAGGATCGTCATGGACGTTCCGGCGAGCCGCTTCGACGAGCCGCTCGAGGCACGCAAGGAAGCCCACGGCCACCGCGCCAAGGACACCGACCTGACCGTCGCCGACCTGAAAGCGCTCGTCGCCGACTACCGGCAGATCGTCAAGGCCGACACCGGCCGCGACTTCCCGACCGACCCGAACGAGCAGCTGGACCTCGCGATCAAGGCGGTCTTCGCATCGTGGTTCGGCAAGCGCGCCAAGGACTACCGCGACAGCCAGAAGATCGCCCACGACCTCGGGACCGCGGTCAACGTCGTGACGATGGTCTTCGGCAACATGGGCGACGACTCGGGCACGGGCGTCGCCTTCACCCGCGACCCGAACACCGGCGAGCGCGTCCTCTTCGGCGAGTACCTCACCAATGCCCAGGGCGAGGATGTCGTGGCCGGCGTCCGGACCGCGCCGAAGATCGCCGACATGCAGACCGAGATGCCCGCGGTCTTCGACGAGTTCCAGCGGATCGGCCAGCAGCTCGAGAGCCATTACCGCGACGTCCAGGACCTCGAGTTCACGATCGAGCGCGGCAAGCTCTACATGCTCCAGACCCGCTCGGCCAAGCGGACTGCCGCGGCCGCGGTGAAGATCGCGGTCGACATGGTCGCCGAGGGCGTGATCAGCACGGAGGAGGCGGTCGGCCGGATCGAGACCGCCCAGGTCGACCAGCTCCTGCGCGCCCAGTTCGATCCCGCGGCTCGCATCGCGGGGCAGCGGATCGCCAAGGGCCTGAACGCCTCGCCGGGCGCCGCGGTCGGCAAGGCCGTCTTTGACGCCGACGTCGCTGTCGAGTGGGTCGGGCGCGGCGAGAAGGTCGTCCTCGTCCGGGTCGAGACCTCCCCCGACGACTTTCACGGCATGGCCGTCGCCCAGGGGATCCTGACGGCTCGCGGCGGCGCGACGTCGCATGCGGCCGTCGTTGCCCGCCAGATCGGCAAGCCCTGCGTCGCCGGCTGCGCGGAACTGCTCGTCGACTACGGGTCGAAGAGCGCCCGCTCGTCCGACAGCGGCCTGAGCTTCAAGGAGGGCGACTGGATCAGCGTAGACGGCACGACCGGCGAGGTCTTCATCGGCGCGATCCCGACCGTCGAGGCCCGCTTCGAGGACCAGCCGGATCTCCAGACGATCCTCGGCTGGGCTGACGGCTTCAGCCGGATGGCCGTCTGGGCCAACGCCGACAAGCCGGAGGAGGCGACCCAGGCCCGGAGCTATGGCGCGCGGGGGATCGGCCTCTGCCGGACCGAGCACATGTTCCGCGAAGGCGAGCGCCTCGACATCGTCCGCGGTGCCATCCTGGTCGCGAGCGTCGCAACCCGGGCCAAGGTCAAGCGTGACGCGGGCAGCGAGCTCGGCGCCGACGAACAGGAAGCGATCGCGACCTTCGACGCGGCGATGGCCAAGCTCGAGGTCCTTCAGCAGGGCGACTTCGAGGGCATCTTCAAGTCGATGGACGGCCTGCCCGTCGTCATTCGCCTGATCGACCCGCCGCTCCACGAGTTCCTCCCGAACCTCGAGGACCAGCTCGTGAAGGTCACCCGGGCCGAGGATACCGGCGGTGCCAGCGACGAGGACAAGGAACTCCTCGCGACGATCCGCAGCCTTCACGAGCAGAACCCGATGCTCGGCCTCCGCGGCTGCCGTCTCGGGCTGATGATCCCGGATTTCGTGAAGATCCAGACCCGGGCGATCCTCAATGCCGAGATCGCCGTCAAGAAGGCCGGCGGCAACCCGATCGCCAAGATCATGATCCCGCTCGTCGGCCATGTGAACGAGCTGGCCGCGACCCGGGCCCTCCTCGAGAAGGAGGCCACGGCCGTCCGCGAGGCGGCCGGCGGCATCGACGTCGACTACAAGTTCGGGACCATGATCGAGGTCCCGCGCGGTGCCCTGACCGCGGACGAGATCGCGACCGAGGCCGACTTCTTCAGCTTCGGCACGAACGACCTGACCCAGATGACCTTCGGCTTCAGCCGCGACGACGCTGAGGGCGGCTTCCTCCTGAAGTACGTCGAGGAGGGAATCCTGCCGGTCAACCCGTTCCAGACCCTCGATGACGCGGTCGCCGGGTTGATGAAGACCGCGGTCGACAAGGGTCGCTCCGCCAAGCCCAATCTCGAGCTCGGGATCTGCGGCGAGCACGGCGGCGACCCGGATTCGATCCACAAGTGCGAGAGGATCGGGCTCGACTACGTCTCCTGCTCGCCCTTCCGCGTCCCGGTCGCCCGGCTCGCGGCTGCCCAGGCGGCCATGGCGAACGCGGCTGAGCGCGACAAGTAGCCGAGCGCACGTCTGGCGCGCCGAGGGAGTGCCGATGAAGCCACAGCACCTGAATCCGCCGACCCTGAGTCACAATCCAACCTTCTCGCAGGCCGTCGTCGCCATCGGGCCGGGAACGCTGGTGGTCATCGGTGGACAGAACGCCGTCGACGAGCAGGGACAGGTGGTTGGCGACGACATCGATACGCAGTCCCGCCGGGCACTCGGCAATCAGCTGAAGGCGCTCGCCGTCGCCGGGGCGGTCCAGGACGATGTGATCCGGCTGGCGGTCTACATCCGAGCCGGTCTCGACGTGAACGAGGGGTTCCGGACCGCGGGCGAGGTCTGGGGCCCGAATCCCACGGCGATCACCGTCCTGCAGGTCGGGTTGGCGAACCCGGCGTTCCTGGTCGAGATCAAGGCCATGGCGTTCCTTCCGGACCAGCGCTGAGAACCGTCCTGGCCGCGACGACCGCGCTCGAAGGGTGAGCCAGCCGGTGGGTGGACCGCCGCGATCCAGGCTCCGCCGGGTCTTCCTCGACACGGCGCCGCTCCGCCGCGACCGCGATTACCGGTGGCTGTGGGGCGGGCAGGCGATCAGCGGGATCGGCAACCAGATCACCCGTCTCGCCCTCCCGTACCAGGTCTACTCACTGACGGGATCGACGCTCGCCATCGCCGCGCTGACACTGTTCCAGCTCGTTCCGCTCATTCTCTTCTCGCTCGGCGCCGGTACCATCGTCGACGCCGTCGACCGGCGCCGGCTGCTGATCCGGACGCAACTCGGGTTGATGGCGTGCAGCATCCTGCTGGTCGTCTTCGCCGTCGCCCCGGGCGTGCCGCTGATCGCGCTGTTCGCGGTGGCGTTCGCGGCGGCCGGGCTCGCGTCGCTCGATCAGCCGGCCCGCGCGTCGTCGATCCCGCGGCTCGTCCCACCCGAGCGGCTGCCGGCGGCCATCGCCCTGAACCAGCTGAACTTTCAGCTTGCGTCGGTCGTCGGGCCCGCCATCGCCGGCATCCTGATTGCGACGGTCGGGTTGCCGGTCGCCTACGTCGTGGACGTTGCCAGCTTCAGCGCCTCCCTCGTCGCGCTCCTGGCGATCGCGCCGCTGCCCCCCATGCCGGGCTCGGCCAGGCCGGGGTTGGCCGCCGTCCGCGAGGGTCTCCGCTTCGCGATGCAGCGGCGGATCATCCTCTCGACCTATGTCATCGACCTGAACGCGATGATCTTCGGGATGCCGGTCGCCCTCTTTCCGGCCCTTGCTCTGGACGTGTTCCACGCCGGCCCACAGGGCCTCGGGCTGCTTGCCGCTGCGCCGTCCGTCGGGGCTCTCCTCGGCGCGCTCACGTCGGGCTGGGTGTCGCGGGTCCGACGGGCCGGCATGGCAGTCATCGTGTCCGTCGCGATCTGGGGCGTGGCGATCACCCTGTTCGGGCTGGCCGAGTTCTCGTTCCCGCTCGCCCTGGTCTGCCTCGCCGTCGCCGGCGCCGCGGACGTGGTCTCGGCGGTCTTCCGGGCCACGATCGTCCAGCTCGCGGCGCCCGACCAGCTCCGCGGACGGGTCTCGTCGATCAATATGCTCGTCGTCGTCGGCGGCCCGCGGATCGGGGATATCGAGGCCGCGACGGTCGCCTCGGTCGTCGGCGCCCAGGCATCGGTGGTCAGCGGCGGCGTCCTCTGCCTGATCGGCATTGTCGCGGTGGTCCGCTCGTTTCCGGAACTGGTCCACTACGTCCTGCCGGATCGGACCCCCGAACCGCGGGGTCGGACCGCGGAACCGCGCCGTCGCGACGGCGCGTAGGCCGCCGACCGGAGCCGGTCACCTCACCCGGTCGGCGCGCGGCGATCCGCGGCCGGCAGGTACGGCACGTAATCCGGCCACCACATCGCGGCATCGACGGCGGCCTCGAGATCGGCGTCGTCGGCCAGCCCGGCGAGGCCGTCCTCGCGCGCGGCCGTCGCGACCGCCAGCGCGATCGCCCGCGTGACGATCCGCAGCCGGTCGACCGCTGGGTAGATCACGCCGGCCGCCAACCGTTCGTCGTCGACCATCGCCGCGAGCGTCCGGGCAGCGACGAGGAAGAACCGGTCGGGCATCGATCGTGCCTCCGCGACGATCGCTCCGAGCCCGAGGCCGGGGAAGACGAAGACGTTGTTCGCCTGGCCGATCTCGCGCCGGTGGCCGCCGACTTCGACCGGCGGAAACGGCGACCCGGTCGCCACGACCGCGCGGCCGTGGGACCAGCGCAGGATGTCGGCCGGGACTGCCTCCGATGCCACGGTCGGGTTCGAGAGTGGCATGACGATCGGCCGCGCGGCGCCGGCGGCCAGCGCGACGATGAGCGCCTCGTCGAAGGTGCCGGGCATGCCCGTCGCGCCAAGAAGGATCGTCGGCCGGAGAACGCCGACGACGGCGTGCAGGCTCGGCGGCGAATCGTCAGGCCCGACCGTCCCGTCCGGGCGCCTGGCGAATCCGTCGCCCGCGAGGCGGCGGGCCGAGCGGGCGACCTCGAGCTTATCGGCGGCCAGGTCGTCCCGCCCATCGTGGACCAGCCCACGTGAGTCGACGATGGCGATCGCCGCGGCCGCGGTCAGCGGCGACGCGCCGTCCTCGATCAGCGCCAGGCGGATCAGCCGGGCAATCCCGATTCCGGCCGCGCCTGCGCCCGCGATCACGATCCGTTGGTCGACGAGGCGCTCACCGAGCAGCCGCATTGCCGCGAGCAGCCCGCCGACGACGGTCGCGGCCGTGCCCTGGATGTCGTCGTTGAAGGAGCAGACGCGGTCGCGGTAGCGATCGAGCAGGCGGAGCGCGTTGTGCTGCTTGAAATCCTCCCACTGGATGACGCATCCCGGCCAGCGTGCCTGGACGCCGCAGACGAACGCCTCGACGAGGGCGTCGTACGCCGGCCCGCGAAGGCGCGGCGCGCGATGGCCGAGGTAGAGCGGATCGGCGAGGAGGAACGGGTTGTCCGTCCCGACGTCGAGCGAGACGGGCAGGGTCAACGCCGGGTGGATCCCCGACGCGGCGGTGTACAGGGCGAGCTTGCCGATCGGGATGGCCATCCCCCCCGCGCCCTGGTCACCGAGTCCGAGGATGCGCTCGTTGTCGGTGACCACGATGAGCCGGACGTCCTCATACGGGCTGTGGTCGAGGATCTCGGGGATCCGGTCGACATCGGCCGGGGTGATCCACAGGCCGCGGGTCCGTCGGATGATGTGGCTGAACTCCTGACATGCCCGCCCGACGGTCGGGGTGTAGACGATCGGCAGGAACTCCTCGGCGTGCTCGCTCAGGAGCCGGTAGAAGATCGTCGCGCTGCGGTCCTGAAGGGCGGCGAGCCCGATGTACTGCTCGAGCGGGTCGTCCTTGCGGCGGAGATGCTCGAGCTCGAGCTCGACCTGTTCGTCGATGCTGAGGACACGGTCAGGGAGCAGGCCCTCGAGGCCGAAGGCCACGCGCTCGTCGAGCGGGAACGCGAGGTCCTTCGTCAGCAGGCGGGAGCCCAACAGCGCCGAGGAGCGCAACCCGATCCGTGCTGGGCGCCCAGCCGCGATGGCGTCGAATGGAGCGGGCAGCGGTCGCATGGGCCCCGCGAGTCTAGGCTCCGCCGGGCCGCTCCGTGACGGGTCCGGTTCAACCGGCCGGTGCTGGACCTCCCGGGCCGCGTCCGAGCAGCGGTGCGTCGAGCCTCCTCGGTCGTCCGCGCAGCGGCGACGAGGGGTTCCAACGCGATACTCTTTACGCATGTAAACTACCGCCATGCGCCAGCCTGCCATTGACTCAGCGGTCCTGCTCGACCTCGAGCGCATGGTCGTGGCGTCGGTCGCGATCACGGCCCGCGCCCTGGCCGAGGTCGCTCCGGAGCTCACCTTCGTCCAATGGCGGGTCCTCGTCCTCGTCGATCCGCCCGAGGGTGTCGGCGTGGGATCGATCGCGCTGGCGTTGGGGGCGAAGATTGCCGCCATGAGTCGCTTGATCGGGCGGCTGCGGGCGCACGGCCTCGTCGAGACGCGACGGGCAGCGGACGACGCCCGCGTCGTTCTCGTCAGCCTGACCGATCGCGGCCGCGATCTCCGGGCCCGAGTCACGGAACGCCGCCGGTCGGAGCTCCGGGCGGCCATCGCGCCCGGCCAGGTGCGACCCGGAACGAGCCGCGTCATCGCCCGGCTCGCGACCGTCCTCGAGGGCCTGGCGTGAGCCTGCTGACACAGGTGCGGAGGCGCCTGCGATCGGCCGAGTACCTTCGCAAGTGGGTGATCCTCGGCGGCGTCATCGGGGTCATCAGCGGGCTGGGCGCCGCTCTCTTCTTCACGGCCCTCGAGCTGGCGGTCCGCGTGCTGCTGGGATTCCTCGCGGGCTACACGCCGGCTTCGCCGGTCGGCGAGGGCGGACACCCGATCACCGACGCGGCCCGTCCGTGGGCCATCCCGTTCGTGGTCGCCCTCGGCGGCCTGATCTCCGGGATCATCGTCTTCCGCCTCGCGCCGGAGGCCGAGGGTCACGGCACCGACGCCGCGATCGGGGCATTCCACCATGGGGCTCGGCGGATCCGGGCGCGCATCCCGATCATCAAGCTCGTCTCGTCGGCGATCACGATCGGCTCCGGCGGGTCGGGCGGCCGCGAGGGACCGACCGCCCAGATCGGCGCCGGATTCGGCTCGTGGCTCGCTCGCGTCCTCGACCTCGACGCCCGCGATGCCCGGATCGCCGTGGCCTGCGGCATGGGTGCGGGGATCGGCGCCATCTTCCGCGCCCCGCTCGGCGGCGCGGTGCTCGCGGCCGAGATCCCGTACCGCGACGATGTCGAATCAGAAGCGCTGGTCCCGGGCTTCGTGGCCTCGATCGTCGCGTACTCGATCTTTGGCGCGCTGATCGGCTACGACCCGATCTTCGGGCGAGTCGCCGGCGCCGGCTTCACGGACGGCCGCCAGCTCGTCTACTACGGTCTGATCGGGTTGGTCGCGGGCGTCGTCGGTCGGCTGTACATCGGCGGCTTCTACGGAGCGACGCGGTGGTTCCAGTCGTGGCCGATCCCGCGCGAGGTGCGGCCAGCAATCGCCGGGTTCGCCGTCGGCTGTCTCGGACTCCTCGTGCCGGGCTCACTCGGAACCGGCTATGGCTGGGTCCAGGCGGCCCTCGACCGGCCGACGCTGCTGGGCCTGCCGCTGTGGGTCGTGCTCGTGCTGCCGTTCGCCAAGATCCTCGCAACGTCGCTGTCGATCGGCTCGGGCGGCTCGGGCGGGATCTTCGGCCCGGGCATGGTCATCGGCGGTCTGCTCGGGGCGTCGGTGTGGCGGATCCTCGAGCCGATTGCCCCGGCGGTTCCGGTGGATCCGTCCGGTTTCGTGATCGTCGCGATGATGGCGCTGTTCGGAAGCATCGCCCACGCCCCGCTGGCGGTGATGCTCATGGTCGCGGAGATGACCGACAGCCTCGCCATGCTCGCCCCGGCGATGCTCGCGATCGGCCTGGCGAGCCTCGTCGTGGGCGAGCGAACGATCTATCGCTCGCAGATCCGGAGCCGGGCCGAGTCGCCCGCCCACCAGTTCCGGTTCGCCCTGCCACTCATGGCCTCGATCCCGGCGTCCCACGCGGCACGGATGCCGCGTCTCGTCCTGTCATCGACCGACACCATCGGGTCGGCCCGGGCGAAGCTGGCCGAGCTGGGACTCCCGGGCGCCCCGGTCGTGGGTCGCGGCCGATCTCTGAAGGGCAGCGTGATGCTGGACGACCTGGTCTCTCTCGATGCCGCCGGCCATCTCTCGGATCTGGACCTTGACGGACTCGTCATCACGGTCGATGACGGGCTCGATGACGCCCTGGCCCTCCTCTCCGAGGCGCACCGGACCTGGGCCCCGGTCTCGTCGGACGACGCCCTGGTCGGGATCGTGTCGATCGGCGACGTGCTCGCTGCGTACCGAACGGCCCTTGCCTCGAATGTCCGTCAGATCCGGTCGGTCGGCCAGACTGGGGATCTCGTCGAGGCGGAAGTCGCGCCGGCCTCGGTGCTCGTTGGAAGGACCGTCGCCACCGCCGGCTGGCCGAGGGAGACCGTCCTCGTGTCGGTCGGTCGGGGCGGCCGAATCATCGTCCCGCGGGGCGATCTGCGGCTCGAGGCCGGCGACCGCCTGACGGTCTTCTCGACGAAGGCGGCGCAGGAGTCGCTCGCCGAACTCCTCGCGACGCCCGTCCTACCGACGCCCGAACCGGCCGCGACCGAACCGACCGCGACCGACTGATTTCGCCCCGACCGCGACCGACTTTTCTCGCCCCGGCCGCCCGATGTCGACCGCGGCGCCGTGGCGATCATTCGCTCACGGGTGAGCGTGGCCGATCCTCAGATCCGGCGTCTGCTGTCGGCTTTCGCGGTCCGTCCGTGTTCGTTCGTCAACGGCTGATCGCCCGGACGATCAGCCGCCGACCACGCGCTGCCCGCCCGCGCCGGTCAGTGGCCTGTCCGTCAGAATCCGATGATCGAGCGGACTCCCTCGCCGCGGCGCATGGCCGCGAACGCATCCTCGAGCCCGTCGAGCCCGATCCGGCCGGTCACGAGCCGCTCCGCGGGCAGGCGCCCGGCGAGGTGGAGCGCGGCGTATCGCGGGAAATCGACTGCCGGATCTGCCGAGCCGTAGTTCGAGCCGAGAATTCGTCGCCCGCCGTCGACGAATGGAAAGGGCTCGAAGGACGCCCGCACGCCGAATGGTGTCATCCCGACGAGGCATGCAGTGCCGCCGGTCGGCAGGCAGGCGATGGCCGTCTCGATCGTCGCGGCCAGTCCGATCGCCTCGAAGCAGGTGTCCGGGCCGCCGTCGGTCGCAGCTCGGATGGCCGCGAGCGTCTCGGCGGCGTCGGGGCCAGCAGCGATCCCGTCCGTGGCCCCGACCGCGCGGGCGAGGTCCAGCTTCGCCGACACCCGGTCGACGGCCACGATCCGCGACGCTCCGGCCAGCACCGCGCCCATCACGCACGACAGGCCGACGCCGCCGAGCCCGATGACGACGACCGTCGAGCCTGGCTGGACCTCGGCGGTCCTGGTCGCCGCACCGACGCCCGTGGTCACGCAGCAGCCGATCAGCGCCGCGACCTCGGGCGGCGTTCCGTCGGGAACCGCGATGGCGGCCGCCGCTGGGACGTTCTGACGGTCGGCGAAGGTGCCGATGGCGCAGTAGGTCAGGACGTCGCTACCGTCGGAACGGTGCGCGGCCGCGCGCCCGCTCGGCATCCGATGGGTGTACGAGGGCGATGCCGAGCACGACCAGACGCGGCCCGCCAGACAGGCCCTGCAGCGGCCACAGGGAATCAGCCAGGCGAGGGCCACGAGGCCGCCGACCCGCAGCGCAGGAAAGGCCGTCACCACGCCGTCACCGAGGGCCTCGATCCAGGCCGACCCCTCGTGGCCGAGGACGATCGGGCCCTCCCGATCCCATTCGCCGTCGCGAACGTGGAGGTCCGAATGGCAGACCCCGGCCGCCGCCATCCGGACGCGGACCTCGCCGGGGCCCGGCGGGTCCAGCAGAAGGGTCTCGATCCGGGTCGGGACGCCCGGCCGCTCGAGGACAGCTGCGTGAATCTCGACGGCTTCGGTCATGGGCAGCAGGATCGCACGTCCGAGGTGCCGCGTGACTTGAGGACGTCGGCAGGACTGGAGTCGGACCGCCCCCGGCACGGCCCCTACTGCGTGACCACCACCGTCCCGACCATCCCGTACGCCTCATGCCCGGGCAGATGGCAGATGTACTGCTCCGAGCCCACCGTCGCGAACGTGACCGTCGTCCGGCGGACCGTCCCGGCCGCGATCGTCACCTCGGTCGGCCGGGCGTCGTGGACAGGCTCCGTTCCTGTCCGGTGGCGCTCGTGAGTGGCGGCGTCGCCGACGATCCATTCGTGGTCGATCGGATCGCTGTTGGTGATCACGAACGTGATCGGCCGGCCGGCCGGCACCCGGATCAGGGTCGGCTCGAAATGCGAGTAATGGATCGTGATCGAGATCTCGATCGGGTCCTGCGAGCGGGCGACCGCGTTGGCCGCCAGACCGGACAGGACGGCGATCGAGAGCCCGAGGCCGAGTCCGATCGACCTCCGCCGGCCAGGCATCGCCGTTACCAGCCGATCGGGCGGCCGGCCGATGGGCGGGATCGCCCGATCAGCACGATCCCGACCATTCCGACGCCGGCGAACGCCAGGGCGAGGAGAAACCGGCTCAGCTCGAATGGCTGGGCGGGCGTGATGCTGCCCGGCAACGCGAGACCGGCGTCGACCGCAGACGGACGGCCCACTCCGGTCGCATCGATGGCAAGGTCGAACCCGAGCTGGGCGGCCGTCGCGTCGACAGCCACCTTGGTGAGCCACGCTGACGACGGCACCCAGTCCATGCCCCGGTCGGAGCGGAGGTCGCTGAGAAGGCTCGCGCTGGCGTCGGCGCTGTGGTCGAGACGGATCCCGTTCGCCCCGTTCGGGACCGGCAGGAGCGCCGGCGCCCGATCGGTCAGGAGGTAGACGTCGGCCTGGACGGGTTCGCCACCCAGCTTCCCGAGGGCCAGGATCCGGAGCGGGACCCACGGGTTGGCGGTCGGGATCGTGATGTGGACCGGCGTGCCGTCGCCGAGCTGCTGGCCACGATTCTTCGCCGCGTCGGCGTCGAACGCGGCCGCGAGGAAGATCTGGCTCCGGGCGGCATAGAAGTCGAGAACCTCGGGCGCGTCGGGCGGAAGGCGGAAGCCGTGGTCCTTCGCCCAGGCGCCGATGTCGGCGGCGCCGCCCTTGAGGACGGTGAGGTCGAGCGCGTCGATCTTCACGGACATCAGCTCGACGGCAGAGCCCGCAACGGCCCGCAACGCGTCCTCGGCCTGGGGCGCCGGCGGGTTCGTCTCGCGGATGAGGCGCTGAAGCGTCCAGTCGCCGCCTTTGACGACGCTTGTCGGGATCCCCGGCAGCGGCGTGATCGACCCGAACGCTCCGCCGCCGCCCGCGAACTGGAACGCGGTGACATAGTGCTCGACGCCGTCGTGGTACCCGGCGAGGGTCGTCGTCCGGAGCAGGTTGACCGCCCCGTTGGGACCGATCAGCCCGCCGCAGGCGAGGATCGGAGTCGCCGCCAGGAAACAGGCGATGATCGCCGTCGAGAAACCGAGACCGAACCGACCGAGCCGTCGTCGTCGCATCGCGTCGCCCTCCGGGGCTGGCCAGCCACAGGATGGGCCGGCGGTTGCGGCCCCTGACGCGGACGACTCGGGCGAGGTTCCCCGGTCCGCGGCAGCACCTGAATGGCGCTGATCCCCGCGCCGAGATCGGATGGGCTGAGCGGCCCGCCTCGGATCAGCCTCCGAGACGCGTGATCCGGACGTCGTCGATGCCGATCTCGACCAGGCTGTCGTGACCGCCGTCGGTCGCCTGGATGACGATCCGGACCGTTCGTGCGGTCGGGTCAGTCAGCGCGATCGAGGTGGCGTGCCAGCCCGCCGCCACGGTCGCGGACGTCCCTGACGCCAGGAAGACCTGGGTTCGGACGCCGGCCTCGTCCTCGAGGAAGACCTTGAGCGAGTCGGCCGTGCTGCTCGGACCGTGGGCGAAGGTCCACCGAAACGCGAGGTGCTCGCCGAGGCCGTTCGGGTCGGCCGGGATGTCGATCGGGGCGGACCGGATCGTGGTCCTCCCGTCGAGATCGTTGGCGTTCAGGGACGAACCCGCCGCCAGACCGGTCATGAAGGCGTAGCGGCCGCTCGCGGTGGTGTCCGGCTGGATCCGGATCCCGCTCGATGTCGTCGTCGGCGCGGGGTCGCCGCGGGCGAACCGACCGCTGGTCGCGGTGTCGGTGCCATCCGGGTTGACCGCCCAGCCGCGGGCGCCCTCGGCATCGTCGAAGAACGGCCCGCAGTAGGCCGTTGCCTGGCTGACGGCCCCGTACGGGCATCCCGCGAACGAGATGAAGTAGAGGAGGGCCGTCTTGTTGCGGGCGGTCTGGGTCGCAATGGTCTCGTCGGCGGGATAGTGGTCGCCCCAGACCGTCGGAGTCTCGGGCGGGTAGAGCTCCCAGGTGTAGGAGAAGATCCGCTGGCTCCCGTACAGCCAGTCGATCTGGTCGCCGTCGGTGATGTAGAGATCGCTCGACTGCTCGGCGGTGTAGCCGTTCCGCTGCGCCATCTGCCGGCCTGCCGCCACGAACACGGCGTGGTCGAGCGCGGTCATGTCCTTCGGGATGTCCGTCTTCGTGTAGCCAAACGGCCAGAGGATCAGCTGACCGTTCGTGTGGAACGTGATGTGCGCCCGGATCTGCTGGACGCCGCTGACGATCCGGCTGAGGACGAAGTCGCGGACCGCGCGGGTCTCCGGCGCGGACCACGCCTTCGCGCCCCGATACACGATCGAGGAGGGGTTGCCGGACGAGCCACCGCAGCACCCCCAGTGCGTCCCGTAGTTCCGGTTGAGGTCGGTCCCGATCGCGCTGGTGCTCGCATTCGGCTGGCGGTTCTTGCGCCAGGCGCAATACGGCGGGTGGCTGCTGCCGGTGCACGTCAGGTCGTAGACGAACCCGTCGGGATTGACGGCGAAGATGATCCAGATCTCGCGGGTGTTCACGAGGTTCGTGATCGTCGGGTCCGTGCCGTAGTTGTCCGCGAGGAGATGGAGCAGATAGAGCGCCTGCTCGACGGTCATGTGCTCGCGGGCGTGGTGGAGCGCGTCGAACAGGATCTCGGGCTCGCTCTCGTCGGTCGCGACGTTGTCGCTGATCTTGGCGGCCCACAGATCGCGGCCCTGGTAGCTCTTGCCGATGCTGAAGACGTGGACGATGTCGGGATGGGCCGCCTCGACCGCGTGGATGTCGGTCACCATCTCCGTGAACGAGTGGTAGAGCGAATCCTTGGCCGCGAAATCCGAGGCCGCCGCGGGAACGGCGGTGAAGACGATGAGCGCGACGGCCGCGAGGAGGCCGAGGGACATCGATCGACGAGGAGCTGTCGGACTTCCGATCATGGGCCTAGGGTGCCCGACCATCGCGCCCGGACGCAACCCGACCATCGCCGCCGCCGATCGCAGCCGTCAGGGCTCGCCGATCTCGAGCGGCAATCGCATCCGGATCTCGGTCCCGCCGCCGATGCCCCAGCCGTAGCCGACGTAGGCGGTGCCCGGGGCGATCGCATGGCCGCCTGGGACGACGACCGCCTGACCCGACTGGACGAGCCCGGCGCTGACGCCGGCGTTGTAGGCGGTCACGCCGATGCCGAGCGCGCCGCCGATCAGGACGATGGCGAGAAGGAATCGGGCGAAGGTTCGACCGTTCATGGTCTGGGATCTCCGTGTGCGGGATGGGTTCGATGAGTCCATCCTCGCTCCCGGATGTGGGCCGAATGTGAAGACGCCACGGAGGCGCGGCGGAGATCGCGGGCTTCACTCGGTCAGCCGCGCGGGCTCCGGATGTCGGTCCCGACGTGATCGGATTGCCCAAGCCCGCGACGCGCGACGCCCGCGAAGCGCGACGCCCGCGACGCGACGATCGTGCGTTGTTGGCGAGCCCGCGTGGTGCCGCGGCGATCAGTGCAGCGCGAGGGCCCGGCGGCTCAGCTCGTACGCCGTGGCGTGATCGCCTGTCTCGGCCGCGAGCTCGCTCCACTCGGTGAGCACGAGGCGAAGCCGCGGCACCGGGCCCGTTTCAGCGACACTCGCGGCGCGCTCGAGGGCGGCGGTCGCCGCTGACCGGTCGTCCCGACGGCGGGCGATCCGGGCAAGGGTCACCAGGGCGTCCACCTGGGCCTTCTGGTTGCCAAGCTTGATCGCCAGCTCGGCGGCCGCGGCGGCCTGCTCCGCGGCGCCATCCAGATCGCCCCGGGCGAGGGCGATCCTGGCGTCGGTATCGCCGAGGAACGCGAGCCGGAACTGATCGGGATCTTGTTCCATGCCGGCCCGGGCCGCCACGGCATGGGTCTCGGCCGCGACCAGGTTGCCGAGGCCGAGATAGGTCAACGCCAGTTCGTTCTCGATCGAGGCCGCCTCGGCTCGAGCGTCCGCCGCCTTGAAGAGGCCGAGGCTCTCGATGCCCGTCCGGACGGCCCCTTCGAGATCGCCGGACAGGCGGTAGCTCTGGGCGAGCGAGTGGAGGAGCGTCGCCCGGCGTCGATCGTCAAGATCGGCGCCGATCGAACGCGCTTCCTCGAGGAGGGCGATCGCCTTCGCCGATTCGCTGGCCGCGACCTCGACGGCCGCCAGCGCGGTCAGGATCCGGACGCGGAGATCAGGGTCCGCATCCGTCGCCGTGACGCCCGCCAGCAGTCCCTCGAATAGCATTCGGGCTCGAGACGAGTCGCCGCTGGAGTGATGTCCCGCGGCAAGCCAATACGTCGCCCGCAGCGCGTCGGCCTGTCGATCCGCCCGGGTCAGCAGCTCGTTGGCTTCGGCGGCCGCGGCGATGGTCTCCTGGTTCCGACCCAGCCGGTAGGCCGCTTCGGCCAGCCCGAGGAGGGCGAGTCCGCGGCCGACGCCCCCGACTTCGGTGTCGAGGATCGCGCCGTAACGATCGGCCGCTGCATCCCAGTCGCCGGCCGCGAGCCGGAGGTCCGCGTCGAGGCGCTGCCAGTGGGTGTCCTCGTCGGCCAGGAACGCGCTCGGGACGGTGCCGAGCTTGCGAGCCAGGAACCGGAGGGCCGCCATCGACGGCTTGATCAGGCCGTTCTCGAGGGCGCTGATGTAGGCCTTCGTATAGCGCGGCTGGGCCAGTTCGCGCTGGGTCAGTCCTGTCCGGCTGCGGGCCGCCTTCAGCCGCGTCCCGACCTGGCGGGCGAGATCGAGGTCCTCGGCGGCGAGACTCGGGCGGTTCCGGGTTCCGCGGGGCGTGGTCGTGATCGTGGGCATGCCCGGGATCATACCTGCCTGCGCAAGCAGGAGTTGACCGCGGTTCGCAGGCCCGAGGATCCGATCCGGAGCCTCGAGGTCAATGAATACTTGTATCGGCGTCAGGACCGCCTACCATGAGAGAGCGTCCTCACGCCGCTGGCCCGGGCGGAACAGGAGCACCACGTGCATTTCCACCGAGCCCGCACCTTCACCATCTCGGCAATCCTGGCGGCTGCCGCAATCCTCGCTTCCGTGGCGACGACCTTCGCCGAAGGTGGCTACCCGCCCATCCCGCGCTAACAAGTCGAACCGCCAAGCGCGGGCGACCGGCTGATCAATCCGACGCGACGACCCCCAAGCGGAGACGCCCGCAGCCCGCGGCGTGAGGACCATCTGCTCGTCGCAGTCTGGTGGATCGACCGGGCGCCGCTGCCTCAGGCGCTTGGATCCGTGGTTCCGGAGCCGGTCGGCTCGCTCGGGGGGCGGGCCGACCGATCTCCGGGGCTGCGTCGCTGGCGTGCGATCAGCGGACGCGCGACATCAATCATTTCCTGGGCCCGGTCCCGCGAACGGGCATCGAAGAACATGCTCAGCGCCTCGCGACCGTCTGCGGTCGAGACCGCGATCCGCCCGGAAGCTCCGCTGCCAAGCTCCAGCCGCAGCTGCCGAATCGCCCCCAGCGGATAGGCCGTCACGCCGCTCCGGGGCCGACGCTCCACGCCGTCACGGGCAACGATGATCCGCAGGCTGGTAAGGAACATCATCGACCCGATCCCCCGCAGGACGACCAGGAGGGCCTCGTCCGACGAGAGGTCGGGCCGCGGGTCAAGGTCGCCGGGACCGAGTAAAGGTGGCGCCTCGGCATCGGCCGGCGCGGGTGATCGAACGGGCCTGCCAGCTCCGCCGAATCCGCCGTCGCGATTGGATCTGCTGTGGGAGAGCCGACCGGGCACCGTCGTCCTTTCCGTGTTGTCTCGGCTCAGTCTCGGGGCTCCACCGTCGAACCCGAGCGGTTGGAGAATACTTGACTTATCGTGCCGGCATTGTCTGCCTGCGACCCTTCCACCTGCACTCAACCGGTCCTGCTGCCACGGCGTGGGCCGAAAAGCCTTCGACGGGGCAGACTTGAGCCATGGCGATCCGAACCCGCCTCCTCGCTGGCCGGCGTCGGATCGTGCTCCGTCGGATGCCGCGAACCGGACGTTCGCTTCGACCGCCGCGTCGGGTCGGGGCGGCGCTGGCGATCCTGGCCGCCGCCGCCGGTCTGAGCATCGTCGGCAGCATCGCCCTGCCCGGCGGGGCCGCCGATCAGCGCCGGATCGCCGCGGCAACACCATCACCGGCCGCGGCCGAGCAGCTCGCGGCGCCGCTCGTTCCGGGTCACGAGGTCTATGGCTTCGTGCCGTATTGGGAGATCGACGCCACCATCGCCGCTCATCTGGACGCGACGGACGCGAGCACGATCGCCCTGTTCTCGGTCACGAACACCTCGACGGGCGCGATCGCGAAGTCCCAGAACGGCTATCGCGCCATCCGCGGCCCGATCGGGCGCCAGATCGTCGCGGACGCCCACCGCCTCGATCGCCGCGTCGACGTCACGTGGACCAGCTTCGGCTCGGCCCGCAACGAGGCGTTCTTCGCCTCCATGAAGCTTCAGGACGACGTGATCGCGGCACTGGTCCAGCTCCGCGCCGATCTCGGCATCGACGGTCTCGCGGTCGACGTCGAGGAACTGGCTGACCTGGACGTCCCGGCGTACGGCGCCTTCGTCGGGCGGCTTCGCGATGCCCTCCGGGCTGCCGAACCGACCGCCACGCTGACGGTCACCACGGGCTCCGGTCCGCGGGGGGCCGCCATGGCTCTCGCGGCGAGTCTCGCCGGCGTCGATCGGATCTTCCTCATGGCCTACGACTATCGGACCGCGGGCAGCGATCCGGGCGGATCCGCGCCGTTGTCTCGCGGTGATGGCGTCGATCGCTCGATCACGTGGTCGCTCGACCTCTACGCAGCCGCCGGTGTCCCCGTCGAGCGGACGATCCTGGGATTGCCGCTGTACGGCCTTGCCTGGCCGAGCCTGGCCTCCGAGATCGGGTCACCGAAGACGGGCCGCGGTGCAATCTGGGTGCCCCGCCGGAACATCGACGTCTTCCTCGATCCGGCGAAGACGGCCGTCTACGACCTTGTCGAGGACGTCAGCTTCGTGGCCATTCCCGTTGGCACGGCGTGGCGATCCGTGTATTACGACAGTCCGCGGAGCCTCCGCGCGAAGCTTGCCGCGGCGAACGAGCGCGGTCTCGCGGGCTCGGGGTTCTGGGCGCTCGGCTATGAACGAGGTCTGCCCGGCTACACCGACCTGATCGGCGAATTCCGGGCCGGCCATTCCATGGCACCGCAGCCGGCGATGCCCTGAGGGGCCTTGGGCCGGGCCCGAGCCTTTGGCCGATCGGACGGGCGCGGCAGGGAGCCCTGCGGAAACCGCTGACGCGATCCGAGGCAAGGGCGGATACTGCCCCACGTCGGTCGATGCAGGGAGACTGAGATGCGGCGGTACTTGGCGTTGCTCCTCGTCATGTCGTGGATCCTCGTCGGCTGCGGTGGTGGCGGGGGCGGCGGAGGCGGTGGCGGAGGTGGAGGCGATCTGCCGACAGGCTCCAACGTGATCTTCGGGACCGCCTTTGACGCAACCTCGCTCGGAGTGACCGGCAAGGCGTCCAGCCTGAAGCAGGGCTCGCCGATGGTCGCGGTCGGGAAGTCGTTCGCGGCTCATCCGCCCGCCGACGTCACGGTCACCGTCCGGAGCGGGTCCACCGAGATTCCGGCGCGACCGGTCTCGGCCTCAAACAACACCGACACCTATGCGATCGACATGACCGCCGACAAGCTCGCCCCGGGTACCTGGCAGGTCGAGTTCAGCGCCGGTGAGAAGATCATCGCCTCGGGCTTTCTGACCGTCAGCCCCTGACGTCGGAAGAGCTGGCGACGGACATGCCGACTGCCGCCGGCCGTGGGTCGCCGCTCGGTCAGGCTCGAGCCTTCCGGGCATCCCGCCCGGGGAAGCCGCGCCGGGCGAGCTCGGCCGCGAGCCCGTCCAGGTCATGGACGGACACGTAGATCGCCGGGACATGGAAGATCCGCCAGCGGACCGCTGTCCGGAAATCGATCCGGACCCCGCCGTCGGCATTGCCGCCGAACGTCACGTCGCCGTGGCGGATGCTCATCCGGACGCCGATCGCCGTGATCCACCGCCAGGGGCCCTCGATCTGCCAGCCCGTGACGTTCGAGAGTGGCGCCCGGAAGGTGTACCAGCCGAAGTGGACCACGAGATCCGCCTCAGGCCCGTCGCCGAGCTCGATCCAGGCGTCGTTGGCGCGGACTCCGAACAACACCCGGAGGAGAGGCGCCGAGCGAGATCCGACGCGGATTGGAAAGCGGATGGGCATGCGGCCCAGCGTACCCCGTCACCGCCCGCCGCCAAAGGCAAAGGCCCGCGCCGGGTTCGCGACGAAGATCGCGGCTTGCTCGGCGGCGCCGATTCCGCGGTCGGCCATGGCGGCGGTGAACGGACCGAGGAGGAAGCGCAGGCCGGGGCCGCCGCCGTATGCCTCGAGATAGCCCTGGCGGGCGGCGTCGTTGCCCAGCATCACCTGGTCGCCGAAGCCGTCCTCGATCATCCAGCCGAGCAACGTCAGCGTCCCATTGTCTGATCCGTCCGGCCAGCGGAAGGCCTGGTCGTACTCGACCATCGCCCCGGTCTCGAGGAGGGCCCGGTGGTAGCCGCGGTCGACCACCTTGTCGGTGTGGGAGAGGACGATGTGGCCGGGGTCGACACCTGCGCCGACGAGAGCCGCCACCTGCTCAAGACCGGCGGTGCCGTCCTGACAGTGGGTCAGGATCGGGCAGCCGGTCGCGCGATGGGCTGTGGCCGCCGCCTCGAAGACCTTTTCTTCGTGCGGGCTCAGCCGGTCCCGGCCAGCAGCGATCTTCATCACCCCGGCGCGGTGGCTCGTCCGACGGATCTGCGGGCCCGAGTAGTCGAGCTCGTCGATGCCGTCTTCGATGTCGGCGATAAACAGGCGGGCCAGGTCGGCGGCGTCGAGGCGCTCGCTCCAGTGATGCGGCGGGTAGTACCTGGCCAGGTGGAGGCCGGTCGGGGCGACGACGTGGACCCCGGTCCGGTGGCTGATCTCGGCCAGTTTCCGAACGTTGCGACCGGCGTTGCACGGCATGGCGTCGATGACCGCTGACAGGCCGAGCTCGCGGGCACCGTCGACCTCGGCGGTCAGTCGGTCCACGTCGACGAGGAGGAAGTCCGGGGCCAGGTCGACCGGGGTTCCGACGTCGATCACGAGGTGCTCGTGGGCGTAGGTCACGCCGAGTGCCCCGGACTGGATGTCGCCGAGGACCGTCCGGATCATCGGCGACGGCTCGCGGCGAGCAACGTCTCGGCAACTACGGGGGACGCGGTTGGGGGATCGGGGATCGACAGGATCGCGCCGTCGGCGGCGAGCCGGTCCCGGAGCTGGGCAAACGGCAGCTCGCGCGCGGTCGTTCCCAGCGCGACGGCGAGAGCCGCGGCCGTTCCCGCCGCCTGGCCCATCGCCATGCACTGGGCCATCGAGCGGACCGAGGCGTGGGCGCCGTGGGTCGCCGAGAAGCAGCGGCCGGCGACGAGCACGTTCGCGGCGTCGCGGACGACGAGCGTTCCGAACGGGATCCCGACGGCCTGACCTTCGGGCAGGTACTGCCAGGCCGTGTCGGTTCCGCCATGGTGATCCTCGATCGGAGCTCCGCACAGGCCGATCTGGTCCGCGAATTGGCGAGCCGCGACGACGTCATCACGGGTCAGGCGGGCATCCCCATGGACCCGTCGCGTCTCGCGCACGCCCAGCTGGACCCCGAACGCCGCAAGCCTGGCGCGCTCGTAACCAGGGACCCGGTCCCCGAGGAAGCGGACGTATTCGAGCGCCTGCCGGCGCCCCGCCATCTCCGCCTCGGTCAGGAACCATGGATCGGTGGCGTTGACGACCCGCCCGGCGGCGGTCCGCGACGAATCGAGCCGGGTCATGATCGTCGCGGTCATGTGCTCGACGGGGGTGAGGTGGTCGGAGCCCTCGCGGCGCGGCAGGTCGTAGTCGCCGGATTCGGCCGCTTCGGCCATCAGGCCGTGAAGCTCTGTCTTCGTGATCGTCCGCCGCCGCTGAAGGTCGACATTCGCCATCCGGAAGGTCGTCGTCAGCGTCTGGGCCGGCTCCAGCTCGCCGGCGAGCTCGTAGCCGAACCCGGCGAAGTGGCACAGGTCGGCATCGCCGGAGGCGTCGACCACGACCGTCCCCTCGACCTCGATCAGGCCGGCCTTCGTCGCCACGGTGATGGCACCGACGTGGCCGTCGCGGACAGCCGCCGCCTGGACAAAACCATGGAGCAGAACCGTCACGCCCGCCTCGCGGACCAGGGTCTCCCAGGCGACCTTCAGCTCATCGGGGTGATACGTGACTCCTGTTCCCGCGCCGTACGTGTTCGGGCGCTCGATGACCGGGCCGATCAGCCGCAGCGCGGCGACGACGTCATCGGCCGTTCCGCCGACGACCTTGATCGGCTCGGCTCCGGGCGTCCAAAAGCCGTAGAAGGTGTCGAGGACGGCGGTGCTCGTGCCGCCGAGGAAGGGCAGCTTCTCGATCAACAGCACTCGCGCCCCGCAGCGGGCGGCGGCGATGGCCGCGGTCGAGCCCGCCGAGCCCGAGCCGACGACCACGACATCGAACCGGAGGCGAGCGCTCAGCGCCCGGATCCTTCTGCGACGGCATCTGGCGGGGGTCCGTCCGTCACTCCGAAGCCGCCGTCGATCTCGAGCAGCTGACCGGTGATCCGCGACGCATCGCCCGACAGGAGGAATGCCGCCGCGGGGGCGATGTTCTCGGCCTCGAGAAGGCCGCCGGCCAGGGGCTGCTTCCAACCCGCGTAGGCCACGATCGCTGGATCGGCAGCGGCCCGGCCGGCCATCGGCGTCCGGGTCAGGGAGGGCAGGACGGCGTTCACCCGAATGCCGTCCGGGGCGTACCGGGCGGCCATCGTCACGGTCAGGGCATTGATGGCGCCCTTGGCCGCGGTGTACGCATGGGTCGCGAAGAACGTCGGCGACGGGTGCCGCGACAGGATGCTGGACATGTTCAAGATGGCCCCGCGGCAACCATCCTCGTCGCGGTCCTGGTCGAGCATCACCCGGACGGCGGCGCCACAGACGAGAAAGAGCGAGCGGGCGTTGAGATCCAGGGTTGCGTCCCAGCCGGCTGCAGTGGCCTGATCGACTGGCCCGTCACCGGCCTTCCGCCCGCTGCCACCGGCGACGTTGAAGACGCCGTCGATCCGCCCGAACGCAGCGACGCATGCGTCGACGGCGCGAGCCGCTGCGTCCGATTCGGTGAGGTCGACCGCCGCGCTGTCGGCCGGTGCCCCGCCGTCTCGCAGGCTTGCCGCCAGCTCGTCGCCGTGGGCTGCCGTCCGGGTGGCGATGAACACCGTCCCGCCTTCGGCCGAGATGCGCCGGGCCGACGCGGCGGCGATCCCGGTTGAGCCCGTGATCAGGATCGTCCGGCCGGCGAAGCGCGCTCCGGCGGCAACGCCCTTCGACGTCATCGGGCCGTCCCCGCCAGCGCGTCGGCGACTGCATCGTCGAGAGGGGCGGCCGCGTCGAGAAGCCCGGCCGCGATCCTGGCGGCATCCGGGTTCGGCTGTGGCGTTCGCCTCGCCGGCGCCGTGCCGGCGGCGGTCGTCCAGCCTTCGCGAACACGGCGCTGGATCAGGACGCGGGATCGGTCGCCGCGGAGCGTTCCCTCGGCGATCTCGACCACGCAGTCGGCGCGATCGCGGGTGATCCGTCGGAAGAGGAGGGCCGGTGAGCCGCGAGGAACCTCGAGAAGGGCCGCTTCGCTCGCGGTCACGATGATCGGCTCGAGCGTTTCGGCCGCCCGTTCGACGAAGCAGCCGTGATCCTCGCGGAGGATTTCGTACAGCGAGCGATGCTCGAAGTCCGCTCCCTCGAGACCCGCCAGGCGACCGAGCGGCAGCCACGACTTCTCGATCACGAGTGGCTCGCCGTCGGCCAGCCGGACCCGGACGAGGCGGAGTAGCCGAGGGTCGGCCAGACCCTCGAATTCGTCACGCTGGTGGCCGCTGGCATCGACCACGGTCGCTTCGATCACGCGAGTCGTCACGACGATCCGCCGGCTCCGCATCGCGTCACTCGTGCTGAAGAACCCGGAAGCATCGGCGTCGAGGCGCGGCCTGGTCACGAACGTGCCCCGACCCTGGTGACGGGTGATCAGGCCGCGCTCCTCGAGCTCGGCCAGGGCAGTCCGCAGAGAGGTCCGGCTCACGTCAAGCAGCTCGCACAGCTCCCGCTCCGGCGGCAGGCGCGTCCCGGCGGGCCAGGCACCGGACCGGATCCGGTCCTCGGCGCGGCCGGCGATGATCACGTGGAGTGGTTCCTTCACCATGTCCTCGGTACGGGACGACGCGGTCGAGGCTACCACACCAAAGGTCTGATTGGTATGGTTCGGCGAGCGAGCGGTTCGGTGAGCGACCGATGCCACAGTCGGCAGGGAGAGGGAACGGATGGCGAACCACGACGCAGGGCCGAGCTTCATCCGGCCGGCGATCCCGGAGGCGATCCTGCGGACCGCCGTGATCGCGATCGCCCGGGGCCTGCCGGCCGATCGGCTGATCCGGATCGGGGAGGGGCTGGCCGATGGCGGCGTCGGTGCGTTCGAGGTGACGCTGAACAGCCCGGGCGCCCTCGCGGGGATCGCGGCCCTCGTCGCGCGGTTCGGCCCGGAGGAGCTCCTGATTGGCGCGGGAACGGTCCTGAGCCCGGATGCAGCGAGGGCGGCAGCGGACGCCGGCGCTGCGTTCATCGTGACCCCGGTGATGGATCGAGCCGTCATCGGCGCGGCCCTCGAGCGGGGCATTCCGTGCATCCCCGGCGCGTTCAGCCCGACCGAGGTCCTCGCTGCCTGGCAAGCCGGCGCGTCGGCGGTCAAGCTCTTCCCGGCGTCCTCGGTCGGCCCGTCGTTCATTCGCGAGCTCCACGGCCCGCTGCCGGAGATCCGGATCATCCCGACTGGCGGCATGACGATCGAGACGGCGCCGGGCTTCATCGCGGCCGGCGCGGTCGCAATCGGGATCGGCAGCTGGCTCACCGGCGACGGCGACCCGGTCGGGATCGGCGAGCGGGGGGCACGGCTCGTGGCGGCGGTGCGACGCGGGTCGGCGCCAGACGGTTCGACTGGAGGAGCTGCCGCGCGCGACATTTGATCCCGAAACCCGGGCGGATCTCGACTTCGATCTCGGGCGCGGTTCAGTTGATGCGCTGCACCGTTTTCGTGATGTGGGCGGCCGGCCCGCTGCCGCCGGTCGTCGTGAGCATGTAGGTGTGCTTTGCGTCGCCGGGCCCGCAGGCGAACGGCAGCATCGCCTCGCCGGTCGCGCCGGGGTACGTGTCGAAGATCCCAGGACCGTCGACCGCGATCGTCACGCCCGTCGCCCGCTTCACGGTCCAGGTGATCTTGATCTGGACCGGCCCGTTGGCCCCGCCGCAGTCGACGGTCAATGGGATCTCGGAGGAGGCGATCACCGGCTTCGTATTTGGCGTCGGGGCCGGCGTCGGGCGGGGCGTGGGTGTCGGCAGCGGTGACGCCGGAGGGCTGATCGCCGGCGACGCGGGCGCACTCGAAGTCAGCGGATTCGAGCCGTCCCCGGGCGCCGATGCCGGCGAGCTCGGGTCGAGGCTCGTCGCAGGCGGCGTCGCATCACCCGCCGAGCTCGGGGTTCCGCTCCGCGAGCCACCGATCACAACGGCGATCACCAGAGCCGCCGCCAGCAGGGCGACCACGATGGCGACGATCCGCCCGACCGGTGCTCGGCCGGCGTTGCCCGGACCCGCCTGTACGTTGCTCATCGCGAGGTCTTCTCCGTGGGGTCGTCGGTCGGCGAGGATCGCCGAATGCTATGCGACCACGAGCGGTGACGGCGCGATCGCCGCCACGGGACCACGCGAACTCAGTCACGGCCCTCGTCGCGGGCGGCGGATCGGCCGGTCCGGTCACTACGGGCCGAATCGCCCTCACCGACCCGTCGTCGATCCGCCATCATCGGGTGATACAAGCCGTCGACTCGGCCGGCTGCGGAGCCGGGACGGCCTTGGCGGGAGCGTCGTGCCGGTGACCCCGCGCGAACGCGTCCTCACTGCCCTTGCTCATTGATCGGCGCGCGGGCGATGCGTTCGTCGATGGAGGTGCTCCGGCCGCACATGTCCGCGAGCGATGCGCCGTCGCTCGGGCCCGTCGTGTTCGGGACCGTTGCCGGCGACATCCACGACATCGGCAAGGACATGGTGGAGATCATGCTGGAGGGCGCGGGATTCGCGATCGTCGACCTCGGCGTGAACGTCCCGGCTACGCGCTTTGTCGAGGCGATTCGCGAGCACCGCCCGGTCGTCGTCGGGATGAGCGCGTTCCTGAGCCACAACGATGCCGATGGTCGGCCGGACGATCGAGGCGATCCGCGAGGCAGGCCTCCGCGACGGCATCCGGATCATCGTCGGCGGGGCGCCGCTCAACGAGGTGTTCGCGGCCGAGGTCGGCGCCGACGGCTACGCCCCCCGACGCCAGCGCCGCCGTTCGCGTATCGCGAGCACTGCTCGCCTGAGCGCCGCCGCAGCCGAGCGGCAGGATGCCAGGAATCGGCCGCGCAGCCGAAGCCGGCGCACGAGCCGGCGCACGAGCGGCCGCTCGTCAGTCGATCGAATGCGAGGTGCCCGCGGCGGGCTGCACGCCGAGCCGTCCACTCCTGGTCATTGAATGAGCGATGACGACCGATTCGGGCCAAATTCGAACGCCGGGCCTGCGTTGACTGGTCGACCTCGTCGCATTCGATCGTTCACTGAACGGGGTGGCTCCGTTCGTTCTTCAAACGAGCGGCGTCGAAACCGAGCCAAGGGCCAGACGTGGCGCCGCCGCCCGGGCAAGAGCCAGTCGCGGAGTCGGACCCGAGCGGAGCCAGATCGCGGTCAGTCAACCCGAGCCGCGGTGTCCGCGGCGGCCTCCGAGCCATGACCACGGAGTCGGTTGTCCTGGGTCAGCCAGAACAGCAGGCCCAGCGATGGGGCGATCAGGACCGCCGCCGCCACGAAGACGACAAGCAGGGAGCTGAGGGCACCGGACGGCGCTGCCGCCGCGGTCAGCGACAGGGTCCGCGGCAGGATGTCGGGGTATTGGGCGACGCCCCAGCCCCAGATGATCGCGACGACGGCACCGATCGCCAGGGGCCGCGTCCCGAACGGGGCCCGCTGGCCGATGGCGACGAGAGCCGCCCCGCCGAGCAGAACGGACGCCACGATCAGGGGCCAGCCGCGGCCGATCAGCTCGCCGGCGAGGACCGGCGCGTCCGCGGCGAGGACGGCGATCCCGACGACGGCCAGGCCTCCGGTGACCACCGCCGCGACTCTGGCCCGCCGCAGGAACAGGGCCGCGAGGTCGGCCTGGCCGAGACGGCGGGCGTCGGCCACGAGGAACACCGCGGCGAGGTAGGCGCAGGTTGCAACGGCCATGAGGCCGACGAGCACCGATGTCGGATTGAGCCACGGTCCGAAAAGATCGCCGCCGGTCGGGTCGAGCGTCACCCGGCCGCTTGCGATCCCGCCGCCCGCGGCGCCGAGGAAGAACGGCGTCATGACCGACGACGCGGCGAAGGTCGCCGTCGTGATTCGCCGACCGGTGGGGCCTCCCACGACCGGCCGGAACGCGAACGCAGCGCCGCGCAGGACGATCCCGACCGCCGCCAGGCTGAGCGGAACGAAGAGGCTCGACATGATCGCCGCGAACGCGACTGGGAACGCGGTCCAGAGAACCACGAGGTCGAAGATCAGCCACGTGTGGTTCGCTTCCCAGACTGGTCCGATAGCCGCCGCGATCAGCCCGCGCGAACGGTCGGCCTCGCTGCCTCGACCGGAGACGAGGTCCCACAACCCGGCCCCGAAGTCGGCCCCCCCGAAGACCGCATAGGTCGTGACGCCGAGCCACAGGACGACGGCGGCGATATCGACGAGGTTCATGGCGTGCCGGGCGGACCGTACGGAACGTGCGCCGCGTCCGGGTGCGCGCCGCCGCCAGCGGTGTCGCGGCCGCCCGCGGCGAGGTCGGCGGCGGCCCAGCGGCGGGTCATGGTCCGGAGAATGACGAGGGTGGCGATGCCGAGCACTGCGTACAGCCCGATCACCACGCTGAACGTGATCCGGATCCCACCCGACTGGGAGACGGCGTCGGTGGTCCGGAGGACGAGGTACACGACCCACGGCTGGCGGCCGACCTCCGTGACGATCCAGCCCGCCTCGAGGGCGATGACCGCGCCGATCCCCGCGAGGGCGGTGGCCCGGAGGAACCAGCGGGCGGTCGCGTGGTCGCGCCTGCGCAGCCGCAGCAGCAGGCCCCACAGCCCGAGCGCCACGAGAGCGGTCCCGATCCCCACCATCGCGTCCCAGGCGAGATGGACCATCGTCGCCGGTGGCCGCTGGTCGAGCGGGATCGCGTCGAAGCCGGTGATCGGGGTATCTGGGCTGAAGCCGGCCAGAATCGAACCCAGGTTCGGGATCGCCAGACCGCCGACCACGTCGTCGCCGACGAGGACGCCGCCGATCGTCACCGGCTGGTTCGGACCGCTCCGGGTGATCAGCTCCATGGCCGCGAACTTGGCGGGTTGGTCTTCGAAGATGGCCCGCGCCGCGATGTCGCCGACGACGACCTGGGCCGGCGCGGCGATCGCGGCCGCCACGAATGGGATCGCGAAGCCGAGCCGGACGTAGCGGTCGCGGCTCCCGTGGAGCAGTCCGACGGCGTACACCGACGCGAAGAGGAAGCCAGTCACGAGGTACGCGGCGAGGAGCATGTGCGGCACCTCGTACCAGGTCGCCCGGTTGAAGAGCACCGCCAATGCGTCGACCGCGGTGACCCGCCCGTCGGCGCCGAGGGCGAACCCGGCCGGCTGGTTCATCCAGCCGTTGGCGGCGACGACCGAGAACGTGCCACCCACGCCGCTCAGCGCGACGGGGATACCACTCACGAGGTGGGCTCGCGGAGACAGCCGTTCCCAACCGTAGATGTAGATCGCGATGAAGATCGCCTCGAGGAAGAAGAACAGGCCCTCGACCGCGAACGGGATCCCGAACGCGCCCCCGAAGCGACCCATGAGGACCGGCCAGAGCAGGCCCATCTCGAAGCTCAGGACCG
Organism: Candidatus Limnocylindrales bacterium; assembly: GCA_038204565.1. Classification (GTDB taxonomy): domain Bacteria; phylum Chloroflexota; class Limnocylindria; order Limnocylindrales; family CSP1-4; genus CF-46. Next base: position 56,366 of record JBBRCU010000003.1, read on the forward strand.
TTCCGGTGACGGCACCGACCGCGAACGTGACCGCCATGACGAGCGACCAACGCCGGGCCAGGAGCAGAGCGACCGGATCGTGCCGCCGCAGGCCGATGGCGTTGGCGACGAGGACAAGACTCGGCAGCCCGACCCCGAGACAGGCGAGGATGATGTGGAAGCCGAGGGTGAACGCCATCTGCGACCGCGCGGCGACGAGTTCGGCGGGGTCGATCGCGAGGAGCCCGAGGTCAGGGATCATGCGCGTCCTGGGGCAATTCGTTCGAGTCGAATGGCTGCGTTCATGCCGGACTCATCCTACTGTCGGTTCGAGGCCAGCCTCATCGAACCCGATCTTCGTCGGCCTCGATGGCCACGCGAAACTGGGCGGTCCGAGCTCCGCCGCTCTCGGCCATGTGGTCGTTCTCACCTCCGCCGTTCGAGATGAAGGAACACGGATCGTGCTGTGCTGGCTCGTCAATACCCCTCGGAGGTATTGACAAACGGGTGCTATATTTCGGGTGAGCGGCTTGTCAAGACTTGACAAGCCCACAGTCATGTCCGGCGCTTCCCGCGGGGGTGAGCGTCGCCCGGTCAGGATGGACCGGGCGAGCCGGCGAGAAGCCCGAGGAGCCCGGGGAGGACCAGCTTGGCGGTCGGTGTCGCGGCCGAGGTGAAGAACAAGCTGAGCGTCGTCGACGTCGTCGGCGAGACCGTCCAGCTCAAGAAGGCCGGCTCCACCTACAAGGGGCTGTGCCCGTTCCACGGCGAGAAGACGCCGTCCTTCACCGTGACGCCCGCTCGCGACTCCTGGAAGTGCTTCGGCTGCGGCGAGGGCGGCGACATCTTCAGCTTCGTGATGAAGCGCGACTCGCTGTCGTTCCCGGAGGCGCTCAAGGTCCTTGCCGGGAAGGCCGGCGTCGAGATCGACGAGCGGACGACTCGCGAGGACGCCCGGAAGGCCCGCCTCCGCGAGGTGATGGAGAGCACGATCGCCTTCTATCACGCGGTCCTGACCGCCTCGAAGAGCGGCCAGCCGGCCCTCGACTACCTCCGCGGCCGCGGCTTCACGGACGCGACGATCGCGACCTATCAACTCGGGTATGCGCCGGGCGGCTGGGACACGCTCGCCCGGACGCTCGCCGCCAAACGCCAGGTCCGGGCCGAGGACCTCGTCGAGGTCGGCCTCGCCCAGCCGCGCCAATCGTCGCGGGGCGGCGTCTACGACCGCTTCCGGGAACGGGTCATCTTCCCGATCCGCGACGCCAGCGGGGGAGCAGTCGGGCTCGGCGGGCGGATCCTGGGCGGCGCCACGGACGACGGCAAGGACCATGGCCCCAAATACCTCAACTCGCCGGCGACCCCGCTCTTCGACAAGAGCCGGACGCTGTACCTGATCGATCGGGCCAAGGGCCCGATCCGGAAGGGCGGTCAGGCCGTCATCGTCGAGGGCTACACCGACGCGCTCATGGCCCATCAGGCGGGCTTCGACAATGTCGTCGCCTCACTCGGGACTGCGCTCACGCCCGGCCAGGTCGCGCTGCTCACCCGTTACGCGACGAAGATCGCGCTGGCGTACGACGTCGACGCGGCCGGCGAGAAGGCCGGGACGTTCGGCGCACAGGCGCTCGAGAGCCTCATCGGTCAGCTCGCCGTGGCCGACACGGGGGTCGAGCTCGACGAGGTCCGGGTGGTCCGCCTGCCCGACGGCAAGGACCCCGACGAGGTCCTCCGCGAGGCGCCGGACCGCTGGCGCGAGGAAGTTCGGACCGCCCAGCCGATCGTCGACTACCTGATCGACCAGCACGCTCGGGCGTACGACCTCAAGACTCCCGGCGGCAAGACCCGCTTTGTCAAGGCGATCGTGCCGACCCTCCGGGCGATCCCGAACCCGGTCATGCGCGACGCCTACCTCCAGACGATCCATCGCGTGTCGGGCGTCGAGGAGCGGACGGTCCTCGAGGTCCTCCACCAGCGTCCCGAGGCGGTCGCGGTCCAGGGCCGGATCACCGCCGACGCCGTGATCGGTGCGGCGGACGCGCTGCCGGTCGATCGCATCCTCCAGGCGATCAGCCCGGTCGAGGAGGAGCTCCTCCGGCTGATCCTGCTGGTGCCCGACCAGCAGCTCCGGGCCTCCGACGAGATTGGCCCCGACCAGTTGCCATCGACCCCGGCCCGCGAGCTCTTCCGGGCGATCATCCGGCAGCGCGCTCCCGACGACCACGGGATCAACCCAGCGTTCTCGATGTCGGCGCTGATGGCGGGGCTGGACGACGAGATCCGGGCCCTCGCCCAGGCGATCCTCGCCCGGCCGTCGCCGGACCTCGCCCGGATCAGCGCCGAGCGGATCGCCTACGCCGTCGACCGCTGCCTGCTCCGGCTCGAGCGGATCCGGCTCGACGAACGGGCCGACTGGGTCGGCGCCGAGCTCCTCGCAGCCGAGAGCCGTGGCGAGCGCGAGTCCGTGACCCGTCTCGTCGACCTCCAACGCCAGGCGAATGAAGCCCGGCGGTCGATCGACCGTCAGATCGAACAAGCCACCGTGCTCGTGCGCGCATGAGCCCCGTCCACCCCGACCGTCCCGCGACCACGCCTCGCAACCAGGAGGGCACCGCCTCATGACCGACCCGCTCGACAAGCAGCTCGTCGAAGCCGTTCTTGCCCGGCCCCGGCGGGCAAAGGCCGACGTCGAGGAGGCCCGCCTCGCCACTCGCAACCTGCGGGCGGCCAAGGTCGTCCTGCCCCAGGTCGCCGGCGACGACGACGCGGACGACGACGATCTTGAGCTCGGCGCCGAGCCCGGCTCGGACGGGACGGTCGCCCCCGAGAGCGGCGACGTCGGCGTCGAGGTCGTCGGCGAGGACGGGGTCGTCGTCGACAACAAGATGCCGACCGACGCGCCGACCAAGCTCGACCCGAAGGAGGTCGACGAGCCGACGGCCGAGGAGCTCGACGCGATCAGCGCCGACATGATCGGGATCGACGACCCGGTCCGGATGTATCTCAAGGAAATCGGCAAGGTCGCCCTGCTGACCGCCGAGGAGGAGGTCGTCCTGGCCAAGGCGATCGAGCTCGGCGAACAGCTGGTCGAGGCGCCGTGGAAGGGGATCGTCTCGCTCCACGAGTGGACCCTCCACGATACGGAGCGCAAGACCCGGACGACGAAGCCGCAGCATCGCCTGCCGCTCGGCGACGACGGCCACCGCATCGTCCGCGAGGCGATCCATGCGCATGAGGCGGCCGACCTGCTCGTCGCCCCTCCGGACTTCCACCTCGTCAAGGCTGCGCGGGACGCGCAGTCGGATGGGACGAAGGAGCTCCTGAGAGAAGCGAAGAAGCTGCTCGCGTCGTACGCCCATGGGTGTGACCCGGACGCCTTCATCGGGCTGCTGGACTGGGCGTATCTGGCGGTCCACAACGGCGACCTCGACTCGCGCGACAACGTCGGGCTCCGGGCGATCTACGACTGGACCCGGGACGACGTCGCGTTCCCCGCGCTGGAGCGCTGGATCACCGCCGCCAACGACGCGGATCTCCTCAAGAAGATGGGCTTCGACCCGGAGGTTCCGCTCAACACGAAGCTGGCTCTCCGCAAGGGCGAGCTCGTCCGGATCGGGCGCGACGCCCGGGAGCAGCTGACCTCGGCCAACCTCCGCCTCGTCGTGTCGATCGCGAAAAAATACATCGGCCGTGGGATGTCGTTCCTCGACCTGATCCAGGAAGGCAATATCGGGCTGATCCGGGCGGTCGAGAAGTTCGATTTCGAGAAGGGCTTCAAGTTCTCCACGTACGCGACGTGGTGGATCCGCCAGGCGATCACCCGGGCCATCGCCGACCAGGCCCGGACGATCCGGATCCCGGTCCACATGGTCGAGACGATCAACCGCCTGATCCGGGTGTCCCGACAGCTGCTCCAGGAGCTTGGTCGCGAGCCGACGGTCGAGGAGATCGCCGAGGCGATGTCGAAGGGCCAGGAGGTCCAGGTCACGCCGGAGAAGGTCCGCGAGATCATCAAGGTCTCGCAGGAGCCGGTATCCCTCGAGACGCCGATCGGCGAGGAGGAGGACTCCCACCTCGGCGACTTCATCGAGGATCGTGGCGCGCTGGCGCCGGCCGAGGCGGCGTCGCACCAGCTGCTCAAGGAGCAGGTCGAGGCCGTGCTCGACTCGCTGACCGGCCGCGAGCGGCGGGTGCTCCAGCTCCGGTTCGGGCTGGAGGACGGCCGGGCGCGGACGCTCGAGGAGGTCGGCCGCGAGTTCAACGTGACCCGCGAGCGGATTCGCCAGATCGAGGCCAAGGCCCTCCGCAAGCTCCGCCACCCGTCGCGGAGCCGGAAGCTGAAGGACTACCTGGAGTAGGGGTCCGGGCGGCGCCCGGTCGGCGGGCGCGGCGGCGCGGTCGGCGGGCGCGGCGACGCGGTGGGCGGCGCGGCGGCGGGCGCCTCGCCGGTCACGTTGTGGCACCCGGCGCAAATTGGCCGCATCCCCTTGCGCCTGATGCACACGTCCGACGTCGCGGCAGACCGACCGGCCCAGGTCGTGCACGCACTGCAAGATGCATGTCGCGAACGGCCTCCGCCCGGCGATCCGGTCCCTAGATTTGCGTCGGAAGCAAGAGCCTGACGTTCGCCCGTGGGTCGAGTCGTTGCTCGGCGCCGACATGTGCATGTGATGAAACGCTTGTGTCGCGCGCTCATGATGGAGCGAGGGAGCATCACACCAGGACGATCGCGTTTCCTCCCGGACAGACGCCAGCCCGGAGCAGCTCGACCGCCCGCCTACCCGGCACCGGGAATGCCGGTGCGACGACGTCGCGAGCTGCGGCGAGGAACGTCCGAACGTGCCGCGTGGTCGGCAGGACCAGGATCACTCCGTCGACCGCCCCGTCGCGCACCTTGAGTTCGATCCGCCGAACGAGCGCCTGAGCGTCAGTCGGGTGCGTTTCCGCCTCGACTCCGAAGCGCCAGCCGGGACCCTTGATCAAGCCGTCCCAGGCGCGCGGGTCGCCCAGGCGCGGGAGGGCCACCTCCGAGCCCCATCCGAGGCTCGAGTGCAGAATGGACCGGAATCGTCCGAGCACGACACCGTGGCCGCCGTCGCGAAGTGGCGATCCGCCCGGGTACGCCCGAGCGGACAGGTCGAGCCCGACGATCGACAGGATCGTGGCCATCCGGATGATGCCGACGTCGGGCACCTGGCCGCGCTCGATCCTGCTGCCCATCGCCGGCGACGGGCGCGCCGCGCCGAACACGTCGTCGAGGGTCAGCCCCCGATCACGTCTCGCGATGACTTCCTCGCGGACGAGGACCCCGAGCAGCAGCTGGCCCCGCTCGATCCCGATGTCGGCCGGCCGGCGCCCGCGTCGCCATCGGACGATGATGGTCGTCGCCACGTATCCGACGGTTACGCGAGAGTCGACGGCGGCTCTCCCGGCTCGGGCCCGACTGCGACCGGCTCGCCCGAGCGGGTCCAGTCGCTGTACGAACCGACGTAGAGGATCGGGTCGGGCAGGCCGGCGGCCCGCATCGCGAGCGCGTGGTGGAGGGCCGACACGCCGCTCCCGCACGAAGTCACGACCGGACGCTCGGAGCCGTCGGCGCCGAGATCGCGGAAGCTTGCCGCGAGCTCCGCGGCCGGTCGGAAGGCACCGCCGGGGCCGACCAGGCTGCCGTCGACGGGCGCCGAGATCGCCGTCGGGATGTGGCCCGCAACCGGATCGATCGGCTCGACCTCGCCGCGATAACGGGGGGCGCCGCGAGCGTCGAGCAGGGTGACCGATCCGAGCCGCGTCTTCAGCTCCGCGCGGTCGATCACCCGCGTCCACTCCGTGGCCAGATGGAGGTCGGCCACGGCCGGCTGGACCGGCTCGGGCACGTCGGGCGTCAGTTCGCCGCCGGCGGTGACCCACGCGGCGAGCCCGCCGTCGAGCACCGCGACCGCCGGATGGCCCAGGACGTCGAGCATCCACCACAAGCGCGCGGCGACCCAGCCGCCGACATCGTCGTAGGCGACGACGAAGCTCCGATCGTCGATCCCCGCGCGAGCGAGCCGGGCAGTGAAGGCACCGGGTGACGGCAGGGGATGGCGCCCCGGTGCCCCGTATCCCTCAGGGTCGGAGAGGTCCCCATCGAGGTCGAGATGAATGGCGCCGGGCAGGTGGCTCTCGGCATAGGCCGCTGCCCCGACCCCGGGCTGGCCGAGCCCCCAGCGGCAGTCGACGATCCGGATGTGGGGATCGCCGGTGCGGACGAGCTCGAGCAGCTCCGCGGCGGCGATCAACGGGGACGAGCGTGCCATCGGACGAGGATACCGACCGCCGCTCAAAGGTGGCGGAGGAACGCCCCCGGATCGTTGAGGAAGTCACGGGTCAGCGTGACGTGCTCGAGATCCTCGTACGCGACCCGCTGGATCGGAGTCGTGTCGAACGACCAGATCGCGGCGTTCGGACAGGCCAGCAGGATCGGCGAGTGGGTCGCCATCACGATCTGGCAGCCAGCCGCCACCGCCTCTTTCACCAACGACAGGAACGCCAGCTGGCGGAACGGCGAGAGCGGTGCCTCCGGCTCGTCCAGGAAGTACGACCCGCCCGGCACGAAGCGGTCGCGGAAGAAGGCGAGGAACGCCTCACCGTGCGAATGGTTGTCGATGCCGGCCCCGTACCGCCGCTCCAACTCGGCGATCTCCTTCCGGAAGGGCGACGCGGCGAGATCGCGGGCGAAGGGCTCGCGATCGGCGTACTCCTCGAGGGTGCGGGCGAGGTCAGCCTCGAGCCCGGCTCGCAGCGTGGCCATTCGCCGAGCGAAGCCGAAGAAGTCTTCGGCGCGGAGGAAGAACCCGCGATGGCGGCGACTGGCCCACGACAGCCGGAGTTCCGCGGCGAGGGCCCGGACCCCGCCCAGCGTCTCGTCGTCGGCGGCATCGGCCGATCCCGCGGTCGTTGCTTTCGCGGCGATGGCGAGGGCCTCGAGCAGGGTCGACTTGCCTGAGCCGTTCTCGCCCACGAAGATCGTGACGGGTCGATCGAGGACGAGCTCGCGGAACGTCGCGATCGCGGGGACGTCGAACGGGAAGCCCGGACGGGAGCGGACCCTGGCCTGGGCGGGCGCGAACTGGATCCGGGTCAGGTGGATCACGCGATCATCGTCGCGGATCGAGTCGTGGCGTGTCGGGCGCCGCCGCGCCAACCGCGCCGACCGCGCCGACCGCGCCGACCCGCGCCGACCGCGCCAACCGCGCCAACCGCGCCGGGCCACGGCGCACCGTCGTCGGCTCGCAGTCCGCACAACCGGCTGGACCGAACCCGGCCCGGGTGGCAGGATACGGGTCCACGAGCCGTCACGCTTTGGGCGACAAATCGCCCCGGGGACCCCCAGATTGCCCGATCCGCGCGGACATGAGCAATCGGCGCCGGCCGCCCATCCGGCGCCGGCCGCCCATCCGGCCGCGACCGACCATCCGGTCGTCCCGGCGAAGATCCGCGTCCCGGCCACCGATGCGCTGCCCCGGAGGCGACTCGAGAACCGCCTCGCCGAGCTCTGGTCACATCGGCTCGGGATCGTCGTCGCTCCAGCCGGTTCGGGCAAGACGACCCTTCTCGCTCGGTTCGCCGCATCGGCCGGCGTCCCGGTCGCGTGGTATCGGGCCGAGACCTGGGACCGCGACGAGCGCGAATTCCTTCGCCACCTCCACGCAGCCCTCGGCCGGGTGATGCCGGCGCTCACGAACGGCTGGCGCCGGGTGGAGGATGCGGCCGAGGCGCTCGACGCCTGGGACGGCGGACGGGCCCTCCTCGTGATCGACGACTTGCACGCTCTCGAGGGCACCCCGGCCGAGGCTGCGCTGGCCCGGTTCATCGAGTACGCCCCGCCCTGGCTCGGGATCCTCGCCGGCTCGAGGATCGTTCCAGAGGTCAACGTCTCGCGGATGCGCGTCTCGGGCGAGTTGCTCGAGATCGATGCGGACGATCTCCGCTTCCGGTCGTGGGAGGTCGAGCAGCTGTTCCGCGATTTCTACGGCGAGACGATCCCGCCCGGCGACATCGCGACGCTCGCCCGGCGAACCGAGGGCTGGGCGGCAGGCCTCCAGCTCTTCCATCTGGCGACGCGCGGCAAGCCCGCCGACGAACGGCGCCGGATCCTGGGCGGCGCGGCGGCGAGCGGCCGGCTCGTCCGGGAATACCTGGCCCGGAATGTCCTCGCCGAGCTTCCGGCCAGCCTCCGCGAGTTCCTCCTCGAGACCTTTGTCCTGGGCCGGCTCACCGGCGACCTCTGCGATCGGCTGCGCGGGGCGCCGGACAGCGCCCTCCTCCTCGACGAGTTGGCCCGGCGCCAGATCTTCACCGTCACCGTCGATCCCGATGACGGCTCGTATCGCTACCACGAGGTCCTGCGGGCCTATCTCGACCGGATGCTCGTCGACGTGCTCGGCGAGGCCGGCGCCCGGGCGCGGCACGCCAGGGCGGCCGCGCTGCTCGAGGCGGACGGCGCCCTGGCCGAGGCGCTCGTCGCCCACTGCCGGGCCGAGGACTGGCCGGCCGTCGAACGAATGCTCGGGCAGGAGGGCGAACGGCTTGTCGGCGAGTCGTCGGCGTGGCTCGACCGGTTGCCGCCCGCGCTCGCCCGGCATGACCCTTGGCTGACCCTGGCCTCCGCTCGCCAGGCCCGAGCCGAGGGTCGCTGGACCGCGGCTCTCGAGGCCTATGCTCGATCGGAGGCCGGGTTCGGTGCTGCCGCGACGAGCGCGATCGTTCGATCCGAACGGCTCACCCTGTCCGCGTGGCTCGATCCTGCGGCACATGTCCCCGGCGGTTGGGCCGGTGCGCTCCGGACCGGTCTGTCGCGGGATCCGCTCCTCGCCGCCCGCGACGCGGCCGCAGCGGGCGACGGGCCGCCAGCGTTCCTCCGTGGCCTCCTTGCCCTCGCCGCGGGAGAGGTGTCGCTCGCCCGCGATGACCTCGATGCGGCGGTTGCGGATCCGGAGCTTGGGCCGGCCATCACCGCTGCCGCGACGATCCTTGCCGGGGTTGCTGCGCTCCTCGCCGGACAGCCGGCCGGGGCCGGGCAACTCGAGACCGGCGTGGAGGCGGCCGAGCGATCCGGGCAGACCTGGCTGGCGGATCGAGGCCGGGTCGCCGCTCGGCTGCTTGGTGGGCGGACGACCTTCGGAACGGTCGCTCGAGTGGTGGGGATCGGCGCCGGCCCGGATGACCGCTGGGGAACCGCGATCGACCTCCTGCTCGAGGCATGGGCCGGCGTCAACGGGCCGGCCGGCCGGCTGGAGGCGGCGGAGGAGTCCGCGACGGCCTTCCGGGTGCTCGGCTCGGCGGTCCTCGAATCGTGGGCACGCGCGCTCGGTGCCCTTGCCCTTGCGGACCTCAGAGCCGACGAGGCGCGCGAAGTTGCCCTGTCCGCGGAGAGCCTCGCCCGGACCGTGGGCGCGCCGGGCGCGCGACAGCTCGCCTACCTGGCGCTTGGCCGGGTCGACGAGGCACGGTCGGCCGAGTTTGCCCTGCTTGCCGATGCCGCGGCCCGCGAGACGGGCCTGCAGCAGCCCCCGCCGGCGCTGGCCCCCGCCGGCGCGCTCGGAGGCCCCGAGAACGCTGCCGCCAGGTCCATCGCGGTCGAACCAGAGGACGCCCTGGTCCGGATCGAGATCCGGATCTTCGGGCGGTTCGCGATCTCGGCCGGCGGCCGCTCGCTCGATCTGCAGCAGGTCCGTCCGCGGGTCCGGGCGCTGCTCCGGCTGCTGGCGCTCCACTCCGGCACGCCGGTTCACCGCGAGGTGATCTGCGAGGCGCTCTGGCCCGACGTCGACGGCCCGACCGGGGCGCATAGCCTGCATGTCGCCGTGTCGAGTCTGAGGGGCCTGCTGATCGAGCAGCTGGGGCCGGCCGCGGGCCAGCTGATCGTCCGCGACGGCGACGCATACCGGCTGGTGATCGCCGACGCGGCGGTCGACCTCCGCCGGTTCGAGGAGGCAATCGCCGCCGGCCGGGCCGCGCGCTCACGGGGCGAGCCGGCCGGTCCCGCGTACCGGGTCGCGCTTGCTCTCCATGGCGGCGAGCTCCTGACCGAGGATGGACCAGCGGAGTGGGCCGTCGAGCGTCGCGAGCGCTGCCGGGCGCAGGCAGTCGAGGCCGCCCAGGCAATCGCCCAGGAGGCGCTGACCGTCGGGGATCTGGATCGCGCCGTCGCGGCCTGCCGGGCCGGCCTCGAGCTCGATCGGTATCACGACCCACTGTGGCGGAGCCTGATCCAGGCGCGCGATCGAGCGGGCGACTCCGGCGCCGCCAGCCGCGATCGGCGTGACTACGCGGCGGCGCTGGCGGACCTCGGGATCGGCGAAGTGGCGGCCGTCAGCCCTTCTTGAGGAATTCGATCTCGGAAAGGGACACCGGCGACGTCGACGGGCCGTTCGTCTGCGAGATCTTGACGGTCAGCGTCTCGACGCCGGCAAGTTCGAAATAGGGCGTCTGCTTGTCGTGGATGTCGTTCAGGTCGATCGTCACCGCCTGGCCCGATTGCGAGGTCAGGACGAGCTGGGCCGGCCGCCGCAGATCGGTCCGGAGGGCCTTGGTCTTCGGGTCGGCGGCGCCGTTCCAGATGTTCAGCGCGCCGAGGTCGATCGGTCGCTCGAAGGTGAATGTCAGAACGGTGCCGGTGTCGGCGGCCTGCCAGTCGGTGTTGGTCGCTCCGTCGGTGACGTTCGCGGCGGGGTGGTCCTTGAGCGAGGCATCGGCCTTCGTCGTCGACGCGTGGACCAGGACCAGCTGCGGCGACACGGCGCGACGGACTGTGTCGACGATCCCCCGCAGGCCGCCGTTGATCGCGCTGCCGACCGACGGGACGGCGACGTAGCCAAGCGCCGCGAGGACGATCAGGCCGAGGATGGCCCAGCGGAGGATGAAGCCGAGACGTGAGCCGAGACCGCGCCTGGGCCGGGCGTTGACCTGCATCGACTTCTTCCGGTCGCCGGCCTCGAACGCCTGCGCCTTGTGCCGGAAGATCCGGCGCCACCATGGGAGGTTGGCCGCTGGAGCAGCCATCGCGAGGCTGGTCCCACAGCGGCGACAGAACTTGCGGGTCGGGTCATTCGGCTCGCCGCATTTGACGCAGATGAGGTCTCCCGCTTGGGCGACCCGAGTGGGCGCCTCGGCCGTTTGCTTCGGACGCGGCGTCGCGATCTCTGCGGTCGGCATCCGCGCCGCGGGCTGGGTCGGCTTCACCGCTGCGGGCTGGATGGCCGCCGGCTGGACGGATGACGCGGCCTGAACGGCAGCGTGGGCCGGTGATCCGGGTACCGCGCCCGGCGCCGTGACGGGCGGCGCCGCGTCCGGCCGGCGGGTCGGTGGTTGCGCAATCGACGGAGCGACGGCGGCCCTTGGTTCCAAGGCGGGGGAAGCGGCCGGAGCGACAAGGGCAGCGAGCGATTCGTCCTCGCTGACCTCGTTCGGATTGAGCTCGTCGATCGTCAATCCGGCGCGTCGCGACGGGCCACCACGGCGAGCCTTCGGCATCGCCGCTGCCGCAGCTGCCGCGGCCTGGCGGGCCACTTCGGCTTGCCGCTCGGCCTCGGCGGCTGCTTCGGCTTCGGCGATGCGTTGGGCCTCGGCCTGGCGAGCTGCCTCGGCCTGACGGTCGGCCTCCGCCCGGCGAGCGGCTTCGGCCTGGCGTTCGGCTTCGGCTTGCCGATCAGCCTCGGCTTGTCGGGCGACCTCGGCCTCGCGCGCTGTTTCGGCCTGACGTTCGCCTTCAGCTTGCCGCTCTGCTGCGGCCACCCGCTCGGCTTCCGCCTCGGCGGCGCGCGTCGCTTCAGCCTGGCGCTCCGCTTCGGCTGCCGCTTTCTGCTGGCGAACAGCCTCGCCCGCTTCCGCCTGGCGAACGGCCTCGGCCCGGCGCTCGACTTCGGCGGCCGCAACGCGCTCAGCTTCCGCGGCTGCGACGCCTCGCGCCTCCGCATCGCGCGGTGCCTGAGCCTCGGCTGTTTCGACCGCGGCATCAATCGTCGAGGCCTCCGGCCGGCGATCTTCATCGCCGACGTGAATCACCTGCGACTGGCCATCGGCTTGGGCCGACTGCTCAACTTCGCGGTCGCCGCCCTCGACGCTCGCCTGGGCCGCCGCTTCCGCAGCCTGGACCTCGGCTTCGGCTCGACGTGCCGTTTCCGCGTCGCGCTCGGCCTGGGCGGCGGCCTCGGCCTGGCGAGCGTCCTCCGCTTCCTGTTGAGCCTGGGCGGCGGCCACGGCCTGGCGTGCGGCCTCGGCGTCGGCCGCCTGTCGCTCGGCCTCGGCGACCCGATCGGCCTCGGCCGCTGCGGCTTGTCGTGCCGCGTCAGCGACCCGTTCGGCCGCGGACGCCTGCCGTGCGGCTTCTGCGTCGCGCTCAGCCTGGGCGGCGGCCTCGGCCTCGGCCTCGGCCTGTCGAGCGGTCTCGCGCTCGGCCTCGGCGACCCGTTCGGCCTCGGCTGCATCAGCTTGTCGCTGAGCCTCGGCCTGGCGTTCGGTCCGGGCCTGGAGTTGCGCTTCCGCGACTGCCGCCTGTCGTTCGGCCTCGGCAACCCGTTCGGCCTCGGCGACGCGTGCGGCGTCGGCCGCGACTGCGGCCTGTCGCGCGGCCCCGGCGTCACGCTCCGCCTGGGCCGCTGCCTCGGCCTGCGCGGCTGCATCGCGGGTGGCGTCGGCTTCCGCCTCGATCCTGATCGCCTGGCGGACGCGGGACAGCAGGCCCGCCTCCGCTTCCGGCGCCGCTTCCTCGACCGGATCCGGTGCCGGTGCCGGCGGCTCCTCGATCTTCTTGCCGACCCATTCGAGGAACTGGCCGCAGTTCCCGCAGAACGCGTCCGTTGGCTCGTTCTGGTGACCGCAGTTGCCGCAGACGATCACGCTCGAGGTCCGATCCCGATCATGGGCCGAAGCATACGGGCTCGCCAACCGCCTGCGGAGGGTCGCCGGTCATTCAACGATCGAATGCGACGTGCCCGGCCAACAGAACCCGATGTCCCGGCTGGTTCTGGTCATCTGAACAGCACGAATGACGCGATGGAGCCCGAATCGGGGCCATCCAGGGCATCCGGACCCGCGACGGCGTGCCCTCGCGTCGCATTCGCTCTTCCAACGACCGAACCTGCTCGTTCGGTGCATCAGGCGAGCGATCGCGACCTGCAGCGGGACGATCACTCGCCCGCGGACCCGGCCTCAGGACCGCCCTCCGGTCCAGCCTCCGCTCCGGCCTTCTTCGAACGCTTCCCCACGCCCGCGGCGCCACTGCCCCCTCCGCCACTGCCCCCGACGATCTCGATCCGATGCGGGACGTGGGCCGGCTTCGCCGCGTCCACGATCCGCTCGAGTCGCTCGCGGTCGACCGCCGCCGGGTCCGCCACGCGGAGCCGGACGAGCAACGCCGGACGGGCCGACCCGATCATCGGGCTCCCTGCGTCGAGCGACCAGCCCGACCCGCCGTTCTCGATGATCTCGATCTGGCCGCCGGTCGCGAGCTCGATCTCCGCCGCCAGGCCACCGGCCGTGCCGCGCCGCCGGAGCAGGTCCGCGCCGTTGCGCACGGCCGTCCGTCGGCGCTCGACCTCCCAGCTCTCGTCGAGCTCGATCGCGACCCACCCCGCCAGCCAGCCGAGGAAGTCCTCCGGCGCATAGCGTGCGTCGAAGTAGGCCGGCAGGTTGTCGAGCGTCGAAAAGATCGGGGCGAGCGAATCGTCGAACGCCTCAGTGAAGCGGACCGTGAACGGGTCCTCCTCCTGGTAGATCGCGGGGAGGCCGGCCGCCATCGGATGCGGGCTCGACAACCCGCCGACGAGTCCACGCATCAGCGATGCCCTCCGCTGCCACGCATCAGCCGGCCTCGACGAGCACCTGGTGCTCGTACGAGAACACCAGCGCCGTCGGCTCGAGCTCGAGCCGGTTCGTTGCCTGGCCGCGCTGGCCGGTGACGGGATCGGCCCCGAAGATCCGGACATCCTCGACGATCTCGGTGCCGCGGAGGCCCTGGAGGACCGCTTGGATCTCGCCACCGGTGACCGGCCGTCCGAACGGCCAGCCGGCCCGGTCCGGGCCGCCACGGATCGGGTCGAGGAACCCGTAGAGCGCGTCGAGGGCCGATTCCTGCAGACGGGTCGTGTTCGTCCGGGGTCGCGAACGCAGCCGGGCGACGACTGTCACGCCGCGGTAGACCGGCGGCTCGACGACGAGGCGGGTGCCGATGACGCGCGTCTCCTCGAGCCGGTCGGTGATCCGCTGGAGCGTGCCCTCGGGCGGGACGAGCTGCTCGAACTGGAGCCGGCCGTCCGGAGCTGTCGTTGCGGTGGGCACGACGAGCACCCGCACCGCGCCGGCGTCGGCGCCGCTCTCCGCGGCGACGGCCCGCACCCGGGCGACTTCCGGGGCCGCGCTCCGGGCGAGGTTCTCGTAGTCCTCGGTCGTGACGGCCCGGCCGCGCGTCCGCAGGAGGAGGGGGCCGCGCACCTTGGCGTTCTCGATCCCCTCGCCGTCGACGCCGCCGATCGCCGGGCGGCGGTTCGTCACCCGGTCGACGTACGGGATGGACGAGCGCAGCACGGAGATCGCGCCCGACGCGACGTTGCCGCGTTCGCCGCCGCCGGCCCGATAGCCGCGCAGCCGGAGGTGGGCGCCCTTCGGCGGGGTCGCTCCGTAGCGCGCGAATCCACCGTCGGCAAGGCGCACGGCCGGTCCGAGCCGGAGCTCGCCGGCGACCGGATCGATGACGAAGACGTGATCGTCGGGTCCGACCGAGCCGAAGTCCTCGACCTGGGTCCACTCGTCGGGTTCCTCGTCGTCGGCCAGCGCGTCGATCCGGACCTCGAGAATCGGGCGCTCGTCGCCGGGCACGACCGGCCGGCGGGAGAGCTCGAACGTCTGGCCCGGGACCCCTTCGCCGTCGCCGAGGTCGTCGCTGTCGATCAGCTCGGCGTTGACGCCGCCGACGGTGCCGCCGCTCGTGAACGCGGTGACGCCGGTGATCGACGGTGACGTGCTGTACGTGGGCTGGTCCGCCTCCGGCTCGGTCACCCGGGCCCGCAGCCAGCCGGCCCGCTGCCGGCCGATCACCGAAGCGACGTGGGATCCGGGCACATGGACGATCGCGTCGCCGTTCCGGTTGAGGCCGCCTGTCTCGTCTCGTTCGAGCTCGCAGCCGACCCAGTCGTCGCCGTCCCAGGCCTCCCATGCGAGCGGTGGCCAGGTCGGGTCGACCCCGATCCCGTCGATCGTCGCCTTGAACCGGAACGAGATCGCACACGCCGGAACCGGATCCGACAGGCCGAGATAGAGCGCGTCGCCGGGCTTGGGCGAGTCGGCGAAGCAGGCGAAGCGGGTGCCTTTCGCGAGCGCGTCGCCGTGGTCGCGAAACGTCTTCCCGTCGATCATCGAGCCGACGTGCTCGAGTGTCGAACGGACGATCGTCAGCGGGGCCGTGGTCTGGAAGACGATCGCCTCCTCGGTCTCGGTCCGGATCGTCGCCGCCTGGGTGGCCGCCGCGATGACGACGCTCGTCGGCTGCGGCGCGGTGAGCCAGAACGTCAGGGGCGCGGCGGCCGCCGTCGGCGGGAAGAGCTGGACTCCGAGCAGGTCGAGGAACGTCACGTACTGCCGGTCGGGGACGCGGTTCAGGCGGTAGACGAGCTGATCGGTCATCCACGCGAACAGCTCGATCAGGGTGACCCCCGGATCCGACACGTTGTGGTCGGTCCAGGCCGGGCAGCGCTGGGCGATCAGGCGCTTGGCGTCGTCGACGAAGTCCTGGAAGCGGCGATCGTCGAGGTTCGGGATCGGCAGTGCCATGGTCAGGCTCCGTTTCGAGCGTTCGGTTGGACGGCGGGGACCAGCCGGCGGGCCGGCTCAGCCCTCGCCGGGGATGAGGTAAAAGGGGAAGACGAGGTTGCGCGGGTCGTTCGAGTTGGACGTCGTGTAGCGGATGTCGAGCAGGAGCGCGTCCGGCTGGGACGGGTGGCGCTCGACCCGGACGTCGGCCACGTCGATCCGCGGCTCCCAACGGCGAAGCGACTCGCGGACCTCGAACGCGATCCGCCCGGCGGTCCGGCCGTCGGCCGGGTCGAAGACATGATCGTGGATCGCGCAGCCGAACTCGGGCCGCATCGGGCGCTCGCCGGGCGCCGTCGAGATGACGAGCCGGATGCTCTGCTCCAGCTCGGTCTGGCGCGACACGAGGCGGATGCCGCCGGTCGCGTCGACATCGACCGGGAAGCCCCAGCCGGAGCCGATGAACTCGTCGCTCATGACGGGGTCCTCCCTAGCCGATCAGGACGGTGGTGACGGTGGGGACGAGGGAGCCCGGCGTGACGCAGCAGGTTGCGCTCGACTGGGCCGTCGCGGCCGGCTTGCCGCCGATCGTGACCGTCGGGCTGCCCGACACGATCCGGCCCATCTGCTGGGGCGGCGCCATGTACGGATCGGACGGGTGGAGGCCGACGTGGGGCGGGGTGTTCATCCCGCTGCAGCCGACGACGGCGGCCGGCTTGCCGCCGATCATCACCGTCGCGACGGTGCCGGTCGTGATCGGGGCGCTGAACGGCATCGGCGGCCCGGGCTGGGGCGCGCCGCTGGTCGGGTTCGGGATCTGGTGGATCGCGCACGAACCCGTGACCTTGTCGCCCATGACGATCGCCGCTGCACCCAACTCGCTGGCTTCCTTTCCCGGTCCTAGTTGATCGCGACCGTTGCGCCCTTCAGCGTGAGCTGGGCGCTGGCCTCGATGGTGATGTTCCTGGAGGACTTGATCGTGATGTCGGCATCGGTCTTGACGCTGATGTTGCCGGTCGCCTCGATCTCGATCGTCCCGTCCGAGCGGATGCCGATCTTGAGATCGGTCTCGTTGATCGACACGTTCAGCTTGTCGTTGCTGCTCCGGAGGACGATCCCGGACTTGCTGTCGCTGTCGTGGAACACGAGCCGGTGGCCGTTCCGCGAGACGATCCCGCGGCGGTTGACCTTGCCGTTGTCGAACGGGCTGTCGCCGAGGCGGGGCTTGTCGACGCCGTTCCAGAGACCGCCCAGGACGTACGGCCGGCGGATGTCGCCCATCTCGAAGGCGACGAGGACCTCGTCGTTGACCTCGGGCAGGAACATCACCCCGGACTGCGGGCCGGCGCCGGGGGCGACGAAGCGGCACCAGTCCGACTCGTAGTCGTCGGCCAGCCACGGGAATTTCAGCTTCACCCGGTAGAGCTGGTCCGGGTCGTCGATGTTCGTCACGAGCGCGGAGACCACGCCGTTGATCGGGGCGCGCTCTGCGCCGGAGCCATTGCCGGCCAGGGCCCGCAGGGAGCGATCGTGCTGGCCCGACATCACGAGGTGTGTCCGGTACCCGCCGGCGTCGAAAATGTGGCGGGCCTGGGTGATGAAGTACGTCCCGTCGAAGGCGTCGCCCGAGACGCTGACCTTGACGTTGGCGCCGGGCTTCAGCTTCGGCTGGCCCTGGGCGATCGCATGGGCCTCGGCGTAGACGCTCCCGATCTGCGATGCGGCCGACTTGGCCGCCGCGTCGACCGCCGCCTGGGTGCCGTACGGTCGATCGACCTGGACGAAGGTCGGGTCGCCGATGCCGGCTGCCAGCTCGGCGGGCCCGATCGTGAGCTTGGCCGAGAACGCGGTCGCCGGAGCCCGCCCGACGAGCGCCCGCTTCTCCTTCGGATCCCAGCCACGGACGACCGCCTCCTTGACCTGGCTGGCGCTGGTCAACCGCGGGTTGAACTCAAGGAGGCTGGTCCCGACCACGAGCTGGAGCGGGTCGGTCGAGTCGAAATCGCCGCTGGCTCCGCCGGCCGGCGGCGTCGGCGCCTTCTGAAACGAGAACTTACCGTCCGCGACCGACAATTTGAAGCCGATCTCGGCCGCCCGGCCGGTCATGAACTCCCAGTCGGTCTGGTTGGCCTGCGAGAGATGGGGGTAGACCGCTCCCGAGTCGTCGATCGTCCCGATGTCGAGCTTGTTGGCCGACGCGATCTGGCGGGCGATGTCCGAGTCCTTCATCTGGACATACGAGCGGGTCTGGCGGCCGTTCTGGAGCCGCCGCGATGGGTCATAGCCACGGACGATCGTGCGCGAGCCCGACGGGCCCTGCTCGGCCTCGAGCGCGGTGACCTCGACCGTGGCGAGCGGCTCCGGCGTCGTCCCACCAACGCTCGTCGCCAGGATCCGGAGCTTCGAGCCGTGCCTGATCCGGGAGTCCCTGAGGACGGTCTTGTCGACGTCGCGGAAGGTCACGACGACCATGTCCGGGGCGTGCAGGAAGTCGTCGACCTCGAGCTGCTCGACGAGCCCGGCCACGGCCGGCTCGAGCTCGGTCCCGTCGACCTCGATCGTCGCCTTGAGGGTGAATTCGGCCATGTCAGGCGTCCTGCCGAGCCGGAGCCGTGGTCGGGTTCGTCATGACCGGCGCTGCGCTTCCTCGGCCGTCGGGACGAGGATGCTCCGACCCGGCTTCAACCGGAACGGATCGTCGATCCCGTTGAACGCGGCAAGCCCGCGCCACAGGCTGGCGTCGTCGTACTCGCGCCAGGCGACCGAGGCGAGCGTCTCGCCCTCGATCAGGAGATGACTCCGCCGGCCGTGAAGCGAGCCTGATGTCGGGTTCTGCTTCTTCGGGTCCGGGGGGACCTCCTCGAGGGTCACGTTGGCGGTCGCCCGGAGGGCCTTCCCGTCGCTGTCGAACAGGAGGAACTTCGCCGAGACCGTCTTGACGTAGGCCCGGAAGTCGTCGAGGGCCGGGTTCGAGCCCCACTCGAAGCGGACGATCGGCGGCTGCGGCTTCTTCTTCGTCAGCGAGTCGGCGGTCGGCTTGACCCACTGGAGGAGTCCGGCGACCCGCTTGGCGACGTCGGCCTCGTCACCGGCGGAGGCGTCGAGGAAGATCTCCATCTGGAGGGTCTGGGCATTCGAGCCGTTGAACTCCGGCTTGCCGGTCGTCTTGCCGCCCTTCATCTGCGGCCGGGTCCACGCCGCGCTCTTGGCGATCGTGTACTCGGTCGGGTTGAACATGAACTTCAGCTCCGAGGGGATCTCGGGCGGCGGCGGATCCGGGTCGATGACCCGGAGGTAGGCGGATTCGAGACCTTCGGCGGGCATCAGGCCGGCCTACGACGACGAGCCGTTGAGGAAGCCGTGATGAGCGAGCTCGAGGACTTCGAGGGCGACCGCGTTGGCGCCGACATCGAGCGTCGGGCCGGTCCACTTCGCGGGGAAGACCGCCTCGAGGGTCCACGAGGCAATCTCCGTCCCCGCCGCGTCCTTGACCGAGATCCGGGCCTGGGTCCGCTGGCCGGTCGTGCTGACCTTCGACACCCATGCCGCGACCTTGGAGGTCTCGGGGGTGATCGGCCGGGTGAGCTTGACGTTGACGTACTTCGCCCGGGTCGGGAGGCGGTGGATGAAATCGTTCACCCCGCCTTCCTTGTATTCGTGGATCTCGTACTCGACGGACAGGCCCTCGACCTTCTGCCAGGCGCCGAGCTTGGTGCCGTCGGCAAGGTCGACCTCGGCCACGAAGCGCAGCCCGAGGCCCGGTTCGGTTCGATCGCCCGGCTGGTCCGACATCGCTGTTGCTCCCGTCCCTTCAGCGGCCGAGATCGACGAGAGCGCCGATCCGTTCGCGGTCGATCAACAGCTCGCTTCGCAGCCGGAGCTGGAGGCGAGGAAACAGCTTGCGAGCAAGCTCGTCGAGGTCCTTGTCGGAGCCGCCGCCGGCTCCACCACCGCCACCGCCGCCCTCGGCGGCGGCCCGGCTGACGATCGGGGCGAGCGTCGGGGTGGACGGTGTCGCGCTGGGCGCGCCGTCGTCGGAGCCGGCGATGAGGCGCTGGACGGCGTCCGGGGAGAGTGCTGCCGGGTCACCCGGGGAAGCGGTGTCAGGCCCGCTGTCCACGTGCCCTTCCGACCACGGGGACGGTCCGGGGCCGGCCTCCGGAGCGACATTCGGGGCCGGCGCGGCCGCGCTCCGGGCGACGGTCGCACCGACACCCCCGAGGCCGCCCGTTGCGTGACGGTCGGCGCCCGCGGTCGTCGTCGGCGCAGTGGCGCTCAAGCGCCGGGCGGGTGCTGCCCAGGCCGAGGCGGTCGCGTCGCCGGCGGCAGCTGCGCCCGATGGCCCGACGCCGATCGCCGCGGAACCAGCCGGAGTCGCAGCCCGGTCCGAGGTTCCCCCCGGCCCGGCCGTGGGCGTGGTGGCCATGCGCTGGATCGCGCCGCCACCGCCCGCCGGCCACGGGACGTTCGATGACGCTCCGCTCAGGGCCGCCAGCGCCTCCTGGACCGTCGAGCGCGAGGCCGCCTCGCCGGAGCTGACTGCGGTGGCGTTCATCGCGCGGCCGTCGCTGCCCGCACCTGGAGCAGGCATGGACGATGGCGGCCGGGCGCCGCGCGAGACCTCGAGCCGGCCGACCAGGGGAGCCCGCTCGACCTGGCGCGAACCACCGATCGCTCGCGCCGCAACGGGTCGACCCGGGCTGCCGAGGGCTGTCGGCCGGACATCCCGGGCAGCTGGCGCGCTGAGGGCCGCGGTGGCGGTGGCGTCCGTGGCCGATCCTGCCGCCGCGCGAGCGACCGTCGGACCGGGCCACGCGCTCATTGCGGATCCGTCCGGCGCCTCGCGTCCGGGCGTTGTTGCGCCGGCGACGGCCAGGTCACCGAACGGATCGAACGGCGCCGACCCCAACGGGCTTCTGTCCGTCGGCGCGGGGTGGGCGCCTGTGGCGGATCCGGGGGCATCATGGTCGAGCGAGCCCGGGCCGATCGCGGGTCCGAACCGGAGCCGGCGGGTCTGGCCGAGGTTCGGCCGGGCGACCATCGCCGACCCGAGCCCGGCAGGCTCGAGCGGGCCGGCGCTGATCGAGAACGGCGGGGCGGACCCCGGAGTGGCGCCGGCGACAGGCTCGCCGGGGGTCGGGGCCGCGGCCGCGTGCATGACCGGCGGAGTCGACCCGGCCACGGCCGGCCGGCCGATCGTCCCCGCCGGCGTCGGGTGCCCGGTCGGTGCCACGGTCATCGACCGCGGTGCGGCCCCGGCCACGGATCGGGCAGCCACCGGCCGGCCGGCCGCCGGGCTCGACGTGGCTCCACCGGCTCCTGGGCTCATGGCCGCGGCCGGTCTGATCGATGTGTCACCGCTCGCCCCAGCACTCGGCCCGCTGCCCCATCCGGCAAGCCGCGGTGGCTCGCCGATCGGCGCCGCCTCGTCGGGACGGCTGGGACGTCCGCGAACCGACGCTCGGGCCGTCCCGCCGCCGTCCGCATCGGCGACCGGCGTGTGCGGTCCGCGACCGGCGACGAACAGGTTCGAGACCACCCCCGCCGGCGCATCGGCCGGCCGATCGTGACCCAGGGACTCGAGCGCAAGCGGCGCCTTCTGGTGTCCGGACAGGGCATGGCTGAACGAGACCGTCGGCGCGGTCAGGGGAGGGGCCTGGACGGTCCGCTCGATCGGCGCGAGGTCGCGCCAGGCGGCCCGGGTGGGCCGTCCGACGACCTGCCCGGGCTCCCTTGCAGCGGACGCCGGGCCAGGCCCCGGGCCGGACACCGACACGTCGTCGCCCGAATCTGGGTTCGCAAGCGCGCCTGCAGCGTCGGCCGCCTGGCCGCCGATGCGTCGCCACAGCGAACGGAGGTCCATCGGGGTCACGCCTCCTGCGCGCGTCGGTTCAGGTGGTCGACCGCCTCGACGAGCCGCCGCCGCGTCGGATGCTCAAGATCGAGGAGCTCTTCGAACGACCAGTGGAGGTGATAGGCCACGTACGCGATCTCGTCGAAGAGCCGATCACTCGCGTACGTCACGATTCCCCCGGGCCACCGCCCGCGAGGTCGATCGTGAAGTCATGCTTGCAGGACGGACAGGTCACGGCCGCCTGGCTGTGGCCCTCCTGGTTGATCCGCCGGTAGAGGTCCTGGAGGAACGCCAGGTCGGAGGCGAACAGGCCCTCGATCGTCCCGGACGTCACCTGGCCCAGCGAGCCGAGCCGGGTGACGACCCGGGACAGGAGGATGACCGTCAGGTAGGCCTCGTTCTCGCGGACCCGCGGGTCGCGCTGGGGCAGGATTTCGTCGCGCGCGGTCGCGAGGCGCATGACCCCGTCGCGATGGACCTGGCCCGAGTCGTCGACGTAGCCGCGGGGGAGGACGAACGGGAACTCGGTGAGCAGCCCGCCCGCCGGCCCGGGAGCCGGCGGGGACGCCGCCGCGGGCTGCATCGGGTGGGCCAGCATCGTCAGGCCACCCGGAGGCAGTCTTCGGTGGTGATCGTGATCTCCTCGCTGGCGAGCTCGCTGGCGCCCGACTTGGCGGCGCTGATCGTCATCTTTGAGACCCAGCCGTTGGTGAAGTTGAACCGGGCGACCTCGCCGAAGGCGAAGTCATAGAAGACGATCGAGCCGTTGCGACGGGCTCCGGCGAGGTCGCCCAGGACGACCGCGTTGGCCCAGTTGAAGAGGTCCATCGAGGCGTTCAGGCTGCGCTTGAGGGTGATCGTCGGCGGCTTCTTCGGGCCGAAGAGCTGCTTGATGATCGGCTTGCCGCCGAGACCGTTCTCCTTGAGGGTGATGACCTCATGCTCCATCGTGATCCCGGAGCATTCGGCGAACTGGGCGATCTCGACCCCGTCGATCTGGATTGCGAAATGGGATGAGGCGAGCCCGTCGTTTGGCAGGCTCGGCAGACCAGCTGGCATCAGGCGTGCTCCTTATTCGCTGAGGGCCGCGCCGCCCGAGAATTGGGCGATCCGGAAGATGACGAACTCGGCCGGCTTGACCGGCGCGATCCCGATTTCGACGACGAGCTGGCCGCGATCGATGACGTCGGGCGGGTTGGTCTCGCTGTCGCACTTGACGTAAAACGCCTCGCCGGGCGTCGCCCCGAACAGCGCGCCGTCCCGCCAGACCCCGAGCAGGAACGAGTTGGCGGTCCGCTTGACGCGCTGCCAGAGGTCGAGGTCGTTGGGTTCGAAGACGACCCACTGGGTGCCCTCGAGGATCGATTCCTCGACGTAGTTGAAGAGACGCCGGACGTTGAGATAGCGCCAGGCCGGATCGGACGACAGCGTCCGGGCGCCCCAGACGCGGATTCCGCGGCCCGGGAACGAGCGGATCACGTTGATGCCCGACGGGTTGAGCTGATCGTGCTCGCCCTTGGTGATCTGGAGCTCGAGGGCGATCGCGCCGCGGACGACCTCGTTGGCCGGCGCCTTGTGGACGCCGCGCTCGTCGTCGCTGCGGGCCCAGATCCCGGCCATGTGGCCGGACGGCGGGACGAACTTCGGCTTGCCGGATGTCGGGTCGAAGACCTTGACCCAGGGCCAGTAGAGCGCCGCGTACTTGCTGTCGTAGCCGGCCTTGTCGACCCGCCACTCCTTGACCTGCTGGGCGTTGAGGCCCGGAGGCGCATCGAGGATCGCGACCCGGTCGCCCATCAGCTCGCAGTGGGCGATCATCGCCAGCTGGACCGCCTGGACGCCCTCGAGATCGATCGTGCCCTGCTCGTAGACCGACATCAGGTCGGGCACGGCCAGCATCGTGACCTCATCGACGGCCTCGAGCCCGGCGAAGCCGGTTCGATCGGCCGAGTTGCCGACGTAGTCGTCGGGGCTGACCCGGGTCGGCATCGACGCACCGCCGCCGGCCAGCGACACGTTGGACGCCGCCGCCGGAGCCGTCAGCGCCCCGACCTCCTCGAGGCTGATCAGCTTCGACTGGGCCTTCACGGCGGTCGCGATGCTGGCCTTGCCCTTGCCGGCGGTCACGTTGTCGTACGTCTCGGCGACCTTGCCGCCGCTCTTGACCACGAGCTTGAAGGCGCCCTCGGCGGGCTCGCTCGCGTCGAGGATGTCGACCGAGATGTCGTTGCCCGCGGCGCCCGGGGCGAGGGCGGCGATGCGGAACGCGGGCTTGTCCTTGTCGGCTGCGCTCGGCAGCTCCGCGCGGGCCGTCGGCATCGCCCCGTCGGCGCCGACGCGCACGACGTAGCAGACCCCGCCGCCGTTGAGGAAGTAGGCGTAGACCGCGTGGGCGAGGTACGTCCCATCGACGAACTCGCCGAACGTCGAGGTGAACTGGCCCCAGTTCGTGACCAGGCGGGGCTCGTTGAACGGGCCCTGGGCTGCCAGGCCGACGAATGCCGCCACGGCCGTGCCCACGCCCTCGATCGGGCGCGAGCCGGACGGCAGCTCCTCGACGTACACGCCCGGAGACAGGTAGCTTGGCATGCGACGTTCCTTCCGTAGCGGGTGATCCGGACTCATCGAGGCTGGCCTCCCCAGCGCCGGCCGACAAGGACCGGGCGGACGGGCGACGGGGCGGGGTGGACCGCCCGATCGGGCAACGGACCCGCCCGAACGGTTGCCCTGCGACCGCTGGGGAGGGCCGGGCGGGGCCCCGAGACTGGGCGGACCATGACGGACCGGGCCCGATGATCGCCGAGGTCGACGCCGCCCTCGAGGCGCTCGTGCGCCGCGATGCGGTGAACGGCGGCCGCGTGGATGTCCTGTTCGATGCCCCGAACAAGGACTGGGTCGCTCGGCGCAACGCACCGACGATCGACCTCTACCTCTACGACATCCGCGAGGACCTGCCGCGCCGCCAGCTCCAGATGGAGCCGGTCCGCGATGCTGCGAGCGGCTTCGTGACCGAGCGCCGCCTGCCCGCTCGACGCTTCCGCCTGTCGTATCTCGTGACCGCCTGGACCCAGCGCCCCGAGGACGAGCACCGGCTCCTGTCGGCCTGCCTGGCGACGCTCGCCCGGAACGAATTCATCCCGTTCGACCTCGTCGATGGATCGCTCGCCATATCGCCATACCCGGTCCTCCTGACCGTGTGCCTGCCACCGCCCCAGGATCGCTCGATCGCCGATGTCTGGTCGGCCCTCGGCGGCGAGCTCAAGCCGTCGCTCGATCTGGTCGCGACGGCTCCGCTCGACCTTGCCTACAGCCACCCGGTCGGCGCGCCGGTCCTCGAGGAGCCGCTCCTCGGTCTGGGTGGCCCGGGGATCGCGGCCGAGACGGTCGGTCGCGGCGGGCGCGACGGCGCCGCGACGGCGCGGCATCGCCAGGCCATGGGCCCGAACGACGACGCCGAGCAGGCTGAGCTCATCCATGGGGCAGGCCGCGGGGCGCCGAAGATCCCGCTCGCGGCGGGCTCGGGCTCGGGTGCGAAGCGGGGGGCGGGCCGGGCCGGTCGGGCCGGCCCGGACGCGGACGAACCTGCGGCCGCGGCCAATCCGGCCTCACGCGACGACGAGCCGCCGTTTGCCAGCCTCGGGGCGGGCCGGATCGTCCGTCTCCGCGGCATCCCGCGGCGCTGAGCGACGTGGCCGGCACACGCGCCGATCGGCCACCAGCCGACGGGGCCACGGTCGTCCCCGGCGCCACGGTCGTCCCCGGCGCCGTAGTTCCGGGCCTGCCCGACGATCCGGACGCGCCTGGTACCGCCGGGCCTGGGGAGCCCTCGGCTGCGCCGACGTCATCGGGCCGTCGCGGGCAGCAGCCGTCGCTCGCGTACCTGTACGGCCGGCTCGCCCTGATCGAGGCCCGCGTCCGGGCGGCCGTCGAGCGCCGCCGCGCCACGGACCCGGACCCGAACGATCGCTTCCGGGGCCTCTACATCTCGGACGTCCAGGTGGACCAGCTCCTCGGCGGCCCGGTCCGGCTCGAGGACGGTCCCGCGCCGGAGCTCCAGCGGGCCCTCGCCCGGCTCGAGGTCCGGGCAGACCTCGCCGAGGCCGACGGCGCCGATCTCCGTCTTCGCCGGCTGGCCGCGAGCTTCGGGCTCGACCCACTCGACGTCGAGATCCTCCTGATCGCCCTCGCCCCGGACCTCGACCCGCGGTTCGAGCGGCTGTACGCGTATCTCCACGACGACGTCTCGCGGCGGCGAGCCAGCGCCGGGCTGGCCCTCGAGCTGGGCGTCGGCGGCGGGCCGGGCGCCGAGGCGAGCACGGTCGAGCGAAACCGGCTCGGACCGACCGCTCGACTCGTTCGGAGCGGCCTTGTCCTGGTCGAGGAGCCCGATCGGCCGTTCCTGACCCGCTCGCTCCGGGTACCGGATCGCGTCACCGCCCATCTTCTCGGCGACGACCGTTCCGAGCCCGCCATCGAGGGCCTCATCCTCGAGGTGGAAGGCGCCGGGCTCGGCTCGACCGATCGCCTGGCCCGCGCGATCCGCGGCTCGATTCGTCTCGTCTACGTCCGGGAGCGGACGGCGAGCGTCGGCCGGGCGTGGGCCACCGCCGCGCTCCACGAGGTGCAACTGGCGGTGCTCGGGCTCGACCTCACCAGGCTCACTGCCGGCGACGACGTCGTCGAGCTCGCGACGGCGGCAGTCCGCGAGGCCCGGCTCCGCGGGGCGGCGTTGCTGGCAGGACCCATCGAGGCGATCGTCGAGCGGGGACCGGCCGCGATCCGGACGTTCGCGGAGGCGCCGTGCCCGGTCGTCCTCCTCGGCCAACGGAGCTGGGACCCGGCCTGGTCCCGCGACGTTCCGGTCGTCCTCGCCGCACCGCTCCTCGGGCTTGCCGAACGCCGCGACGCGTGGCGTGTCGCCCTCCAGCGGGCCGCCGTGGACCGGGTGGACCTCGATCCGGCCGCCGCGACCGCCGGCTTCCGGCTCGATCCCGAGCAGGTCCGCCGGGCCGCCCTCGCTGCTCGCCAGATGGCCGCCGCCGACGGGCGCCAGGTCGAAATCGAGGATCTGACCGCCGGAGCCAGGGCCCAGAATGCCGGCGGTCTCGAACGGCTGGCGCGACGAGTCGCCCCGGCGGCAGGCTGGAGTGACCTGATCCTGCCCGCCGACACGCTCGGCCAGCTCAACGAGCTCGTCGTCAGGGCCCGTCATCGCGAGCTGGTTCTCGGCGAGTGGGCGATGGGCGGTGCGGCGGCCCGCGGCACCGGGATGACGGCCCTCTTCGCCGGCGATTCGGGCACCGGCAAGACGCTCTCCGCCGAGATCGTCGCGGCCGACCTCGGGCTCGACCTCTACGTCATCGATCTGGCGACGGTCGTCGACAAGTACATCGGCGAGACCGAGAAGAACCTCGACCGGATCTTCGATGAGGCTGACCGGGTGAACGGCGTCCTCCTGTTCGACGAGGCCGACGCCCTGTTCGGCAAGCGCAGCGAGGTGAAAGACGCCAGGGACCGCTACGCCAACGTCGAGACCGCGTATCTGCTCCAGCGGATGGAGCGGTTCGACGGGCTCGCGATCCTGACGACGAACCTCCGGGCCAATCTCGACGACGCGTTCCTGCGACGGCTCGACATGATCGTCGACTTCCCGATGCCCGACGACGTCGACCGCCTTCGGCTCTGGGAGCGCCACCTCCCGGCCGTTCTCGCCCGTGCGGGCGACGTCGATCTCGGGTTCCTCGCCCGCGCCTTCAAGCTGTCCGGCGGCAACATCCGGAACGTCTGCCTGGCCGCGGCGTTCCTGACGGCGGCCGACCGGCGGCCGGTCACGATGTCCGACTTGATCCTCGCGACCGATCGCGAGTACCGGAAGCTCGGTCGGCTCGCCCACGCGGCCGAGTTCGGAGACTACTTCGAGCTTCTCGCGGACCACTGACGGCCGGAGCCACGGCGGAGGCCCACGACCGCGAGCGGACCGCGGACGCCGCCGTCGGTCCGCCCCGCCCCACGGGTCCGCCCCGCCCCACGGGTCCGCCCCGCCCCGCCGGCCCGTGAGTCGTCCGCTGACTCAGAGCGACTCTCAGCACGCTCGGACGGGTAGGTATCGCGACATTGTCGCGCACACTTCCGCACATCCTGAGGCAACTGGTGACTCACCCGCCGCAGACCTGGCCTGACCCCGCGGTCGCTGCACTGGCTGGCGCGCGGGAGCCTCGGTCTTCCGCCCCTCAGACAGGGCGTCCCGCTCAAGGGTTACGCAGCGCCCGGAATGGGCGCTTCGTCGGTGCCGACAGCGAAGGCCGCAGGCATCGGCTCGTCCGGGAGCGCGTCCGCCAGCCGGCCCTCGACATGGATCGAGACCGTGGTGGCGTTGCCCGGTGCGGCAAGCTCGAACGCGGTCGCCCCGTAGTCACCGGGCGGCACCTTTGCCGGCATCCGCAGGCCACCGTAACCCTCGGCGTCGGGCCCGACGAACCCGCTCCCGAGCGCGGGCATCGGGAACCAGGCGATCGGTTGCCCGCCCGCGCTGAAATGAACGGTGCAGTGGCGGGGGTCCAGCTCGAACGCCGCGGCCTGCTTGCCGCCGCCGACGACCAGGAGCGCCATCGCAAGCTGCCCGCCCGCGATGGGACCCGACGGACTCGCATAGAAGGTGGCCACCGCGCGTGGAGTCGTGCGCGCAGCGGCCGCCACCTCTTCCGCCGTGGTTCGCACCGCCGCCGCCGGATCGCCGGACTGCTCGCGAACGTCGAAGGAGATCGGGCCGGGGCCCGCCGCGGTCAGCGCCGCGAGGTCCGCAGCGGCCGGTTTCGTCACGAACGTCCCGATCGGCCCAGTCCCGGTCCGCGGCCGGCGCAGGACGAGGTGTGCGGTCCCGTCGTCGAATACCGCGAGGAGCTCGTCGACGGACGTCGGGGGCGCCGATTGCCAGGTGAACGTGGCCAGCCGCTTCATGAGGTCTTTGCCTTGAACTCGTGCTCCCCCGATTGGAGCAGAACGGTGTTGAAGTTGGCGACGATCGGGGCGAACTGGTCCGCCCGGAGGGCCGTCGTGGCGCTCGAGCCCATCAGGCCGAGAGCGCTGTAGGTGACCTCCTGGTCCGGCGCGCTGCCGCCCGCGCCGGGCTTGAGTGGATCGCGGCCCGGGCTGGCGGCGGTGGCTGCCTTGTCCGCGTCGAGCTTCGCCTTCATCGCGCTGACCATCGCGGTCATGTTGGGGTCCGGCGTCCCCAGCGCGGCGACCCCAGCCGGAGGCGTGACCATGATCCGCTTCACCTCGTCGTCGATCGTCGACATCAGCTGGGTCACGCTGGCGGTCAGGACCGGTTTCAGGGTGTCGCCGACAAGACCCGCCCCGATCTGGGCGGCGACGCCGTTCGCGGCCTGCTGCACCATCGTGTAGGCGCGACGGTACATCGCGCCAGTCGTGGCGGACTTCTTCCTGGCCCGGACGCCGGGCGGCAGGGCCGCCGCCGAGACGGCCGACGCGGCATCGGCGCTCTTCAGGTAGGCGGCCATCGCCTTGACGAACGCGGCCGACGTCACGCCGGTCTCGAGCAACGAACCCGCGGCGTCCCAGGTCGCGGGCAGCGCGCTCAGCTGCGAGACCAGGTTCGCCGGCGGTGCGATCGCCGGCAGGCCCGGTGCGGCGGTTCCCGCTCCGCCCGCCGCCGGTGCGGCCGCCGCGGGTGCGGCCGCCGCCGGTCCCGATACCGCTGTCGTCGCGACGGCCGCGGCCGAGGCCACGTTCGCGCCGCCCACGGCAGTCGTGGTGCCGACCGAACTCGCCACGTTGATCGAGGTATCGCCGACGCCGTCGACCCCGACGGCTCCACCCTGCCCGCCCAGGAGCGCCGCCCAGTAGGCGTTCCGGATCGAATCGGTGAGCCCCGCCGCCGAGAAGCCCGTGTCGATCGCCCCGCCGCCGATCGAGCTGCTGCTGAAGTTCTTCGTGGTCTCGAAGGCGATCGCGGCGGCGGCACCCGGCGCGATCGGGGTCGTCGATCGAGCCGCCAGCATGCTCGTCAGAGCGTCGGTGACCGACGCGTCGACGACGCCTGCCCTGGTGGCCTCGATCATGGCCTTGCGGACCTTGCCCTTCTGAGCCTGGAAGGCGACCGTGATCGGGCCGAGTGACGTCGTGAGCTGGTCGAGCAGCGGCTGCTTCAGCGACGAAAGGACCATGTGCTGGACCGTCGCGCGGTCGAGCGCGGCAGACACGCTCGGTGCGCCGCCCGGAGCGGCCTGATGGATCAGGGCGTTGAGCTGGGCGTTGCTCTGGCTGTACTCGTCGGGGATGCCGAGGAGGTGGCCGTACTCGTGCGCGGCGATCACCGCGTCGTTGTCGCCGTACGAGGTTCCCTTGTTCATGTAGTAGTTGCCCGAGTCGATCGGCTGGCCCGGCGTTCCCGCGACGACCGCCATCGGGTGGACGATCACCGTGGAGTCGGCGGGATCGTCCTTGCCGAAGACCGGGACCGCGGCGAACGTCACGGGGAGCTTCTTCGGCTCGGCGGGCGCGCCTCCGGCCACCGCGGCGCCGCCATCGCCCGGTCCGGCGGCGGGAGCGGGCGTGGGAGCGGGCACCGGCGCCGGCGGAGCACCGGCCGCGGCACCCGGCCGCGGAGCGGCTCCGCCCGCCGCGGGAGCGCCCCCTCCGACAAGGTCCTCGACGAGGGTGAGGTGCCCGTTCCATGCATTCGTGGCCTTGCCCGCGATGTCCGCGGCCCAGGCCCGGCGGTTGTCGGGATCGTCGGTCGGGATCTCGGCGGGCGAGCCGGTCAGGGCGCCGAGCGCCGGGGTGTTGGGAGCGGCGCCGGGGGCGTTCGGGTCCTGGGAATTGCGCGACTGGCTCATGAACTTGATCCGGATCGTCACGGTGACCCCTGTGTCGTCGACCCGCGCCATGTCGTACTTGACCGTGTTGCCGAAGTTGCCGGCCGTCGCCGCTCCGGTGGCCTTGTTCTCCTTGTTGTAGAGGGTCTCGGAGAGGTTCGGGTCGGTCATCGGGACCCGCTGGATCACGGACCGCATGGCCGCCGAGATCGCCCGGTTGCCGGCGGTCCCCTGGAGGGCGACGAACTGTCCCGCGGTCGGCCCATCGTTGCGGCCAGCCATCCGGTCGGCGCCCGCTCCGGTCAGGGATTCGACGACCCAGCTCCGGCCGGCGAAGCCGAGGTCCGCGTGGCCATCGCCCGCGGCCGAGGCCCCGCCGCTTTGGCCGAGGCCGGCTCTGTTACCGTGCGACAGCGCCGGACCCTGGCCCTTTGGGCCGACCGGGCGGTGGGCACGCGCGGCGCCGCCCGAGGGGGCTCGGGTGTGCGACATCGACCTCGCAGGACCTGGCATCGCGACGATGGTCTGGCCCGGCGAGCCCGGGCGACAGGTGCGGGCGGGCGCTCGGGCGGGCGGGGCTGGTTGCCCGAACGGGCAGGCGCCTGCCCGGATGCCCGATGGGGCAGCCGCCATGCGTGCGATCCGCTGCGTGAATGGGTCTTGTCGAGGACCGCCGGGCGCGTCAGTCTGACGGTGGCACGACCGACGGCTCGGTCCTGCCTCAGGTGGCGATGAGGTCAGCGATGCATACCCGAGACGACCCCGATCCGCAGGCGGCGATCCCGAACCGAGCCCCGAAGGTCGATCGACTGGCGGCCTCGCGGGCCCGCTCCGCCGACTCTGCCGGCGGCGACGCCCGAACGATGCTCGAGCTCCAGCGCCTGGCCGGCAACGCGAGCGTCAGTCGGCTCGTTGCCCGCGAGCCGGCAACGGAGGCCGACGAGGCCCCGGTCGGCCCGTCGCCGGTCCTCGACATCGTCGGTCGCGGGGGCGGCGAACCGCTCGCCCCCGAACTGCGATCCGAGATGGAGGGCCGGCTCGGCGCGGACTTCGGCGCCGTCCGGGTTCATCGCGACGCCGCCGCGAGCGCTTCCGCCGAGTCGGTCGATGCTCACGCCTACACCGTCGGCAATGACGTTGTCTTCCGATCCGATCGCTGGAATCCGTCGAGCAGCCAGGGCAAGCACACCCTCGCTCACGAGTTGTCGCATGTCGTCCAGCAGGCCGCCGGGCCCGTCGACGGCTCGCCGGCGCCCGGTGGGATCCGGGTGTCGAGCCCCGGCGACGATTTCGAACAAGCCGCGGACCGGCGCGCCGACGCCGCCCTCGCCGCTCCCGCCCCGGCGCCCGCTCCGGCCATGTCCGCCATCGCGGCGCCCGCGGCTCAGCGAGAGGCAGCCGCGCCCGGCGACGACGAGATGGACGAAGAGGAAATCGTCGCGAGTGCCGGGGCCCAGCGCGAGGAAGACGAGGACGTCGAGGAGGACGAGATCCCCGCGAGTGCCGGCGCCCAGCGTGAGGCGGCGTCCGAGGACGATCTCGAGGAAGAGCCGGCGTAGCTGGTCTCAACCTGCCGCCTGCGGGTCGGGCGCGGCTTGTGCGTCAGATGAACCAATCCGACGTGACCGGCGCCTCGCCCAGCCCGGAGCGTTCGAATTCGCTTGTGGAACCCGAGCCGCAAGCGCGACCCCTAGATCAGCCCTTCCCGGATCGCGTACGCGACGGCGTGGGTCCGGTTGCGCAGCTCCAGCCTGGACGTCACGTCGTGGATGATGTTCTTGACCGTGCGATCGGAGTAGAACAGCCGCTGGCCGACCTCCGCGGTGTCGAGTCCCTCCGAGAGCAACCGGAGCACTTTGGTCTCGCGATCGGTCAGTCCTAGGAAGGTCAGCCCGCGCGGCGACAGGACCTGCCGCTGGAGCTGGCCGACCTGGCGGAGGAGCCGCCCGAGCAGGTCCGGGGGCAGCGTCCCTTCGCCGGCCCAGGCGGCCCGGATCGCCGACGCCAGGTTGCGGGCGGTGGCGTCGCTGCGGCGGACCACGCCGGAAACTCCGGCCTCGGCTGCGGCGAGCAGGCCCTTGTCGTCGACCCGACTCGCCAGGAGCACGACCCGCCCGACGCCGCGCCCACGGAGCGACCGGATCTGGGTGGCGACGGCATCGTCGATGTCGTCGGCGACGACGAGGGCCACCGTCTCCGGCCCCGCGACCGCGTCGTCGGCCGAGACGGAGAACCCCTGGCTGGCCCGGAGCTGGCTGACGATCCCGGCCCGCGACAGGGGATCCGCCGCCGACACGACGACAACGATGGTCTCGTGGTCCGGCAGTCGCTCTGCGATCATCGATGCGCCCCTCTGCTCCGTCGATCGACCCTGACGGCACGACCCTAGCGGGCCGCCCTTTCCGTCCGCTCAACGTGGGCTTAACGGGCAGCGAGCCGGGACGATCGGGTGCCCGGCAGCGCCCCGTTCGTCCTGCGCCAGCGCCTCTTCGGCGCTCCGCGGCGCGGGTACACTCCGGCCGTGGGAGCCTCCGTCACCCTCGGCGCCACTGTCGTCCAGGTCGAGCCGGGCGGCGAAGCGGTCCTCGAGGTTCGTCTTCGGAACACCGCCACCGTCGTCGACGAATTCACTGTCGACGTCCTCGGCGATGCCGCCGCTTGGTCCGTCGCGGAGCCGCCGACGATCTCGCTCTTCCCCGGCGCCGACGGGACCGTCCGGATTGCCTTCCGGCCGCCGCGCAGCGCGTCGGTCGTGGCCGGCTCGCTGCCGTTCGGGGTCCGGATCCTGTCGCGTGAGGACCCGGAAGGTTCGAGCGTCGAGGAGGGGGTCGTCGAAGTTCTGAACTTCTACGAGCCGTTTGCCGAGCTCGTGCCGCGGACGTCACGCGGATCGCGCGGCGCCGGTCACGACATCGCGATCGACAACCGCGGCAACACTCGCCTGAACGCCGAGCTGGAGGCGACCGACGAGGACCGCCTCCTCAACTTCGACATCGATCCGCCCGGGATCGTGATCGAGCCCGGGATGGCGGCGTTCGCGAAGCTGAAGCTCAAGCCGACCAAGCGCTTCTGGCGCGGCCAGCCCAGGACGCGCCCGTTCCAGCTCCACGTTCGACCCGAGGGAACGACGCCGATCACGCTCGACGGCGCGATGCT
Source organism: Candidatus Limnocylindrales bacterium (assembly GCA_038204565.1). Taxonomy (GTDB): domain Bacteria; phylum Chloroflexota; class Limnocylindria; order Limnocylindrales; family CSP1-4; genus CF-46. Next base: position 89,978 of record JBBRCU010000003.1, read on the forward strand.
TCAGGAGGCGATCCTCCCGCCGTGGTTCGTCCGGGCGATCATGGCCCTGGTGCTCCTGCTGATCGCCCTGATCGTGCTCTGGGTGTTCGTCCTGAAGCCGACGATCCAGACGGCTGCCTCGGAGGCCGTCGACAAACCCATCGCCGAGCTGAAGAACGGGGTCAACGACGCCCTCGCGAACGCCGGCCTGCCGACGATCGGCCCCGGTGGCGGCGGCGGTGGCCCGAGCGCCTCGCCGGCGGCCTCGGTTGCGCCGGGCGCGAGTGTTCCCGCGGCAACCCCGACGCCGAGCCCCGCTGGCCCGGTCATCGCCGGACTCGGCAGCCCGGTCGACGGCCGCCTGACGAAGGCCGCCCCGACGAAGACCTTCACCGGAACGCTGTTCATCACGGACATCGTGTTCTCGAACCCGAACGGCCGCGAAGGGGCGCTCGTCGTCCTCCGCGACGCCGCGGAGCTGTTCAGCATCCGGCTCGAGAACGTCCGCGACCTCGACTACCACTTCGTCACGCCGATCGTGTTGACCGAGGGCCAGGCCCTCAACCTTTCGCTCGCCTGCACGGGCGCCAACGCCAGCCCATGCGATCCGACCGTGTTCTATTCGGGCTACACCCGGCCGTGACGCGGCGCGCGGGATGCCTCGTCGCCGCCTGACGGCAGTCGCCCTGGCCGCGCTCCTCGTCGTCGGGCAGGGCTCGACTTCGGTCCGGCCGGTCGTTGCCGGTCGCGTCGGTACGCCGTTCGGGCCTGGGCCCCGGACTGTCGTGCCGGTCGTCCCCGCAGCCTCCGGATTGCCGGCGCCGAAAGGCACGACCCGGCTGATCTCGCAGAACCTGAACGGCCAATTCCCGTCCGGCCCTTCGGTCGAGGCATCGATGAGCGAGAGCGGCCGGTTCGTCGCGTTCAGCTCGCTTGCCGCGGATCTCGTCGCCGATGACACGAACAGCGCCCAGGACGTGTTCGTCCTCGACCGGCGCGGCAACGGGCCGCCGACGATCCTGCCGCTGCCCGGCGGAGGTCCGGTCCCGGTTCGCGGGCGGGCCTTCGACCCGTCGATCTCGGCCGACGGCAATGTCGTCGCCTTCACCTATCAGGCGCCGTCGGACCTGCTCGTCGTGCCATCGATCGTGGTCGCCTGGGATCGCCGGACCGGCAAGACGACGTATGTCGCCCGGCGCGCCGACAAGACCGTGGCCACGAACACGCGAGAGCCATCGGTGTCTGCCGACGGGCACCTCATCGCCTTCACCTCCGGCGCGGACGACATTGTCAACAACGACAACAACGAGGCGTCCGACGTGTTCGTCATCAATCGCACGACGGGCAAGACGACGCTCGTGTCGCTTGGCACCGCCGGGACCTCGGGGGATCTCGCCAGCGACCGGCCGTCGATCTCCGCCGACGGCACGGTCGTCTCGTTCGACTCCCAGTCGACCGATCTCGTGCCCATCGCCGGGGCCCCCCAGGCGAAGCAGGTGTACGTCCGCAACCTCGCCGCCGGGACGACCGAGCTGATCAGTGTCAACGCGTCCGGGGGCTATGGGGCGGGGGCGAGCCAGGCGTCGGCGGCCTCGGCCGACGGCCACGCCATCGCCTTCGAGTCCGGAGCTTCAGACCTGGTCCCGGGCGACACGGCGAACTCGGACGTCTTCGTCCGCGACCGAACCGCCGCTACGACCACCCTGGTCTCGATCAACCTGGACGGCGGCCCGGCCAACGCGGCGAGCGGCCAGGCCGCGATCGCCGCTGACGGCCGGATCGTCGCCTTCACGACCCAGGCGACCAACCTCGTGGCATCGACAGGTCCCGGCATCATGCTCGCGGCCAGCATCCTCGGAACCGAAGTGATGGCCCGTGACCTGGTCCTCGGCGACACGATCCGGATCTCGGAGGCGGTCGGCGGGGGACCCGGCTTCGGGCAGAGTGTCGGCCCCGCAATCGGTGGCGACGGGCGATATGTCGGGTTCACCTCGTCGTCCCCGAAGCTCGTCGACGGCGACGGCAACCAGCTTGCCGACGTCTTCCTGCGCGACCTACCACCGGATCCGCTCGTGACCCCGGCCGTCCTCGACTTCGGGACGCTCGCGATCGGGCAGCCGGGCCTGCCGCTGGCGGCGATCGTGTCGAACCGCGGCTGGGGTCCGCTCAGCCTCGCGACCGCGACGCGATCCGGGCCGGCCGCCGCGGATTTCGCCGTGCTCGCCAACGGCTGCAAGGGCGCCCGCATCCACCGGACCGAGGTCTGCACGGTGTCGCTCGGCTTCACCGCGACGGCGAAGGGATCGCGGACGGCGACGCTGGCACTGCCCGGCGATTACGCCGGGCCGACGCGGACCGTCCGCCTCGTCGGTATCGGCTCGAAGGCCGTGCTGAAGCTGGATCCCGCTGTGAGCGTTCCCGGCATGGTCACGGTCGTCACCGGGACCGGGTTCCCGGCAGGCGCGACGATCACGCTGGCCTGGTCGATTGGGATCACCCCGCAGCTCGCCAAGATCGTCACCGCGGCCGACGGGTCGTTCAAGATCGGCGTCCTGATCTTCCACCACGACGTCATCGGCCCGCGGACGCTCACGGCCACGCGCGTCGCGGGACCGCTCTTCCCGCCGGCCGAGGGCGCGATGCTGGTCGTCTCGGGGACGGACGTCCCATCGACCTATGGCTGGCAGCTCCAGCCGCCGTACGGCCCGCCCCTGGTCGTCCGCCGATGACCGGGCGGGCCACTGCGGACGAGGTGATCTGTCGTCAGTGCGGGACGGCGAACGCGGCGGCGGACCAGTTCTGCGGCAACTGCGGGGCGTTCCTGGAGTGGACCGCCGAGCCGGCCGCGGCCGGGGAGCTGGCCGCCGCTGCGGGGCCGGCGGTCGATGCCGAGCCCGAAGGATCGGAGGGCGCGACCCAAGCGGCTCCGACGACCGTACCCGCCGCCGCGCCCGCGCCGACTCCAGCGATGGCCGGGTCCCCGTCGGCCGGCCTCGTCCGCTGTCCGACCTGTGGCACCGCGAACGTCGCGGGCAAGACGTTCTGCCTCCGCTGCGGAAACAAGCTCGCCGGGGCAACGGCGGCGACGCGTCTGGCCCTTCCGTCTCGCGCCGAGCTGATCGCCAATCCGGCAGCAACGACGCCGGCCGCGGCCACCGGTCGGGTCACGTCGGGGGCGCCGCGGCGGGCGGAGCGCGGCAGCCGCGGGGGCCGCGGCTGGCTCCTGTTCGCCGGGGTCGGGGTCGCCGTCGGGGCGATCGCGGTGGTGGTCGCGCTGTCGCTCGGTTCGGGCAAGGCGCCGCCGCCGGCTGCGGCCTCCTCAGCCCCGTCTGCGTCAGTGGTCGCGTCCCAGCGCCCGAGCAGCAGTCCCAAGGCGAGCCCGGCCAGGTCGGCCAAGCCGACGGCCAAACCCAAGGCATCGAAATGAGTGGTGACCGCCGTCCACGTCGGGGTGCTGGCGGGCCGTATGCTGCGCGAACGGACGATCCGGTGATGACCACGGCTGAGGGGCAGGGGTCGCTGGCGTGAACCTGGGTGCGCAGATCGCGGGGATCGCAGGCAAGGCGGCGGGTGCCGTGGGGGGCGCCCCGATGATGGCCGCCCTCGTCATTGCCGGACTCATCGTCGGGGGGTTGGCGGGGGCGTTGGCCGGACAGCCCAAGGCACCGGGTTCCTCCACCTCCGAGCTCGATATCTACCCCTGCTGGAAGGTCGGCGCCGTGTTTGCCAAGGGCCCGCCCGGGCAGAAGGTGTGGGTCACCGGCAAGAACGCCGACGCGAGCTGGTACCGCGTTTACACCGGATCCCCGAGCCACCCGGAAGGCTGGGTCCACAGCGACCTCATCACGCTCACCCAGGCGGCAACGGTGCCGGTCGTCGACTGCGCCCCGATCAGCGCGGCATACATCGCGGATGGCTCCCCGTTCGAGACGGTCACCCCGGTCCAGAACAATTCACCGTCGCCTGCCCCGACCCCCGTCCCGACCCCGACCCCGAGGCCGACTCCGAAACCCACCCCGAAGCCGACCCCGACCCCGACACCCCGGCCGACGCCGAGGCCGACGCCGAAACCGACCCCTGGACCGCCTGACACGACGCCGCCCACGATCAACGGCGTCACCTTGAACTACAAGGAGATCTACTACAGCGGAAGCTGCGTCCCCAAATCGATCACGTTGACCGTGAGCATCACCGACAGCGGGACGAACGGTGGTGCGGCGACAGGCGTGGCGTCGGCAACCCTCCGGTACATGAACACCCAAACCGGCGCGACGGCGACGAAGGGTCTGACCAAGTCCGGGAGCAAGTGGGCGGCGACCCTCCAGGGTCCGAATCTCGCGGCGATGGGCGTCGGGTACTACGACTTCGCCGTAACCGCAACCGACCGCGCCGGCAACGTCCAGCCGTACGCGCCAAACGGCCAGTTCCGGCTGATCGGCTGTCCGTTCGGATGAGCACCCTCACCGGCCTCCTCCCCAAGCTCGCGGCCTTTGTCGTCTCGTCCCTGATCGGCGGCGTCATCGCGTTCGTCGTCGTGTCGGCGATCAACAAGCCGGAGCCCGTGTCCGCCGCGACCGAGCGCCCGGCCTACACGGCGGACGCCGCACCCGATACGCCAGGCGCTGCGGGCGGACCGTCCGCGTTCGACCTCACCCGCCAGACGGGCACGCCCGTCGCGACCCTTCCGCCGACGGACCTGTCGCTCGCCGCGGCGAGGCTCCTCGACAACCATCCGGTCAGCCCGCTCGACCCGTCAGGCTTCCCGCGCGTCGCCCCGATCACTCAGTTCGACGGGGGTCCATTCGCCAACGCCAACTGCACTCTCGCCTCGGGCGCGATGCTCGCCCGTCTGGGGTGGGGGATCGTCACCGACGGCTCGACCCTCCGGACGCTGCAGTCGGACCAGTCGGGCGGAACCGGCCTGGACGACCTGAACCAGGCTCTCTGGGCGGGCTACGGCGTGACCTCTCACACCGGGCTCCTGAAGCCGGCCCAGCTCAAGGATCTCCTCTCGAAGGGCTACGGCGCCGTGATCCAGGGGGTCTACGGCAACATCCCCGTCCCACTCCGGCTCCAGAAGAACTTCACCGGGTCTCACGCGATCTACGTCGACGCGTACTGGCCGGGCGACGGCAAGACCCCGCCGGCCTACTTCGTCATCGACCCGATCGGGCGGCCGCAGTGGGGCTACCAGGGCGACTGGTGGCCGGCCTCGATCGTCGACTCGTTCGCGACCGCGCTGACCTCCGCCCTCGCCGACGGCCGGGAGGTCGCGGGTGCCGCGCCGTGGACGACGGCACCGGGCGGCGGTCCAGGCGCGCCGATCAGCGGTCGGATCGCGGCGGCCTGGGTCTACCCACCGGGCGGCGTCGCGCCGGCGATCACCGATCCGGACGTCCTGCCGATCCCGCATTCCAGTAACCCGAGCCCGACCCCGTCGGGCGGGCCATCGGCCACGTCAGGGTCCTCAGCTGGCGCGTCAGGGGCGCCAGCCCCGAGCGCAGGCCCCGTCGAGGCCGGCGACGGCGGCGGCCCCGTGACCCCAGTCCTCGATCCCCTCAACCCGGTCACGGCCGTCAACGACACGGTCCTCATCCCGTGGCTCCTGGTGTGCGTCATCGACCAACCGCCGGCCAGCTGTCCGAGCGGTCAGGAGGGGGTATTCCGGCCGCCACCGGACATCGTCCTTGCGGCACCGCCGATCGGCCCCGTCATCACCGTGAAGTTCGTCGACTCCGATCGGCCCAACGTCGCCCTGGTCGGGTTCACGGTTGACCAGCCGCTGCCGGTCGATGTCCGGTTCTGGCCCGAGAGCGGCAGTCCGGTCGCGGCCGAGACGGCCAGCTCGATCGGGTCGCTGTCAATCGGCGGGCAGACCTCGTTCGTCGCGAACCTGACGGTCGAGGCCGCCACGACCTATCACTTCCAGGTCGTCGCCGGCGATTCCGGGAGCGGGGCCGTGAGCCCGGTCGGGTCGTTCACGACTGCGGCCGGAGTGTCGATCTTCGACCTCGCGCTCGGCAGCGCCGTGTCGCCCAAGTGGAGCCTTGGCACCGGTCTCGCCCCGTACCTCCACCTCGGGACCGACGGCCTCGCCCCGCCCCTCCTGCCGGCGAGCGGCGGCTGCGGCAAGATCCTCCTCGGGTCGAAGGCGTTCTGCCTGGTTCCGAACGTGCTGGACACGCCGGTTCCATCGGCCTGCTCGACCGTGAGCGTCGATTACGAGCTGGCCGGACTCGACGTGTCGGGCGTCCACGTCCGGGCGTTCCCGACCGAGAAGGGCGTCCTCGGCAACGGCACGGTCTCGTACCGGGCGGCGATCGAAGGCGACGGCCCGGGCGAGTCCGGCAAGGTCGTCCTTGGCTGTCTCACGTCCGGGCTCACGTACAAGGTCTCGATCGACGCGATCGGCGACGCCGGTGGCGCGCTCGCAGTGAAGGAGATCACGGCCCCGTAGCACCCTCCCATCGGCTCTCGACCCGGTCGGTTCGAGCGCTGACAGGTCGGTTCGAGCCGTCCGGACCATCTGGTATCCTCTCGACCGGCGCCGCGACGGCGCCCCCGTCAGCGGCCCGTCAGGGTCCGCGGACCCTCGCTCCGGCGTAGCTCAGTGGTAGAGCGGGCGGCTGTTAACCGCTTGGTCGTAGGTTCGAGTCCTACCGCCGGAGCCATCTCCCTCTTGTGGACCGGGTCGGGAGATCGATCGCCACCGACCGACACGTCTCCCGGCACGACAAGGTCCATTCGGGCAGACCTGCGCAGAATCGTTGGCGGGCGAGCGTCCGGGGCGCACAATCCACGGGATGGATCACGCGCGGAAGGTCGAGCCCGAGAGGAGACCGGGGCCGGCAGCGGCCGCCCCCGTCGCCATCCCCGGTTTCGAGCCGAGCGCCATGCTCGGCCAGCGCGGGCCTGCGATCGGCCACCTTGGGCCGCCCGCCATCCTCGGGTTCCAGCGATCGGCCGGAAATGCCGCGACGAGCACGTTGCTTCGGCCCGCGGCCGGCCGGGGCCGTCCGACTGTCGCCCGGCGGGCCGTCGCCCAGCGCGAGGGCGGGTCCGCGCCGGGGCCGAGCACGAAGCACACCTACACCCTGCCTGACAAGAAGCTGGGCGAGAGGGAGCTCAGCTACGTGACGGCGACCACGTCCGTCAGCGGCTCGCTCGACTACGAGGTCACGCCCGCCCCCGCGGCCGCAGCGCCCGCTCCCGCCGCCGATGCGGCCCCCGTCCCGACGGGCGTCGGTTCGCCGACCCCGCTTGCCTCGCCCGGTTCGGGCGAGCTGAAGGGGTCGGGCGGGGTGAACGCGAGCGCCACCGACCTGAAATATCAGGCCGAGGTCGGCGTCGAATTCGACAAGCGCGCCGTCGGCCTGTTCGAGGGTTGCACCCCGAAGGCCAAGATCGGCGGCGAGGCCAGCGATGACAAGGGCAAGCTCGGCATCGAGCTCTCGATGGAGGGCGACACGTTCGAGCCCAAGTTCGCCTTCAACCTGGCCGAGATGGACCCGCAGAAGGGCATCCACTTCGCGACCCTGGAGGCGGCCGTCGACTGGAAGATCAAGGAGTGGTCGTTCACCGCCGAGGACGGGTCGACCGTCAAGATCACGCCCAAGGCGACGCTCAAGGTCGCGATCGAGCCGAACTACGAGCGAATCTTCCAGTACCTCCTCGAGGAGGGCGGGGCGGAGGTCGCAGCGGAGGCCCTGATTGCCGGCGGGATGATCGCCGCCGGCGCGATCGCGATCATCGGCTTCCTCGCCGCCCTGGGCGACGGAGAGGCAGAGGCGAGGGCCGTCGACAACGCCGAGAAGGCCCGGACAGCACTCGTCGCCGGGTTCGTCGCGGGTGCCACCGGCGCCGAGTTCGCCCTCACCGATGATTTCGGCATGGAGGGCCATAACCGGGGCGTCCAATGGCGGACCGATCTCCAGAACGGCCAGCGCGGCAACGGAATCCCGGTCCCGCCGAGCGTCATCGACGACAAGGCCAAGGAGCATCGGGCCCAGATCGAGGCCGGTGCCATGAAGACGGCCAACCAGCTCATGCACGACGCGCTGGTCCAGCGCTATTGGGAGATCCACTGGGCCCAGCGGCATATCCCCTGGGCCGAGATCGACACCACCTTCATGATGCTCCTGGAAGGCCAGCAGTTCGGCCGCCCGGAGCTCCAGGAAGGCAAGAACACCGCCGGAGCGTCCGTCCTGCCCGAATAGCGTGTTGCGGCGGAAACCAGCCGGCCAACGGCCGGGCGCGCGACGGGCGATGGGCGAATCTTCGCGACCGGGTGATCAGGGAGCCGCCGTCAGCCGCCGGGCTTCACCGGCAGCACCGCCACGTTCAGCCAGCGCGCTCCCGTCGCCCGGCGCATCGCGAAGGTCAGGGCAAACGGCGCCGTCGTCGACGACACCCGGGCGCCGGTCGCGTCGTAGGTCTCGTCGACCCGCGTGCCGCGCCCGGCGAGGCCGATGCTCAACCCGTCCTGTCGCCCGAACGGGACGAGGAGGGAAGCGTCGATCGCATCGAACCGGTAATGGCTGATCACGACGGTCCCGCCGCCGGCCGCCGCGACGCGGGCCTGCATCTCGATCAGCCGATCGCCGTGGTCGACCGCGCTGAGGAGCGCCGGGTCGCGCCGGAGGAGAGCCTGGTTCTCGATCTCGAGGTTCTGGGCGAGGGTCACGACGACCTCCGCCATCCCGGGCCCGGCCAGCTCGTGGTCGAAGTCGACGACATCCTGGCCGACGCTGATCGCGGGAAGTGTCGCCGGGTCGACCGCGGTCGGTGGCCGCCCAAGGGCCTCGCTGACATCCGGGACGACGAGCCCGCGAGCCGGCGCACCGGCGACGACGATCGAGCCGCCGAGGACGAGCCCGGCCAGCGCCAGCACGGCCGCCCGACACGCGACGCGGACGCGGCCGGTGGTCACTCGATCGCCGTTCACCAGGTGGCTCGCGAACCGCCGGAGGTCGTCGGCCGCCGAACGCGGCTCCGGGACGACCCGGTCGAGCAGGGGGCGAACCGCGCACATCAGGACGAGCCCCGCGAGCAGGCCGACCTTCGTTCCGAACTCATCGGTCTGGGGTGCCATGAGGAGCACGCTCGTGGCCGCCACGAGAAGCCCGAAGGCGACCCGACCGACCTGGCCCGCCGGGACCGTCTTCGGGTCGGTGATCATGAAGAACAGGAAGATCAGCACCTCGGGTGACGTCACGACCACTCGCCAGAAGTCGAACCCGCAGACCGGCGCGAAGGACCAGTTCGCGGTCATGCAGTGGCCCGACGCCGCCAGCAGGCCGAGGAGCCCCGCGAGCGCAAGCCAGAACGACGCCGCGAGGGCGAGGAGCCGGAGGCGCCGGGTGATGAGCGAGCCTCCGACGAGGATCACGGCGTAGGCGGCGATCATCGGCAGGCCGAGCGGCGCCCACCAGAAGTCGAGCGGCTCGACCTGCGTCGTCCCGAGGATGATGAACGCGGCGACGAGGCCGACGTTCGACGGGTTGAAGACGTGCGAGCCGCGATAGCGGATCACGTACTTCGAGAGCAGCGACAACCCGGCGACCGCGGCGTAGATGTACCAGCCATCGAACGTCCAGTGATCGCCCGGATGGGTCCCGACGACGCGCAGGATGAGGGCGACGCCGCTGCCGGTGAGCATTGCGCTGGCCGGCCAGACGAACGCCTTCGAGGCCCGGAACGTGAGCGCGATCTCGATGATCGCGCAGGTCAGGATCGCGGCCAGGATCTGGGGGACGCTGACCCGGAAGCCGAGCGCGACCTGGCCGAGGACGTGGACCGTGATGATCACGGCCGCGACGTGGAGCCGCGGGTCCCGGATGTTCGGCAGGACGAGCGGGTAGGTGGCGGCCCCGACCGACACCGTCCGGGCCGTCACCGAGCGCGGCCTCGGGCGCCGGCGCGCGCGGGGAGGCGCGGCGAACGATGCAGGGCGCGGTCGCGGGTGGCTCGCATGGCGGGCGCTCAGGATACCGGGCGTTGTCGCTCGCGGGTCGGATCGCCGCATCGGCGGGACGCCGCGATATCCTTCGGTCGACCGACGATCCGGGTAAACGACCGAGGGAGGCACATGGCACGAGACGAGGAGCGCCTCCGGCGCTCGCAGCAGGGCCCGATTGTCGCTGGCCTGCCCGACGTCCCCGGGATCGGCGCCACGATGCGGATCACGCCGGGCTTGGGTGTCCATCTCCGTGGCCTCGCCGACGAGTTGCTCGTCCACGACTTCCCCGGCGCCACGCTCCAGCGTCATGAGCGGGAGATGCTCGCGACCGCGGTCTCGGCCGCGAACGACTGCTTCTACTGCATGGATTCACATGGCGCCTTCGCGAGCGCCCTGCTCGAGCGGAGCGCGACGCCCGAGCTCCTGCCCCTCGTGGAGGTGGTCAAGGAGGGGTCGTCCGAGGGCTTCGGCTCGAAGATGCAGGCGCTGCTCCATATCTCCCGGACCGTTCGTCGCGACCCCCTCGCGCTTGCCCCGGCGGATGTGGCCGCGGCGCACGAAGCCGGCGCGACCGACGCCGACATCCAGCTGGCCGTCCTGATCGCGGCCGCGTTCTCGATGTACAACCGGATGGTCGACGGGTTCCGGGCAATGACGCCGCCGACCCCCGAGGCCTACCGGGCGCGGGCCGGCGAGATCGCCGAGCACGGCTACAGCGGACCCGTGGTCGCGGCGCCGGTCCGGATCTGATCCCGGCAGGGCGGAGCGGCCCGACCGGCCGCGGTCAGCGAGCGAGGCGCGGGTGATCGGTCAGCCCGCCGACGGCGCGGGTGATCGGTCAGCCCGCCGACGGCGCGGGATCGGTCCCGCCGGTCATCGCCACGATCTCGGTCCAGAGCCGCTGCCGATCCGCGGCGGACAGCCGTGTCCCGGGCGCCCGGTCGAATGGTCGCGGCCGCCGATCGAGGAACAGCTTGCCGCTGACGCCCGCTGCGGCCGGATGGGCCGCGAGCCAGACGATCGTGTCGGCGCCTTCTGCCGCCGATCGAAGCAGCGGCCGCATCAACCGGCTGAATTCCGGGAGGGACTCGGCCAGGCCCGGCGTGTCGGCCCAACCCGGGTGCATCGCGGCGAACGTGACCCCGCTGCCGGCGAGCCGCCGCGCCCACTCGCGGATGAGGGCGGTCTGGGCGCGCTTGGCGCGACCGTAGGCGCGCGCACCCGACCACGCTCCTTGCGCGGATCCGAGGTCGTCGAGATCGAGCCGCTGGGTGTACATCCCACCGGAGGTGACCGCGATCACGCGTCCCCCGGCAACGCGAAGGAGGGGCAGGAGACCGGCCGTGAGTGCGAACGGGCCGGCGACCATGAGGCCGAAGGTCGCCTCGATCCCGTCCGGGCCGAGGTGGCGGGTCGGGAAGATGGCGCCGGCGTTGTCGACGAGGACGTCGAGACGCTGCTCGGTCGCGCGAATCCGGTCGACGGCATTGCGGATCGACTCGAGCGACCCGAGATCCGCGACGACCGCCGGGAACCGGTCCTCACCGTGCGCCGCGATCAGCCGACCGCGGAGGTCATCGAGTCGAGCCTGGCTCCGACCGACCAGGATGATCCGGGCGCCGAGATCGGCCATCGCGTCCGTGGCGGCGCGCCCGATCCCGGAGGTTGGTCCGGTGATGAGGACCGTTCGGCCGGCCAGCGCGTTCAGGGGAGGGGCGGTCCAGCCGTCGATGCGGCGCCGGACGGCCGGTCCGATTCGGCTGAAGCTGGCGACGACCGTGAGTTCGAGGGCCGTGTCGAGGGCCGTCGCGAGCGGGGCGGGCAGGTCAGGCATGCCGCCACCGTAGCAGCCGGACAAACATTCGACAAGCAGTAGACAGATGGGGCGTCCGTGCGGTACATTCGCCCAGATCAATCGACAAACATTTGACAGAGCGTTCGACGGTAGCGCCCGACCAGACACGGAGCCCCCCAATGCCCATCCTCCGCGAGACGATCCAGACCGACCTTGGCCGCGACGACGCCTTCGCCTTCATTGCCGACTTCGCCAATTCCCCTGCGTGGGACCCGGGCACCGCGACAGCCGTTCGGGTCGACGCGGGCGCCGTCGATGTCGGGGCGCACTATCGGCTCGGAGTCCGGATGCGCGGCAAGGTCGTCCCGATGGATTACCGGATCGTTTCCTTCGAGGCGTCGCGGCGGGTGGTCCTCGAGGGTCGCGGGTCGGGCGTTCGCGCCACGGACTCGATCAGCTTCGAGGACGCCGAGCGCGGCTGCCGGATCGAATACGTCGCCGAGATCCACCTCGAGGGCTGGATGCGGCTGCTCGAGCCGCTCGCCGGCCGGACGTTCGAGAAGATCGGACGCGACGCGCGGGACGGCATGCAGCGGACCCTCGATGCGCAGGCCCACGGCCACGCCTCCAGCGGCGCTGCCCCGACCGCGTCCGCCACACCGGCCTGAACCATGGACATCGCGATCGTCGGCGCCGGAGTGAGCGGCCTCACGGCGGCCTGGGCCCTTCGCGGGGAGCACCGCGTCACGGTCTTCGAAGGCCACCCCACGCCGGGTGGTCACGTCGCCACCGTCGAGGTCGATGCACCCGACGGCAGCCGAGTGGCGATCGACACGGGGTTCATCGTCTACAACGAGCCGACGTATCCCCGGTTCGTCGGCCTCCTGTCGGAGCTTGGCGTCGAGACCCAGCCGAGCGACATGTCCCTCGGCTCGGCCTGCCGCGCCTGCGGCATTGCATTCAGCTCGCGCGGGGCGGCCGGGTTCTTCGCGGATCCGCGCCTCGTCGCGAGTCCGACCCACTGGCGGATGTTCGCCGACATTGCTCGGTTCTACCGAGATGCCCGCACGACCCTCGACCGCGCGACACCGATTGGCGACACCCTCGCCGACTGGATGGCGGAGCGCCACTACGGCCGCGCCTTCCGCGAGCATTTCCTCGTGCCGATCACGTCGGCGGTGTGGTCGACCGCGGCCGACCGGATCGGATCGTTCCCGGTCGACTACCTCCTGCGGTTCCTCGACAATCACGGCCTGATCGGTCGGAACCGAGCGCTCCCGTGGCGGACGATTCGCGGCGGCTCGCGCACCTACGTCGAGCGGATCGTGGCCGGCCTCGGTCGCGACGCCGTCCGCAGCGGTGTGCCGGTCGCAGCCGTCCGGCGCGATCCGGCGGGCGCAACGGTCATCCTGGCCGACGGCTCACGGAGCCGCCACGACGGCGTCGTTCTCGCGACGCACGCCGACGACGCGCTGCGCCTCCTCGGCGATGCGGACGGCTCCGAGCGCGACGCCCTCGCGGGGTTCGAATACTCGACGAACCGGGTCGTCCTTCATACCGACGAGCGGGTCCTGCCGGCCCGGCGCTCCGCGTGGGCCTCGTGGAACATCGACACCGCCGACTGTCGCCAGCCGGCCACGGCCCTCACAATGACGTACCACATGAACCGTCTGCAGGCGATCCCGGGCCCGATCGAATACTCGGTCTCGGTCAATCCCGCCCAGCCGATCCGCCCGGAACGGGTCGTCCTCGAGCGGGAGTTCAGCCACCCGATCTACACGTTCCAGACGCTCGCCGCCCAGGCTCGCGTGCAGGAGCTCCAGGGCCACCGCGGGACCTGGTACGCAGGTGCCCATCTCGGCTTCGGGTTCCACGAGGACGGCTGCCGCTCCGGCTTCGAGGCCGCCGAGCGGATCGCGGGCGATGCCGCGGAGCGGGCCGCATGATCTCGCACGTGCTGGAGGGTCGGGTGCGCCACCGTCGGCTCCAGCCGTTCGCGTACGCCCTCGACCACGCCGTCTGGTATGCCGCGCTCGATCTGGACGAGCTCGAATCCGTCGATCGCCGCCTCCGCCTCCTCAGCCGCAACCGGCGCAACGTCCTGTCGTTCCGTGATGCCGATCATCTGCCGGTGCCGGCGGTCGACCTCGCGGCCGATCTGCGGCGGCATCTGGCGGGGGAGGGGATCGACGCGACCGGCTGGCGGATCACCCTCGTCACCAACCTCCGCGTCCTCGGCTACGTCTTCAACCCGGCCAGCTTCTTCCTGTGCCGCGACGTCGCCGGCGACCTCCGGGTCGTGGTCGTCGAGGTCCACAACACGCACGGTGAGCGGCACCTCTATACGCTTCAGGCAGCCGACGACCCGGGAGCAACCGCGGACCGCCTGGCCGGTGGGATGGGGAAGACGTTCTACGTCTCGCCGTTCCTCGAGATGGACGGGCACTACGCGGTCCAGGTCCGCGACGAGCCGGACCGTCTTACGATCGCGATCAACGAGCGCCACGACGCGCGACCGATGCTGACGACCAGCGTGGTCCTGCGGCGGCGACCGCTGACCGATCGGACGCTGTTCGCGATGCTCATCCGCCATCCGCTGGTGACTCAGCGAACGATCGGGCTCATTCACTGGCACGCCCTGCGGCTGTGGCTGCGCGGGGCCCGCTTCCATCGCCACGGCGAGGCGGCCGGGCAGGCCAAGGCCGCCGCGGCGGCCGCGGCCCACGAGGTGACCCGATGAGCGGCCGCTCGATCGAAGGATCCGGACGGTCGCGGGCCCTTCCGATTCCGCTCGTCGACCGCCTCGCTCGTCGGCTCATGCTCGCCGCAGCCCGCCGGATCCGGTACGGCGAGCTGACGATCGTGCTCCCCGATGGCTCCCGCGAGATCGTCGGCACGCCGGGCGGCCCAACCACCGAGATCCGGATCCATGACGAGCGCGGCGTGATCTCGATGTTCCTCGGCGGCGAGACCGGCGCAGGCGAGGCCTACATGGACGGCCTGTGGTCTTCGCCGGACCTGGCGGCCCTCCTCAAGCTGGCCGCACGAAACCGCGATGCGCTCGCGCTGACTGTGGGCTGGTGGCGCGGCATTGCCCAGATCCCGCGGATCATCAACCACCGGCTCCGGCGCAACACCATCCGTCAGGCGAGCCGCAACATCCGCCGGCACTACGACCTCGGGAACGATTTCTATCGGCTCTTCCTCGACGAGACGATGACCTACTCGAGTGCGGTGTTCGAGGATCCCGAACAAACGCTCGCCGACGCCCAGCGGGCCAAGTATCGGGCGATAGCCGAGGGCGCCGGTCTCCGACCCGGGATGCGGGTCCTCGAGATCGGCTCCGGCTGGGGCGGGTTCGCTCTGTATGCCGCGGGCGAGCTCGGCTGCGACGTCACCTCGATCACGATCTCGCCGGCCCAGCATGCCCTTGCGAACGAGCGGATCGAGGCGGCCGGGCTCGCCGACCGAGCCCGGGTCGAGATCCAAGACTACCGGGCGATCGAGGGGACATACGACGCGATCGTCTCGATCGAGATGCTCGAGGCCGTCGGTCATGAGTACTTTCCGGCGTTCTTCGCAGCCTGTGACCGGGCGCTCGTGGCGGGCGGCAGGCTCAGTCTCCAGACGATCACGTTCCCGGACGCCAACTATGAGGCCCAGCGCCGCAGCGCCAACTGGATCCAGACCTACATCTTCCCGGGCGGCTTGCTGCCGTCACTGGCCGTCATCGAGAGGGCGACGGCTCAAACGAGCCTGCTCATCACCGGGAGCCGCGACATCGCGGCGTCCTACGCCCGGACACTCGCGACGTGGCGGGCGTCGTTCCACGCTCGCCTCGACGAGGTCCGCGCGATGGGCTTCGACGAGCGGTTCATCCGGATGTGGGACTACTACCTGGCGATCAGCGAGGCGGGCTTCGCGACCGGAATCACCCAGGACCAGCAGCTGACCTTCGAGAAGCGACGCGGGATCGGCTGAGGCGGGCCGACCTTCCCCTGTGCGTCTCCCGAATCGAACGACCGGCGCGAGTCGCGCCGGTCGGGTGCTTGCGATCCGGGCCGGCCGGTCGGCCGACCGCGATTGGATCAGCGAGGCTTGGTCCGGTTCGCCGCGAGATGAGCGGTCCACTCCGAGGTGCGGCCGTCCGGTGAGGAGCTCTTGCCGTGCCAGCCGCAGACGCAGGTGATCGTCTGGGCCTGGTGCTTGTACTCGGCGATCACGTGCTTGAGCGGCTCGTTGACTGGCTGGGCAGCTGGACGCGGCGGACGCATGGTTCCGTTGGACACGAAGGTGGACCCTCCCAGGCTGGAACGAGGCGACGCTGGCCGCTGCGCGAGGGCCATCGACCATGCGAGCAACGACGAATGTGGGAGCAAGATTCTACCCTGAACGGGCAGCCCGCGCCGGGGGTGAATGTCGGGGTGAGGCTCAGGCGATCGGCCGATCAGCCGTCGAGGTGGCCGGCGCGTTCCAGATCTCGATCACCCGCCGGTCCGTTTCCCAGCCGAGCTCCGAGATCGTCGCGGTGGCGAGCTCGAGGCGGCTTGCCGTGCGCGGCGGCGATTCGATCCAGCGGGCGGCGAGAACGCGCAGGAGGTGGCCATGCGAGAACAGCAGAACATCGCCGCCGATCGGCAGCATCGCCGCGATCACCCGATCGGCCCGCCGGCCGAGCGCAGCGAGGCTCTCGCCACCCGGAATCGGCCGGGTCCAGATCGTCCAGCCGGGGTCGTCGCGGGCGATGTCGATTCGCCGCCGGCCCTCGTAGACGCCGTAGTCCCACTCCTGGAGGTCGGGCTCGACGCTGACGCCCGTGGCAAACCCGGCCAGGCGCGCCGTCTCGCTCGCCCGTACCAGGGGGCTCGTGAAGACACGGCTGAACTGACGGCCCGCCAATGCCGTGCCGAGCCGGCGCGCCTGCGCCCGGCCGGCGTCGGTCAGGGGCAGGTCCGTTCGGCCCGTGTGCCGGCCGGCCTTGGACCAAGCGGTCTCGCCATGCCGGGCGAGGACGAGGCGGGTCGGTGGCGTGCCGGCGTCGTCGCCCGCGGTCGCGGCCGGCGCTGGCCGGTCGCGGCTCGCCGGCTCCCCGGCCGGGCGTGACGTCTGGGTGGACCTCAACCTCCTCCTCCGGGCTGGCGTTCGGCGAGGGTTGACGGCGGCGCGGCGGCGCCGGGCTCCGCGTCGAAGAACGCTCGCGGGGTCCATCGGAACACCCGCGCGAGCAGCACGCCGGGGAGCTGGGCGATCCGGGTGTTGTAGCGGAAGACCTGGTCGTTGTAGAGCTCGCGCCGGTCCGCGATGATCGATTCGATCCGCTCGATCTCCCCCTGGAGGGCGAGGACATTGGCGGCGGACTCAAGATCCGGATAGCGCTCGACCGTCGCAAGCAGCGACCGGACCGCCCGGGTCGTCGCAGCCGAGGTCGCGGCCTGGTCGGGGATCGGCGCCCCGGGCGAGTACGCAGCGCGCGCCGCCGTCACCTCGGTCAGGACGTCGCGCTCGAAGGTCATCAGGCCGCGGACCGCAGCCACGAGCGCTGGCAGCTGGTCGAATCGCTGCTGGAGCATGACCTCGATGTTCGCCCACGCCTTCTCGATCCGGCGTTGCAGCGCGACGACATCGTTGTAGCTGGCGACCACGACGAAGAGGCCGATCGCGATGACCAGGCCCACCGCGAACGCCGCGGCGATGGCCGTCACCGCAGCCCGCCCTGGACGAGGACGGCGAGTGTCATCGCCGATCCGATTGCGAGGGCCGCTCCGGCCAGCCCCACGATGAATTGCCACTCCGCCCGCGCCGCGACCTGGGTCGGCGCACCGAGCGAGATGGCCATCGGGACCTCCTGGGAACTTGAGAGGATGAGGGCGTCGGGGGCGATATCGAAGGCGGCCGCGGCCCGGGCGGCAAGGGCCGGATCGGGTGGTGGGGGTCGATCGGCATCGGGATCCAGTTGCGGCGTTCGGACCGGCCTGCCGATCCCGAAGCCCTCGATCGCCGCGTTGCCCCACGCCTCCTCGGGGGTCGCCGCAAGCAGTCCTGCGGCGCGGGCCGCAGCGAGGTCCGCGGCGATCTCGGGGTCCCCGGCATCGAGCCCACCGCCGTCGACGAGGTTTGCGCCGGTCGGGTCATCGAGCTCCGAGAACGGCTGGACCCGCCCGACCACGGTCACCGGATCGCCGGCCGCGATCCGCGCTTCGCGATAGCGGGCACGGCTCGCGTTCGCCGTCAGTGGCAGGTTGCCGCCGCCGCCGAGCGAGAATTCCCGGCTGTCCTTGACCGTGAGGAGGTTTGCGATCTGGGCGTCCCGATCGTCGGGCCCCGGCGCGAACACCGGGCCGGTCCGCGGCTGGAGGCCGATCGGCGTGCCGTTCCAGGCCGACGTCGACTCGTCATAGCAGTCCGGCACGTCAAACCGGGCCCCGTTCGGAAAGACCCGGACCGTCCCGGACGGATCGCGGACGCGGAACCCGACCGCGCGTTCCTCGCGGAGCACGTCGCGGCTGCTGTCGTCGCGGGTCTCGCTGACCCGGGCGCGATAGTAGACGCACGGGACGCTCAGCAGCGGCGAGATCAGGGTCAGCTCGATGGGCTCCACGGTCCCGGTCACGAGGACCTCGCCGACGGCGAGGCTGGCGATCCGCGACACGGACGTCCCGCTGATCCGGCCGGCGGCCCGATAACCCGACAGGCCGCGGACCAGCAGGACGAGACCGGCTCCGAGCCCGACCACGGCGAGCCCCGCGAACAACGTTCCCGAGGGCAAGGCGAGATGAGTCATCGGCCGACCGGCCGGGTCAACGGGGTCCGCCAGCCGGGATCAGCAACAGCCCAGAAGTCCACCAGCCGCCGATCGATCTGCATCCTCGTCCAGGCCCTCCGTAGGATCGCGACGGCAACGGTACAGGACTGTGCTAGCCTCGGGCCGACCGGTCCCCGCACGGGTCGAGACCTGGTCCCACGGCGGACATCCCGACCCCGGAGGTGGTGATGCGACTCAGCCAGTGGCGTGCCTCAGCGCCGGCCAAGGAGGCGGGCGGGCCGAAGGTCGCGGCAGCCGTCGATCCGGTCCTCGTGGCCCTCGGCGCCGGCCCGGACCCGCATTGCTGGGTCGCCTGGGGCGACGAACCCGCGATCCGGTATTCGATCCTCGTCCCGACCGACCCAGGGCTGATCGTGTGCTTCGTCCGGGTCAATGTCCCCGGCGAAGGCGCGCGCGCCACGACCAAGCTCGTCCGCTGGAACCGTGTCTCGATCGGAGAGCTCGCCGTCGAGACCCAGGCCGGACACCGCCTGCTCAGCTTTCAGCTCGAGTCTCAGGTGCTGCGCGGCGTGGACGTCGAGGCCGACCGGGTTGCCGCGTTCGCCCTTCGCGTGATCGCCGCGATCGACGGCCGGCCGCTGCCGCCGGTCGAGGAGGAGCGCGGCCGTCGAGTCACGGCGCGACCCCCTGCAACGGCGGGTCGGGCCGTAGCCAGGAGCGGATCATCGGCGGGCGCCAAGGCGCGGCCCACGACGTCTGCGCGACCTGGCTCCCCAGGCGCCAGTCGGGCCGCGCCCGCCCGGGCGAAGGCAGGGCCCGACGCCGGCCACTGACGGTCCGGCGGCCTCGGGTTGAAGATCCGCGCCGTCATCTTCGATCTCGACGGAGTCATCGTCGATTCGGAGATCTGGTGGGACGACGTCCGCAGCGCGTTTGCCGCGACCCACGGAAGGGCCTGGACCCTCGAAGATCGCCACGCGGTCATGGGCGCGAATTCGCGCCAGTGGTCGGCGACCATCCGTGATCGACTTCACCTCGATCTCGACGCGGCGACGATCGAGGCGGCAATCGTCGACGGCGTGGTCGATCGCTACGCCAGCGAAGGACCGCCGACGATCGAGGGGGCGGTCGATGCCGTGCGCCGGATCGCCGCGCGCTACCCGACGGCGCTCGCGTCATCGTCACATCGCAGGGTGATCGACGCGGCGCTCGCGGCCACCGGCCTGGCGGGGGTCTTCCGGGCGGTCGTCTCGTCGGACGATGTCGGCGAGGGCAAGCCCGCCCCGGATGTGTTCCTCGAGGCGGCGCGACGGATCGGGGCGAACCCGGCCGCGACCCTCGTGATCGAGGACTCGATCAATGGCCTCCGCGCAGGGCGAGCCGCCGGGATGACGACCGTCCTCGTCCCGAACGCCTCGGTCCCGCCGGCGCCCGGGGCGGAGGGGCTCGCCGATCTCGTCGTCGCCCGCATCGGTGACGTCGATCCGGACGGGCTGTCGGGCCTCGATCGGCAGCCAAGCCAGGCATCCGCGCGACACGCCACCCCTGGCAGCCGGCCGGATCCTCGCCCCGACCGTCCGTCGGCGTCCCGCCGCCCGTCCGGGGCGCACGGCACCGACGGGCTGCATCCGCTCCGGCGGACGATCCGCGCCTGGACGTCGCGGATTGCGTCGTTGTTGATCGTCCGAGCCTACCTCCGAGTCCGGATCGACGGACGCGGACGCCTCCCCGGTGGGCCTGCGATCTATTGCTTCAACCACCTCAGCTGGGCCGACCCGTTCCTCCTGATGGCGCTCCTGCCGATGCGGCCGCGCCTGACCTTCTTCGGCCCGAAGGAAGAGGACATGTCGGTCGGTGGCCGGAATCGGTTGATGACCTGGACCGGCGCGACGATCCCGTACCGGCCCGGCAAGGACAATCTGATCGAGGCAACGCGACGGGTCCATGCCGTCATCGCCTCCGGCGGGGTGGTCGCGATCGCCGGGGAGGGGAGGATCCAGCCGTTCGAGTCGGCACTTCGTCCCCTGAACGAGGGCGCGGCCTACTTCGCCCTCCGCGAGCAGGTGCCACTGATCCCGATCGCGATCCATGGGACCTCCTGGCTCGCGTTCGGGCGTCGCGTCCGGGTCGAGGTAGGTGCCCCGCTCGCGGTCGACGGCCGGCCGAGCCGCGAAAACGTCGACGCGCTGACCGGCCGCGCCTGGAGCGCCCTCCACGACCTCGTCCGTGACGAGCCGGAGCGAACCCGCCCAGGCCCGATCGGACGCTGGGTCACCGAGCAATTCAACGACTGGCCGGAGGGTGACCGGGCCGCAGCGGAGGCGGCAGCGCGAGATGCTGCGGGAGGCGCTTCGCCGCCGGTCGTGCCGATGGGGGCCACGACCCCGGATCCGGTCCGGAGCTCGGCCCCGAGCCCGGGGCCAAGCGGACCTGACTGACCGCGACTCTGGCATACTGCGGCCCATCCCCGAACCAGGAGGCGACGTGGGCACGACCGGTCTATCGGCCGATCCCGAGGTCTATCGCAAGCGACTTGCCGAGCAGAGCGATGAGCAGATCGACGCATGGGCGGCAGAGCTCATGCGCGACGTCGCGATCCGGCGCGGGATCGTGAAGGTCGTCGCCGATTTCCGCACGGCGGCGCGCCTGGATGAGAGTAGTTTCGAACGGGTGTTCGCTTCCGGCGGTGGTCCGCCGGCGGTGATCGGCCGGGACCGGGACGGCCGCCTGATCGTTCCCGCGATCACTCTCTTCGCGCTCGTTCCGGGGATCCGCTCGCAGGTCCCAGATGGGCGCGAGCGGCTCGTCGAGTACCTCGTCACCAACTTCGGCGAGCTGGTCTACGTCTGACCCCGCGCCCGGTGGCGGGGCGCGGCTGCTCGGCTGGGTCCGCCTGAGCCACCCGTTTCCGTCGGTCCTCGACGGGCTCGTCTGCTCGGCGGTCGCGCTGCTGGCGGGAGGGCCGCCCTCGGTCGTGTTCCCGATCGGTGTCGGGATGACCCTCCTCCAGCTCGGAATCGGAACCGTCAACGACGTCGTCGACGCGCCCCGGGACGCCGGTCGGAAGCCCGGCAAGCCGATCCCGGCCGGGCTCGTCCGGATCGAGACCGCGCGCGTCGTGGCCGTTCTCCTGTTCGTCTCCGGGACGGCCCTCGCGGGCGCGATCTCACCGCTCCTGGCTGCCCTTGCGGTCGTCGTGATCGCGATCGGTCTCGCTTACGACCTGCGGCTGAAGGGGACTGCCTGGTCGTGGCTGCCATTTGCGGTCGGGATCCCGATCCTGCCGGTCTTTGGCTGGGTGGGCGCCGCCGGGACCGTTCCTGCGGCGTTCGCGGCGCTCATCCCTGCGGCGGTAGCCGCCGGTGCCGCGCTCGCGATCGGGAACACCCTCGTCGACGTGGACCGGGACCGCGCCGCGGGGATCTCCTCGGTCGCATTGGCGCTCGGTCCGGATCGAGCCGCGCGCCTGGCGCTCGGGCTGCTTGCGCTGGTCTCACTTTCCGCCGTCGCGTCGGCTGTCGCGGCGACGGCGGCACCGGTCTGGATCGGGCTGCTCGCGGCCCTGGGCGCGGTGCCGATTGCCGCCGCGAGCGTGGCAGCTCGGGCGTTCGGCGGCGGAGGAGAGCCAGCGAGCCGACCCGCGCCGCAACCGGACCCGCGGCTCGGAGTAGCCGAGCAGCTTGCCGCGAGGAGGGAACGCGCGTGGCAGGCCGAAGCGATCGGTCTCGCCGTCCTCGCTGCGTGCTGGCTCGCGGCGGTCCTGGGCCCGGGACGAAGCAGCCTCTGAAGGCGGCCGTCCAGTGGCCCACCCGGCCGACGGCGCCGCGGCCCTAACCGATCGCTCCCTCGTTCGTTGTCCGTGGTACCACCGGACCTGGAAGGATTTCCCCATGAAGATCGCCACCGCTCGACTCCGAAGCCTCTTGATCGCCCTCGCCATCCTCGCCTTGACCGCGACAGTCGCGCTCGCCGGCCGCCCGATCGGGTCGACGCCCCAGGCGGGGACGGCCGGCCAGCAGGTACAGGCCGATGAGTCCCGGGCGCCCGAGGCCGATTCCTCCGAGGCCCCCGAATCCGAAGCGCCCGAATCGGAAACGCCGGAGTCCCCGGACCCGTCGAGCAGCGACGCCCCGGATGCCGCAGCGGGTGTCCACCCGGACAATCACGGCAAGCTCGTCAGCGAGGCAGCCCATGGCGCGACTCCGGCCGGCTTCGACAACCATGGCGCCTACGTTCGAACGATCGCCCAGGCCAATCATGGACACGGCGCGAGCAAGCACGCGAACCAGAAGCCCTGACCCTCGATCGATCCACGCGGCGGGCCGAACCGTCGGGCCGCCGCCATCCGACAAGCCGAAGCCGGCGCCGCAAGGCGCCGGCTTCGTGGTCATCGCAATGCGACGAACGGGCGTCAGTCGCCCTCGCCGGTGCGGATGAGCGCGATTGCGTTCTCAAGCTTGAGCTTCGCGATCGTCAGGTACTTCGCGAGGTTCGCCCGGTCGATGTCCGGGATCGTCCGGATGACGTCGGGGGCGCGCAGGACCGCGACGAGGTCCTCGACGGCATCGGACAGCTGGTGCCGGGCGTTGACCAGGGAGTCGTCGCCGATCGTCACCGTGCCGCGTTCGGTCGGGTTCCAGCCGCTCGCCGCCTCATCGGCCTCCTCGGTCGTCGGACCCACTTCCGTGGCGGCGTCGGCGCCGTCATCGGGGACGCGGGCCTTCCGACCTTCGATCTTCTCCTTGAGCTTCACGAGCGACAGCTCGCCGGAGGCGACCTGCGCCGCGAGTCTCTTGCGCTTCTTCGGATCTTCGACCTTGAGCAGTTCGTACGCGTGGGACAGGGTGTCTTTGCGCAAGGACACCAGCTGCCGGATCTCATCGGGTGCATCGGCCAGACGCAGCCGGTTTTCGAGATAGCCTTTGTCCTTGCCGAGCTTTTCGGCGAGCTTGCGGATGCTGTATCCGTGTTCGCGGACCATGCGGTCGAACATCGTCGCTTCCTCGAGCGGCGAGAGGTCCTCGCGCTGGAGGTTCTCGATGATCGAGATCTCGAGGGCGGTCTCGTCGTCGATTTCCTCGACAAGGGCCGGAATCGTTGCGAGGCCGGCCTCCCTGGACGCCCGCCAGCGGCGCTCGCCGGCGATCAGCTGATAGCGGTTCTCGCCGAGCGGCCGGACCAGGATCGGTTGGAGCACGCCGTGCTCCTTGATCGAACCGGCCAACTCGTGGAGGGCGGCCTCATCGAAGATCATCCGCGGCTGGTCCGGGTTCGATTCGATCCGGTCGAGGGCGATGACCTTGACACCGGTGCTCCGGCCGGCGTTCTCGGACGACAGCAGGCTGACGATCGCGGGGGACAGCTCACGATCTTCTGACAGACGACGGGCGGCGACAGCGCGAAAGTCAGGCCTGGCCAAGATCGATGACCTCCCGGGCAAGCTCGCGATAGGTGCGAGCAGCTTCGGATGAACTGGCATAGGTCGTGATCGGACGCCCGGCCAACGGAGCCTCGCCGAGTTTGACGGTATTGCGGACGATGCTGCTGAAGACGTGGTGGTCGCCGACGACCCGCAACTCATCGAGCATGTCACGCGCAAGATTCGTCCGGCTGTCATAGAAGGTCGGGAGGAGGCCCAGAATCCGGAGGTCGCGGTTGAGCTTCATCCGGATCATGTTGATGACCTTGACCAGGTTGTTCAGGCCCTTCATCGCGTAGTACTGGGTCTGAACCGGAATGATCACGCTGTTCGCGGCCACCAGGCCGTTGACGGTGAGAAGGCCGAGGTTCGGCGGGCAGTCGATCAGGACGTAGTCATAGAGATCGACCTGACCGTCGAGGGCGTCGCGCAGGATCTGCTCTCGGCCGAGGGCTGTGAAGAGTTCACCTTCGGTCGAGGCAAGGTCGATGTTCGCGGGGGCGACATCGATCCCGGCGCTCTCGGTGGGACGGATCACCTCGGTCAGAGTCGCGCGTCCGTCGGCGAGGACGTCGGCCATCGACTTCTCGACCGTGTTCAGGTTGATCCCGAGGCCCGCCGTCAGATTTGCCTGAGGATCCATGTCGAGGCAGAGCACGCGATACCCCTCTTCCGCGAGCGCCCCGGCGAGATTGATCGCCGTGGTCGTCTTCCCGACCCCGCCTTTCTGATTCGCAATCGCGATCACCTGGGTCACCGGGGCATCACCTCGAAGTCGTATTGCCTCGCGACGGATCGACGCGGGCCTGGGGGAATGCCGCCATGGTACCCCCGCCATTCGGTGGGCGACCGTCGAGGTTATCCACACGGACCGTGAGTTGTTCACCGTTTCTGTGGATATGTCACCGACAGGGCCACGTCGTTGTTGACGACCCAGAACGGGCCCGCGAGTGGCGCCACCTCCTATGATGGGTGGGGTGTCGCACCGACACTGTCCTTGCGCAAAGACACGACGGGAGAGACTGTGCCGACGAACGAGGAACGGACTGCGCGGCTGTTCGCGATGCGGACGCGGGCGCTGACCGGCGGCGGCCAGGTTCGGATCGACCAGCAGCACGCCAAGGGCAAGCTGACGGCGCGTGAACGCATCGAGCTGTTGCTCGACCCCGATTCCTTTGTCGAACTCGACGGGTTCGTCACGGCGCGCGGCGCCGACATCAATGACGAGACCATCCTCGGTGACGGTGTCGTGACCGGGCACGGATCGATCGACGGCCGGAATGTGTTCGTCTTCAGCCAGGACTTCACCGTCTTCGGCGGCTCACTGTCGGAGGCCTACGCGGCGAAGGTCTGCAAGGTGATGGACCTGGCGATGAGTGTCGGCGCACCGATCATCGGGCTCAACGACTCCGGCGGCGCGCGAATCCAGGAAGGCGTGGTATCGCTCGGCGGCTACGCCGACATCTTCCTCCGGAACACGCTCGCGTCCGGCGTCGTGCCGCAGCTGTCCGTGGTCCTCGGCCCGTGCGCCGGGGGAGCGGTCTACTCGCCCGCCATCACGGACTTCACGGTGATGGTCGAAGGCACGAGCTACATGTTCGTGACCGGACCGAGTGTCGTGAAGGCGGTCACGCATGAGGATGTCGATGCGGAGCGGCTCGGCGGCGCCCAGACGCACACGACCCGGAGTGGGGTCGCCCACATCGCGGCACCGGACGAGGCGACTGCTCTGGCGACGACGCGCCGCATCCTGTCCTTCCTGCCCCAGAACAACCTCGCCGATCCGCCGCGGACTGCCACGACGGATCCGCCGGCGCGTGCCGACGCCCGTCTCGACCGCGTGATCCCCGACGACCCATCGCAGCCATACGACATGCACGACGTCATCGAGCCGATCGTCGACGACGCCGCGTTCCTCGAAATCCAGCCGGGATGGGCCCAGAACATCATCGTCGGGTTCGCCCGTCTCGCCGGCCGCAGTGTCGGGATCATCGCCCAGCAACCGGCGGTGCTCGCGGGTGCGCTCGACATCAACGCGTCGACCAAGGCCGCGCGTTTCGTCCGGACCTGCGACTGCTTCAACGTCCCTCTCATCACCTTCGTTGACGTCCCGGGCTTCCTGCCGGGCGTCGACCAGGAGGACGGCGGAATCATCCGCCACGGCGCCAAGCTGCTGTTCGCCTACTGTGAGGCGACGGTTCCGAAGTTGACCGTGATCACCCGTAAGGCGTATGGCGGCGCGTACGACGTCATGAGCAGCAAGCACATCCGCGGCGACCTGAACCTGGCCTGGCCGACGGCGGAGATCGCGGTGATGGGTCCTGCCGGCGCCGTCAACGTGATTCATCGAGACGCAATCGCCGCCGCCGCCGATTCCGAGGCAGAGCGCAATCGACTGATCGCTGAATACGAGGAGCGGTTCGCCAACCCCTACATTGCCGCCTCGCGCGGATACATCGACGACGTGATCCTTCCATCGGAGACGCGCTGGCGCCTGATCCGCGCCCTGGACCTGTTCGCTGACAAGCGGGCGACCAATCCGCCGAAGAAGCACGGGAACATTCCCCTGTGACGTCGGCCGACGCCGCGTCTTTGCGCAAAGACAGGCACGGCCGACGACCGTTCACCAAGGTTCTGATTGCGAACCGCGGGGAGATCGCCGTCCGGATCATCCGGGCGTGCCGTGAGCTCGGGATCCCGACCGTCGCCGTCCACAGCGATGCCGACGCCGACGCGATGCACGTCCACCTGGCGGATGAGGCGGTTCGACTCGGTCCGCCCCCGGCGGTCGATTCATATCTCCGCGGCGACCGCATCGTCGAGGCCGCCCGGGCGACGGGCGCCGAAGCGATCCACCCGGGCTACGGGTTCCTCGCCGAACGGGCGTCGTTCGCCCGGGCCGTGGAGGAGGCCGGGATCGTCTTCATCGGCCCATCCATTTCGACCATCGAGCTACTCGGCGACAAGGTCGCGGCGCGACGGGCCGCGACGATCGCCGGCGTACCGATCCTGCCCGGAACGCTCGAGCCGTTCGACGTGACCGCGCCGGATGCTGCTGAGGCGATCCAGGTGGTTGCGGCCCGCATCGGGTTCCCGCTGCTCGTCAAGGCGTCCGCCGGCGGCGGGGGACGGGGGATGCGCCGGGTCGTCTCACCGGCGGCGCTCCAGGAAGCGCTCGCCGCCGGCGCCGCAGAGGCGGCCGCTGCATTCGGCGATGGGTCGGTCTACCTCGAGCGCGAGATCCGCCCGGCCCGCCACGTCGAGGTTCAGCTGCTCGGTGACGCGAACGGGACGATCGTCGCCCTTGGCGAGCGGGACTGCAGCCTGCAGCGGCGTCACCAGAAGCTGGTCGAGGAGGCGCCCGCGCCTGGCCTGACCGAGGACGAGCGCCGGGAGGTCCACGATGCAGCGATCCGGGCCGCGGCGGCGGTCGGACTCGTCAACGCCGCGACCGCCGAGTTCCTGCTCGATCAGGATCGTCGGTTCTGGTTCCTTGAGATCAACACCCGCCTCCAGGTCGAGCACGGCGTGACCGAGCTGGTGCACGACGTCGACATCGTCCGTGAACAGCTCTGGATCGCCGCGGGCGAGCCGCTGTCCCAGCGAGTTCGGGACGCGGCGCAGGCCTCGGCACGGCCGGTCCGCCACGCGATCGAAGTCCGGATCTCGGCCGAGGATCCGGCCCGTGGCTTCGCCCCGACTCCCGGCATCATCGGCCGCTGGACGATGCCGGACGGGCCGGGCATCCGGGTGGACACGGCGGTCCAGTCGGGGAGTCGCGTCACCGCCGAGTACGACCCGCTGATCGCGAAACTGATGGTCGTCGACGAGACGCGGGGCGCTGCGATCGAGCGACTGGCCCGGGCTCTCGACGAGACCGTCGTGGCCGGAATCCAGACGACCCTCCCGTTCCACCGCTTCGTGGCGGCCGATCCGGGGTTCCGCGAGGGCGCCCGGTCCGTCGACTGGGTCGACGCCGAGTGGCCGGCGATTGCCGAGGATCGCCGTCGGACCGCCCTCGCGGAGGCCGCGCGACTGGCGGCGCTCGCGATTGGCGGGGACGCAGTCACGACGGGCGGGGCGGTCACCCGAGTAGCGAGCCCGTCGAATGGCATTGCGGCCACGGACGCCACCCGCTCGACCTGGGCGCGGGCCGGCCGGGCCGAGGCCATCGACAGGTGGCCACGATGAGCCGCCGTCTGGTGGTCGGGCCGAGCGCTCCGACCCGGCTCGCGGGCGACTCGTCGATCACCGTCGACCTGGCGATCGACCTGGCGGGCGAAGGCGATCCGTCCTGGTTCGTCGGCCAGGTCCGCCATGCCGGTCCCACGGGCCTGCCCGTGGTCGAGGTCGTCGTAGACGGCTGGCGTTTCGAGTTGGAGGTCGAGGACGAGCGCCGGTCGATCCTTCGCGGGCGGGCGACGGTCGAACGTGATGCGGCGGCGGCCAGCGGACCGACCGAGATCCGGGCGATCATTCCCGGGCGGATCGCGGCCATCCGCGTGGCGGTCGGGGACACGGTCGAAGAGGGCCAGGCGGTCCTCGTCGTGGAGGCGATGAAGATGCAGAACGAACTCCGGGCACCGCGGGCGGGCACCATCGAGCGGGTCGCCGTCGCCGAGCACCAGACGATCGACAACGGTGACCTCCTCGTGGTGATCGCGTGACGCGCCCGACCGACGACCGTTCGGCTCCGGACCCGGCCCGGTCGGACCCGCTGGCTTCCGGGCCGACCAAAGACCCCGAGGTCGAGCGCTGGCGGGCGACGACCCGAATGAAGTCCGTCGGCGCGGCTCCGGAGCGCCGGGAGCGGTTCGTCACGAGCTCCGATCTCGACATTGCCGACGTCTACACGGCCGCCGATCTGGAAGTGACCGGGTTCGACCCGGCTCGCGACCTGGGCCTGCCCGGCGAGCCGCCGTTCACCCGCGGCGTCCAGGCCACGATGTATCGAAGCCGGTTATGGACGATGCGCCAGTACGCGGGCTTCGCGACCGCCGAGGAGACGAATCGGCGGTTCCGCTACCTCCTCGAGCAGGGCCAGACCGGGCTGTCGGTCGCGTTCGACCTGCCGACCCAGATGGGCTACGACTCGGACGCGCCCGAAGCCGAGGGCGAAGTCGGCCGGGTCGGCGTCCCGATCTCCAGCCTCGCCGACATGGAGGTCCTGGTCGAGGGCCTGCCGCTGGGCGCCGTGAGCACGTCGATGACGATCAACGCAACCGCCCCGATTCTGCTCGCCCTCTACGTGGCCGCCGCCGAGAAGCAGGGAGTCGCGAGGGACCGGATCGCCGGCACCACCCAGAACGACATTCTCAAGGAGTACATCGCCCGCGGCACCTGGATCTACCCGCCCTCGAGCTCGATGCGCCTCGTCACCGACATCTTCGAGTTCTGCGCCGCGGGGCTGCCGCGCTGGAACACCGTCTCGATCTCGGGCTATCACATGCGCGAGGCTGGCGCGACGGCTGCCCAGGAGCTCGCCTTCACCCTCGCCGACGCAATCGCCTACTGCGACGCCGCCGTCAGCCGCGGCCTCGCGATCGACGAGTTCGCGCCTCGCCTGAGCTTCTTCTTCGCCGCCTGGTCGGAGCTGTTCGAGGAGGTTGCCAAGTTCCGGGCCGCCCGCCGGATGTGGGCCAGGATCATCCATGACCGTTTTGGTTCGACCAGTCCGCGTTCGATGGCCTGCCGGTTCCACGTCCAGACCGCCGGCTCGAGCCTGACCGCCCAGTCGATCGACAACAACGTCGTCCGGACGACCGTTCAGGCCCTGGCCGCCGTCCTCGGCGGAGCGCAGAGCCTGCACACGAATGCCCGTGACGAGGCCCTCGCGCTGCCGACCGAGTCGTCGGCCCGGCTGGCCCTCCGGACGCAGCAGATCCTGGCCCACGAGAGCGGCGTCACCGAAACGCCCGACCCGCTGGCCGGCTCCTACTTCGTCGAGAGCCTGACGAACCAGCTTGAGGCGGCCGCGAACGCCTACCTCGCCGAGATCGAGGGGATGGGTGGGACGCTGGCCGCGATCGAAGGCGGCTTCCAGCAGCGCCAGATCCAGGAGTCCGCCTACCGGGTCCAGCAACAGATCGAGCGGGGTGACCTGGTCGTGGTCGGGGTCAACCGATTCCGTGACGATGACGCAGGGGAGGTCAAGGCGGCGCTCCAGCGGATCGACCCCGAGGGTGAGCGGCGCCAGATCGAGCGGGTCCGGCGGGTCCGCACCGAGCGCGATCCGGCCGCGTGGGCCGCAGCCCTCGCCCGCCTCGACGATGCTGCCCGCGGGACGGACAACCTCATGCCGCCGATCATCGAGGCGGTGAACGCCTATGCCACGGTCGGCGAGATCAGCGACCGGCTGCGGGCGGCGTTCGGTGTCCACCGCGAGCTCATCACGGTCTGATCCGGCCCGAAACCGCTTCGAGGAGCCGCCCGATGCCAGCCGCAGCCGACCCCGTCCCGCCCGCCATCCGGAGGTTGGGCAAGGTCCACCACGTCGCGCTGATCGTCGCCTCGATCGAGGACGCCCTCGGGCTGTGGCGCGACATGCTCGGCCTGGATCTCGAGACGGTCATGGCCATCGCCCAGGATCGGGTCCGGATCGCGTTCCTGGCCGTTGGCGAATCGAAGATCGAGCTCGTTCAGCCGACCGACGAGACGACCGGCGTGGCCCGCTTCCTCGCGACCAAGGGGGAGGGGTTCCACCACGTCTGCTTCGAGGTCCCGAACCTCGCCGAGACCCTCCTGCGCCTCGGCTTCGACGGCCTCGAGCTGATCGATTCGGCGCCCCGCCGCGGGGCGGAGGGCCCGGTCGCGTTCATCCACCCGCGGTCGTGCCACGGCGTGCTCGTCGAGCTGATCGAGGCGCCGGGGGGCCCGGCCTGGGCCGCGCTGGGCTACCCGCCGCAGGTTCGATAGTCGCCTGGGAGACCGCGATCGTCAGAGCGACCAGGCGAACAGCACATCGGGAGAATGATCGGCGGCCCGCGAGAAGGCGACGATGTCGCCGGCGAGCTTGCGGATCCAGGGCTTCTCCTCGCGCGGGAGGAACCCCAGCTCCTCCTCCACGAGATCGATCCAGCGGCCGGCGACGGCATCGACATCGTGGTCTGCCAGCCGCGCGATCGTATCGATCCAGGCCGGGTCCACCCGCTCGATGACGCGGTCGCCGAGATCGTCGGGTCCGTCGAGCTCGCGCCGGGCGTCGATGAAGTCGGCCGGGCCGTCGCGGCCCGTGACCGACCGGATCGCCTCGGAGAACAGGTCCAGCCAGGTCGGATCGAGTCCGCCGCCGAGGGCCAGGTGGGCGTCGAAGCGGCCCGGATCGTCGAAGCCGCCCCAGTCCTCGACGCTGATCGCGAGGAGGATCTCGTTCTCGCGCCCCGCGACCAGGTCCATCAACGCGCCCATCAGGTGCCCACCGCGGCTGCCGGCGCAGCTCCGTCGACGCCAGCCGCCCGAGGTGGGACCCCGTCGACCCACCCGGCCCGCGCCTCCCAGAAGTCGATCATGTCGAGGTCGCCCGGCGATCGTCCGCTCTGGGTGAGGATGGCCGCGACCTCCGACCGGTGCTGCGTGCCGTGGTTCAGGACGTGGATCAGCATCTGCCAGAACCGGACGCCCTCGTCATCGCGCTGGAGCCAGCCATCGTCGAGACCGGCCAGCCACGCCTCGATCGCCGGGAACTCCGTGGCCCACGCCGCAATCACCCCGGCCGGGGAGGGCAGCGGCTCCTTCTCGGGTCGCGGGGTGATGCCGTCCTCGAGCAGCCCGTGGCGCCAGCGCTGCGTGGCGCCGAGGTGATGGACCATGATCCCGCCGAGGCCACGCTCGTCGACGACCTGGGTCGCCGTCCAGGTCGCCTCGTCCACCCCCGCGAGCGCGGTGAGGATCCGATCGGTCGCCCAGCGATCGAAGGCGAACAGGTCGCGGATGTCGTCGATCGTCACGGCTGGGTCTCGTCGATCATGGCGGGAATCGCCGCTCAGGCGCGGTAGCCGGCGTCGCGCAGGAGCCGCGGCAGCTCGGTCGGGGAGGAGGCCACCCGGAAGCCGGCCGCCTCGAGCGCGGCGACCTTGGATGCCGCGGTGCCCGCGCCGCCCGAGATGATCGCGCCGGCGTGGCCCATCCGCTTGCCCTCCGGGGCCGTCCGGCCGGCGATGAATGCGACCTTCGGGACATTCGCGAGGTGCTCGGCGGCCCAGACGGCGGCGGTCTCCTCGGCGGCGCCCCCGATTTCGCCGATCAGGACGATCGCGTCCGTCTCGGCGTCGGCGGCGAAGAGCTGGAGGATGTCGAGGAAGGTCGTCCCGATGACCGGGTCGCCACCGATCCCGACACAGGTCGACTGGCCGATCCCGGCGTCGGACATCGCCTGGACTGCCTCGTAGGTCAGCGTGCCCGAACGGGAGACGACGCCGACCCGGCCTTCGCGATGGATCGAGCCGGGGATGATCCCGACCTTGGCCCGGCCCGGCGAGGTGGCCCCCGGGCAGTTCGGGCCGATCAACCGCGCGCCGGCCGCCTGAACCATTGCGACCGCCGGGATCATGTCGAGGACCGGGATGCCCTCGGTGATGCAGAAGATCGTCTTGACCCCGGCCGCGGCGGCCTCCATGACGGCGTCCGGAGCACCCGCCGCCGGGACGAAGATGCAGGACGTGTCGGCGCCGGTCTCGCGGACCGCGTCGGCCACGGTGTCGAACACCAGGACCCTGCCGTCGAGGGCCGTCTGGCCGCCCTTGCCCGGGGTCATCCCGGCGACCAGGTTCGTTCCGTATTCGAGCATGGCCGCGCCGTGGAACGATCCCTCGCGCCCGGTCAGGCCGTGGACGACGACGCGGCTGGCCCGGTCGATCAGGATGCTCACGCCGCCGTCCGGTTCGAGGCCGCGACGGCGTGCTCGGCCGCCTCGTCGAGCGTGGCCGCGGTCACGAACTGCGCCTCCTCGAGCAGCACGGCGGCCTCGGCCGCGTTCGTGCCGACGATCCGGACGACCATCGGCACATCGCGCTCCTGCTGGGCGCGGGCCTCGATCAGACCCTTGGCGACCTCGTCGCCGCGGGTGATCCCGCCGAAGATGTTGACGAGGATCGCGTTGACCTTCGGATCGGCCAGGATCAGGCGCATGGCCGTGGCGACCTTGTCGGCCCGGGCGCCGCCGCCGATGTCGAGGAAGTTGGCCGGCGCGCCGCCGGCGCGCTTCACGAGGTCCATGGTCGTCATCGCCAGCCCGGCCCCGTTGACCATGCAGCCGATCGTACCGTCGAGCTTGATGAACGTCAGGCCGGCCTCGCGGGCTTCCCGGTCAGCCGGGTCCTCCTCGTCGGGGTCGCGAAGGTCCTCGAGCCCCGGGTGGCGGGAGAGGGCCGAGTCGTCGAGCGTGATCTTGGCGTCGAGGCACTGGAGACGCTGGGTGACGACACCGTCGATCCCGGTCTCGTTGACGATCGCGAGCGGGTTGATCTCGACCAGGTCGGCGTCATACGCCCGCATCGTCTGGACCAGCCCGGTGGCGATCGCGACGGCAGCCTTGAGATGGGCGCCGAGCCCGAGCTGGAAGGCCATCTGGCGGGCCTGGAAGGGCTGGAGGCCGATCAGCGGGTCGGCGTGAAGCGTGACGATCGCTTCCGGACGCTCGGCCGCGACCTGCTCGATCTCGACGCCGCCCTCGGCCGAGCCCATGAGGAGGATCTTCCGCTCGGCCCGGTCGAGGACGGCCGACAGGTAGAACTCTTTGACGATGTCGGCGGCCGGCCCGACGAGGACCTTCCGGACCGGGATCCCCTTGATCTCGAGATCGAGGATCGACTGGGCGACTAACTCGGCCTGCTCGGCGAAGCCGGCCAGCTTGACGCCACCGGCCTTGCCGCGACCGCCGACGAGGACCTGGGCCTTGATCACGACCTGGCCGGCACCGGCGGCGAAGAAGCGTTCCGCGGCCGCCCGAGCCGCGGCGGCCGAGTGGGCGACCTCCCACGCCGGGACGGGCAGGCCCTGGGCGACGAGCAGCGACTTGGCGTCGGCTTCCTGGATCTTCACGCGTGGGTCTTCACGGTCGGACGTGGCTCCTGCGCTGGGCGGGATCGGGCTCGGCGGAGCGGGCTGCGGGGGTCGATGGTACCGCGTCCGGCCAGCGCCACCCGGGCCGTCCGGACCCTGATCATCCGGTCCGGCTGACCCAAATTGGAACGATTGGCCCGGTGTGCCTCGCCATACTCGGTGAGCGCGACCAGACCGGGCGCGCCGCCGCCGAAGGGGCGACATGCAGCAGGAACTCGTGGAACGAGCGCGGCGAGGCGATCATGACGCCTTCGCAACGCTTGCAGCTGCCGCGATCTTCCGGCTCGATGCGGCCGCCCGCCTGATCCTCGGTGACCCCGAACAGGCGAAGGACGCCGTCCAGGAGACGCTGGTCCGGGCTTGGCGCGACCTGCCGACCTTGCGCAGCGCGGCTCGCTTCGACGCCTGGCTCCATCGACTGCTCTATCGGGCCTGCATCGACGAGGTGCGCCGCCTGCGGCGCCACCGATTCGACGTGGACCTCGCCCCGATCGACCACCCCGACCTCGACGACGCGACCGCCGTCATGGTCGACCGCGACCAGCTGGAGCGTGGCTTCAGCCGTCTCGAGCCCGAGGCGCGGGCTCTCATCGTCCTTCACCACTACCTCGACCTACCGTTGCCGGAGGTCGCCATCGCGCTCGGGATCCCGCTCGGGACGGCGAAATCGCGCCTGCACCGAGCGCTCCAGTCCATGCGTGCGGCGCTCGACGCCGATGCCCGACCCCGGGCGGAGCTCGCGGAGGGCCGACTCGCATGATCGCGCGAAACGACTTCAACGGCGTCATCTCGGAATGGCTCGACGAGCAGGCCGGACGCGGCGCGCCGGACTACCTCGAGACGATCCTCGCCCGGACGACGCGAACCCGGCAGCGCCCGACATGGTCGAGCCTCGAAAGGTGGCTTCCCATGCACGTCGCCTACCGCGCTCGGCTGGCGCCGATCAACCGCCTCGTCTGGACAGCGATCGTCATCGGCCTGGTGGCCCTCGCGACGGCAGTCCTGCTGGCCGCCGGCGTCGGCCAGCGACGCGTCCCTCATTTCGGAGCTGCCGCCAACGGCCAGATCACCTTCGTCCAGGGTGGCTCCCTCAGGGCGGCGGCCGCAGACGGGTCGAATCCACGAACCCTCAGGGCCCTGCCCGAAGGAGCCGAGCAGCTGACGTTTTCGCCGGACGGCACCCGCCTCGCCTATCGCACCACCGGATCCGTTCCGTCGCTCGTCGTCGCCGCGACCGACGGGTCCGATCCAATCGTCGTCGCGAGTGACGCAGCTCTCGCGACGGGCGAACCGTTCGGATGGTCGCCTGACAGCCGTCGCCTTGCCTTTACCACCATGGTCCCTGGGGCCGGCAGGATCGGGACCATCGACATCGTGAATGCCGACGGCTCGCACCCAAACCAGGTGATCCACGGCTCGGCAGCCGAGGCCTTGGACCGGTTCGCTCCGGCGTGGTCCCCCGACGGTCAATGGATCTCGTTCTTCTCGACGATCGCGAACGGCCAGGTGGCACTCAATGTCGCCCATCCGGATGGCAGCGGCGCCCGTGAGCTTCCGACGTCGCCCATGAACCCGGACGTCATCGAGATGAGCTGGTCGCCGGATCCCGCCCTGAGTCGAGTCGTCTACGTGACCGGTGGATACGTGGCGATGTTCGATCTCGCGACCGCCAAGGAAACCACGGTCGGCACCGGCTTCTGGCCGACCTGGTCGCCGGATGGAGAGCGGATCGCCTGGTGGAGCGACGGCTCTCAGGTGGTCGGTGTCGCGGACTTGCTCGCCGGCACCGCGCGGCCGACCGCACTCTTCCCGTCCCCTGGATCCGGCAATTGCGCCGACCACCCCGAAGCGGCCGGAAGGTCCAGTTGCGGACCGGCACAATGGTCCCCGGACGGACAGTGGGTGTTCGCGCCGGATGTCGTCGGGAAGTCGATCCTGATCGCCCGTTCGGACGGATCCGGGCACGTCCGGACCATCGCGCTCGACCCTCCGATCGACTTCTGGAAAGGACCCGGCGGACTGCTTGCCTGGCAGGCCATCGCTCCCTGACGATCGCCTGCCGCCGTCGGCGGCGATCGTGTCGGAACCCGGCCGGGACGTCATGCTCCGACGCGTTGGCCGACACGCCCGCGGCGATGGCATCGAACCACGCCGTGGAGGTCCGGCGGCTCGGGCCTGTGCTGGGCCGCCGCGGGGCGAGTGTCCGCGATGGAGGCTGCCGTCCGCCGTCCCCGGGATTGACGTACCAGCTCGCCGGGCTCGATCTCGGGGCGCGGCCGTTCCGTCGCGCATCCCCGGGCTACAATTGGGTCCATGGCCCACCGCGTGACCTTGATCCCCGGCGACGGCATCGGTCCGGAATTGGCGGAGGCGACCCGACGGGTCCTCGAGGCGACCGGGGTCGCCTTCGATTGGGAGTACCAGGAAGCCGGCGAGGCGATGATCGCGGAGCACGGCACGCCCCTCCCGGAGGCCGTCCTCGAGTCGATCCGACGCAACAAGGTCGCGCTCAAGGGCCCGATCACCACGCCGGTCGGCGGCGGCTTCCGGAGTGCGAACGTCACCCTCCGCCAGGCGCTCGGGCTGTACGCCAACGTTCGCCCGGCTCGCTCGATGAAGGGCCTCGAGACGCGCTACGAGGACGTCGACCTCGTGATCGTCCGCGAGAACACCGAGGACCTCTACATCGGGATCGAGCACATGGTTGGGCCCGACGCCGCGGAGAGCATCAAGATCATCACCCGGGCCGCGTCCGAGCGGATCGCCCGCTACGCCTTCGAATACGCCGTTGCCAACGGCCGTCGGAAGGTCACGGCGGTCCACAAGGCGAACATCATGAAGCTCTCGGACGGGTTGTTCCTCGAGAGCTGCCGGACGATCGCCGCGGACTACGAGGGCCGGATCGAGTTCGAAGACCGAATCGTCGACAACATGTGCATGCAGCTTGTCCAGAAGCCCGAGCTGTACGACGTCATGGTCCTGCCCAACCTCTATGGCGACATCGTCAGCGATCTGTGTGCCGGTCTGGTCGGCGGGCTCGGCGTCGCGCCGGGCGCGAACATCGGCACCGAGGCCGCGGTCTTCGAGCCGGTTCACGGCTCGGCGCCGAAGTACGCCGGACTGAACAAGGCCAACCCGACGGCCCTGATCCTGAGCGGCGTCCTGATGCTCCGCCATCTCGGCGAGCAGGCTGCCGCCGAGCGGGTCGAGACGGCCCTCCGCGAGATCATCGCCGAGGGCCGCCGGACGACATACGACCTCGGTGGCGACTCGGGCACGAGCGAGTTCGCCGACGCGATCATCGAGCGCCTCGGACACCCGACGCCGGAGGCCGCGCGGCCCGGCGCCGCCGGCTGACCGACCCATGCTGCTTCGCTACCGCGGCTCGGAGGGGATGCTGGCGTGGGCATTCCACCGGATCTCGGGGCTCGCGATCTGGGTCTTCATCGTCCTCCACGTCTTCGACATCTGGCTGTCGGGCGCCAATCCGAAGCTCTACGGCGACCTCCTCGTCATCTATGGCAGCGCCCCGGGCCGGGTGGGAGAGACGCTCCTCGGGGCGGCCCTCCTCTATCACGCCCTGAACGGGCTGCGGATCGTGATCATGGACTTCTGGCCGGCGATGACCCGCTTCCACGTGGCACTCTGGAGGATCAACTGGGTGATCTTCACGGTCGTCGGCCTGCCCGTCGCCTACTTCATTCTCAAGCCGATCTGGAACGGCTGATGAGCACCAACCGAGCCCTCGGCCGGTCCGGCAGCCGCGCTCGTCCGGCGGGCGGCGGCTTCGAGCTCGCGGTCTGGTACCTGATGCGGCTGACCGGGCTCGGGCTGTTCGTCCTTGCGATCAGCCACTTCCTGATCACCCATGTCCTCTACGACCCGGCGGCCCAGGACGCCTCGTTCATCAGCGAGCGCTGGGCAAACCTGTCGGTCCGGACGGCCGACTGGCTGATGCTTGCCTTCGTCGTCTTCCATGCCTTCATGGGCCTCCGGATCATCGTCGGCGACTACACCCGAGGCGGCGTCCGGACGGTCCTGACGATGGGCCTGTACCTGCTGGCGATCGTGATCTTCGCGATGGGCACGATCGCTCTCCTGACGGTTCCGAGCATCCTCCCGAAGGCGGCCGCCTGACATGCGGATCGATCACGACGCCCTGATCGTTGGCGCAGGAGGCGCCGGCCTGTGGGCTGCGCTGGAGCTGGCCAAGGCCGGGGTCGACGCGGCCGTCATCACGAAGCTCTACCCGACCCGCTCCCATACCGGCGCCGCGCAGGGCGGGGTCTGCGCCGCCCTGGGCAACCAGGAGGAGGACCACTGGGAGTGGCACATGTTCGACACGATCAAGGGCGGCGACTACCTCGTCGACCAGGACGCCGCGGAGATCCTGGCCCGCGAGGCGATCGAGACCGTGATCGAGCTCGAGCACATGGGTCTGCCGTTCAATCGCACACCCGACGGGAAGATCGACCAGCGCCGGTTCGGCGGTCACACCCGGAACTACGGGGAAGGGCCGGTTCGCCGGTCGTGCTTCGCCGCCGACCGGACCGGCCACATGATCCTCCAGACCCTCTACCAGCAGTGCATCAAGTACGGGGTCAAGTTCTACGACGAGTATCACGTCGTCGACCTGCTGTCCGAGGGCGGCGACCTGGGTTCGGGCGGGCGGGCGGCCGGGGTCGTCGCGTACCGGATCGCCGATGGCGAGATGCACACGTTCCGCTCGAAGGCCGTGATGATCGCGACCGGCGGGTTCGGGCGGATGTTCCGGATCACCTCCAATGCCTGGTCGCTGACCGGCGACGGGGTCGCCCTGGCCTACCGCCACGGCATCCCGATGCAGGACATGGAGTTCTATCAATTCCATCCGACCGGGATCTACGGGATCGGGATCCTCCTCTCCGAGGCAGCCCGCGGCGAGGGCGGAATCCTGCTCAACGGTGAAGGCGAGCGCTTCATGGAGCGGTACGCGCCGACGATGAAGGACCTCGCCCCGCGCGATGTGGTGTCGCGCTCGATCTACCTCGAGATCCGCGACGGGCGCGGGGTCGGTGGCAAGGACTACGTCTATCTCGACGTCCGCCACCTCGGGGCCAAGGTGATCGAGGAGAAGCTGCCCGACATCACCGACTTCGCCCGGGTCTATCTCGGCGTCGAGCCCCTGACCGAGCCGGTCCCGATCCAGCCGACCGCCCACTACGCCATGGGCGGCATCCCGACTGACGTCCACACCCGGGTCACGCGAGACGCCGCGAACACCCTCGTGCCCGGCTTGTACGCGGCCGGTGAGTGCGCCTGCGTGAGCGTCCACGGCGCCAACCGGCTCGGCACGAATTCCCTCGTCGACCTCCTCGTGTTCGGGCGTCGAGCCGGCCGCCAGATGGCGCTCGATGTGAAGGGTGTCGGGATGCCGGAGCTCGGCCGTGACGTCGAGGAGCCGATCCGCGCGGAGCTCGCCGCCCTGAAGGCCAACGTCAAGGGCGAGAACGCGGCCCGGATCCGCACGGAGCTCGCCGACGTGATGATGGACAACGTCGGCGTCTACCGCGACGAGGCGCTCCTGTCCGCCGCGCTGCCCAGGGTCCGCGACCTCAAGAAGCGCTACGCCCACGTCGGGATCGCCGACCGTGGCTCGGTCTTCAACACCGACCTTCTCGAGGCCCGCGAGATCGGCTACCTGCTCGACTGCGCCGAGACCACGGTGGTCGCAGCCCTCAACCGCAAGGAGAGCCGCGGCGCCCATGCCCGCGAGGACTACCCGACCCGCGACGACGTGAACTTCCTGAGCCACAGCCTCACCACCCGCGGTGTTGACGGCGCTCACCCGACGCTGTCCTACAAGCCGGTGACGATCACCCAGTTCCAACCGAAGCCGCGAACGTACTGAGCCAGGCCCCAACACCATGCAAGTCGACCTGCGCATCCTCCGCTACGACCCCGAGCGCGATGAGAAGCCGCACTGGGAGTCGTACACCGTCGAATCCGACCCGAAGTCGGACCGCGTCCTCGACCTCCTCCACCGGGTCAAGTACGAGCAGGACGGCTCGCTGACCTTTCGCCGCTCGTGCGCTCACGGGGTCTGCGGCTCGGACGCGATGCTGGTCAACGGCCGCAACCGGCTCGCCTGCAAGGCCCGCGTCGAGCAGCTCGGCAAGCGTCGGATCACGATCGCGCCGCTGCCGGGCCTGCCGGTCATCAAGGATCTCGTCGTCGACATGGACGGGTTCTTCGCCAAGATCCGCAGCGTCCAGCCGTTCCTGATCGACGAGACGCCTCCGCCGGCCCGCGAGCGGATCCAGAGTCCAGAGGATCGCGCCCGCTACGACGACACCACCAAATGCATCCAGTGCGCGGCCTGCACGTCCTCGTGCCCGTCGTTCTGGGCTCAACCGTCGTACGTCGGCCCGGCCGCGATCGTCAACGCTCACCGCTTCATCTTCGATACGCGCGACGATGGCGCCGACGAGCGGCTCGAGATCCTCGCCGACAAGGACGGGGTCTGGCGCTGCCGGACGATCTTCAACTGCACTGACGCCTGTCCCCGCGGGATCCACATCACCCAGGCGATCCTCGAGGTCAGCGCGGCGATCG
The DNA here is from genome assembly GCA_038204565.1 of Candidatus Limnocylindrales bacterium. GTDB lineage: Bacteria > Chloroflexota > Limnocylindria > Limnocylindrales > CSP1-4 > CF-46. The sequence continues at coordinate 130,545 of JBBRCU010000003.1, forward strand.
TGGAGCGCCAGACATAGCGGACACCCTCTTTCCCGATCTGCCCGCGACCGATGAGATGGGGGCGGCCGGGCCAGCCGCCCGGCCCCATGGCTATGTGCTGCGGACCGATGGGGCCGCCCGCGGCAACCCGGGCCCCGCGTCGTCCGGGGCGGCGCTCTTCGACCTCGCCCGGGCAGATGCGCGTGACCCGCGAGCCCGCCCCGATGCGTCGATCTCCGAGTTCCTCGGGGTCCAGACGAACAACGTCGCCGAGTACATCGCCGTCGTCCGCGGCCTGGCCCTTGCCGTCGAGCTCGGGGCGCGGGAGGTGGTCATGCTCCTCGACTCGAAGCTCATCGTCGAGCAGCTCGCCGGACGGTGGCGAGTGAAGGACAGCAAGCTCATTCCGCTGTGGGAGACGTCAAGGCGGACCCTGCGCAGTCTCGACCGCTGGTCGGCGACCCATGTCCCCCGGGCTCTCAACAAGGTCGCCGACGCGCTGTGCAACGAGGCGATCGACCGGGCCCAGGCCGGCGGGCCGGCGGTCGTCGTCATCCGTCCCGGAACCTGACCCCCGGTCGCGTCGTCCTCGGGCCATGCGCCTGCGCCCCCGCTTCCGTCCCGTCGCGCTCGGCGCCGTCCTGGCGATCGCGTTCGCGCTCGGCGGCTGTGGTGGCGACCCGTCGTCGGATGCACCTGGCGCGTCGTCAGCCGCGGTGCCCGGCACGCTCGCCGGCACCGCCTGGATCGTCGTCTCGGTCAACGGCAGTGCGCCGATCGCGGGAGCTGTCCCGACGATCTCGTTCAATGCCGATCGGGTCAACGGCTTCTTCGGCTGCAACCAGGGCGGTGGAACCTACGAGCAGGACCGGCCGAACGGCCGGATCCTCATTCGGGAGCTCGCAACGACGCTCATCGGATGCCTTCAGCCGGGAGTGGGCACGTTCGAGGCCATCCTCGTGACTGCGCTCGGCGGCGCGACCCGGGCCGGCCTGGATGCGAACGGTGAGCTGATCCTCTCCGGCCCCGGTGGCAGGATCGTCCTGGTCGCGCTGCAGCATCCGGCGGCTTCGTGAGGCGTCGCCGCGGACCCGTGCGGTTGGCGGCGGCGTGGATCGCCACCGTGATCCTCCTCAGCGTGCTCGAGGCGTGCGGACCCGCTCCCGGGAACTCGGTCATCCGGATCAGCCACCCCAGCACGTTGGTCGGCACGGTCTGGCAGCTGGCGGCCGTTGGCCGGGTCGCGGTGCCGACCGGAACAACCGCCAGCCTCGCCTTCGGCCCGACCGAGCTCAGCGGGGAGAGCACCTGCAACGCCTTCGGGGCGACGTATGCGTACGGCCCGACGACCGGCGCACTGCGGATCGGTAACCTGGTCTCGACGAAGCGGGCGTGTCTCGATCCCGGGTTCAACGGCATCGAGCCGGCGATGCTCGCGGGCCTGCGCGGAGCCACCGACGCGAGCATCGACAGCCAGGGGCGACTGGTCCTGAGCGGCGTTGGAGCAGAGCTCGCGTTCGAGGTCGGGCCGACGTTGGAGCGGCCGAACGTCACGGCTGGGTCGTCACCGACGGCGTCCGCCAGCCACTGAGGGACCGGCTTGCTGCGCTCGTCAAGAGCAGCACTGTCTGGACGCGCCGCTCGGCTAGACTCAGGTGGTCAGCGAGGCGGTCGGATGGTCGCGCGCCGGTTTGGGGGCAACCCCGCGGCGGCGTGAGGAACGTCCGAGCTCCTCAGCGCAGGGTGGCGGGTAACGCCCGTCCGTCGTGAGACGAGGACCAGTGCCACAGTGACGATGCCGTCGGCGGCGCGAGCCGGCGACGGAGTGAAACGCGGCAAACTCCACCCGGAGCAAGGCCAAATAGGAGGGCGCAACCCGTGCGGGGCAACCCGTCGGGGGAGAGGTGCGCTGCCCAGCCCTCGGGTCGGCCGCAAGAGCCGTCGGGTAACCGGCGGCCTCAGATGGATGGCCATCCGCGACGGCGTGAGCCGTCGTGACAGAACTCGGCGTACAGACCGCCTCGCTGACACTCCCATCGACACCCCGGGCCCGGACGCCGGAGATTCAGGCCCGGACGGTCAATCCTCGTCTGGGCGAAAGATGTGCGGGGCGATGCAGGCGTTGCAGACCGGCATCGCGGCATCGAGGTTGCCCAACGGGATCGGCAGGCGGCGGTCGGGGAGCAGGCACTCGACGTCGTACAGCCGCTCCGTGCCGCTCTGGACCTGGATGAGCCGGCGGAACGTGCAGCGCTTGATCCGCTGGGGCGCGAGCCGATACGGATCGGGCTCGGCGGAGACCAGCGGGAGCGGCATGGCCATCTGGCGGAGTGCCTCGCAGGGGTTTGGCTGACGCGGTGGTCGATCCGGGCGCGGAATGTAGCACCGCCTTGCGCACGGCGGCAACACGCCAAACGTACTAGACTCCGCGCCGTCCATGGCGGTCTGAGCACGGAGGCGGCGTGGCGGAAGGAGAGGGAACGACGCTCGATGGCGGGCGCGCCGCCGATCAGGCGAGCAGTCCGTTCCGTTCCGCGATCGATCCCGATCACAGCCGGCCCCCGGCCGTCTGCCGATTTCTCGCGATCGAGACCGCCGACGGGGTGTTCACGCCGGCCGCTGGAACCGTTGATCCTGGCCATCGCTGTATCGCCCTCGGCGAACCGCTCCCGCAATCCAGCCGCCAGCAGGAGCTGGTGTGCCTGACGTCGGCTCACCGGACGTGCCCACGCTACCTGCGCGGCGTCCACCAGGCGGCGGGTCCGCCGGCCCCACCCGCTCGCCAGCCCATCTCAGGCTCCGTCATCGCGGCATCTCTCGTCCTCGCGGCATCCCTGGCCGCGTCGTTCGGGTTCCTGGCCGTCCGCGGCGGGTTCGACCTGCCGCCGGGTCCGTCGCCCGCGCTGGTCGGCGACGCTCCTGGCGTCGGGCCATCGGTCGTTCCCACTCCCACCTTGACGCTCACGCCGAGTCCGCCGCCCTCCGCGCCGCCATCGATCTCCGCGACTCCATCGGCGACGCCCTCGCCGACTCCATCGCTCATCCCGACTCCCGCGCCGACCCCGACGGCCAGCCCGGTCCCACCGCCGAGCCCGACCCCCTCGAGCAACCGCTACGCCGTCCTGACGAAGTGCCCGTCGACCCCTGACTGCTGGATCTACGTGATCCGGGCCGGCGACAACCTCACGAGCATCGCCAACTGGTTCGGCGTCTCGTACGACCGGATGATCGCGATGAACCCGAACCTGCGGCGGCCGATCCACGCCGGCGACGACCTCCGGATTCCAACCCCGACGCGCTGACGCATCTCGCGCGGAGTCGGGGCGTTTCGTTCGGGACTCGCGTCGTCGGCCTGAGCGGTTGCCCGCATCCATTCCGGTCCACCCAGCAGCGCCTTGCCCATTGACGCGCCGCGGATGCGCGCTATGATGCACGGAAGTGGCGTGAAGTGGCCCAAAGTGGGGAGACCATCCCGCCCCTCGCGCCAATGCGACGCGGCCAAGACCAGGTATGGCTCCCGTACTGGGGATGTTTCTGTCGATGTTCACCGGCGAGTACCGGCACTCGGTGGACGACAAGGGGCGGCTCGCCGTTCCGTCGCGCTTCCGCGCCCAGCTGGACGCGGGTCTCGTTGTCTCCCGCTGGTTGGACGACTGTCTTGCGATCCACACCCGCCCGGGTTGGGATGCCCTGGCCGAGAAGATCGCGACGCTGCCGGTCACCGACGAGAAGGCCCGCCGCTTCTCCCGGTTCATCTTCGGCGGGGCGGCCGAGGCGACCCTCGACGGCCAGGGCCGGGTGCTCCTGCCGGGCTATCTCCGCGACATGGCCGGACTTGCGACCGAAGCGGTCGTCGTCGGCGCCCGGGATCACGCCGAGATCTGGGCGCCCGCCACGTGGGAGGCCTACCGCCGCGGTCTCGAGGACTCGACGGCGCTCGCCGAGGCGATCGAAGGCCTCGGGATCTAGGGGACATCGTCCGCCGTCCGCGCGGCGGTCGGACGCACTACATGCGCTTCCAGGATCCGATCGGGATCCGACGTCAACGGTGGAGGAGAGATGAAGGAAATGCACCTGCCGGTGCTGGTGGAGGAGGTCTTGTCGATGCTCGCCCCTGCGCCCGGCAGCCTTCAGATCGACGCGACCGTGGGCGGCGGTGGGCACACCGAGCGGATCCTGGAGGCGACCAATCCTGATGGCCGCCTCCTCGGCCTCGATGCCGATGGGGCGGCCATCGCCAGAGTGAATGGTCGCCTCCGCCCCAGGTTCGGGGATCGCCTCGTCCTCCGTCGGGCCAACTTCCGGGAGCTCGGCGAGGTCGCTCCGGGGGCCGGCTTCGGGATGGTCGACGGAATGCTGTTCGATCTCGGCCTGTCGAGCTTTCAGCTGGGCGACGTCGAGCGCGGCTTCGGCTTCCGGACTGGCGGCCCGCTCGACATGCGCTTCGACACGACCCGCGGCGTTCCGGCTGCGGAGCTCCTCGCGACCCTCGATCGGATGGAACTGTCGGCGCTCTTCAAGCGCTTCGGTGAGGAGCCCCAGGCCAACCGGATCGCAAACGCCATCGTCGCCGCCCGGGCCACTGCCCCGGTGAGCACAGCCGAGGAGCTCGCCGCCCTGATCGAGCGAGTCGCCCCGGGCAACCCCCACGTCCGGCGCCGAATCCATCCGGCCACGCGCGTCTTCCAGGCCCTCCGGATCGCGGTCAACGCAGAGCTCGACGCCCTCCAGGAGGCCCTCGCGGCAGCCATCGACCTGCTTCGGCCCGGCGGCCGTCTCGTCGTCCTCAGCTACCACTCACTCGAGGACCGGATCGTCAAGCGCTTCCTCGCCGCCGAGCGGCAGGGCTGCGTCTGCCCACCCGAGGTTCCGGTCTGCGTCTGCGGACACAGCCCCCGGCTGCGGCTCCTGACCCGGCCATCGCTGACTCCGACGGCGGCCGAAATCGCCGCCAACCCGCGCGCCCGGAGTGCCCGTCTGCGGGCCGCCGAGCGTCTCGCCGCCTGATCCAGACCAAACCCCGTCGGTCCCGAAGAGAGGAGGAGTCACCGTGAGCAAGCGACACCAGTCCAGCCGCCGCCGGTCCTATGGGCGTCGCCAGCACGAGGTCCACGAGCGGGATGGCAATCGCCGCCATGTCCCGACCGAGGAGTTCGAGCTCGACGCCGTCGGCGTCTCCTCCCAGGTCGATCCCTTCGCCTTCCTCGATCCGCGGGCCCCGCGCATCCGTTTCGCGATCGGCGAGTAGGTGGCGGTCTATTCGGGGGCCCGCCCTCGCTCCTCGCTCCTGCCGCAGCGGTCACGGGTCGTCGACACGCCGACCTTGCCGCGCCGACGGGTTCGCGGCGCGGTCCGGGCTCGTCGCCGGACCAACCGTCTCGCCATCGTCCTTGGCGGCATCGTCCTGGTGTTCCTTCTTGCCTTCTTCTCGCTCGCCCAGACCGTCCGTGTGTCGGCGACCGGGTACGACCTCGAGCGTCTCGGTCGGGAGCGTGATGCCCTGCTCGTCCAGAAGCAGGAGCTCACGACCGACCTGAACCGGCTGGCCCAGGAGCCGGCCGTCCGCAAGCTGGCGATCGACGCCGGCATGTCCCAGCTGACGGCGCCCATCGTCGTCGGCGGCCACTGATCCGCCGGTCGATCGACATGGGCCGGACCGACTCGCGCGGCCGCGCACTGATCCTGCTGGTCGTGTTCGCGATCGGCGGATCGGCGCTGTTCGCGCGACTCGCGTACTGGCAGGTCGGCCAGCGCGACATGCTCGCCGAGCAGGCCCTCCAGCAGACGACGGTCCCGGAGACGACGCCGAGCCGGCGCGGCGACATCTTCGACCGATCCGGGGTCGTCGTGCTGGCCACCACGCTCGAGCGGGAGCGCCTGATCGCCAACCCGTCGCAGATCGTGGCGGGTCGGCGATCCGCTGTCGCAGCCGCGATCAACACGATCCTGGGGCTGACCGGCGCGGACGCAGACGCGCTGACCGCGCGGGTCGAATCCGGGAAGCAGTACCAGATCCTGGCCCATGGGCTCGATACCGCGACTGCCGGGCGGATCCGCGACGCGGTCGCCGCCAAGGAGATCGAGGGCGTCGGGCTCGAGCCCGAGCCGGTCCGGGTCTACCCCCAGGCGGGCGGCGGTCCGAACACGACGCTCGCGGCGACGCTCCTCGGGTTCGTCAACCGCGAGGGCGCCGGACAATACGGTGTCGAGCAGTACTACCAGGACCTGCTGGCGGGTCGGCCGCGCGTCGCCCAGGTCGAACGCGACATCGCCGCCCGTTCGATCCCGGACGCCACGGTCGTCAAGGACGCGGGCGCGCCCGGTCAGGACATCCGCCTCACGATCGACGCCGGCCTTCAGCTGTCGCTCGAGCAGGAGCTCCTGGCGGCGTGGGTCGCCGATCGGGCGAAATCGGTCTCCGCGGTCGTCATGGACCCATACACGGGCGAGATCTACGCCGAGGGCTCCTACCCGTCCTATGACGGCAACGACTATGCGGCGATCGCCGCGACCGACCCGGCCCGCTTCGTCGATCCGGTCGTCAGCGCAGTCTACGAGCCGGGGTCCGTGTTCAAGATGTTCACCGTCGTCGCGGCGATGGAGAAGCACCAGGTCACCACGAAGACCAGGGTCCTCGACAGCGGGACCCTCGTGCTCGATCACGGGCAGACCCACATCAGCGATGCCGACCACAAGGCGAAGGGCATGATGACGTTCGAGGACGCGATCGCCTACTCGCGCAACGTCATTGCGGCCAAAACGGCGCTCAAGCTCGATCCAAACCTCCAGACGGCCTCGTCGATCCTCCACTCGGCCTGGGCCCGGTTCGGGTTCGGCAAGCCGACCGGGATCGACCTCGCCGGCGAAGCGGGCGGGATCGTCCACGATCCGGCGATCCACGCGTGGCGCCAGATCGACCTCGCGAACGGCTCCTTCGGCCAGGGGATCGCCGTCACCCCGATCCAGCTGGCCAGCGCGTACGCCACGATGGTCAACGGCGGCCGGACCATCCAGCCCCACGTCGTGAAGGCTGTCGGGCTCGTCGAACGGCCGCCGGCCGCCGGCCAACAGGTGATCGATGCCGACCTGTCCCACACCCTCATCGGGTTGATGCGCCACGTCGTCTCGACCGTCCCGTTCTACCGCGACCGGACGCTCATCCCGGGCTACGACGTCGGGGGCAAGACCGGCACCGCCCAGATCTGGGACACGAAGGCCAACCAGGGCCGCGGCGCCTGGAAGAAGGACATCTTCGACTACTCGTTCATCGGTTACATCGGGCGCCAGACAGGCCGGCCGGACCTCGTGATCGGACTCCGGATCGAGGAGGGCACGCCGACCATCGCCAAGGTCGGCCAGCTCGAGATGCCGGTGATGTCCTTCGAGCTGTTCCGGCGGATTGCCTACGATGCGATCACGACGCCCGACCTTGTCCCCGCCCGGACGGACGCCGGCGACTCGACGACCGCGACCCGGTGATCGCCGCCGATGCGACAATGGCCGGCGTGACCGATCGCCTCGACCCGTCGCCTCCGACCGACGGCGTCCTCGATCCGGACCAGGGTCTGCGCGCCGCGGAACTGGCCACGATCACCGGCGGCACCGTGGTCGCCCGATCCGACCGGCAGATCCGCGACGGGGCCGTCGACTCGCGGTTGGTCAGGCCCGGCAACCTGTTCATCGCCCTGGCCGGGGAGCGGGTGGATGGGCACGACTACGTTGCGGCGGCACTCGACGCAGGGGCGGCCGGCGTCCTCGTCGCCCGCGATCCCGATCCGGATGTCCTCGCCGGCCGCGACGCGACGGTGGTCCGCGTCGCCGATCCGCTCCGGGCGCTCCAGGCCGTCGCCCGGGCCTGGCGGACCCGGTTCGACCCGCTTGTCGTCGGGATCACCGGTTCGATCGCCAAGACGTCCACGAAGGAGGCCGTCGCGGCCGTGCTCGGCGCGGCGATGCCGATCTTGAAGAACGAGGGCAACCTGAACAACGAGATCGGGCTCCCTCTGACCATCCTCCGGCTCCGGGCGCAGCACCGCGCGGCCGTCCTCGAGATGGGGATGTACGTCGGCGGCGAGATCGCCGACCTCGCCCGGATCGGGCGGCCCGAGATCGGCCTCGTGACGGCGGTCCAGGCCGTCCACCTGTCGCGGATCGGCACGATCGAGGCGGTGGAGCAGGCGAAGGGCGAGCTGATCGAGGCGTTGCCCCCGGACGGCGTGGCGATCCTCAACGCCGACGACGAGCGGGTCCGCCGAATGGCGTCCCGGACGCAGGCCCCGGTGATGACCTACGGGTTCGCCGCCGACGCGGACGTCCGGGCGACGCAGATCCGATCGCTCGGGACCAGCGGCATGCACTTCGATCTGGTCACGGCCGCCGGACGCGTCCAGGTCGACATCCCGGCACTCGGCCGGCTGTCGGTCCACAACGCCCTGGCAGCCGCGGCCGTCGGCCTCGCCGCCGGGTTCCGGATCGAGACGATCCGGGCAGCTCTCGCGGCCGGTTGGAGCGCGCCCCATCGGGTCGAGCTCATCCAGGCCGGGGGCGTCACGATCATCGATGATTCGTACAACGCGTCGCCCGGCTCGGTGATCGCCGCCCTGGAGCTGCTCGGCGGCCTGCCCGGTCGGAAGATCGCCGTGCTCGGAGAGATGCTGGAGCTCGGCGACGATCACGAGGCCGGTCATCGCCGGGTCGGCGCGGCGGCGGCCGCCATCGCCGACCGGCTCGTCGTCGTCGGCGCCGGCGCGACCGGGATCGCGGCGGGAGCACGAGCCGCCGGACTGCCCGCCCCGACGATCGTGGAAGTCGCCGATCGCGACGAGGCGCTCGATGACCTCCTCGCTCGGCTGGCTCCCGGCGACGTCGTCCTCGTCAAGGCGTCGCGTGGCATCGCCCTCGACCTCCTCGTCGACGAGCTCGTCGCCGCCCTCGGCCCGGCGGACAGCGCTCCCGCCGGGGAGCACGCGCGGTGACCGTCGAGCTGATCCAGGGCCTGCTCCTCGCCTTTGCGATCGTCGTGATCCTGATGCCGTCGTACATCCGGCTCCTGCGCGCGGCCGGGTTCACCAAGAAGATCCGGATCGAAGGCCCCGATAGCCACCAGATCAAGCACGGCACCCCGACGATGGGCGGCGTCCTGATCATCAGCGTGGTCGTCGCCCTGTACCTGCTCCTGCGCTGGCCGCCAGAGGGCGGGATCTACGCCCCGCTCGGCGCCCTTGCCGGGGTGGGCCTGCTCGGCGCGTTCGACGACTACCTGAACGCCAAGACCGGGGAGGGGATCAAGGTCCGCCAGAAGCTGATCTGGCAGGTCGTCTTCGCGTTCGCCGCGGCGTACCTGATCCAGCGGACCTACAACATCGATCAGATCGCGGTGCCGTTCATCGGCCCGGTCCTGATCTCGCCACCGATCTACGTCGTCTTCGCCGCCTTCGCGATCGTTGCCGCCAGCAACGGCGTCAACATAACCGACGGCCTCGACGGGCTCGCCGGCGGAACGCTCGTCTTCGCCTTCGTCGCCTTCCTGCTTGTCGCCCTGCTCAACGTCCCGGCCCAGCCGAACCTCGCCTTCCTGTGCGCGCTGGTGATCGGGTCGCTCCTCGGCTTCCTCTGGTTCAACGTCCATCCGGCCCAGATCTTCATGGGCGACTCGGGGTCGCTGTCGCTGGGTGCGACGCTGGCGGTGATCGCCCTGATCACCGGCCAGATCCTCGTCCTGCCCCTGATCGGGCTGATCTTCGTGATCGAGACGGCCTCGGACATCATCCAGATCGGCTACTTCAAGATGAGCGGCGGCAAGCGGATCTTCCGGATGGCGCCGCTCCATCACCACTTCGAGCTGGCGGGCTGGGACGAGGAGAAGATCACCCTCCGGTTCTGGATCGTCGGGATCCTCGCCGGACTGCTCGGGGTGACCCTCTTCCTCGCCTCGATCCAGAAGCTCGGGTGACGGCGGCGATGACGACCGCCGGGCCGCTCGATCTCGATCGACTGACGATCGGCGACGTCCGCGCTGGCGCCCTCCGCGAACGTGCGATCACGGTTCTCGGTTTCGCCCGGAGCGGGATCGCGCTCGCCCGGTTCCTCGTCGACGCCGGAGCAGTCGTCACGGTCTACGACGGCCGGCCCGCGGTCGAGCTCGAAGATGCCGTCGCCGGGCTCGAGGGCCGCGCGGTCCGACTCCTGGCCGGGCCCGAGGTGGCACCGGAGACCGCCTGGGACGCAGCCGCGCTCGTGACGACCTCGCCCTCGATCAACCCGGACTATCCGACCACCGAGCCTCGCCTGCGTGAAGCCCTCCGGGCGCTCGTTGCCGCCCGGACTGGCGGCGACCCGGCTGCGCCCGCGCTGGTGTCCGAGGCGGACCTGTTCCTCCGGCTCTGCCCGGCGCCGACGATCGGCGTGACCGGGACGAAGGGCAAGACGACGACGTCTTCGCTGACAGCGGCGATCCTGGCCGCGGACCCGTTCCATCCGGCGGTGCTCGGCGGCAACATCGGGGTGCCCCTGGTCGAGCGGCTCCCGGAGCTGACGCCGGACCACCGGGTGGTGATCGAGCTGTCGGAGCTCCAGCTGCCGACCCTGGCCCGGGGTACGACCGTCGCGGTCTACACAAACGTCACCTCGGATCATCTCGACCGCCACGGATCCCTCGCAGGCTACCGGGCGGCGAAGCGTCGTCTCGCCGAGCTGGTCGATCCCGACGGCGCGCTGGTCCTCAATGCCGACGATCCGGTGGTGACCGCATACGCCGGCCTGGGTACCGCGCCCTCGACGCTGTACCGGCTCGAGCGGCCGATGGCCGGCGGCGTCGGCGTCGTCGACGGCTGGATCGTCGCCGCGGGCGTGGTCCGGTTGCCGCTCGCCGGCGGCGGAGCGGCGGCCACCGGCCCCGGCGGACGGGTCATGCCGATCGGCGAGCTGGCAATCCCGGGCCGCCACAACGTCTCGAACGCGCTGGCCGCGATCACGACCGGGCTCCTCTTCGGGATCGCCCCCGACGCGATCCGCCGGGCAGCGGCCGAATTCAGCGGCGTGGAGCACCGCCTCGAGTCCGTCGGCCTGATCGACGACGTGCGCTTCGTGAACGACTCCCAGGGAACCCAGCCGGATGCGGTCATCGCCGCATTGCGTGCCTTCGACGGACCGATCGTCCTGATCGCCGGCGGCCGCGACAAGGGGATCGACCTGTCCGGTCTGCCTCCAGTCGTCGCGGAGCGAGCCATCGCCGCGGTCTTGATCGGCGAGAGCGGTCCGGATCTCGAGCGGCGCTTCCGGGCCGCGGGGCTCGCCCGGACGGAGCGGGCCGGCACGCTCGAGGACGCCGTGTCGATCGCCGACGCGATCGCCCGCGCCGCCCTGGCCGCCGGGAGCCCGGGGCCTGCGACCGTGCTCCTCAGCCCAGCCGCGGCCAGCTTCGACATGTTCGTGGACTACGCGGCCCGCGGCCGCGCATTCAAGGAGGCCGTCGCCGCGATCGGGGCGCGCCGGACAGGGAGGACCCCATGAGCGACGCGTTGAGCGGGCTTCCGGGCGCGCGCCGGATCGGGCGCGGCGGCGGCACGGCCGGCGTCCGCGAGCGCGGCCAGCTCGATCGGGCTCGGCGGGACTCGGTCACGAGCCGCACGCCTGCCCGCCAGAAGGCGACCGCCCTCGTCCGCGAGCGGCACCAGGCCGACTACGCGATCCTCGTCATCGTCGTCGCCCTGACGGCCATCGGCGTCCTGATGGTCTATTCGAGCTCCGCGATGAAGGCGTACCTCGCGAGCGACGACACGTTCAAGGTCGTCGGGCCGCAGATCGCCTGGGCCGGACTCGGGATCGTCGCGATGGTCGGGATGATGCGGGTCGACTATCGCTACCTGCGGTTCGTGTCCGTGCCCGCATTCGTCGGCGCGGTCGGCGTCCTCGTCCTGGTCCTCGTCCTGCCGGCGGAGGGCATCGTCCATACCGTGGTTGTCGGCGGTTCAGCCCGCTTCCTCCAGATCGGCCCGCTGCCTGCGGTCCACCCTGCCGAGATCGCCAAGCTGGCCATGGTGATCTACCTCGCCCACTGGTTCGCGAAGCGCGGGACCCGGGTCAAAGGCTTCTGGGCCGGAACGGTGCCCTTCCTGATCATCGTCGGGCCGGTCGTCGCCCTCGTCTTCAAGGAGCCCGACCTCGGCACGATGATGGTCATCGGGCTCACCGCGGTCACGATGTTCTTCCTCGCTGGCGGCCGGATCATCCACCTCCTCGCGATCGGGGCCACGGCGTTGGCCGGACTCCTCGCGGTTGGCCTCCACGGTTACCAGATGGACCGGATCCGGACCTGGCTCGACCCGTGGTCGGACCCGCTCGGCTCCGGGTTCCACACGATCCAGGGGCTGCTGGCCCTCGGGCTCGGAGGCTTCCTGGGGGCGGGGCTCGGCGAGAGCCGGCTGGCCGGCGGGCTCTTCCTGCCGAACGCGAGCAACGACTACATCTTCGCGATCATTGGCGAGGAGTTCGGACTGGTCGGGGCCAGCGTCGTGATCCTGTTGTTCGTCGCTCTGGCCTACTCTGGCATCCGCGTGGCACTCGCCGCCCCCGACACGTTCGGTTCGCTGCTCGCGGCGGGCATCACCGCCTGGGTCTGCATCCAGGCGTTCATCAACATCGGCGTCGTCGTCGCGCTCATCCCGGTGACCGGCATCACCCTGCCGTTCATCAGCGCCGGCGGCTCGTCGCTGACCATCAGCCTCGCGGCCGTCGGCATCCTGCTGTCGGTCTCGCGGGAGACCGTCGAACGAGGAACCTGGAACGATGCGGCTGTTGATCGCCGGGGGCGGGACGGGCGGGCATATCTACCCGGCACTCGCCGTGGCCCGCTCGCTCCGCGAACGACCCGATCGCCCGGACGCGCCTGAGCTCGTCTGGCTCGGCGGTCACCGCGGGCTGGAGGCCGATCTCGTCCGGGAGGCCGGGATCCGCGTCCGGCGCCTCGCCCTGCGCTCGCTCCGGACCGTCGATCGGTCGGTCCACACCATCCTCGACCCCGTCCGGCTCGGGCTGTCGGTCCCACAGGCGACCGCAATTCTCGTCCGCGAGCGACCGGCCGCGATCTTCACCACTGGCGGGTATGTCTCGGTCCCGGTGGTCCTGGCTGCCGCGCCGCTCCGGATCCCGGTCGTCCTGTGGGAGGGCAATGCCATTGCCGGCCGGTCGGTTCGAGCGATCGCCCGGTTGGCCGACGCCATCGCCGTCACGTACGAGACGGCCCGACGGGACCTCGCCGCGGCACGCGTCCCGACCTTCGTGACGGGGACGCCGATCCGCGACGTGACCGCGCTCACTCGGGCGGCGGCCCGAGGGCGGCTCGACCTGCCGCCGGACGAACCGACGATCCTGATCTTCGGCGGGTCGCAGGCCGTCCGCCGGTTCAATGCCGCGGTCACCGCAGCGCTGCCCCGGCTCGTCGAGCGGGTCCACGTCCTCCACGTCAGCGGGGACAGCGGCTACGCGGCCGCCCTGGCCGCCCGGGCGACGCTCCCGGCCGAACTCCGCGGACGCTACCGGCCCTACCCGTTCCTCCGCGAGGACATGCTGGCGGCCCTCGTCGCGACCGACCTGGTCGTCGGTCGGGCCGGATCGTCGACCGTCGCCGAGGTGGCCGCTCTCGGCATCCCGTCGGTGATCGTCCCGTATCCCCACGCCGCCGGACACCAGGGGGCGAACGCCGGGATCCTAGCCGCGGCGGGCGCCGCCCGAATCGTGCCCGACGAGGACTTTGACGCCGACGCCCTCCTCGCGGCGACTGATCTCCTGTTCGATGAACCGGCCCTGACCGCGATGGCCGCTGCAGCCCGTCGCTTCGGACGGCCCGGCGCCGCCGACGCGATCGCCGCCCTCGTCCTGGCCCTCGCCGACCGCAGGCCGCTCCCGTCGGCCGAGGCGATCGACGCGATCGCGCGCGGGGGAAGGGCATGAGCGGGCCCATCGAAACCGCCGCCGCCGCCGCGTCGGCGCCCGCCGAGGCGCCGCCCTTCGACCCGATCACGACCGGCACGGCCATCCAGCGCCGGATCGGCGTCAAGACCTCGCGCGACGAGCCGCTCGCCCGCTTCACGACCATGCGCGTCGGCGGCCCGGCGGACCTTTTCGCCACGGTCCACAATATTCACGAGCTGCGGGCGATCGTCCGCTTCGCCCGGACCCGAGCCATCCCGCTCACCCTCCTTGGGCGAGGCAGCGATGTCGTCATTGCCGATGCCGGGATCCGCGGCCTCGTCGTCCAGAACCGCTCCGAGGGATCCCGGATCGAGGGCGACCGATACGTCGCCGAGTCCGGCCTGCCGATGGCCCGCGCGGCGACGGAGACGAAGGATGCCGGCCTGACCGGGCTCGAGTTCGGGCTCGCCATCCCGGGCACGGTCGGCGGCGCGGTCTGGGCCAACGCCGGCGCCCACGACGGCGACGTCGCGGGCATTCTCGAGTCGGCCGATGTGCTCCTTGCCGACGGCAGCGAGACGTGCCTGACCGCCGCGATGCTCGACTTCCGCTACCGCGACAGCCGGCTCAAGCACGCGTCGGCGGAGGTCGTCCTCGCGGCCACCTTCCGGCTGGCGCCGGCCGATCCGGCGACGATCGCCGCCCGGCTCGACGAGATCAAGCGCTGGCGTCGGGAGCATCAACCGCTCGGGGTTCCTTCAGCCGGGTCGACGTTCCGCAACCCGCCGGGCGACTCGGCCGGCCGGCTGATCGACGAGCTCGGCTGGAAGGGCCGAACCCGTGGCGGCGCGACGGTCTCGGCGAGGCACGCGAACTTCATCGTGAACGACCGGAAAGGGACGGCCGCGGACGTCCGCGGCCTGATCGACGACGTCGCCGCCGCCGTCCGAACTGCCGCCGGGGTCATCCTGGAGCCAGAGGTCGTCTTCCTCGGCGAGTGGCTGCCCGCGCCACCAGCGAAACCCGCAACGGAGACGAGCCGATGACCGCCCACCCGCCCATCGTCGTCCTCCTCGGCGGCCCGTCGGCTGAGCACGATGTCTCGATCGTGTCCGGCACCGCGATCGCCGAAGCCCTGATCGAGCGCGGCGACGACGTCCGCCAGGTCCTGATCGATCTCTCCGGTCAGTGGTGGTGGCTGCCGCCGGATCACCGCCGTGGCGGTCGTCCCGCCGACGCCTACGACGACCCATCCGCCCTGGGCGGCGAGCCGGCGCGGTCGGCCGGGGCGGCCCTCGACCGGCTGGCTGCCACGGATCCCCGGCCGCTCGTGTTCATCGCCCTGCACGGCCCGTTCGGCGAGGACGGGACGGTCCAGGCGCTGCTCGAGAGCGCCGGTCTGGCCTACACCGGGTCGGGCGTCACGGCGTCGGCGCTCGGCATGGACAAGGCCGTGTTCAAGCGGCTCGTCCGCGGGATCGGGCTGCCGGTCATGGACTGGCTCGAGATCCGGGCGGCCCGTTGGCACCGCGACCCGCCGGCCGTCCTCGCCCAGCTCACCGCCTTCGCCGCCGGAACCGGCGACGAGCGGTTGATGGTCAAGCCATCGGGCCTCGGCTCCTCGGTCGGGATCACCCTGGCCCACGGCCCAGCGGAGTACGGGCCGGCCCTCGATCTCGCCTTCCGCCACGACGAGGTGGCGCTGGCCGAGGCCTATCTGGCGGGCGCCCGCGATCTCGAGGTCAGCGTGATCGGCAACGACCACGCCCGGCTGGAGCTCTTCGGACCGGGCGAGATCCTGGCCGGCCACGAGTTCTACGACTACGCCGCGAAGTACACCCCGGGTCTGTCGGAGACCGCGATCCAGGCGGAGATCCCCGCTCCGATGAAGGCAGTCATGCTGAAGATCGCCCGCGATGCTTACCGAGCGATCGGAGCCGAGGGCTTCGCCCGGATCGACTTCCTCGTCGCGGGCGAGCGGGTCGTCATCTCCGAGATCAACACGATCCCGGGCTTCACCCCGATCAGCCTCTTCCCGACGATGCCGGCGGCCGGGGGCTACACCTTCGCCGACGTCTGCGCCCGGGCAGTCGATCTCGGGCTCGAGCGGGCGGGCGGCCGGGCGAACCGGCGGCTGACCACCGCCGACCTGCCGCGTTGAGCGCGTTTCGAGCGCCGCAGGCGCGATGATGAAGGGGCCGCCGCGTCACTACCGGGCCGCAGCCGGCACGCCGCGCCGTCAGCCCCGGGTTCGCCGCGCCTCGGCGGGGCTGTCGCCGGTCCGGGCGGCCGCGATCCTCGCGATGCTGGTCGCGGCCGGAGCGATCTACGGCCTCTTGGCGACCGCGGCGTTCGGGCTGTCGCGGCTCGACGTCAGCGGTCTGACCCTCACCAGCGAGACCGCGGTCGACGACCAGATCGGCCTCGAGACCGGGACGAACCTGGTCGGCCTCGCGACCGAACCGATTGCGGCCCGCCTCCGCCAGCTGCCCGCGGTCCGCGATGCGGAAGTCTCGGTCGGTCTCCCGGGCACGCTCCAGGTCAGCATCACCGAGCGCCGCCCGATCGTCGTCTGGGCCGTCGGTGATCGGCGCTACGCGGTCGACGAGACGGGCCTCCTGTTCGCCGATGTCACCACGGACCCAACCGGGACCGTCCACCAGATCCCGGTCGTCACCGATGAGCGGCTGGCCGCGACGAGCCTGGCGCTGGCCTCGACCCTCGACCCGGTCGACCTCGACGCAGCGACCCGGCTCGGTTCGTTGACGCCGAGCCAGATCGGCAGCCGCGCCGCCGGTCTGCGGGTCCACGTGACCGACGACCGCGGTTTCACGATCAGCAGTGGCAGCGGCAGCTGGGTGGCCGTCTTCGGGTTCTACGGGCTCAGCCAGCGGACGCCGGCCCTGATCCCGGGCCAGGTCCAGCTCCTCGGCGGCCTTCTGGCGGGTCGCGAGGACACGGCCCAGACGATCATCCTCGCCGACGATCGCGAGGGCACGTACCTGCCGAAGGTGACGGCGCGCCCGAGCGCGACGCCGAAGCCATGATGGCCGGCCTCGGCTGGCAGCCGCCGCGCGCGTCGGGTAGCCTTGCCCAAACGCACCGGTATGAGGTCGGCGAGGCGTGTTCCTACCCTTGGCGGGTCTCCTCGTGGGCGTTCTGGCCGGGCTCGTCCTCAACGTCAACGTCGGCTTCGAGTTCACCCGCTACACAGCGGTGGCGATCCTCGCCGCGCTGGATTCGGTTCTCGGGGCCGTTCGGGCGGAGCTCGACGGCGTCTACGACAATCGGATCTTCATCAGCGGCTTCCTCACGAACGCGATCGTCGCGGTCATCCTCACCTTCATCGGCGATCGGCTCAGCCTGGACCTGTACCTGGTGGCCCTGATCAACTTCGGCTTCCGGATCTTCAACAACGTGGCCCTGATCCGGCGACATTTCGTCTAGCACACATCGACGCGCCCCGGCCTGCGACGTGCGGCCGGCCTGGCGCCCCAACGGGAGGCACGGACGACGACAGTGGAGAGAGAAGCGGTCCTGGTCGGGATCGACGTCGGCACGTCCAAGGTCTGTACCTTGATCGGCGAGGTCAGCCGCGACGGCCGGATGACGGTCATGGGCCACGGCACGGTCGCCTCGTCCGGCCTGAAGAAGGGCGTCGTCGTCAACATCGACCAGACGGTCCGCTCGATCGCCGAGTCGGTCGAGCGCGCCGAACGACTGTCCGGCTGGAAGATCGATCGGGCGTTTGTCGCGGTCGGCGGACAGCACGTCGAGAGCCTCAACTCGCCAGGCCAGGTCGCCGTCAGCGGGCAGCGCAAAGAAGTCTCCCGCGAGGACGTCAACCGCGCCGTCGAGGTCGCTCGGGCGGTGTCGATCCCGTCGAACCAGGTCGTGCTCCACGTCGAGCGGCGCGGCTTCAAGGTCGACGGCCAGGAGGGCGTCAAGGACCCGCTCGGGATGAGCGCGCTCCGTCTCGAGGTCGAGGTCCACATCGTGTCGGGTGCCGCGACCGCCGTCCAGAACCTTTCGAAATGCGTGACTGCGGCCGGCGTGAAGATCGACGAGCTCGTCGCCTCGGGGTTGGCCTCGGCCGACGCGGTCCTGTCGGAGACCGAGAAGGAGCTCGGGGTTGCAGTCGCCGACATCGGCGCCGGGACGATCGACCTCGCGATGTTCGCCGACGGCTCGCCGTTCCGGACCGCGGTCCTGCCGATCGGCGGAAACAACGTGACCAACGACGTTGCGCTCGGGCTGAAGACGAGCCTCCAGGTCGCCGAGGAGCTGAAGATCCAGCACGGGACGTGCAATCTCGCCTCGGTCGACGACGACGAGGAGATCACCGTCAGCGTTCTCGGTGAAGACGCTGGCCGAACGCTCCAGCGGCGTGAGCTGTCCGAGATCATCGAGGCCCGGATGCGGGAGACGTTCGAACTGCTGCGGAACGAGATGGCCCATGGCGGCTCCGGGCTCCTGCCGGCCGGGATCATCCTGACGGGCGGCGGATCGCAGCTCGCGGGCACGGCCGAGCTCGCCCGCGAGGTCCTCGGGATGCCGGTCCGGATCGCCGCGCCCACCGGCATCGGCGGCCTCGTCGACACGATCCTGACGCCCGGCTATTCGACGGCGGTCGGGCTCCTGCTGTGGGGCGCCTCGACGCTGTCGGACGACGTGCCGTTGCGCTATGAGTCGGCGCCGGCGATGGGCGGGATCGGCCGGATCCGGGACGCCCTCCGGTCGATCTTTCCCTAGACGGAACTGCCGACGGATCAGCGCCAGGCGATCCCCTCGATGATTTCCATGCGTCTCCAGGTCCGGACCGGATCCGAGCGCGGGTTCACGGACCTGACGCCCGCCTGCTCGCGGTTCGTGGCCGAGCACGCCGGGGAAGGGGACGGCCTCCTCTCCGTGTTCGTGCCGCACGCGACCGCCGGGCTGGCGATCATCGAGCTCGGCGCAGGCTCCGACGACGACGCGCTGGCCGCTCTTGACCGGCTGCTGCCGCGCGATGGTCGCTGGATCCACAGCCACGGATCGCCTGGCCACGGCGCGGACCATGTCGTCCCGCTGGTCGTCTCGCCGTCGGTCACGGTGCCGGTGATGGGCGGTGCGCTGGCGCTCGGGGCCTGGCAGTCCATTGCGCTGCTCGACCCGAACATGGACAACCCGGAGCGGACGGTGCTCCTGAGCTTCCTCGCGGGGTAAGGCGGGGGCCATCCGCCGCGGAGCTGGGCGCCGCGTGGCCGGTATCGGTTCGACGCTCCGTGAACTTCGTGTGAAGCAGTAGGTGA
Organism: Candidatus Limnocylindrales bacterium; assembly: GCA_038204565.1. Lineage (GTDB taxonomy): Bacteria > Chloroflexota > Limnocylindria > Limnocylindrales > CSP1-4 > CF-46. The sequence continues at coordinate 149,726 of JBBRCU010000003.1, forward strand.
CTCAGAATCGGCGGCAGCACGCCTGGTCGGGTCAGGAAGGCGACGTTGCCACGCACGCTGGGTCGGGAACTGATGCGCCAACTGACTCAGGCCAGATGTGTTTGCCCGCCAAGTGACGGAGCCATCGCCAACCGGCGATCCGCCCAGGTTCCCGGGTCGGAATGACCCATGCGGCGACGCTCGCCGACCGCGAGGCGCCGGTGTGTTCAAACCGGGGCCGCGTGGCCCGGAGCCCCGGATTCACGCGGGGTGAGCACGATCGACGCGTTTCAACTCGATTGTCGACCGATCCCTCGAATCAGACGTCCAATCCATAGGTATTGGCGCAATGACGCAGCCCTTTCGCAGCCCGAACCGCCGCGCATGGTCGATGTGCCCTTTGGGTGAGACTCGGCAAGTTGCGGGGAGCGCCGAGCGTCCGCCGGAGAAGCATCGCCGGGAGAACGTCCGCCGCCCGCCCGCCGCGCCCCGCGGTTCCCCGCCCGCCGAGCCGCGCGGAGGCTCAGTCCCGGCGGCGCGCTCCCCAACGCGGCAGCAGCCCGGCGCCGGCCAGCAAGAGCCCGACCGCGAATCCGATCCACAGCGCCGGTCCCTGCCGGTCGGCGCCCTCGGCCGCGGGCGGCGCTGGGAGGACGTCAGTCGGCGGTGGGGTGATCGCCGGGCGGCCACCGCGGCTCGCGCCGTTCGGCGGCGGCGTCGCGGTGGTGCCGCAGACCTCGCCGAGGAGCGTCGTCGTCGCGGTCAGGACGAGTGGATCCGGCGTGCCGTCGGCCAGGGCGAGCTGCTGCGTGGACCGGACCGCGACGCCCCAGGTCTGGCTGCATGTCTTGCCGACGACCTCGACTGCCTCGTCGGCCGGCGTCGAGATTGTCAGGCCGGCCGGAGCGGCCGCGGTGCCCCACGGATAGACGGCGGCCGCGAAGGTTCCGTCGCCAGCGGTCGCCACCTGGAACGCGGCGATGCCGCCGTCCGGCGGTAGCTCTTCGGAAATCACGAGATGAACCCCGGCCAGCGGGGCGCCGTTGCCGTCGACGATCGTCCCGCTCAGCCCGACCGTCGCCGGATCTGCGGCCAGGGCAGAGGTCATCCCGGCCATCCCGCCGGTGCCGACCGCGGCCGCGACGAGCAGGGCGGATGCTGCCGCCCGGATCGATCCGTACTGAAGTCCCACGCGCGCTCTCCCCGAAGTACCGGTGCCGGTACGGTCGGGAGGATCGCAAGGCCGGGTTGAGCGTGTCCATAGGTCGCATACCCTATCGGCCGACCGACGGACGCGAGTGGCCGAACGGTGCGCTCCGTCACCGCGATGGCCGCACTCCGACGCCTGCTGGCGCCGGATCCGCGTGCCCTGAGCGGAGATCGGGGTTGTCCGATCCCGATGCGCCGGTGGTAGACTCCCCGCAGCCCGGCGATCCGCAGGACCCAAACCGTTTGCGGAGGTCGCCGGGAAGTTCTCGCAGACCATCACTCGACGGCCGCCACCGGGCTTGATTGCCGTCCCGACCAGCCAATCACCTCCGGAGGACGACATGGCGTTGCGGTCCGATTCCGAGAACTTCGCACTCATTCGCGTCATCGGCGTCGGGGGCGGCGGCAGCAACGCCGTCAACCGGATGATCCGGGCCGAGATGATGGGTGTCGAGTTCATCGCCTGCAATACGGATGCGCAGGCCCTGCTCCAGTCGGATGCTCCGCACAAGATCCGGATCGGCGACAAGATCACCCGCGGCCTCGGCGCCGGCGGCGACAGCTCGATCGGGGCGCGGTCGGCCGAGGAGGACTCCGAGAAGATCGCCCAGGCGCTGGCCGACTCGGACATGGTCTTCATCACGGCCGGGCTCGGCGGCGGGACCGGATCCGGCGCTGCGCCGATCGTGGCCCAGCTCGCGAAGGACGCCGGCGCCCTGACGATCGGCGTCGTCACCAAGCCGTTCTCGTTCGAAGGCGCCAAGCGCAAGCTCGTCGCGGAGAAGGCGGCCGAGGAGCTCAAGGCCCAGGTCGACACCCTGATCACGATCCCGAACGACCGCCTCAAGGACGTCGTCCAGAAGAACACCTCGATCATCGACGCCTTCCGGGTCGTCGACGACGTGCTCCGCCAGGGCGTCCAGGGGATCAGCGACATCATCACGATGCCGGGCCTGATCAACCTCGACTTCGCCGACGTCCGGGCGATCATGAAGGACGCCGGGTCGGCCCTGATGGGGATCGGTCGGGCGAGCGGCGAGAACCGTGCCGTCGAGGCTGCCCGGATGGCGATCGCAAGCCCGCTCCTCGAGGTCAACATCGCCGGTGCGCAGGGGATCCTGTTCAACATCACCGGCTCCTCCAACCTCAGCCTGTTCGAGGTCACCGAGGCCGCCGAGGAGATCCGCGCCGCGGCGGACCCCGAGGCCAACATCATCTTCGGGACGAGCTTCAACGACCGCCTCGGCGAAGAGGTGATGATCACCGTCATCGCCACCGGCTTCGACGGAAGCCGCAAGCGCGAGGCCGTCCGCCAGACCCACACCAGCCAGCCCGCGGGTGAGCAGCCGTCCACCCGGGCCCCGCGCGAGCGCGACTTCCTCGAGGAGCTCGAGCGCCAGCGGCTCGAATCGAGCGACGGTGCCATGGACCACGGTCGCGAGGACCGCCCCGCCGCCGCCGTCATGGCCCCGCGCGTCGAGCGGACCGTCGGCGAGCCGGTGCCGGTCAAGCGGGCCGCCACGTACGACGCGGACGACCTGGAGATCCCGAGCTTCCTGCGCCGGAAGTAGCCTCGCGGGCCGATGCACGAGCCCGCCCCCTCGGATCCGGATGTCGCCGCGTTTGCGGCCGCCCGGGAGCGAGTGCTGGCGACGATCGCCGAGGCCTGCGGGCGAGCCCGGCGCGACCCTGCGTCGGTCACCCTCGTGGCAGTCTCGAAGACGGTCCCGGCGGCTCGCCTCGTCGGCGCCGTTGCGGCCGGCCTGACGAACCTCGGTGAGAACCGGGTCCAGGAGGCCGAGTCGAAGATCGCCACGGTGACGGGCGCGACCTGGCATCTCGTCGGACCCCTTCAGTCGAACAAGGCCAAGCGAGCGCTGTCGCTCTTCTCCGTCATCCAGTCCGTCGATACGATCGAGCTCGCCCAGCGGCTTGACCGGCTCGTGCCCGAAGTGCGCCCGAGCGAGCGCGTGCCCGTCCTCCTCCAGGTGAACGTCGACCGGGACCCCGCGAAGGCCGGGTTCGAACCGGCCGGCCTCGGCGCGGCGCTCCTCACGCTTGCGGATCTGGCCAACCTCGAGGTCCGCGGGCTGATGACCGTCGGGCGGCTCGTCGAGCGGGCCGCGGATGCGCGTCCGACCTTCGCCGCCCTGCGCGGCCTGTCGGAGCGCCTCCGGGCTGTCGCCGGCGCCGTCCTGGGGCCGGAGCTCTCGATGGGGATGAGCGACGACTATCCGATCGCGGTCGAGGAAGGCGCCACGATCGTCCGCGTCGGTCGAGCGTTGTTCGGCGAGCGTCATCACGTCTGACGGCGACGGGATCGCTTCGGCCGGACCAGCGTTTGATCGCCCCGGCGATCAGGTTCGGAACGAACGCGCGGCGGCTGACCACCGGATGGGTCCGATCCCCCGCGGCTCCGCCAACCCGTGCGTGCCTCTTCGTCACGGCTTGATCACCCGGGCGATTCACTCGGTCAATGGCGGCCGATCGCGGCTGCGGGAGCCCGTTCGCGGATCCTGCGACGGGGGCTGGTAGACTCGGACCGTGGGCGTCCTGATCGCCAACCTGCTCCAGATCATCGTCCTGGTGGTGACCCTCCTCGTGCTGGCCCGGGTCGTTCTGTCCTGGTTCGATCCGGCCGGTCGCTCCGCAGCTGCCTCGTTCGTGACGACCGCCACCGAGCCGATCCTTGGCCCGATCCGGCGCACCCTCCCGCCGACAGGCGCGATTGACTTGTCCCCGTTGATCGTCCTGATCGTGCTCGGCGTCGTGTGGCGCGTGATCTGACCCTGGCTGACACCGAGGCCCGCTTCGCCGTCCGATTGACTCCTCGAGGCGGGTCGGACCACGTCGACGGCGTGGTCGACGGCGTGCTCCGGGCGCATGTCGCGGCGCCGGCCGTCGGCGGCGCCGCCAACCAGTCCCTCCTTCGTCTACTGGCCGAGGAGCTCGGCGTGCCCCGGCGGTCAGTCCGGCTCGTCGCCGGCGCGTCTGGCCGCCAGAAGCTGATCCTCGTCGAGGATGTGGACCCGGCGACCGTCATTGCCCGCTTCCCGGGCCTGCGGGTATGATCGCCGGGTTGTTCCCGGCTTCCTGAGCGGTGCCGCGGGCGGCGCGGGCGATTGGCTCAGTGGTTAGAGCACGCGGTTCACATCCGCGGGGTCACTGGTTCGAATCCAGTATCGCCCACCATA
>JBBRCU010000004.1:0-111813 GCA_038204565.1 Candidatus Limnocylindrales bacterium
GCCGGCAGACGACTCTGCCCGAAGGTGGCCACGCCGAGGTCCGGCAGGTCGAGCAGAGGCGCCACGAAGCCCGTCGCGGCAATCACCTCGTCCGCGTCGAAGACCATCTCGGCCGCATCCGACGAGCGCCGGGTCACGACCCGGAAGGGGGCGTCGGCAGCGCGCTCGATCCGCTCGATGGCGGCATCGAGGACCGCCACGCCCCCGCCCAGGACGTGATCCTCGTAGGGCTGCAGGTAGCGTGCCCGGATCCCGACCAGCGAATGAGTATTGACCGAGAGCCTGGCGGCCGAGGGCGAGGCGACAATGATCCGCTTCGCCCAGGGCAGCATCCCGGTCGCCAGCTCGAAGCCGGAGTTCTGCTTGCCCACGATGAAGATCCGCTTGTCGGCGTAGGACTCGACCGGGCGGGTATCAGCGTAATGGGCGGCCAGCTCCATGCCCGGGCTGGTGGGCCGCCAGGGCTCCGCAACTCCGACGGCAATCACCAACGTGCCGGCGGTGTACTCGCCATCGCTCGTCTCGAGCACGAAGCGGCCATCGTCCAGCCGGCGTGTCCCCGTCCAACGGCAGCCGAATCGCACCGCCAGGTGCATCCGCTCGGTGAAGGCCTCCAGGCCGGCCTGCATCTCCGGCCGGCTCGGAAAATAGGAGGTGCCATCCATCAGGCCAACCATCACCGCCCGGTGCTCGTCGGTCTCGGGGATCAGGCTGTTCCAGTCGTAGCGTTCGTACGCCCGGGAGCCGCGCGCCACCGGTGCATACGGCTTGGTCCAGGACAGAAGCCGCTGGAAGAAGGGCCAGCGCCGGAACATGCCGCCGGGCTGGTCGTCGGCCGACAGGACCGCGTGTTCGACGCCCAGTCCACGCAGGGCCGATGAGGCCTGCAGGCCACCCGGCCCGCTCCCGACGACGATCAGCGGGTAGTCGCCCGGCGGGAACGGGCGCTCGGTCAGCTCCGCCACCGGTTCGCATTCCGGAGTCGCCTGGCCGAGGCTTGGAGCATGCGGTACATGACGGTGGGCTGCGCCTGCAGGAACTTCTCGACGGCCGGGCCGGCCATCACGATGCAGCGCAGCGTCCCGATGGCAACCACGTCGGCCACCGGCGGCTCGCCCAGGAAGATCGAGACTTCACCAAAGAACTCGCCCCGGGACAGCTTGGCCCGCTCGGCGCCGTCCACCCGGATGGACGCCTGCCCGTCGAGGATGAGATACAGGCCACCGCCGGTCATCCCCTGGCGGAGGACTCGTTCGCCATCCTGAAACCAGGCCTCCTCGAAGGCATGGGCAACGCCCAGTAGTTGGGGCGTCGACAGGTCGGCGAACAGGGCGAAGCCAGCGAGCTCGTCGGCGATCTCTTCCTGCGCGGCCATCGATTCCGTCCACCCTGCAGCAGGCCGGATCACCCATGACCGGCCGTGTTCTGACATCGTATACGCTGGAGCCGCGGCCGAATGGCAAGGTGCGGCCGGCGACGAGGAATCCGATGCCCCGATGACGACGGAGACCCACGGCCAGACCCCCGACCAGACCCTGCCGAGCGGCACGCTGACCTTCCTGTTCAGCGACATCGAGGGTTCGACCCGGCTCGTCCAGGACCTCGGAGCAGCCGCCTACGGCGACGTGCTCGCTATCCATCGGGAGCTCCTCCGGGCGGCCTGGGCGGCCCACGGCGGGACCGAGGTGGGCACTGAGGGCGACTCGTTCTTCGTGGTCTTTGCAGCGGCACCCGCCGCCGTGGCGGCCGCAGTCGACGCCCAGCGGGCCCTGGCCGCGGCCCACTTCCCCCACGGCGTCGCACCGATCCGGGTGCGGATCGGGCTGCATACGGGCCTGGGCGTGGTCAGTGGCGGGACATACGTTGGCAACGACGTCAACCGGGCGGCGCGCATCGGCGCGGCGGCCAACGGTGGCCAGGTCGTGCTGTCATCGGCCACCCTGACTCTGCTGACCGAGGGACTGCCGGCCGGGGTCCGCACCCGGGACCTGGGCCAACACCGCCTGAAGGACCTTCGACCCGAGCACCTGGCCATCCTCGACATCGACGGACTGACCGCCGATCCCCGGCCGATCCGTTCACTCGACAGCCGGCCGAACAACCTGCCGACCCAGGTCACCTCGTTCGTCGGCCGGGCAACCGAGCTCGAGGAAACCGGGGCCATGCTGGCCACCACCCGGCTGCTCACCATGACCGGCCCAGGCGGAACCGGCAAGACTCGGCTGTCACTGCAACTGGCGGCGTCCGTCGCCGAGCGGTTCCCCGACGGGGTCTACTTCGTGGCCCTTGAACCGATCCGTGAGCCGGCCCTCGTCGGGCCGACGATCGGGGCCATCCTGGGCCTCGTCGAAGACAGCGTGGTCCCGATCGTCGAGCGCCTCACGACGTGGATCGGCGAGCGCAGGATCCTGCTCGTCCTCGATAATTTCGAACAGGTCGTGGATGCCGCACCGTTGATCGGCGACCTGCTCCGGAACACAACCGAACTCAAGCTGATCGTTTCGAGTCGGGCCGCCCTGCGCGTCTCGGGCGAGCAGGAATACCCGGTACCGGGTCTGCCGACGCCGCCCGATCCCTCGGCAGTCGGCGGCTACGAGCGGGCGCAGCTGCCCGACGAGCTGCGCGCACCGGACCCGGAGACGCTCGGCCGCTACGAGTCCGTCCGGCTGTTCGTCGCCCGGGCGACCGCGGTCAGGCCGGCCTTCCGTCTGACCGTCGAGAACGCATCCGCGGTCGCCGGGATCGTGGCCCGGCTCCAGGGCATGCCCCTGGCCATCGAGCTGGCGGCAGCCCGGGTCAAGCTCCTGCCGCCCGAGACGATCCTGGTTCGGCTCCAGGACCAATTGAGCATGCTGTCCGGTGGCGCCCGGGACCTGCCGGAACGGCAGCAGACGCTTCGTGGTGCGATCGCCTGGAGCTATGAGCTCCTCGATGAGGCCGGCCGACGATTGCTCGGACGGTTGTCGGTCTTCAGCGCCGGCTGCAGCCTCGAAATGGCCGAGACGATCTGCGGGCCGGCCGATGAACTCGGGATCGACGTGCTCGATGGCCTGGGCTCGCTGGTCGATCAGAGCCTGGTCCGGGCCGAGGACGTTGCCGGCGAGCCGCGCTTCCGGATGCTCGAGACGATCCGGGCGTTTGCCGCCGAGCGGCTGGCGGCCGGAGGCGACGCCGACCTCATTCGGGAGCGCCACGCCCAGACCTGCCTGGCCTTGGCCCGGGAGATCGGCGGCAAGCTCACCGGTGGCCAGCAGCGGATCTGGCTGGATCGACTCGATACGGAACATGACAACCTGCGCTCGGCCATCGACTGGGCCACGAACCGGCGCGACCCGGAGCTGGCGATCGGACTCGGATTTGCCATGTGGCGTTTCTGGCAGAAACGCGGGTATCTCGTCGAAGGTCGCCGGCGCCTCGAACGGATCGCTGCCGAGCCGTGGTCAAAGGACGACCCGGCGCTGCGGGCAAGGCTGCTGGAGGCACTCGGCGGCATCGCCTGGTGGCAGGGTGATCTTGCGTCGATGGGCGTCTTCTACGGCGAGGCCCTCGAGCACTGGCGGGCAATCGGCGACGAGGCCGAGATCGCCAACGCGCTCAACAACGCATCGTTCTCCTACGTCTTCCGCAGCGGACCGCTCGACCCGCTGGCCGTCGATCCGGACCGCAAGGGCCTGCATCTCATGGAAGAGGCCCTCGAGATCTACCGACGCCTGGGCGACGATCGCGGCGCGGGGAACGTGATCTGGGCGATCGGCAACTGGTATCACTTCCATCTCCAGAGTGACGTCAGCGAGACGAGATTCCGGGAGTCGCTGGCGCTCTTCGAGAAGGTCGGCGACGACACGATGGTTGCCTGGTCACATCACATGCTCGGCACGGCCCTCCTGCGCCAGAAGCAACCCGACGAGGCCGCTGTCCATATCCGGGCAGGAATGGACCACTTCGAGGCTGCCGGCGACGCCTCGGCTCTGACCCTCGTCCTCGACGACTACTCGGCCCTCGCCATGATTCGGGGCGACCTGCCCCGGGCGGCTCGCCTGCATGGGGCCGCCAGGGGGCTGGCCGTGACGACCGGGGCCACCTTGTCCGACCTGGTGGACGAACTCGACGACTCCTTCCCGTTCGTGGGCTTTCGCGAGGTCCTCTCGGCTCCCGAGCTCGAGGCATGCGCGGCCGAGGGCCGGGCGATGGGCCTGAGCGAGGCGATCGCCTATGCCCTCAGCGGCCAGGATGCTATTCCGACCAGGGAGGCTCCCGAATGATGTCCAGTACGTCACTCGACGGGTCCGACGAGCGGGCCGCCGTCGAGCGCTACTTCGCCGCGATCAATGCCCGCGATGTGGGGGCAATCGTGACCGACCTGGCCGACGACGCCGAGTGGTCGTGGCCGGGCAGTGGCGAGATCATCCGCGGCCGGCCCACGATCGAAACGGTCGTGGCCCGGACCCCCGGCCTGCCCCGGGTCGTCGTCCATCGGATCATCGGCGGACCGGGCCTGGTCGGCGCTGTTTGGACCGCCGACTACGGTGACGGCGTGCCCTGGCGGAATATCAGCCTGTTCGAGTTCCGGGCCGGCAAGATCGTGGGCAAGACCGACGGGTTCGGCTCGGCCTTCGAGCCACCTGCCTGGCGGCGCGAGCTCGTCGACGTGGAGCCACTGCCGAAACCTTGACCGCGGGACGCGCAGGGCCGTCGGCCGGGGCCCGCCGGTCCGCCCGGACCAGCACCGGGCTACACTTCCGGGACGATGACGGCCGAGACGCAACCAGCTCGCGAGAAGACCGGGATCCCGCGCAATCCGGGTCGCCACGAGCTCGGCATGAAAGCCACCCTGCTCTTCCCCGACCGTGACATTGTCGAGCGCTTCTACGTGCCCCTGATCTATACCGCCTGCCGCACCTGCTACTCGGAGCTGGCCCCGGACGAGATCTTCCGGCGAGCGGTCGACGGCCAGATCGACCCGGCCAAGCAGCGCAAGCTGATCCAGGGCGTGATCGAGTCCGGCCACGGCAGCACGATCGAGCACATCGTGTTCACGTTCGGGATCAGCGGCGTCTCGCGAACGCTGAGTCACCAGCTTGTCCGCCATCGGGCCGGCGTGGCATTCGACCAGCAGAGCCAGCGCTATGTCACCTTCAAGGGCGCCTCGACGATGCTGCCGAGCACCCTGGCCGAGGCCGAACCCGACCTGCGCCAGCGCTACGAAGAGCAGGTCGAAGGCTCGATGGCGCTCTACGGCGACCTGGTCGCGGCCGGCATTCCAGGCGAGGATGCCCGCTTCGTCTTCCCAAATGCGACCCGCACCAACCTGGTGATGACCACCAACCTGCGCGCCCTGATCCACATGTCGGGCCTGCGCCTGTGCACGATGGCCCAGTGGGAGATCCGCCGGCTCTTCCAGCTGATCCGCCACGAGATCTTCGAGGTCAGCCCGTTCCTGGGCAGCTTCCTTGCCCCGAAGTGCGTGGCCCTGGGCTACTGCGACGAGATGGGCAACCGCGACGAGCACTGCCCGATTCGCCCGCACAAGGACAACGTCCTGGGCGCCTGGGCCGACAAGGCGAAGGCCGCCCGAGCCGCCGGCCGGGACCTGCCGGTCAGTTAAGCCATCAGGGCAGCTCGCGGACGAAGCGCCGGATCACCCGGGCGAGGCGCGGACCCGCGCTTGCCCCGGCGGCCAGGACCTCCTCATGGGAGAGCGGCTCGCCCGAATAGCCGGCCCCGGGGTTGGTCACCAGCGACAGGCCGGCGACCTCGATCCCGGCCCAGCGGCAGGCAATCGCCTCGAGCACGGTCGACATCCCGACGGCGTCCCCGCCCAGCCCGCGCAGCATCCGGACTTCGGCCGGGGTCTCGTAGCTCGGGCCGAGCAGCCCGACGTAGATGCCCGCTTCGAGGCTGGTGCCTTCGGCCCGGGCCGCGGCCTTGAGTCGTTCACGGTGGGCCGGCGCGTAAACATCGGTCAGGTCGGGAAAGCGCGGTCCGATCTCGTCGGCATTTGGACCGAGCAGGGGTGTCCGGCCGGTCAGGTTGAGGTGATCGGTAATCACCATCAGGGTTCCTGCGCCATAACCCGGGTTGAGGCCCCCGGCCGCATTGGTCAGGATCACCGTCCGCGCACCGAGCCGGCCCATCAGCAGGACCGGCTGGACCACGAGCCCCGGATCGTTGCCCTCGTACAGGTGGAAGCGGCCCTGGAGCATCGCGACCGGGATCCCGTCAAGGAGTCCCAGCAGGAGCCGGCCGGCATGCCCGGGTGCGGTCGCGGCGGGCCAGCCGGGCAGCTCGGCAAAGGGGATCGCGATCGGATCGGCCAGGTCGTCGGCGAGACTCCCGAGGCCCGAGCCCAGGACGATCCCGACCCGCGGCACGATCTTCGTCCGGGCACGAACCGCAGCTTCGAGCGCGGCGAGCCGGGGGGGTTGCTCGGCGGGGGTGATCAGCCGGGTTCGATCGACGTCGGTCATCAGCGGAGTCTAGCGAGCCGCGCTGCCGGGAACGAAGGCCTCGGACGCTTCGATCGCCCGATCGGAGTATCGACACCGGGATGCCGATCACGTCCACTCGGGCGATCCCCGTCGAGCGCGGGCCCGAAGGCCGCGTGGCGGGTAGAGAAGCGCCCGAAGCGACCGGTCGTTCCGCGAACGCTCTTGATGTGATCTCGAGCTTCCGTTTTCCGATGGCCCCTCCGGGCAAGATGAATCATCGCCGGATCAACGGCCGATGGCAACGGCGTTATCCACGAGTTACCAGGGAATGCGCAGATCGTTTCCACCAATCCACACCGCCTGTGGACACCCGGTGGACAACCAGTGCCGCGAGGTCGGAGGGACCTAGCCGCCCATCGCGAACATCTCGATCCGGGGCCGGGTGGCCGTGGCCTCGGACCGCAGCTCGGAGTAGCGGTCGGCGCGAATCCGCCAGACCGCCTGGATCGCCTCAGTCAGCTCGTCGTCCGAGGCGCCGCGGCGGATCACGCCGCGCAGGTCGGTCCCGTCGAGGGCGAAGAGGCAGGTGTAGAGCTTGCCCTCGGCCGACAGGCGCGCCCGCGTGCAGGTACTGCAGAACGGCTGGCTGACCGAGGCGATCACCCCGACCTCGCCCTCACCGTCGCGGTAGCGCCAGCGGTCGGCCACCTCGCCCGGATAGTTGGGCGGCACCGATTGCAGGCCGAGCTCGGCATCGATCAATGCCACGATCTCCGCCGCGGGCACGACCTCGTCCAGGCGCCAGCCATTCGAGTGGCCCACGTCCATGTACTCGATGAAGCGCAGGATGTGGCCCTCACGCCGGGCCCAGCGGGCCATCGGCAGGATGCTCGTCTCGTTGATCGTGCGCCGGACGACCATGTTGATCTTGAGCGGGCCGAAGCCTGCCTCGCGCGCTGCCGCGATCCCGTCGAGGACCTTGGCGACCGGGTAATCGACCCCGTTCATCGCCCGGAAGGTCGCGTCGTCGAGTGAGTCGAGGCTGACCGTGACTCGCCCCAGACCGGCCTCGCGCAATGAGCCGGCCAGCGAACCGAGGGCCGAGCCGTTGGTGGTCAGGGTGAGGTCGACCGACCCGCCATCCGGCCGACGCAGGGCCGCGAGCATCCTGATCAGCTCGGGCAGATCGCGCCGGACGAGTGGTTCGCCACCGGTGACCCGCAACTTCTCGACGCCCTCAGCCACGAAGACCCGGGCGAGTCGCTCGATCTCCTCGAAGTTGAGCACCTCCGAGCGCGGCAGGAAGGCGAAGTCACGGCCGTAGATCTCGCGGGGCATGCAGTACGTGCAGCGGAAGTTGCAGCGATCCGTGACCGAGATCCGCAGGTCGTGCAGCCGTCGGCCGAGTCGGTCGAGCACCGGCGCCGCGGGATCGAGGATCGGATCCATCGCGCCATGGTACGCGGGGCGACCCGAATGGCCCGCTGCCTGAGATGGGGCCGCCAGTCGATCCGCCAAGGCCGCGGCGGAGCCAGGGGCCGACCCCTTGGGCCGACCCCGTGGGCCGACCCCGTGGGCTTCGGGCCTCCGGTGCTCGCTGCATGAGCATCCTGAGCTCAGGCATCGTCACAACTCGACGTGACCCGGATCCAGTCGGACTCACCGCCCGACCTCGGCCGGGCTCCGTGAGTGGATCCGCAGGGCGCCCATCCTGTCGTAGCCCGCGAAGACGGGAATTCGGGCCTGGAATCGGCTTGAAGGCCACCATTCCCCTGGAAAGCTCACGCACGGAGCATCCGGGTGGCTAAGGGCCCCAGGGGCGAACCGGCTGTGCCCCGCAGGTGAAGCAGTGGGACCGGGCCGTGGAAGGCGATCCAACAGCGAGGCAGCAAGGCCGACCGCAACAAGATGTGCACCAAGAACAACAAACGGGGCTTTGGCGAGCTTCGGGCTGACTGGTCGGCCTCCGCCAGTCAGTGGTGCAGACGCGATTAGCTGCCGGCGGGTAACTCCCGCCCGCGTGAGCCGTCGTGCACGCCTGGGGGATGGTGCCGAAGTTGATTCGAGGCCGCGAACCGCCCGAAATCAGCGGTTTGTTGTTCTGGGTGCACATCTCGGCGAATGCGGCGCGGCGAACGCGGCCCCACGCAACGCGCCTCGGTCCGCGCCACGCAACGCGCCTCGGTCCGCGCCACGCAACGCGCCTCGGTCCGCGCCAGGGAACGCGGGTCGGAACGGAGCTCGCCACTTCCCAGCGCCTCACAAAGCGGCCCGGTGCAAGGCGACACCACAGCGCAATGGCTTGCGTTGACGGCGGACAACGAGCCGATCCCGGCGCGGGACCTCCGGTACCACCGGGTCCACCGATTGGTACCACTAGCGCACTCCACCGGACCGCCACGCGCTCCTACGATGCCCACAAGTCCTCAGAGATGCAATCACTGTCCTCACCTGGAGGGAACCGCACGACCCATGGCGACGACCGAATCACGCACGGGCTTCCGACTCCCCTGGAGCTCGGAGGATCGGAGTGACAAGGCGCCCGTTGGCCGGAGCGCCGATGAGGCGACCTCAGACGAGGCCACGACCGCCGTGACCGAGGCGACCAGCGCAGCGTCAGCTCCGACCGAGGAGGCGATCGTGGCAGGCCCGGAGGCCGGCAGCACGGACGCCCAGACCGAGGGGCAGGCCGACACGACCAATGACGCCGAGCCCGCCGACAACGCTCAGTCCACCGTATCAGACTCGAACTCGAAGGAATCTTCCGTGGACTCCACCGCAACCGAGACGCCCGCGCCGTCCCGATCGACGAGCGCCGCCCCCGTCGCGAAGAAGCCGACGAAGTTCGTGCTCGACCTCTCCCGGGCGATGCAGGCCGCCGCGGAGGAATCCCGCGCCCAGACCCTGGGCCAGTTCCAGGCCGACGCGAAGACCTTCATCGAGAATATCCACCTCCGTTCCGCGGGCGAGGCGACCGACCTGCGCAAGCGCTCCGACGACGACATCTCGGGGATCCAGGATTGGTCCAAGGCCGAGATCGCCCGGATCCGCGAAGAGACCGAGGCGAAGATCACCCAGCGCAAGGCCCAGCTCGAGACCGAGATCGAGCAGCACGCCGGTCTCATCGAGCGCGAGATCGACGCCGTCCAGAAGACCGTCGCCGAGTTCGAGGAGGAGATGGCCTCGTTCTTCGAGCGGCTCATCGCCGAGCAGGACCCGAGCCGCTTCGCGACGATGGCCGAGAACCTGCCCGAGCCGCCGACCTTCGAGGGGCTCTCCGTGGCCCCGACCGATGAGCCCGCGACGACCGACGAGACCGTCGCCGAGGTCACGGACGGCCTGGACGTCGCGGACGCAGCGACGGACACCACCGACGCCGCGATCGGCAAGGCCGATGAGGCCACCGCCGAGACGACCACGGACGTCGAGGCCGTGACCGGCGACGAGGCCGACACCACCGACGCGACCGATGTCACCGCCGAACCGATGAGCGTCGGGTCCGCCCAGAGCTTCGAGGGCGGTGAGAGCATGGACGGCGAGATCGACCGCGAGGCCGCCTTCGCCGCGATCCAGGCCGCCGCGGAAGCCGCCGCCAGCGCCGAGGTCGCGGCCGACGCCGCCGCGCGCGCCGAGGCGGTCGCCGACGTCGCGATCGAGATCATGGGCAACCACGAGGATGAAGAGGCCGATCCGCGGTTCGCGGCGCTGGGCATCTCACCCGATTACGACGCCGCCGAGGCGGAAGCCCTCGCGGCTGCGGGCTCCTCTGACGAGGAGATCCCCGAGATCGGCAACGATGCGCTCGCGGCCCGGCTCGCAGGCCTCGTTCCCGGCCGCGCCAAGAGCGGCAGCGGCGAGACGGCGGCGACTCAGGTTGTCGTCGTCGGGCTGGTCAGCGTGGCCAGCATCGCGAGCTTCAAGCGCCACCTCGGCCGCCTGACCGGCGTCCAGTCGGTCGGCGTGTCGTCCGGACCGGACGGCGAGTTCATCTTCGCGGTGAGCCACAGCGGCGACATCGTGCTCAAGGAGGCCATCCCCTCCCTGCCGAGCTTCCAGGCCCGCGTCACCGGCTCGTCCGACGGCGTGGTCCAGGTGACCGCCCATGACCCGGAGGGGGACGCGTAATCGGCCCGATGGCCTGACGCGTCCACCTCACGACCAGCCAGATCCCGGGGAGGAACGATCGTGGCACGACCGGCAATCGTGATCGCGCTACCGACGTCGGAGCGCACGCCCGTCGCCGAGGAGCTTCGCGCCGCCGGCTTCGAGGCGATCACGATCGGCTCGCCCGACGAGCTCGATGCGCTGCTCCGCGCCCGTCACGACATCGCGGTCGCGATCCTCGACGGCGAGAGCGACTTCGACACTTCGCTCGAGTACTACGGCCTGCTCCACGAGGACGGGCTGAACATCCCGGCGCTCATGGTCATGTCGCCGGCGGCGCTCGACAAGCTCTTCAGCCCGACCTCGGCAGACGAGTTCTTCAGCCGGCCCTACACGACCGACTCGATCCGCTGGCGAGTCGAGGCCATGTGCATCCGGTCGGTCACGATCGACGACGGATCGGGCCCGATCATCCAGGGCAGCTCGATGCACATGGGCGACTGGTCCCGCCGGGCGACCGTGATCGCCGTGTTCAACCCGAAGGGCGGCGTCGGCAAGACGACGATCGCCACGAACCTCGCCTCGGCGCTCCAGCTTCATCAGCACCAGAAGGTCCTCCTGGTCGACGCCGACACGGTGACGGGCCATGTTGGGACTTCGCTCGGGCTCGAGCAGGTCCGGACGGTGGCCGACAGCTGGCGCGACCAGGCCGAGGGCGGCGACGTCGAGACGCTCACCCAGATCGCGACCCCGCACCCCTCGGGGATCTCGGTCGTGTCATTGACCGCGACCCCGCTGAACACCGAGATCCTCGAGCCGAGCCGCGTCGCGGACGCGATCACCACCTCGCGCCCGACATACGACTTCATCGTCGTCGACCTCCACCCCTCGTATAGCAGCCTCAACAAGGCCATCTTCGAGAAGGCCGACAAGATCCTCGTCCCGGTGACTCCAGACGTGCCTGCCCTGCGCGCCGCCGTTCAGCTCCGCGAGGTCGCGATCGAGCTGGGCGTCCAGGACCGCCTCGCCCTCGTCATCAACCGCGCGAATAGCGGCGTGTCGGTCGCGGACATGGAGAAGACCGTCGGGATGCCGGCGCTCGCCCTGATCCGCTCGGGCGGCCTGCTCTTCGTGCGGGCCGCGAACGAGGGCCGGACGGTCATCGAGATGTATCCCCGGGAGAAGATCACCGAGGACTTCGACGCCCTCGCGGAACGCCTCGTCCGGACGTTCAACACCGAGGTCCCGGCAAAGATCGCGGTTCCCGTCAAGAGCAGTGGGTTCCGGCTCCCGTTCGGTCGATCCAAGGAAGCCGCCCGGGCCTGATCCACGGGAGTTTGCGCCGGCGCGGCGCAAGTCGCGCCGTAACCGGTGCCTGAGCGAGGAGCGCAGGCTTCAACGCACGCATCGGCCGTCAGGCGCGACGGCCACTCATGAGCGGTCCCGCCACGTGGTTCCGCCGAGGGGCATGCCCGGCAGGCGCTGCGCCTTGAGCCCGGTCCGCTTGTCGACCTGCTCGACGCCGCGCAGGTAGAAGCGATTCACCAGCACTGTCTCGACGTCGGGATCGCCGACCCGCTCTTCGCCGAACATCGCCACCGCGTCGACAACCGGGACGAACATCTCCGTCGCCCGATCGAGCAGGGTGTTCGGCTCCGAGCCCGGGTGGAGGAAGACCGTTCCGACGACCCGGAACGGTGGCGCCTCGAGCGCGACGTCGTAGGCCACCTTGTGGATCCGGTGAGCCGCCCGCTCGGAATCCGTGAGCTCGGGCATCGACCCCTCGCCCGCGAGGACGAGGATCAGGTCGTATGGGTCGACGCTCTTGAGGCCGGGCGCCTCGACGAGCGGCGAGGAGCCATCGATCGGCGCCCACTGGACGTCGTGGATCGCGACGGCTTCGCGCTTGTTGAGCGCATCGGACAACCGGCCTTCGACGGTCATCCGGCCGACGAGATGCCACTCCTCGGTGACGCCGTCGAACGCGACGCCCGTGCGCGAACGCCGACCGGAGCCGGCACCCACGGCGGCAGGCGCCACCGCGGCGGCGCCGGACTTCTTCCGACGCAGGAAGTTCAGGGGCACGCCGTCAGTCCTCGGACTTGAAGCTGTTCTCGCGGATCGTCTCGACGACGGCCGCATCGGCGAGGGTCGTGGTGTCGCCCAGCGAGCGGCCCTGCGCGATGTCGCGAAGGAGCCGCCGCATGATCTTGCCGCTGCGGGTCTTGGGCAGGTCCGGTGTGAACATCAGGGCCTTCGGCTTGGCGATCGGGCTGATCTTCGTGGCGACATGGCGCCGGAGCTCGTCGCCGAGCTCCGGCGTCGGCTCGAAGCCGAGGCGCAGGATCACGAAGGCGTTGATCGCCTCGCCGGTGACCGGGTCCGGTCCGCCGACGACCGCCGCCTCGGCGACCGCGGGATGCGAAACGAGGGCGCTTTCGATCTCGGTCGTGGACAGGCGATGGCCGGACACGTTCATGACGTCGTCGACCCGGCCGAGCAGCCAGAAGTAGCCGTCCTCGTCGCGCTTCGCCCCGTCCCCGGCGAAGTACATCCCGGGGAATCGGCTCCAGTAAGTCTGCCGGTAACGCTCGGGATCGCCGTAGATCCCGCGGAGCATCGCCGGCCACGGCCGCTTCAGGACGAGGTATCCCCCGCCACCGTTCGGCACGGACCTGCCCTCGCCGTCGACGATGTCGGCCTCGATGCCCGGGAACGGGAACGTCGCGCTGCCCGGCTTGGTGGTGGTGACCCCGGGTAAGGGCGTGATCAGGATCTGGCCCGTCTCGGTCTGCCACCAGGTGTCGACGATCGGGGCCGTGCCGCCGCCGATGTGCTCGCGATACCAGAGCCACGCTTCGGGATTGATCGGCTCGCCGACCGAGCCGAGGACGCGCAGCGACGAGAGGTTGTGTCTGGCGGGATGCTCGGCACCCTGCTTCATGAACGCCCGGATCGCCGTCGGAGCGCAGTACAGGATCGTGACCCGGTAATCCTCGACGATCTGCCACCAGCGGTCCCAGCCAGGCGTGTCCGGGGAACCTTCGTACATCACGCCGGTCGTGGCGTTCGCGAGCGGTCCGTAGACGATGTAGCTGTGGCCGGTGACCCAGCCGACGTCCGCCGCGCACCAATACACGTCGTCGGGCTTGATATCGAAGATCATCCGGTGCGTGTAGGCCGTGCCGACGAGGTAGCCGGCGGTCGTATGGGTGATGCCCTTGGGCTTGGCGGTCGACCCCGACGTGTACAGCAGGTAGAGCATGTGCTCGCTGTCGAGCGCCACGGGCGGACAGTCGGCTGACTGGCGCTCGACAATGTCGTGCCACCAGACGTCGCGCCCGGCGACGACCTTCGTTTCGGCGGCATTGTCGCCGAGCCGGCGGACGATCAGGACATGCTCGATCGTCGGGCTGGTTGCGACCGCCTCGTCGACGGCGGCCTTGAGCGACATTGCGTTGCCGCGGCGATAGCTGCCGTCGGCGGTGATCACGAGCTTGGCCTCGGCGTCGTTGATCCGGCCACTCAGTGCTTCGGCCGAGAAGCCAGCGAAGACGACCGTATGCGGGGCGCCGATCCGGGCGCACGCCAGCATCGCGATCGGCAGCTCCGGGATCATCGGCATGTAGATCGCGACCCGGTCGCCGGTGACGACCCCGAGCTCGAGCAGGGCGTTGGCGGCCTTCGAGACCTCGCGCAGGAGGTCGGCGTACGTGATCGTCCGGGTCTCGCCAGGCTCGCCGATCCAGTGGTAGGCGACCTTGTCGCCGAGGCCCGCGGCCACGTGGCGATCGACGCAGTTCTCGCTCATGTTGAGCTTGCCGCCGACGAACCATTTCGCGAACGGGAGGTCCCATTCGAGCGTCGTGTGGAATGGCTCGGTCCAGGTCACGGTCTCGCGTGCGATCTTCGCCCAGAAGGCCTCCGGGTCGCGGGCGGCCTCGTCGTAGAGGCCCGCGCTCGCGTTGGCCTGGGCCGTGAAAGCCGCGTCGGGCGGGAAGGTCCGGGCCTCGGCGAGGAGGTTCTCGATCTCGGGTCGCTGGTCGACACTCACGGGGGCGCTCCTGCCGTGTTCGAGACGTGGAGGACTGACGGGCTGAGCGGCCATTCTACGCGGCCGGGCAGTCCCGAGCCGTCGGGGCCGGCCCGGTGCCGGCCCGGTGGCGGCCCGGTCCCGTCTCACGGGCTACTCGTCGGCGAGGTCGTCCTGGCTCGGTGCGGGGCCGATCTGGACGCCCTCGGTCGCCTCGGACTGGGCAACGAACACCTGCGGCGGTCGGGGCAGGCGGATCCCGTTCTTCGCGAACGCCTCGAGCAGGAGCTTGCGGAACTCGCCGCCGGCCGCCCACTGCTCCGACGCCCGGACCGTGCCGAGGATCTTCAGGGTGACGCCACGCTCCTCGATCGACTCGACCCGCTCGACCCGCGGCGGCTCGAGGATCCGGCGCTTCCAGACGGGATCGGCCGCCATCTGCTTGCCGAGGTCCTCGACCACCTGGATCGCCTTGTCGATGTCGGTCCCGAAGGCGACGGTGACATTCTGGTTGATCCGGGCCCAGGTCCGGGTCTTGTTGCTCGCGACGTGGACCTCGCCGTTCGGGACGGTGTGGACGACGCCGTCGAGATCGCGCAGGGTCGTCCGCCGCAGGCTGAAGTCCTCGACAGAGCCGCTGACGCCCGCGATCGAGACGACGTCGCCCTTGCTGTACTGGTTCTCCACGAGGATCAAGGCGCCGTTGAGGTAGTCGCGGACGAGGCTCTGGGCGCCGAACCCGACTGCGATGCCGACGACGCCGAGCCCGGCGACGGCCGGCCCGATGTCGAGGTCGAGCGCGCCGAGGACCATGATCCCGGCGATCATCGCGACGAACGCCCGGATCACGTTCGACCCGAGTTCGTCGAGGGTGTCCATCCGCTTCTGGACCTCGATCGCCGAGAGCTCCTGGGCAGTGCCCTCGGTGGCCTCGCGGTCGAGGAGGGCCTTGACGATCCCGTGAACGAGGACCGTCGTGAGGCGCAGCGCGATGAACGCAACCACGACGATGACGAGGATCCGCACCCCGTTCGTCCGGAGGACCTCGACGATCGTGCTCAGCGGCGGCTTGTTGATGTCCATCGATCGGGATGGTAGCCCGCTGACGGACGCTCGGGCAGGCCCCACCCGCCGGCCGGGCATCACGGCCCGGACACCGTCGACGTCGGCGAGGGGGCGGGGATCTCGACCAGTGAGGTCCTTGGCGAGGGGCCGGCGCGATCTCAGGAGGCGGCGGCGACCTCGTCGGCGAGCGCGCCAGCCGGAGCCTGGACCGACGGCGCGGCGCGCGGAGCCGGCAACGGTGCCGGTCGCGCAGCACGTTCGGCGATCGTCGAGCTCGAGAGCGCCTGGGCGAGGGTCGGCTGGGCGGCCGTCGCCGTTCCGGTCCCGCCCAGGCGGACCGAGATCGCGGCCGCGGCCTCGCGGGCCTGGGCGGCGAGCTCCGGGATCCGGCGCGGTGTGAGGCGGAAGGCGGGGCCCCAGATGTCGACCGCGGCGATCACGTTGCCGCGCGCGTCGTGGACCGGCGCGGCGACGGCGTTGAGGCCCATCTCGAACTCGCCGAGGGCGGTGGCGTAGCCGCGGCGGCGGATCCGGGCGAGCTCCTCGAGCAGCGGCTCGAGCGCGGTGATCGTCCGCTCGGTGTAGCTGACGAGGCCACGCCGGACGATCCGGAGGACCTCCCGCTCGGCCACCGATGACAGCAGGACCTTGCCGGACGCCACGCAGTGGAGCGGTGTCGGGCGCCCGGTCCAGTCGCCGACGGCGATCAGATTCGGACCGTCGGCCTGGGCGACCGTCAGGAGGGTGTCGCCGTCGAGGATGCCGAGGCCGGTCGTCTCGTGGGTCAGGCGGGCCAGCCTCTCGAGCTCGGGCATCGCGATCCCGCGCAGGTCGAGGGTCCGCTCGGCCCGTTCGGCGAGCCGGATGACGACGAGCCCGAGGCGGTACTTCCCGGTCTCCTCGTCCTGCTCGACGAGGCCGCGCTTCTGGAGGGTCGCAAGCAGCCGCGAGGCGGTGGACTTGTGGAGGCCGAGACGCCGGGCCAGCTCGGTGACCCCGGCCTCGCCCTGCGAATCGCCGAGCGCGAGAAGAAGTGCCGCCGCCCGGTCAACCGAGCGAACTGCGTTGCCGTCGAGGACCATCGATCTGTCGTCCCTCGTTCTCCGGACCGGTCCGGCCGGTGATGATGCTGTGACGGTTGGGCTCAGCCGGCTCCGGGGTGGGCCATCGCCCCGGTCGCGTGCGCGACCTCGCCGCGCGCGCGCCCTTCGAGCGCGGCGTTGAGCGATGATTCGAAGATCGAGACCACCTGGTCGACGGTGTCGCCCTGGGCGTGGGCCTCGCACATGAACCACGGCTCGCGGCTGTCGGGCTCGGGCATCGCGCCGCGAGCGAGCATCCCCAACGCCACCGCGTCATAGAGCTCGTGGTCCGACTTCGCCCAGTCGCGGTACTCGGTCGGAACCTCCTCGGTGAACATGATCCCGAACATCGACGGATGGCCGGTGAAGATGTACGGGATCCCGACCGGGTTGAGGACTTCCTTGAGGCCGTCCTGGACGCGCCGCCCCGTGGCGTGGATCGTCTCGAGCGCGTTCGTGTCGCGGATGATCTCGAGCGTCTTGACGGCCGCCGCGGCCGCCACCCGGTTGCCGGCGTACGTGCCGCCATGGCTGACCTTGTCGGGAAGCAGTTCCATGATCTCGCGCCGGCCGCCGAACGCGGCCGCCGGATAGCCGTTGCCCATGGCCTTGGCGTAGGTCGCGAGGTCCGGCCGGATCCCGAAGAACTCGGCCGCGCCGCCCTTGGCGAACCGGAAGCCGGTCTTGACCTCGTCGAAGATCAGGAGGATGCCGAACTCCTCGGTCAGCGCCCGCATCGCGGCGTGGAAGCCCTCCTGCGGCATGATCCCCTGGGCGTTCCCGAGGACCGGCTCGACGATCACCGCGGCAATGTCGTCACCGTTCTCCTCGAACAGTCTGCGGAGCAGGCCGAGGTCGTTGTAGCGGGCCGGGATGATCGTGTCCGCGACGGCGTCCGGGATGCCCCGACCCCACGCCAGACGGACCGGCTTGTCGGCGTCACCGAGCTCGGACATGTCGTCCGGGGCCACGCTGATCAGGGCGTAGTCGTGGACGCCGTGGTACTGGCCCTCGAATTTCACGATCTTGTTGCGACCGGTGTAGGCCCTGGCCATCCGCATCGCGTGCATCGTCGCCTCGGTGCCCGATACGGTCATCCGGGCCATGTCGACCCAGCCGGTCAGCTCGCACACGAGCTCCATCGCGCGGACCTCGTCCTCGCTCGTGAGCGAGAAGCTGACGCCCTTGCGCATCTCCTGGTTGACGTAATCATCGACCCGGTCATCGCCGTGGCCGAGGATCACCGGGCCGTAGCCCATCCGGAGGTCGATGTACTCGTTCTGGTCCTGGTCCCAGATCCGGCCACCCTTGCCACGGTCAATGTAGATCGTGTCCTCGCCCCAGGCCCGAAAGTTCGAGTTCGTCCCGCCGGGGAGGGTCTTCAGCGCGCGCTGGTACATCGCGCTCTGGCGCTCGCGCTTGAGGGCGCGGGTCTCGATCGAGGGCCGAGCGTCGGTGGCCATGAGGTCACTCCGTGAACTGGGTTTGGCCCGTCATGCGCGACGGATGTTCCGGGGAGCGGAACGGGCGGGGCCTCATGGTGGCATAGCCTCCGAGCCGCCGTCAACGCGGATATCGCACCGATGCACCGATTCTCGTGCGAATCCCACGCGGATTGGTCAGTTTGAGCGACAAGACCGCAGGTTCCGTGCTCCCCCGGCCGTGTCGCGGGTGCCGGCGGGAGCGCGCGCCCGGCGGCCGCCAGTTGCAGCATGGCGCCGCGCGTCACCGACCGCCGGTGATGAGTCTGTGGGGACTCAGATCGGCTGGCAGCAAGCTTGGACAAGAGACCACGAGTCTGGGCGCGACTCACGGGCCTGGGGCGACTCACGCGCACAGACCGCGGCCGATACGATCCGATCATGGACATCGCGGACCCCTCCACGGGGATCAGCTACTGGCTTGCCGCGTCGCCGGCCGGCCCGGCCCGGCCGCCGCACCCCGTCGGCGTCGGCGTTGGCGTTGGCGCCGCGACGATCGCGGACGTCGTGATCGTCGGGGCCGGCTTCACCGGCCTCTGGACCGCGCTCGCGCTGACGGACACGGACCCGTCGCTGCGGGTCGTCGTCGTCGAGCAGGAGACGGTCGGGTTCGGAGCATCGGGCCGGAACGGCGGCTTCTGCCAGGCGTCGCTGACCCACGGCCTTGCCAACGGGATCCGCCACTTCCCCGATGAGCTCGCGATTCTCGAGCGGGAAGGCATCGCCAACCTCCGCGGGCTGATCGCGTTCACCCGGGCGCACGACATCGGCTGCGACCTCGAGGAGACGGGCGGGCTCGCGGTCGCTGACCAGGCGTACCAGGTCGACGAGTTCAAGGCCTGGGTCGACGAGGCTGCCGAATGGGGCGAGGAACTGACCTTCCTCGACCGCGACGCCGTCCAGGCCGAGGTCCATTCGCCGCTCTGGCAGGCCGGCCTCCGCGCCTCCGCAGAACGCGAGATCCTCGTCGATCCGGCGAAGCTCGCTCGCGGCCTGGCGCGGGTCTGCGACGAGCGCGGCATCGCCTTGTACGAGCACACCCGCGTCAGCCGGGTCGAGCGACGCGCCGGCGGCGTCCGCCTGACGACGGCTGACGGCGCCTCACTGATCGCGGATCACGTCGTCGTCGCAACCTCCGCGTACTCGGGCTGGCTGCGGCGGCTCGAGAGCCAGTTCGTCCCCGTCTATGACTACGTCCTCGTGACCGAGCCGCTCACGCCGGAGCAGCTGCGGTCGATCGGCTGGGCCGGCCGGCAGGGCATGGGCGACGCGAACAACCAGTTCCACTACTTCCGGCTGACTGCGGACAACCGGATCTTGTGGGGCGGCTACGACGCGATCTACCACCGCAACAACGGCGTCGGGCCGCAGTTCGATCAGCGGCCGGCCACGTTCGACAAGCTCGAGGCCCACTTTCGGCGGGCGTTCCCGCAGCTGGCTGATGTCGGATTCCCGTACCGCTGGGGCGGCGCGATCGACACGACGTCGCGGTTCACAGTCACGTTCGGCCAGGGCCTCGGCGGGCGACTCACCTACGCGATCGGCTATACCGGCCTCGGCGTCGGGGCGAGCCGCTGGGCGGCCGGTGTCGTCCGAGACTTCATCCTCCGTCCGGACTCGGACCTGCTCCGGTTGGACTTCGTCCGGAGCCGACCGTTCCCGTTCCCGCCGGAGCCGCTCCGATCGGTCGCCGTCAATCTCGTCCGCCACGAACTCGACCGGGCCGACCGCAACGAGGGCCGCCGAGGGCTGCTGCTGCGGGCCCTCGATGCGATCGGAATCGGCTTCGACAGCTAGGGTCGAGGATTCGCGCCGCGTGACTCCAGGCCGTCGCTGCCGGCGATCGGCCCGCGAAGCAGGATCAGACCGGCGCGACGACCCACTGCGGCAACTCCCGGGTGAGCGTCGCCAGCGGCAGCGATCCGTGGGCCAGCACCTGATCGTGGAAGCCGCGCAGGTCGAACGCCGAGCCGTCGCGGGCGGTCAGCTCGCGGCGCAGCTTCTCGATCTCGCGGCAGCCGATCATGTACGTCAGGGCCTGGCCCGGCCAGCAGATGTAGCGGTCGGTCTCGATCGTCGCGTCCGTCTCGGACAGGCCCGCCTCGAGCAGGAAGTCGATCGACTGCTGGCGGGTCCAGCGAAGAGCGTGGAGGCCGGTGTCGACGACGAGCCGAGCCGCCCGCCAGGCGACCGCATCGAGCATTCCGAAGCGCTCGGCCTCACTCCGATAGAGGCCCATCTCGTCGGCCAGCTTCTCGCTGTACAGGCCCCAGCCCTCGACATAGGAGCCGCCCACGATCCGGGCACCCAGACGCCGGAACGTGGAGAGCGCCGCGTTCTCCTGCTCGAGCGCGATCTGGAAGTGATGGCCCGGCACCGCCTCGTGGTAGGTCGTCGTCGCGAGCTTGGTGTACTTCCGGCTCGGGAGGTCGTAGCCGTTGGCGTAATAGATCCCGTCGCGCGAGCCATCGGTCGCCGGCGGGAAGTAGTACGCGAATGGGGCGTCCTTCTCCTTGAACTCCTCGACCGCCCGGACCTCGCAGCCGGCCCTGGGGAGCGTCCCGAAGAACCGCGGCGCGACCGCCAACGCGCGGTCGATGTCCTCGCGAGCCCGGGCCAGCAGCTCCTCCTTGGTCCTCGGGGTGTTCGCCGGATCGTCGGCCAGGCGCCGGCGATACTCCGGGGGGCTCGCGGCGCCGGCCGCCGCAGCGATCGCCCGCCGCTCGACATCGACGATCCGAAGCTCCTCCATCCCGATCTCGTGGACCTCCCGGGGATCGAGTTCGAGCGTCGTCCAGGACCGAATCTGGGTCCGATACAGCGACGCCCCGTTCGGGGCGGACCACAGCCCGGGGTCCTCTCGGGTCGCCTTCAGGTAATCCCCCCGCAGGACCTCGAGGAAGGCCCGGTCGGCCGGGTAGATGACCTCCTCGGTGACCTTGCGGACCCTCTCGCGGTCGGCGTCCGAGGCGACCTGGGCGAGGGCCGGCACGATGGCCTCCTCGATCGGGATCGCCAGCAGGCGCTCGAGCTGGGCGACGGTCCGCTCGGCGACGATCCGCGGCGCGGTCAGGCCGGTCTCGAGGCCCTCGCGGAGGGTGTCGGTGTTGGCGGCCATGAAGTCGCGGTAGGCCTCCAGGCGGGCGAGGAACTTCTCGAGCCGCTCCGGCGTGTCGGCCGGCTGGAACTGGCAGACCTGGGGCAACAGGGTCTGGGGACCGCCGATCTGGTCGACCACGGCGAGCCGATGGACGCCCTGATCATCGTGCTCGATCCCCTGATCAGCGATGACGATCAGCATGTCGCGGGTGATCCGGTCCTCGAGGCGCAGCCCGTCGGGTGAGATCGCCTCGGCGGCGGCCTTCGTCTGCTCCATCAGACGGCGGGTCTTGGCCCGGCCGGCCGGACTCGGATCCTCGAGCCGATCGTTGTAGCGCTCGTCGCCGTAGACGGTGGCGGTCGTCGGATTGAGCTCGAGGAGGCGCTCCCAGAAGCCGTCGGCAAGCTGGTCCACCGGCGATGAGATGGGCTGGGCGTCGGTCACGAACGTCTCCAAGGCTGGGTGGGTGACGCGCGCGCCGTCGACCCCGGGAACGATATTGCGGAAAGGGTAACGCGCGCGGAGCGGACGGGCCGGACTGCGGGTCCGCCGCTACTCCCCGAAGAACCCGAGTTGCTCGCCGCTCCGCTCGATCACGGGATCGAGGCCGAGATAGGGCTCGAGCGTGTCGAGCGTCGGCTCGTCGCGGGCCAGGAACGAACGGAGGTGGTTCCACTTCAGGATGTGCCAGTTGTCTCGCTCAAAGGCCTCCCGCAGGAGCGGCGATCGCTCGAACTTGTGACGGACCAGCTCGGTCCGCTCCGGGGCGACGACCAGGAACCGGACCGTGCCGTCGTCTTGCGGGATCCGGGTGTGGCGGCGGAGGATCGGCTCGCCAAGCATCGCCGTCCACTCGACCTCGAACAGGAAGGCCAATCGGCCACGCAGATACCAGGCGCAATCAACCTCGGCGACCTCGTTGACCGCCCGGCTGATATGGCTCAGCGGACCGCGCTGCTCGTCTGGATGAAGGCGGTCGACGAGCCGGCCTGCTCCGAGGCGGCGGGCCTGCTCCCGGCGGCCGATCCAGACGTGGAGGCCGAGCCGATGGCCGCCGTCGGCGAGCTGGCCGATGATGTCGGCGTGGTCCTGGGCGCGTTTGAGGAGGTCGTCGGCGGTCAGGATCCGCTCGGGGGTGCTCGCCCGGCTGCGGTAGCTCTCGAGGCATGCCCGGACGAGCGTCTCGTCGGGCAGGTCGTGGCCGTTGAACAGCCCCGCCACCCGCTGCAGAAAGGACGACTCCGACATCGGGCCGGCGGTCGACAGCAGGCTGAACACGGCCCATTCGACTCGATCCGCCAGCGGCGCCGCGGCGTTCTCGCGATCTCGCGGGTCGGCCAGCCACCAGCGGCCGGGGGCGACTTCCACGAGCCGCTGCCGGCCGGTTTCCGACAACCCCTCGGAGATGAGCGCCAGGAGCGCCTCGACCTGGTCGGGCGGCGCGTCCGATTCGCGAGCCGCGCGCCGGGCAGCGACTGCCGGTCGATCCGGCGGACCGTCCGCTGCATCCGCGGCATCCGCGGCGACGGCGTCGGCGACGACGGCGAGCACGGGGGGTCCGACGCGTGATGCGGCGGTGGGCCGCGCGTCGGCGGCGAGGGACGAGTCGGCGGCGCCGGCTTGAATGCCGCCACTCCCCGGACCTGGCGCGAACGGTTGCGCGGCATCGCCCGGACCCGCCGCCGGGCCAACGGAGCGCGACCCGGGGTCGGGTGCACCGGAGTCGAAGTCCATCGGGCTCGCGGCGGGTGGCATCGTCTGGTCGGCTGCTGGCACCGCGTGGTCGCGCTGGGCGACCAGGCGCCGGAGTTGGCCAGCCCGATCGAGCCCGACGAGGACCTCGCCCAGCAGGCGATCCGCGGACGCCGGCTCGCCACGCGCCTTCAGGCTCTCGACGGCCACCTCGACGACGGTCTGGCGGACGTCGGCGGCGGAAAACGGCCGCCGGTCGAAGCGCTCGGGGGCGCCGAACAGCCCGGTGCCCGGGACCATGTCCGGATCCCCTGCCCCGCCCGAGAGCGGGCCGAGCGCGACATTCGCCCGGGTCCGCGGCGTGGGCGGCGGCACGGCGCCCGGCGGCAGCAGCTCGACCGATCCGACTGCCTCGTCGTCGCCGTCGCCGAGACGGGCACTGAGCAGCCGGAATCCGGCGCCGACCCCGCCCATCGCGGCCGCCACGAGCGCCTCGGGGCCGCCGTCGACGAGCTCGATCACCTCGCCGTCGCGGGCGATCGACGGCTCGACGGAGCCGAGGAGGCGGGCCAACGAGGCGGCCTGCCAGCCCCAGGGCGCCCGGATCGGCGGTCCCGAAAGCGCCGCGAGGGGGAGCGCCGACGCGGCCTCGGCACCGACGGTCCAGGCAGTCGCCCAGTAGGTCAGCGACAGCCGCTCCTGGTTCGGGCGAACGGGCGGTTGGCCAAGGACGAGCCGGATCCGGCGATGAAGACCGGGGCTCACAGAGCCGCCATCCCAGGTCCGACCGAGTGACGCCTCGGCACCGATCGCGCGGGTCGTGGACGGGCCGGAGATGGCGATCACGGCGGTTGCGCTGCCTTCGTCGAGGGCCCGGAGGTCGTTCCCGAGGCGGGCCTGGACCGCACCCCCAGGCCCGCTCTCGAGCCGCTGGATGAAACCGCGGACGATCCGGATACCGTCCTCGAAGGCAAGCCACGGGTGACGCTCGCGCCACTGGCCGGCGGCCGGCGGGCGGACTCGCCCGGCCTGGATCCGGAGCGTGCCGATCCGGCCGGGATAGCCGTTGAGGCGGCTGGCGGGCAGGAGGGCGTGGAGGAACGCCAGCCGGAGCGCGGCCTCGACCGGAGCCGCCCGGAGGTCGCCCTCGATCCGCTCCAGGATCGCGTCGAGGCCAACGAGCTGGCGCGGGGTATGGAGATCGAGCAGCGCATCGACAAGGTCGGCCGCGCCATCGACGTGCGGAAACCGCTCGGCGAGCCGCGCCCGGACCGCCGCGTAGTCCGCGGGGATCGCCCGGGCCCGGTCGAGATCGAGCTGGTCGAGGCGTGCGCTCCGCGGCTCGCCGCCACGCTGGCCGCGGCAGACCGGACAGGAATACAGCTTGCGCGGCGTCGGGTGGTCGCGGTCCGCAGTCCGACGGCGACCGCCCGACGTGGCCGGATCGTCGCCGGGCTCAGCGTCTCCCGGCGCGAACTCCGGGACGTCGTCGGCGCCGCCGACGCCAGGCCAGACGACCTCGTCGAGGAGGAGCGATCGGCCGCAGGTCGCGCAGCGGGTTGCAAAGGGTTCGCCGATGGCGACCTTGAGGCTCGTCTGGCCGCGCGGCGAGGCGCCCATCGCCTGGAAGGCGGCGTCGAGATGACGGAGGTCCGGCGGCCGGAGCACCAGCTCGGCGAGAAGCCGGGTCAGGGGCGTGGATTCGAGGCTGACCGCGCGCCGCTGGCGATCGACGGCCGCCCGTCCGACCCAGCCGCCGCGGCCCGCCAGGTCGAGGACGACGTCGCCCGGCTTCGTGTGTGCCTCGATCCGGGCGACGACGAGTGCGGGCGGCGGCGGGGGGGCCAGCCGATCGAAGAACGGCAGCGAGAACCCGGGCTCGGCGCGGACGAGGGACGCACGACCGGTCATGGCCGACAGCCTACCTCCGGCTGAGTGGCGCGTCAGGTCCGGCCCGACTCGCGGAGACGACGCCAGCGGCGGTGCGGGCACTCGACGCCGGCGGCGCTCAGGGCGCCGGCACTCGACGCCGCTCGACGCCACCCGCGCCGACGACGCTGAGCCCGCTGAGTCCCGGGGGACTCATTTCCGCCGATCAACGTGCACGGCCGTCGCCGGGATCGCGCCAATCCGAGGCGTTCCACGCTCGCTGACTGGCCAATTGAGTCCGGGGGCACTCAGCGGCCACGGGGTAGGCCGCCCCCAAAGCCGCGACTGACCCGCGCCCAGCCCGCGCCCTGACCCGCGCCAGGCGGCGCCAACCCAGGCCCGGGCCGTGCCGCCGCGGAGACTAGCTCTCGTCGGCCTCGTCGAGCTCCTCTTCGAAGGCCTCGTCCGTGGTGGCCTCCGGCGGCAGGACCCGGTCGAGATCCTCGATCTCGTCGTCCTCGTCGTCGTCCTCGAGGTCATCCTCAAGGTCCATCTCCTCGCGGATCAGGGTGCCCTTCGTGTACGGCCGCAGGTCCGTCGACTTGGCCGCGGTCGGGAAGCTGACCTTGCCGTAGTTGCGGGGGTCCTGGTAGATCTCGCGAATGATGATCCGGACGTCCTTGTCGCCGAGCGAAGTCACGCCTGCGGCGTACTTGTTGCCCTCGGCCATCAGCTTCAACAGACGAGCGGCGACCCGCGGCTCGACCACGCCGATCCGCATCCCGTTGCTGGTCGCGATCAACCGGCCACTCTCCGGTGTCAGCTCGACCGCATCGCCGGGGTTGACCTGGGCCAGCTTGCGCGGATGGGGCAGGTCGGTCAGGAACGCAAAGCCGGTCTTGCCGGTCTCCTCGACAAAGATCGAGACCGGAGCCTTGCTGCCTTCCTGGGCCGGGACGGTCTTCTCGCCGGCGTCAACGAGAAGGATCCGGAGCCGGTCGATGTTCCGCTCCGCGATCCGGTTCGTCGGGTCGAGGGCAAGAGCCGTCTGATAGTGCTCCCGGGCCTGGCCGAGCTCACCGAGCTCCCAGAAGGCCTTCGCCAGCCGGTTCTCCGACTCCGCGTCAGGCCCGAGCTCGAGGAGGCGCTGGTTGGTCTCGGCCGCCTCGGACCACTGCGCCGCCGTCGCCTGGGCGATCGCCTGGTCGGCCAGCTGCCGCTTCAGCCGCGTCTGGTTGACGGCGCTCGATGGCTGGGTCTCGACGTCGGGAAAGGTCACGAGGATGATCTCCGATTTTCGTGCGGTGCGAACCGGATCGAGTCGGCCGCGGCGAGGGGCCGGAACGCGATCGGGCGGGCAAGGACTTGTAGCATCGCCACGACTTTACGTCAAACCGGGAACCACCCCGTGAGGGGTCCGCCACGGCCCCGAGTCGCCCGACGTCGTCTCGGAGGCCACTCGGCGCCCACTCGGCCGCGGCCACTCGGCGGCCCCTCGGCGCCGTGCCGGCGCCCACTCGGCGTCGTGTCGGCGGCGACCGACGATGATGGCGGCGTGCGATCGATGCGGGGACGATGGAGATGGCGGCTTGGAGCCGGCGCCGCGGCCGCAGTCGTCGTTGCCATCGTCTACACCGCCGTCTGGTCTCCGACTGAGCGGCTGGATCGAGAACTGCGCGCGAGCCATGCGCTGCCCTCGACGATGCCGGCGGCGGTCGGCCCGGTCATCTATTACGAAGTCCTCGATGCCCTGAGCTCGAAGCTCATGGAGCGCCGCCTCGACGGCCAGTCGCTGCCGCGCCTCGTCGCCGAGCGAACCGACGCGGAGTACGGCCGGACGTGGATCGTCGATCCCGCGGGCCGCGTCGCGATCGCGGCGATCCCGGGCCACGATCAGCAGGTGCTCGCTGCCGTGGCGGTCGCGACCGCTGCGCCGCTGTGGTCGATCACGACCCCCATCGCCGATGTCGGCCAGGCCGTCTGGGCAGCGGACGGCCGGCGCCTCGCCGTCCTTGCTTCCGGCGGCGACGGCCCACCGAAGCTGCTGGTCATCGACGTCGAGAGTGGGCAGCTTCTCCAACTGGCCGTGCCCGGTGACGTCATCGTCCAGGGCTTCGCGAGCGGCGGTGATCTCGTCCTCCGCCAGCGGCTGCCGTCGCCCGACGGGCTCAACGTGGGTTGGCGCTTCCTCGTCGTCCGGCCCGGTGCGGCTGCCGTCACGCCCGCCGCGGCGCTGCCGGACGTCGGGCCAGCGACCGACGCGGCCGAGGACGTCGACCCAGCCGCGGGCATCGCCATCGACCAGACCCTCGGCGCCAGCGACGCGGGCACGGCGCTGAGGATGTGGCCGCTCGGCGGCGGGGCGACGCGGATCCTCGCGACCGTGCCGTCGGTCGACAAGCTCGCGATCGATCCGACCGGGACCGGGGTCGCGATCAGCTCGGCCAACACGATCCGGTTCATCGGGTTCGACGGGCGCGCGACGGACCTCTTCAGCGGGGCCGCCCCGATCGCCGATTTCAAGTGGTCAGACCGCGCTGACTACCTCGCGATCGCGACCGATCGCCGGGGTCCGAACATCACGATCCTGGAGCGGGCGAGCGGCCGCTCGGTCGAGCTCCCGGGTGGCTCGGACGCCTCCCAGTTCCTGATCGTCCGGATCGTCGGGGGCACGCCCCTCCCGGCGGCACCGCTGCCCGCCACCGAGCCATCACCGACACCGACCGCTGCGCCGTCCGGAGCGGATGTTGCTGCCTTCAACGGGGCCCTCTCGGGCTGGGTCGACCGAACCGGCTCGACCCAGATCGCGCATGTCGAACGACTCGTTCCGACCGCGGACGGCGGTCTCCGCGTGGCTGCCGCCATGCCGCCGCTCGACCTCGGCCCGGCGGTCGTCCCCGACGACGGCGGCCCGACGCTGCGCATCCTCCCCCGTCCGGAGTCCGGCGACGTGCTCATCTGGATCTGGACCGCCGACCGCGTCAGCGGATGGCTTTGGGACGGCGCCGCCACGCGGAGCCTCCTGCCGTTGCCGGTGGACTGGCCCCGGAACGCGTTCGACGTCGTCTGGCGACCGGACGGCCAGGCGATCGCCGCGACCGCCGGCCGGGTGACCCGCGCTGGCTTCGAGGACATCTTCGTGATCGTCGCCCTCGGCGCCCGGCGGACGACCGTCGTCCCGATCGTCGGCGACTACAACCGACTCGAAGGCTGGTGGTCGGCCACGGAGCTGCGGGTCGGCCACGGGATCTGCGTGGAGGGCTGCAGCGGCCGGTATGCGTACGACGCCCGACTCCGGGTTCGCGACCACCACCTGGTCCAGATGACCCCCGCAGACCGGTCTCATGCGCCCATCGACCACCTGGCCGTGTCCGGCTCGTCGATCGTTCTCTCGATCGTCAATGACGCGACGACGGACGACATCGTCGTGGATTGGCCGCCGAGCGAGGGTCCGACGGACGGGGTCGAGCCGATCGGATTTGCGGGCGATGGACGGACGCTCCTCCTGGCCGCCGGAACGGCCGCTGGAACCAACCTCATCAGGATCGCCGACCCGATCGGACGGGCCGTCGGCGGCAGGCTCGCCGACCCGCAGCCGGAGCGGCTGGCCCAACTCGATGGTCGGAACCTGCGGATCGACGTGTCGCCGGACCAGGGCTGGGCGATCGTCATCGACCGGGTCGACAACATCCACCTCGTCCGCCTGGCGGACGGCCGAAGCTGGCCGATCGACCGCGACCGGACGCTCGTCTGGCCGTAGCGCAAGCGCCCGCGTTGACGAGTCAGCCGATGAGGCGGAGATTCCAGAACGCGACCGCGGCGCCGAGCCCGGCGAGCGCAACCGTCTCCCAGATCCAGCGTGGGTCGCGGCGGCGGGCCGGCGCAGCGGCGTGGAGCGAGTCCCACAGGTAGAAGAGGAGCATCAGGAGGGCCGGGCCGACGAGTCGCGGGATGCCCATCGCCCGGATCGCGGCAGCCCCGATGGCGATCGCGACGCCATAGGTCAGCGCGGCCCACAGCGAGGCGCGGACGGTCGTGCCGCGGAGCGCCGAGGCGCGGTAACCGAGGAGCCCGGCGACGCCCGCATCGGCGAGCGCGAGCAGGACGAGATCCCCGAGCGGGAGGGGATGGATCGGGGTGCCGGCGGGCTCCAGGCCGGCGATCCCGCCGGGAACGATGGCCGCCACGCCGCTGAACGCGACGAACGCGACGACGAGCATCGCGACGAGGGTCCGCCACCGGTCATCGACGCTCGGCGCCTGAAGGGCCGCCGCGATCCGACCCTCGACCAGGAGGGTCCGATCCACGAGGAACCCGGTGAGGACGAGGGCGGGCACCAGGCCGAGGCCGAGCGGGACGAGCCGGATCGCGCCGAGACAGCCCATCGCGGCGAGCGCGGGGAGGAACAACGATTCGATCGGAACGCCATGGTCGGCGGCAGGTCCGTCATCGCCGAGCACCTGGAGGGTCCCGAAGATCATCGCCGCGAGGAGGAGGATCGCGGCCAGCCAGGTGATCGGCCCGCTCAGGACCGCCGCCATGCCGACGACTGTTGTCGCGGCGAGGACGAGATCGCGGGCGCCGGACTGGCCCGTCGGCCTCAGCGTCATGGCGGGCGGCAGGGCGACATGGCGGCCGAGGTTCGAAGGCCCGCCAGTGGAGCGGTGGTGGGTCGCGGGTGACGCCGTCATCGGCCGGATGGTACGCGGTCCGGGGCGCCCCGACGTCAGGCGCCGATCCGCGTCGCCTTCGCGCCGACCCAGGCGAGCAGGTCCGCCCGCGAGCGCGTGTTCAGGACGTCGGCGGCGGTGACCCAGCCGCGGCGCGCCTGCGAAACGCCCCAGCGGGTGTCGTCGAGCTCGCGGGTGTGATGGGCGTCGGAATCGATCGTGAGGAAGCAGCCGGCCGCCACGGCTCGCCGGGCTCGCTCGGCGGACAGGTCCAGCCGGTGCGGCGAGCCGTTGACCTCGAGGGCCGTCCCGTTCGCCGCGGCGGCGGCATAGATGGCCTCCCAGTCGAGGTCGAGGTCGTCGCGGGTCTGGATCATCCGGCCGGCGGGGTGGGCAACGATGTCGACATGCGGGCTGGCGATCGCGTTCAGGGTCCGCCGGGTCAACTCCGCCCGATTCTGGCGCCGGGCGACGTGGACCGATGCGACCACGACGTCGAATCGGGCGAGGAGGTCGTCCTCGTAATCGAGCTGGCCGTCGGCGCGGACCTCGAGCTCGCAGCCGTGAAGCAGCCGGAAGCCTTCCTCGGGGGTCTCCGGTGGCGCGATCCCGGCGGCCTCTTCCGCGGCGAACCGGGTGTTGAGCGCGGCGATGACGGCCCGCTCCTCCTCCACCCGATCAGGGGTCAGCCCGTTCGTGATCGCCAACGACTGGGTGTGATCGGTCAGGACCTGGTAGGCGTAGCCGCGCCGCCGGGCGGCCTCGGCCATGACTTCGATCGACTGGCTGCCGTCGGTCCAGTCGCTGTGGCTGTGGCAGTCGCCCCGAAGGTCGGCCTCCGTGATCAGCGCGGGAAGCGTGCCGGCGAGCGCGGCCTCGATCTCGCCGTGGTCCTCGCGCAGCTCGGGCTCGATGAATGGCAGGCCGAGGAAATCGTAGGCCTCGGCCTCGTTCGGGAAGGTCCGGAGCTCCGCGTCGTCGCCAGTCAGGACGTCGCCGTCCGGGCCGATCCGCTGGAACCCGTATTCCGAGAGACTCCAGCCACGGTCGCGGGCGCGGGCCCGCAGCCGGACGTTGTGCTCCTTAGAGCCGGTGAAGTGGATGCGGTAGGCGCCGGCGGCCCCGGGCGGCATGACCATGAGGTCGACCTGCGGGCCGCGAAGCAACCGGATCGCCGATTTGTGGCCGCCCCTGGCGACGATCTGGTCGACCGTGCCCAGCGCGGTGAAGCGCGCCATCAGGGCGGCGGGATCGGTGGTCTCGGCGAGGAGGTCGAGGTCGCCGATCGTCTCCTTCTGGCGGCGGTACGAGCCGGCAGGCTCGATCGAGATCACACCGGGGACCCGCTCGAGGATCGCGGTCAGCGCCGCGATGTGCTCCTGCGCCTGGTGGAGGTACAGCCGGCGCGGCGGCTCGCTCTCGATCCGCCGGATTCCCTCGAGGATGAGCTGTTCGGTCCGCTCGGACAGGCCGCGAACGGTCCGGATCCGGCCCGCCGTGGCGGCCGCCTTGAGCTCTGCCATCGTCGCGATGCCGAGTTCCTCGTGGAGCTGGCGGACGGTCTTCGGCCCGAGGCCCGGGATCTGCAGGAGTTCAACCAGGCTTGCCGGAACCTCCGACCGGAGTCGGTCGAGGTAGGTCATCCGGCCCGTTGTCACCAGCTCGCGGATCTTGTCGCTGATCGCCTGACCGACGCCAGCCACCTTCGGCGGTTCGCCCGAGCGGTACGCCGCGACGAGGTCGATCGGGCTCCGACCAATCGTGTCCGCGGCGCGGTGGTAGGCGATGGTCTTGAACGCGATCTCGCCCTGGACCTCGAGAATGTCGCCAATCTCGTGGAAGGTCCGGGCGAGGTCGCCATTGGTCAGATGGGCCGCCCCGTCGGCGAGCACGTCCGCCGGGGACTCGTCTGGGTCGTGGCCCGGAACGGCTGTCGTCAGCGGCGCCCAGGACGCGGCGGACGATCGATCCCGGGGCATCGATCGATGGTAGCGCGAGCGGCCGCTGGGCCGGCGTGGCGGTCGGGGGCGGCGCTCGGGAACTAGGTCTTCGCTGCGGTTGCGAGTAGCCGCATATTTGAACGCGCGGGCCGGGTGGGCGCGGCCGGGGACGCCGTGGTCGGGGACGCCGTGGTCGGGGACGCCGTGGTCGGGGGCACGGGGTCGGGGGCACGGGGTCGGGCGCGGGGACGGAGCGTCAGACGTAGTCCTCACCGCCGTTGCGAGTAGCCGCATATCTGAAGGCGCGGGCCGGGGGGCCGCGGGCGACATCGAAGCTTCGCGGGCGCGGAGGCGATGCGGCTATACGCAACGCCGCCGCGGTGTCGGTGGCGCTGGTTCCGGCAAACGCCAACTGGCGATCAGGCCGCAACGACTCGATCGCGGCCGCCGCGCTTGGCATCGTAGAGCGCGCGGTCGGCTTGCTCGATCGTGGCCACGATCGGCTCGGCAGGATCCTCGGCCACGGCGGCACCGACGGAGACTCGAACGGACGGCACGCCGAACCGGCTCAGGTCGAGCTCCGCGACGGCCTCCCGGACCCGCTCGCCGACCTCGACCGCGACGTCGATCGTCGGGTTCCTGAGCAGGACGGCGAACTCCTCGCCACCGTAACGGGCCGGCACGTCGTCCTCGCGGACCGCGCTGACGATCGCCGCCGCGACGGCCCGCAAGACCTCGTCGCCGACCGGGTGGCCATGGGCGTCGTTCACAGCCTTGAACTTGTCGATGTCGATCATGAGCACCCCGACGCTGTCCTCGGCCCGACGCCGGCGCGAGAGCAGCGCGCAGAACTCGTCGAAGTAGCGCCGGTTGGGAAGCCCCGTCAGGGCGTCGGTCGAGGCACGGGCCTCGGCGTTTCGATGCGAATACGCTCGAGACAAGGCCGCCGACGCCTCGATCGCAGCCCCGACGAGGAGTCGCTGCGCCGCGGCCGGCCAGGCGCCGCTCGTCCGCCGCGAGATGACCAGCGCTCCGATGATCCCGCCATCGGTGGTGAGCGGGCGAACCAGGGTGTACCGCAACCCGAAGACATCCCGGGCTCGAGCAGCGATCCGATCGGCAACGAGCCGGTCCGGGTCGAGGGCGCGCGATCGCGCGGCGCGGAGGCCGGCCACGCCAGCGGCGGCGCCCGCGGCACCAGCGGCGCCCGGCTCCGGCAGGTCAACGGCCGGGGCAGTCCTGGGCGCTCGACGGCCACTTCGATGCGAGCCTCCGGGCAAGGTCGGGATTGTGCCCATGTCGATGGAGATCGCGATCGGCTCCCTCCGGCCGGCGCCGCCGCCGATGTCGGGCGGATCCTCGAGATCGGCGATCGGGAACAGCGTCGAAGACGTCGAGCCGCCCGTTCGGGCGTTGACGAGCGTGGCCTCGAGGACGCGGGCATCGGGCCGCCGCCGAACGATGACGACGTGGTCTGCGCCCGTCCCGGCCCCGAGCTCCTCGACGATTGCATCGACGATTGCATCCGGCGAGATCGAGCGAGACAGACCCTGGAGGATCCGGGCGAAGCTCTCCGCCTCGGCGCGCCGTCCGGCCTCCAGGTCGCGGACGGCCATCCGGTGTCCGAATGCCGCAGCGCCAACGGCGACGACGAGCACGGCGATGGCCCAGCTGCTCGGGCCGGGCTCGACCCAGACGCGGAAGACAGCGATCAGGCCGAGGAGGACCAAGGTTCCGGCGAAGACGAGCCACGAGCGGCGGATCCGGGGATCCTCCGTCCGTCGGGATGGATGGCGCTCGGTCGGTGACGTCACGTTCGGGAATGAGCATGACGGTCCGGTGCACTTGGCCGCAAGTCGGGCAGGCAGTACTTCCGGCGGCGGAGGCCCAGTACCTTCGGCGACCGGGCAACGGGGACGGCGACCGCGGTCAGGCGGTCAGGCGGTCTGGGACGAGCCGGCCCGGCGGGTCGCGCGCTTCATCCGGTACAGGTTGGCGTCGGCGACCGCGATCAGCTCGGCCGCGGTCCGGCCGTCCGCAGGAAACGTGGCCGCGCCGATCGAGAACCCGATGGGAACCGTGATCCGGCCGTCGCGCGAGAACGCCGCTGCCGCGAACGCTTCGGCCAGCCGCGCCGCGGTTGCCGCCGCCTCGGCGTGGTCCGAATCCGGCAGGAGGATCGCGAACTCGTCGCCGCCATAGCGGGCCGGAACGTCCGATGCGCGCAGGGTCCGCCGGAGAAGGTCGGCCGTCCAGCGCAGGACGTCGTCGCCGAGGAGGTGGCCGAAGGTGTCGTTGACCAGCTTGAAATCGTCGAGGTCCAGCATCAACAGGCTGAGCGGCCGATGGCTGCGCCGCGCCCGGACGGCTTCCTGGCCGAACCGCCCGTGGAGGTAGCGATGGTTGAAGAAGCCCGTCAACGGGTCACGGTCCGCCAGGGCCCGCGCCTCCTCGTACAGCCGGGCATTCTCGAGAGCGATCGAGGCCTCGTTCGCGATCGTCCGGGCGAGGTCGAGGCGGTCGTCGTCGAGGTCGATCGCCTGGGCCGAGATCAATTCGACCAGGCCGATCGACTGACCTTT
Organism: Candidatus Limnocylindrales bacterium; assembly: GCA_038204565.1. Lineage (GTDB taxonomy): Bacteria > Chloroflexota > Limnocylindria > Limnocylindrales > CSP1-4 > CF-46. The sequence goes on from JBBRCU010000004.1 coordinate 34,047, forward strand.
TGCGACCAGAGGCAGCATGACCAGCGCGCGGTGGCCGGCTGCCTCGAGAAGCCGGACCTCCGCTGGGTCGGCGCCCGGATCCTCGACGTCGATCAGCTCCGTTGTCTGGTTGGCCAGGACCCGCCGCGTCCGCGGGTAGGCGGTGATGTCGAAGAACGGCACCAGCTCGTTGACGGGCACCGCCGGGTAGTAGCCGAGGGTCGCGACCCGGTCGTTTGGCCGGTCCCAGTACGAGATCCCGCACTCTTCCACGCCCATCGCCCGGGCGAGGTGAGCGGCGAGGATGTTCGCGACCTGGTGCGAATCGAGGCTCGCCGCGAGCTCGCCGCTCACCGCGAGGAGGAGCCGCAGCTCGCCGCTGAGGGCCTCGCTGCGGGCCAGGTTCCGGGCCGACTCGAGGGCGGTCGCCGCCTGGTCGGCGAGGATCGAGAGGAGCCGCAGGTCGTGGCCGTCGAACTGGTCGAGCCCGAGCTTGGACAGGGTGATCACGCCGACCACCGCATCGTCGTAGCGCATCGGGACGACGAGCATCGACTCGTCGACGTCGTCCGTCCCCGGAATCGACGCGCCGCGTGGGTCGTCATTGGCGTCCGCGACGAGCAGCGGCTCGCCGTTGAGGCCGACCCACCCGGTGAAGCCGAAGCCGAGGCGGGTCCGAAGAAGGGCGAAGTCGACCTTCTCGTATTCGCCCACGCGGCCCTCGAAAGCAATCGGGACCAGCTCGCCGGTCGGCTCGAGGATGTAGACCCGGGCGTTGTGGTAGTCGATGATCCGGCCGGTCTCCTCGACGACGGCCCGGCCAACGGCATCGCGACCCTCCGCCCGGCTGAGGCGGGCCGAGGCGGCCTGGAGGACCTCAAGTTGGCGGGCGAACAGCGCGGCGACCGAGTCGTCGGCGGAGTCGTCGGCGGAGTGGCTCTTCTCGACCAGAGGCGCGCCATCGGAGGCGACGGGCGCGTCGCGCGACCGCGCCTGCCTTGGACGTGGCTGGACGCTTGCGTCGCGCGGGCGGTGTCGGATGGGCGGATGCGCGCTCATGGCCATCGTCACCATCCCATGCCCGGCCCCGGAACTCTGTCGGTCCGAGGTACCGTTGGCGGCGATCGAACGTACCGGCTTTGCTCGCGCCATTCAGGTGAACCAACGGAAACGGTCGATGAGCCGGGAACGTGAGGGCCGGCCGCATCGATCCCCAGAGCGTCGCGTCAGCCGCGGGCGGCCGGCGCCTCCTGGCGGCGGGCGCTGGGGGCACGGTCGGGCTGGTCGCCCCAGATGGTCGGGTGACCGGCAGCGCGCCACGCCGGCACCCCCGATGCAACCCATGAGACGTCCGCGAACCCGGCGCTGCGGAGGATCGAGGCCGCGACTCCGGCGCGCAGCCCGGCCGCGCAGATCGTGACGATCGGGTGGTCGCGCGGCAGCTCGGCGAGCCGGTCCGGAAGGGATCCCGCCGCGATGTGGACGCTGCCCGGGACGTGGCCGATCTCGTATTCGTTCGCCTGGCGGACGTCGATCACGAGCGGGGCGTCGGCCGGCGCGGCGCGCTCGAGCCGGGTCGCGAGCTCGTCAACGTTCAGGCGGCCGGTCGATTCGAGCGCGCCACCAGCTTCGGCCCACATCCCGAAGCCACCTCGGAGATGGCCGACGATCTGTCCCTCCGCGCCGATCCGGAGCGTCTGGCGGATCGCCTCGTCCCAGTCGTCGGGCCGTTCGAGGACCAGGACGAGCGGGCGGTCCGGGTCGACGACCCAGCCGAGCCAGGTGCCGAACGACGGTCCCAGGGGGACGTTCTGTGACCCCACCGCATGCGCGATCGAGTGGTCGGCGGGCGAGCGCAGGTCGACGAGGAGTGCGCCGCTCGCGACGGCGGCCCGCGTCTCATCGAGGCTGAGCGGCCGCGGCGGCGGGATGATCCCGCCAAGCAGTGCCGGCCCGGCCTGGTTCGTCGGGCGCATTCGGGCGAAGTAGCGCGGGACTGCGGGCTGGCCGCGGAGGAGGCGCTTCGCGAAGATCTCCACGTCAGCGATCGAGACGAGCGGATTGTGGCGGCGCTCGTAGCCGATCGTCGTCGTCGGCGTCGAGGCGATGCCGGTCGCGCACAGCGAGCCCGCGCCGTGGGTCGGGTGAACGACGACGTGGTCCTCATGGCCCATGACGATGTCGTGGATCGTGTGGTGCATCGCCCGGGCATAGTCGTGGGCGTGCTCGTGGCCGAGGAGATCCGTCCGGCCGACCGCGCCGACGAGCAGCGAGCCGCCGCTGAACAGGACCGCCGGGTCCGCGCCGCGCCCCGTGTCGGCGACCGCGTAGGCGACGTGCTCCGGCGTGTGGCCGGGCGTATCTCGGGCCGTGAACCGCAGGGCCCCGACTTCGAAGGTCTCACCGTCGCTGACCGGACCGTGCTCGTGGCGCAGCTCCGCCCCGGCGCCGATCACATGACGCGCCCCGGTCAGCTCGGCGAGGTCGCGGCCGCCCGAGACGTAGTCGTTGTGGAGATGCGTCTCGATGACGTGCGTGATCCGGACGTCGAGGTCGCGGGCCGCCGCAAGATAGACATCGACGTCCCGGCGCGGGTCGACGACCGCGGCAACGCCGGCGCTCTCGTCGGCGATCAGGGTCGAGAGGTGGCCGAGCCCCTCGACCCGGAACTGGCGGATCTCCATCGTCCGGAGCCTAGCACCGCGAGTGCCGGCGCCGGAACCGGGGCGACCCCGATGGCGGCGCCTTCGCCCAACGGTGCCAAATGCCGAATGCTCACCGGATGGACACGCCGCGTCCTTCCGCCACCATTCGTGCACGACGTGAACGGCCGGCAGGGACCGCGCAACGCATCCTGCAGGACCGCGCGTGCTCCGCGGCGATCCGTGTGGCGCCAGGCCACGCGCCGTTCACCGGACGAGCAGTCGGCGGCGACGACGCGCGTCGCTACATCATCACCAGGCCGCCATCCACCGCCAGCACCTGGCCGGTGATGAACGCCGCATCGTCGCTCGCGAGGAAGGCCACGGCGTTGGCGATCTCCTCGGTCGTCCCGAAGCGCCCGAGCGGCGTGGCGGCCGTGATCTGCGCCTGGAGCGCCTCGGGCAGGTCCTGGGTCAGCTCGGTCAGGACGAAGCCGGGCGCGACGGCGTTGCAGGTGATCGTCCGCGACGCGAGCTCGCGGGCCGTGGCCTTGGTCAACCCGATCAGCCCGGCCTTCGCGGCGGAGTAGTTGGCCTGGCCTGTCTGACCCGCCTGGCCCGAGACCGAGGTGATGTTGATGATCCGGCCGCCCTTCGCCTTGAGCATCGGCCGGGTGACCGCCTTCGTCATGTAGAACGCGCCGAACAGGTTCGTCTCGAGGACCTCGCGGAATGCCTCGACGCTCATCCGCATGATCAGGTCGTCGCGGGTGATCCCGGCATTGTTCACGAGGATGTCGACCTTGCCGAACGTTTCGACCACCTGCTTGACGACGGCCTCCGCAGCGAGCGGGTCGGTCGCGTCCGCCTGGATCGAGATCGCCCGCCGACCGAGCGCCGTCAGCTCGTTGACGCAGGCATCCGCCGCCGCCGCGTTGCCGCGGTACGTGAACGCAACGTCGGCACCCTGCGTGGCGAGCCGGTTGGCGATCGCCCGACCGATGCCGCGCGAGCCGCCCGTGACGAGCGCGACCTTGCCCGACAGATCGATCACGCGTGGGCCTCCGTGGGGGCGCGCTCCGGCTCGCCGGGAGCGACGTCGTCGAGCGGCACCTCGACCAGTCCCGAACGATTGAGCACCTCGGCCAGCGCCGCGGGGATCGGGTCGACCGAGTCCCAGTCGACGGGCGGCCGGACCTTGACATCGGCCGGGTTGACGGCCGCGTCGCCGGCGATGCCTCGCGCCGGGTCAGCAGTCCACTCGATCGTGACGGCGCCGCTCGTGAAGCCGGCCCCGAAGGCGACGATCGTGACGTTGTCGCCGACCTTGACGCGGCCCTCGTTGACCGCCTCGGCGAGGGCGATCGGGACCGAGGCCGCCGAGGTGTTGCCGTACTTGTCGAGATTGATGAACATCTTGTCCATCGGCAGGTCGAGACCCTTCGCCACCGCCTCGATGATCCGGATGTTGGCCTGGTGCGGGACGAACAGGTCGATATCGGACGGCTGGAGTCCGGATCGCCGAATCGATTCGAGCGCCGTCGTCGCCATCGTCCTCGTCGCGAACCGGTACGTCTCGCGACCCTCCATCCGGACGTAATGCTCGCCCCGGGAGATCGTCCCGGCCGACGACGGCGCCTTCGATCCGCCCGCCGGCAGCCAGATCATGTAGGCGCCCTGCGGCTCGGTCGTCATCTCGATCCCGAGCGCGCCGCCCGGCTCGTCCGATGCGGACAGGACCACCGCCCCGGCACCGTCGCCGAACAGGATGCAGGTCGCCCGGTCGGTGTAGTCGAGGAACCGGGTCAGGAGCTCCGCGCCGATCACGAGGACATGCTTGGCGAGGCCCGCCTGGATGTACGCCTGAGCGGTCGCGAAGCCGTAGACGAACCCGCTGCATGCGGCCATCACGTCGAACGCGGTCGCCTTCGTGTTGCCGATCGCCTCCTTGACGAGGGCCGCGGTCGAGGGCATCCAGTAGTCGGGCGTCAGCGTCGCGAGCAGGATCAGGTCGATGTCGTTTGGCTCGATCCCAGCGGTCCGGATCGCCCGGAGACCGGCCACCGCGCCCATCGACGCGGTCGTCTCGTGGGCGGCCGCGACCCGCCGCTCCCGGATCCCGGTCCGCGATCGGATCCAATCGTCGGAGGTGTCAACGAGCTTCTCGAGGTCGGCGTTCGTCAGGACCTGGGACGGCGCGTATCGACCCCAGCCGGTGACGTGGGCCCGGGGCATCGCGGCCGTCGGCTTGGTGTCGTTCACAGCGGTTCCACCTCGATCAGCGGCTGCTTTGCCTTGACCAGGGCGCCGCTGTCCGGCACCACCCTGACCACGCGTCCTGCCAGGTCGGACTTGATCTCGTTGAAGAGCTTCATCGCCTCGATCAGGCCGATGACCTGGCCGACGGCAACCTCGCGTCCGGCAGCCACGAACGGCGCTGAGCCGGGCGCCGGGGAGCTGTACCAGACCCCGGTCAGCGGCGCCTTCACGCTCGGCCGGGCCGGCGCGTCGGAGTGGCCGCCGGCGGCGGTGCCGCCCGAGCGATCCGAACCCACGTTCCCCGCGGTCGAGCCCGGGACTCCCGTGCCGCCGTCGGCGCCGCTCGCAAAGCCGGATGGCAAGCCGACCATCGAGGTGACGATGGCCGCCGGCTTGCGCAGGACGAGCCGTGTGCCGCCGGCTTCGACCGCGAGCTCGGAAAGGTCGCTCCGATCGAGCAGTGAGCCCAGCCGGTCGACCAGCGCCAGCAGCGACGCATCGCCCGGATCGAGGTCGGCGACAGCCGCCGCCTCGATCGAGGCGTCGAGCGCGTGGTCGTGATCGAGGACCTCGGCCCCGTCGACGTCGTGATCGTGGTCCTGGTCAGTCATTCGGTCCACCGCCGGATGATCAGGGCGGTGTTCTGGCCACCGAACCCGAACGAGTTCGACATGGCGATCGGGACGTCCTGATGGCGGGCAGCACCGGCCACGACGTCGAGTCCCGCTCCCGCCGGATCGAGGTCCTCGAGATTGAGGGTCGGCGGGACGCAGCTCTCGCGGATCGTCTGGATCGTCACGATCGCCTCGATCGCCCCGGCCGCGCCGAGGGTGTGGCCGATCATCGACTTGTTGCTCGTGACCGTGACGGCGCCGGCGTGATCGCCGAACGTCGTCCGGATCGACTGGAGCTCGGCCTTGTCGCCCTCCGGCGTCGAGGTGGCGTGGGCGTTGACGTGGGCGATGTCGTCCGGACCGATTCCGGCCTTGCGCATGGCCCGCTGCGCCGCCCGGACCGCGCCGATCCCGCCTGGCGCCGGCAAGGTGATGTGAGACGCGTCGGCCGTCGCTCCGTAGCCGATGATCTCGGCGTAGATCGTCGCGCCGCGGGCCCGGGCGTGCTCGAGCTCCTCGAGGACGAGCGCCCCGGAGCCCTCGCCCGGAACGAACCCGTCACGAGCCTGGTCGAATGGCCGGGACGCGGCCTCGGGATCGTGGTTGCGCCGCGACAGGGCGTGCATCGAGTCGAACCCACCGACCAGCGGCTCGCGGATCCCGGCCTCGGCTCCGCCCGCGATCATCGTCTCCGCATCTCCCCGCCGGATCGTTTCCCAGGCCTCACCGATCGCGTGGCCGCCGGTGGCGCAGGCCGACACGGTCGTGAAGTTCGGCCCGGTCATCCCGAAGCTGATCGAGATCTGGCCGGCGCCGACATTGGGGATCCCCATCGGGATGAAGAACGGGCTGATCCGGTCCGGGCCGCGGAGGGCGTTGATCGTGATGCCGTCGACGAGGGTCCCGACGCCACCGAGCCCGGTCCCGAAGATCACTCCGGTCCGCTCGGCCTCGGCACCGTCCATCCGCGGCGGAAGCCCCGCCTGGTCCATCGCCTCACGGGCGGCGACGAGGCCGAACTGGATGTAGCGGTCGGTCCGGCGCTGGTCCTTCCTGTCGAGGACGTGGGAGCTGTCGAAGCCCTTGACCTCGCCCGCGATCCGACACTCGAGCCGCTCGGGGTCGAAGAGGGTGATCGGCCCGACACCGGAGCGGCCCGCGACCATCCCGGCCCAGGTCGTCGCCACGTCCGGGCCGAGAGCGGTCAGCATGCCCATCCCGGTCACGACGACGCGGCGCGGCGCGCTCGGCCAGTCCGGATTCGGCCGGCGCGGATCGGTCATCGTCGCTCCCCCATCACCGGACGAGCTTGCCCGTCCGGACCGTCGCCGCGCGGTAGACGTCGCCGGCGAGGCCACGGGCACTGATCGCGTTGGCAACGGCCATCGTGTCGAACTCGGCGCGCCGGATCTCGGCCTTGACCTCGGCCCCGTCGATCTCGACGAGGGCCCACGACGCGGTCGGCTCGCCGTCGAAGACGTAGCCCGCCGAACCGGCGTTGACGATCATCTTCCAGCCGAGGTCGCGGATCTCCGGCAGGTGGGTATGGCCGCAGCAGATCAGCCGGGCGTCGGTCCGCGAGATCCGCTCGAGGGTGACGTTCGGATCGAGCTGGGCATCGAAGCCCTGGGTCTGAGAGCCGGGCGAGGCGTGGCAACCGAGGAGCATCGTGTCGTCGAGCATCAGGCGTCGCTCGGACGGGAGCCGGCGGAGCCACGACACCCGCTCGTCGCCGAGCTCGTCATTCGCCCATTCGGCGGCGTCGCGGATGGTATCGGGGACGCCGTCGGTCAGCCACGGGAACGCCGCGCCATAGTCGAAATCGGCGACCGCGACGTCGGTGTTGCCCTGGACGATCGTTGCGCCGTTCCCCTCCATCTCGCGCAGGGCATCGACCACGCCCGCGGGATCCGGGCCCTGGAAGACATGGTCGCCGGCGATCACGACATGATCCGGCCGCTCCTTCTTGAGCGCCGCCCGGACCGCCGTGAGGGCCGGCAGGTTGCCGTGGACATCGGACAGGATCGCGACTCGTGCGGTCACCGGAGCACCCCCTCGGCCGGAATGACGAAGCTCAGCGTCGCCTCGCAGGCCACCTCCCCGTCGACGGTCGCGACGCCACGCCCGCGCCCGAACCGGCTGCCGAGCTTCTCCATCGTCACCTCGAGCCGAAGGACGTCGCCCGGGACGACGACCCGTTTGAAGCGGCAATCGTCGATGCCGGCGAACAGCCCGATCCGGTTGCCGAACCCGGGTTGCTTGGCGACATAGACGGCCATCGTCTGGGCGAGCGCCTCGACCTGGATCACGCCGGGCATCACGGGCAGCCCCGGGAAATGGCCCTGGAAGAACCATTCGGTCGCTGCGACGCCCTTGATCCCGACGATCCGCTTGGCCGCGGCGTCGTACTCGACGATCCGGTCGACGAGGAGGATCGGCCAGCGGTGCGGGATCAGGGCCTGGATCTCGGCGGTCGAGTGGATCGTCACGGGCTTGCCCGAAACGGCCGCCGGGGCCGCCGACGCCGGCGCGCCGGTGATCGGCCTGATCGGCGTGGTCGCAGTTTTCGGCAATGGCGGGGTGCCGGTCGCGGCATCGGTCACGGGCAACTCCAGTGGGGCCTTCAGTGTGCCGCGCGACGGGTCGGTCGTGCGGTCGGGTGGGTGCAGGTGCGCATGGGCGGGGTCATCCGCTGGGCGCCTCAGGCGCGTGCCGCGGCGGCCAGGAAGGCGGCGGCGCCGACTCGGTCGAGGAGGTTCGTCGTCATCCGGCCCTCGAGGAACGCCTCGCTCGAGAGGAGCGCCTGGTGGATCGGGATGTTCGTCACGAGCCCATCGATCATCAGCTCGGCGAGGGCGACCTGGCCACGCTCGATCGCCGCCTGGCGGGTCGGTCCCCAGACGATCAGCTTGCCGAGGAGCGAGTCGTAGAACGGCGGCACCTCGTAGCCGGCGTAGAGGTGCGAATCCATCCGGACGCCGGGTCCGCCCGGGACGAGATAGCGCTCGACGACGCCGGCAGCCGGCTGGAACTCGCGTTCGGGGTCCTCGGCGTTGATCCGGAACTCGATCGCATGGCCGCGGCTGACGACGTCGTTCTGGCTGAATCCGAGGGGCTCCCCCGCCGCGATCCGGATCTGCATCGCGACCATGTCGATGCCGGTCAGCATTTCCGTGACGGGGTGCTCGACCTGGATCCGGCAGTTGATCTCGATGAAATAGAAGCCGCCGTCGCGATCGACGAGGAACTCGAGGGTCCCGACGTTCTCGTAACCGGCCGACACGACCGCCCGGACGGCCCGGGTGCAGAGCTCGGTCCGGGCCTCAAGCGACATGGCCGGCGTCGGGGCTTCCTCAAGGATCTTCTGGTGGCGGCGCTGGACCGAGCAGTCGCGCTCGCCGAGATGGATCCCGCGGCCGTAGCGGTCGACCGCGACCTGGACCTCGACGTGGCGGGTCTCATCGAGCCAGCGCTCGAGGTACAGCGAGTCATCGCCGAACGCGGCTCGCGCCTCGGAGCGACAGACGTTGAGGGACGCCTCGAGCTCACGCGGCGTCCGGACCATTCGCATCCCCTTGCCGCCGCCGCCGGCCGCCGGCTTGATCAGGAGGGGGTAGCCGACCCGCTCGCCCTCGGCCAGGGCGTGAGCGTCATCGCGGAGAATCCCGTTGGAGCCGGGGATCGTCGGCAACCCCAGTGAGCCGAGCAGGCGGCGGGTGGCCTCCTTGCTCGCGAACCGCTCGAGGACGTTGGCCGGCGGTCCGATGAACGTCATTTCGTGGGCCCGGACGACCTCGGCGAATCCGTCATCCTCGGAGAGGAAGCCGTAGCCGGGGTGGATCGCGTCGCAGCCGGTGACGATCGCGGCGCTGATGATCGCGGGCGCGCTGAGGTACGACCGCCGGGCGTCGGCCGGGCCGATGCAGATCGCCTCGTCGGCGAGCTGGACCGGTAGCGACTCGCGGTCGGCCTCGCTGTATGCGACGACCGCATCGACGCCGAGGGTCCGGCAGGCGCGCAGGATCCGGAGGGCAATCTCGCCCCGATTGGCGATCAGGATCTTCTTGAACATCAGGCCTCGCTCCGGTCCGCGATTCGGGCGGCGAGCTCGATGGCGATCAACTCCTGGCCGTACTCGACGGCCTGGCCTGCATCGGCGAAGCTCGCCCCGAGGATCCCGTCGGCCGGCGCGACGACCTCCTGGGGAATCCCGAGCATGTCGACCGCACCGAGACGCTCGCCGTTCCGGACGCGGGTGCCGGGCTTCACGTCGGCTCGGGGCCGGAAGATGCCGACGGCGGGCGACGTGGCGACGATTCGGTGGGGATCGGCAGGGGCGTCGGCAGGGCGGTGGCCAGAGGCCGTGCCGCCGTCGTGACCGCCGGGCGGCCGCGATCCATTTGTGGAGGCCGCGGCAGCTCCGGCCGGAGCCGCGTGGGATCGGCCGTCACGCGCACTGCGATGGCCCTCGAAACTGCCCGGCGCGTGGCCATGTCCGGCGTGGCCAGGCTGGGAACGGGACGCCCGATCCGTCGTCGGGCGGCCGTGGCCGGAGCTCGCCTCGGCGGGCTGCCGGACGCGGATCGTCCACGTCGATTCGCCGATCTCGATCTCGCCGAGGCCGCTCGCCGAGAGCTTGGCGATCAACGCGGGGACCAGGTCCTCCGCCAGCCGGGCGATGGCCGCGTGGTCGGCGGCCCGCTCGTCCGCCGTTCGCGGCCCCGAAGCGCGCGACGTGGCCGCAGCTGCAGCGGGCGTCACGCGGTGGTCATCGGTCACGGAATTCAGACCTCGTCACGGGCCGGCAGCTCGTCGTGGCGGCCGGCGGGGATCGAAGAGATGCCGGACCAGCGGCCCGGGTCGAGCAGGTTGCGGAGACGATCGGCGAGGCCCGGCCGGTCCGGGATCACCGCCGGCGGCGCCTCGACCTCGCGAAACGCGCCAAGCGCCCGGAACCGACGGTACCGTGCATCGACGAGCGCGTCGAGCGGGAGCTCGGCGAGGGCGTCGAGCTGCTCCGCGACGACGGTCCGGATCCGGCGGGCGGTCTCGGCGTGATCGGTGTGGGCCCCGTCGCCGGGCTCCGGGATCACGATGTCGATCACCCCGAGCGCCTGCTGGTCCGGAGCGGTCATCTTCATCGCGACCGCTGCCGTCGCCGCCTCGTCGGCGGTCCGCCACAGGATCGAGGCGCAGCCTTCGGGGCTGATCACCGAGTAGACCGCGTTCTCGAGGGCGATCACGACGTCTCCGACGGCGACCGCCAGGGCGCCGCCGGACCCGCCCTCGCCGGTGATCACGACGACGATCGGGGTCCGCAGCCGGCTCATCAGCCCGATCGAGCGGGCGATCGCCTCGGCGATCCCGCGCTCCTCCGACTCCGGGCCGGGGTGGGCGCCCGGCACGTCGACGAACGTGACGACCGGCAGGCCCAGCCGCTCCGCCAGCTCCATGACCCGCATCGACTTGCGGTAGCCCTCGGGGTGGGGCATCCCGAAGTTGCGCCGGATGTTCTCCTCGGTGTCGGCACCCTTCTGCTGGCCGACGACGACCACCCGGCGCTCGCCGATTCGGGCGAAACCGGCAACGACTGCTGCATCGTCGCCGAACAGGCGGTCACCGTGGAGCTCGACGAAGTCGGAGGCCAGCTCGGGCAGGAGATCGAGGATCCGCGGCCGGCGCAGGTTCCGGGCCAGCTGGACCCGGGCCCACGTCTCGGCCTTCGGGTCCCGCTCGGCGGGAGCCCCCGGTCCCTCGGCGTCGGAGGCCGGGTGATTCGCCCCGTCGCGGCCCCGTCCGAGGATCCGGTCAACCACGGTTCGCCTCCTCCGACGTGCCCGGACGCCGGCTACCGCCGCCAGCGCCGCTGCCCGCGCCGTTACCGCCGGGCCCGCCGCCGCGGTCGGGCTCGGTCGGAAGGACGCGCTCGGCGAGGTTGGAGAGGAACGACAACGGTCGGAACGACGGCAGCCCGAGGGGATCGCCGTCTGGGCCGTCGGGGGACATCGGCAGCGGCCGCGCGACGAGGTAACGGAGGAGGGTCGCGATCTCGGGCCGGAGCTCTGAGCGGTGGACGATCCGATCGAGGTAGCCATGCTCGAACAGGAACTCCGAGCGCTGGAATCCGGGCGGCAGCTCCTGGGCGATCGTGCCGGCCGAGACGCGTGCGCCGGCGAACCCGATCAGGGCATTCGGCTCGGCGATATTCACGTCACCGAGGACCGCGAACGAGGCGAAGACGCCGCCGGTCGTCGGGTCGGAGAGCAGGCTCAGGAACGGGACGCCTGCGCCGCGCAGCCGCTCGAGCGCGCCGATCGTCTTCGCGAGCTGCATCAGGGACAACGTCCCCTCCTGCATCCGAGCGCCACCCGATGCGGCAACGATGATCAGCGGAACCCGGCTCGCGAGAGCGTGCTCCGCCGCCCGCGTCACCTTCTCGCCGACGACCGCACCCATCGACCCGCCCATGAACCCGAAGTCCATCACGCAGATCACGACCGGCTGCTCGTCGATCGTGCCGGTTCCCCACACCGCAGCGTCCCGCATCCCGGTCGCGAGCTGGGCCGAGGCGACCCGGTCGGGATAGGTCTTCTGGTCGACGAACCCCAGGGGATCCTCCGACTCGAGGCCGGCGTCGCGCTCCGCGAATGAGTCGTGATCGAGGAGCATCCCGATCCGAGCCGCGGCCGAGAGGCGGAAGTGGTGGCCACAGGACGGGCACACCCGGAGGACCTTGTCCAGCTGCTTGTTGAAGAGCATCTCGCCGCACGACGGGCATTTCGTCCAGAGGTCGGGCGGGAAGGCGTCGCGTCGCGGGCGGAAGGACGGCAGCTTGATCGGCATGTCAGTCGAGGCCTCGAGCGGGCGACGCGGCGGACAGGCGCGCATCGCGGACGGCGCGGGCCGCCCGGGCCATCGGCGTCGACGCCCGGCCGGGCCGGCCCAGACGCCACGCGACGAAGGCCGCGCCGGCGATCGAGAGGGCGGCCGAGGTGAGCGCGCCGCCGATCAAGAGCGGTCGGGCCGCCGCCGGTCGATGGGCGGGATCAAGATCAGAGGTCAAGACGCCCGCGGCAACGCCGTTCAAGCCCGGCGCCGACCCAGCCGGAATGAGTCCGCCACTGGCCCCGGCGTCCGGACCGAGCCCGGGATCAACGTCCGCCGACGGCCCGCCCGGAAACGGGACGATTCGGCCCTCGGCGCCGGCCGCAAGGGGCAGACGCAGAGCGACCGCCGCCTCGGCGAGGCGGGTGGCGAGCCGCTCCTCGAAGCGGAAGGACGGGTGGACTCGGGCCAGGTCGCGGCGGAGGCGCTCGGCCACTCGCCTGGCGGAGGGATCGATCGAATCGGCGAGGTCCGCGAACCCGTTGGGCGTGCCGCCTCGTCGCAGGCCAGCCGTCCGTCCGGCGGCCGCATCGAGGATGGCTCCCGCCAGCAGCGCGTCGACGTAGAGGTCGGTCAGGAGAGCGTCGGTCGCCGCGCTGTCGCGGTCGAGGGTCACGAGGACCGCTCGCGCTTATCGGGTCGCGCGAAACCGGAGCCGCCCGCTCCGGCGCCGAGATCCCGGGCGACGGACCGGAGCGCCCGGTGGATCAGCACCCGGACAGCTCCCTCAGACCGGCCGAGCACGCCGGCGATCTCCGCGGTCGACATCTCCTCGACGAAACGGAGGACGATGGCTCGGCGTCGGTCGGACGGCAGCCGCCCGACAGCCTTCCAGGCCGCCGCCACCTCGTCGCGGACCTGCGCGCCGCCTTCCACATCGAGCGGATCGGCGACGAGCGCGGCCGCCTCCAGTGGTGCCTGGGGATGGCGGCGGCGTCCGCGCCGCTGGTTGGCGACCGCGTTCCGGGCGATCTGGAACAGCCAGACCCGGAACGTCGAAGCGCCGTCGCCGTCAGCGGGCCGGGCACGTTCCTCGAAGCCGGCGAGGTTGGCCAGCGCGGCGAGGAACGTCCGTTCGGTGACGTCTTCGGCCTCGTGATGGTCGCCGAGCTCGTAATAGGCGTAGCTGTACACCTGGGCCAGGTACCTGCGATACAGGGCGTCGAATTGGAGCGGATCGCGTTGGGCCGCCTCCACCAGCGGCCGGTCGCGATCGAGATGGGCGATCCGGGTCGGCAGCTCGGCTGGGGCCGTGCTGCGCCGTCCGGGGACGCTCACCCTTCCCAAACCCGGTCGAGCCATCGTGTTACACCGACGCCAGGCGGACATGGCGGATCTCGCCGACCACGATCGTCCGCTCGGCGGCGGCGTCGGTGGCGGTCGGCGCGCCGATCCGGAGTCCGCCGCCGAGAGCGTCCACACCCCGGGCAAGGACCGTCTCGACGCGATCGCCCGGCAGGACGAGATCGATCCGGCGGCCGGTCGTGACCTGGCGGCCGACCCAGTCCGTGACATCGAAGCGGCCACCGAACAGCGCCTCGATTCGGGTCTCGAGCCGGGACGTGAAAGCGTCGAGGAGGTGGACCAGATCGACCGGCCGCTCGCCGGCCGCGGCCCGGAGCGAGGTCATGATCCCGGCCAGCTCCTCGGGGAACGATGCGGCGGGCCAGTCCGCGTTCAGGCCGATCCCGACAACGACACTCGCATCGTCCGTGCCGAGGCCGGCGGTCTCGCCGAGAACGCCGCCGAGCTTTCGGACGACGGCCGCGCTGCCCGCGTCGTCGGTTGCGAGTGGATCGAGGGCGCGGCCGGCTGGGTCGGTTGCGATGACGAGATCATTTGGCCACTTCAGGCGAACCGAACGATCCGGCAACCCGGCGACCTCCTCGGCCGCATCGGCCATCGCCAGGGAGATCGTGGCGGCGAGCCGCCAGACCCGATCGGGCGCGAGCCACGTCGGCCGGAAGCCGAGGGACAGCAGCAGGCCGACGCCCGGTGGCGCGGTCCAGGTCCGCCCGTTGCGGCCACGGCCCGCCGTCTGCTCGTCGGCGAGGGCGAGGCAGATCTCGGGCTCACCCGCGGCGAGCCAGGCCCGGACGACGTCGTTCGTCGATTCGACGCTGGTGAACCGCTCCTGACGCTGAAGCGCCGGGATCGTGGCGCCGGCCGTGCCGGACACCGGGCCGGTCCGTGTCGCCGGGTCCGCGGCGGGGCTCGTCACCGTGTCCCGGCGCTCCCGCCTGCCGCGCTCATCCCGGCGGGGGTCGCGGCGAGCGTGGCCGCCTCCGGCCGCTCCAGCTCGAACGCCTCGTGCAACGCCCGGAGGGCCGTCTCGAGGGCATCCTCGCCGATCATGCAGGTGATCCGGACCTCGGATGTCGAGATCATCTCGATGTTGACGCCGGCATCCGCAAGCGTCCCGAACATCCGGGCCGCGTAGCCGGGAGCGTTGTGGAGGCCCGCGCCGACGATGCTGACCTTCGCCACCGAGGCGTCGGTCGTCATCTCCCGGGCGCCGAGATCGCGGACGATCGACTCGAGGGTCTTCTTCGCCTTGCCGAGCTCCGCCTGGGGGACCGTGAACGACATGTCGGTCTCACCGCCGTGGCCGACGTTCTGGACGATCATGTCGACGTTCACGCCGGCGTCGGCGAGCGGCCCGAACAGGCTCCGGGCGATCCCTGGTCGGTCCGGCACGGCAACGATCGTGACCTTGGCGACGTTCCGATCGTGGGCGAGGCCACGGACCTTGTTCCGCTGCTCCATGAGCGGGTCCTCCTTGATCAGGGTTCCGGGGGCGTCCTCGAACGAGCTGAGGACCTCGATGACGACGCCGTTGACCCAGCCGAGCTCGACGGCCCGGGTCTGCATCACCTGGGCGCCCTGGTGGGCGAGCTCGAGCATCTCCTCGTAGCCGATGATCGGCAGCTGCCGAGCGTCGGGGACGAGGCGCGGATCCGCGGTGTAGATCCCGCGGACGTCGGTGAAGATCTGGCAGCGGTTCGCGCCCAGCCGGGCGGCGAGGGCAACGGCAGTGGTGTCGCTGCCGCCGCGGCCGAGGGTCGTGATGTCGGCGCCGGCCGCGTCGTCGCCTTCGGCCCGGCCCTGGAACCCCGCGACGATGACGACCTTGCCCGCGTCGATCTCGTGGCGAACGCGGGCGGGCTCGATGCTCGCGATCCGGGCTCGGCCGTAGCGGCCGTCTGTCGTGATCCCGGCCTGCGGGCCGCTCAGGCTGATCGCGGCGACGCCGAGCGAGTGGAGGGCCATCGACACGAGGGTCGCGCTCTGGTGCTCGCCCGTCGCGAGGAGCATGTCGAGCTCGCGTTCGTCGGGGGTATCGGTGATCGCGGCGGCCAGGCCGAGCAGCTCGTCGGTCGTGTCGCCCATCGCCGAGACGATGACGACGAGGTCCGAGCCGGCGGCGCGCTCACGGGCGATCCGCCGCGCGACACGACGGATCCGGTCCGCGTCGGCGAGGCTGGAGCCCCCGAATTTCTGGACGACGAGCGGCGCGGCAGGCATCGAGGCATTCTACCGCCCGTGTTGCGGCGGCCCGGGTGACGGGACGGCTGCGGCCCGAGCGCACCGGTCCGGCCCTTGCTCATCGCCCGCCCGCTCATCGCCCGCCCGCTCATCGCGGAATTCTCGTCGCGTGAACACGCCGCGGGGATCCATCCCCGAATGCGCACCCCGTGCGAATTCCGTGGTCACCCGGCTCGGGCGGGTCCTTCTCCCCGCGTCGCGGCCCGCTGAAGCGGTCGATCGGACGCTTGGGCGCCGCCGCGCTGTTCACCGGGCACACATCCGGCGGCGTTGATCTCGAGACCGGTGACGACCCGGCCTACATCGCGGAATGCTCGCCCCGTGAACGCGCCGCTCCCGCCGCGTCTCCGAATGCGCGCCGGGCGAGAATCCGGGGGTCAACGCGACCGAGGGCGGGCGACGCTCGTGCTTGAAACCGCCGGCGCACCGTCGATCGGCCGGATCCGGGCCGCCAACCTGTGCGCCCGGTGCACATCCGGCGGTCGGAGGAACACGATTCCGCCGATCGGGCGTGAGGTCGGCGACCGAGCCCACGCTCGACAATCACTCGTCGACGCCGGCAATGCGGTCCGGAACGACGCCTCGTGGCGATGGATCCGGGATCGTGACGTCGTGGTTTCGCCAACGACGAGGATCCGGGAGACCGGCCCGATCGGCCAACTCCGCTCCCGGGCGATGATCGGCGCGAGGCGGGCCTTCCGATCGAGCCCGATCAGCGTCTGGTTGACGTCGCCGATCGACGCCTTGACCTCGATCACGAGCAGAGCGCCGCTTGGGTGACGCGCAAAGACATCGATCGCGCCCCGCTCGCCGCGGACGGCAAACGACGCCTCAACGGCATTGGTCCACCCATCACCGGCCAGCCAGCGGACCGTCGCGTCAACGATCGCCGCGTGCCGCTCGTCGAGGAGGCGATCGAGGGCCGCACCGCGCCACCGGACGTCGAGCTCCAGCCGCGCGTCGAGCGTGATCAGGATTCGCTCGAGGTCGTCGAGCGCCATCCACCCGATGCGCCCGGTCTCGATCCGAGAGATCCTGGATCTCGAGACACCCGCCCGAGCGCCGAGCTCCGCCTGGGTCCAACCCCGGCGCAGCCGGAGGGCGCGGACGATCCTCCCGATGCGGTTCCGGTCCATGACGACATCCTGCGTCCAGGCCATTCGCGGCGGCTTATCGGTCGCGGCTAACTGAACATCAGTTAGCCTTGGCGGGACCCTTCCAAGGAGATGCCGCCGATGTGCTTCGATCTCGATTCCCGGCCGCCGATCCCGGAAATCGCCGGTGGTGCCCTCGACCCGACCGAGTTGATCCTCGAGGGCGCGGACGGCAACCGATTCCGGGCGTTCCGGGCTAGGGCCACGAACTCGATCGGCGCCGGGATCGTGATCATCCCCGACGTCCGCGGCCTCCATCCCTTCTACGAGGAGTTGGCCCTCCGGTTCGCCGAGCACGGCGTCGACGCACTGGCGCTTGACTTCTTTGGCCGGACCGCCGGTACCGAGCCGACGCGCGGCGACGCATTCGACCACACGTCCCACGTCGAGCAGATCACCTGGCCGGGCGTCGCGTCCGACATCCGGGCCGCCGCGCGGCACCTCCGGATGGACAACGAGGAGCGGGTCAACGCCCTGTTCACGATCGGCTTCTGCTTCGGCGGCCGGCTCTCCTATCTGGCGGCCACGCTTGGTCTGGACCTTGCCGGGTCAATCGGCTTCTACGGGATCCCGATCGGAGCGGGTCGTGGAGGCACGCCGGCCCCGGCCGACGTGGCCGCCGAGATGACCAACCCGATCCTCGGCATCTGGGGCGGCGCCGACGGCGCGACCTCGGCCGATGCCGTCGCCCAGCTCGATGCGGCATTGGCAGCAGCTGACGTCGAGCATCGCTTCGTGACGTATGACGGCGCCCCGCACAGCTTCTTCGACCGCAAGGCCGAGGCGTTCGCCGACGCCAGCAGGCGATCATGGGAGGAGACCTTGACCTTCGTCCGCGGCCACCTGCCGAGCCCGGTCGCAGGCGTCTGAGGTGGGGTTCCTGCGCCGGATCCTCGGCGGTGGGGCCCCAGCGGCCGAGCCTGAGGCGACGGCCTCGGCTCCGGCTCCGGCTCCGGCTCCGACCGACGACGCCGTGATCGAGACCGACGAGCGGGCCCGCGAGCTGGAGCTGGCCCGCTTCGATCAGGATCGGACGAGCGACCTGGTCCGGCGACAGCAGCGATGGGCCGACCGCTCGTGGACGCCACCCGCCCAGGGCGGCGAACGACGGTCGGACGACGGAGACCGGGCCGAAGGCTGATCGAAACGGGTTACCGGCCGGCATTCGACGCGAGACAGACATCTTGCCCTTGTCGACGAGGACGGCGACACTCCGCTCGTGTCGCTCCCTGGCAGGTCCTCGGGTTCGTCCTTGCGCCGGCGGTGATCGGGGCCCGACTGTTTGCCGCCCGCCGGCTTGCATCGGGCCAACCGGCTTGGTGGTGGCTTTACTTCGCCCCGAACATCGCGGCGGCGGCATGGCTGCTGTTCGGCCCGGCTCCGGGGATCGTCCGCGATACGAGGCTCGCCGCGATCATCGGACGACTCGGGTGAGGACCCGGCCTCAGGCTCGCTTGACGACGTGCGCTCCGAGGTTCTTGGGCGAGACGACGGTCACCTTGCCGGGCAGGTCGGTATCGGCGGCGGCGGCGAGGAACGCGCCCTCGATCCGGCTGATCGTGCGGACCGAGTCGGAGAAGGCAAGCACGGTCGAACCGGCGCCGGACAGGCACGCCCCGATCGCGCCGGCCTTGCGCGCTGCCGCGACCAGCTGCGGCAGCTGCGGATAGGCCTTCGCCCGGTACGGCTCGTGGAGCCGGTCGACCGTCAGCACCCGGAGAAGATCGAACCGACCCATCGCCAGGCCGGCCACGCCGATCGCGACGCGGCTGAGGTTGGCGACGGCGTCGCCGAGCGGGACGACGGCCGGAAGGGCAGCCCGCATGTCGTCCGTTGCCAGCCGAACCTCCGGGATGAACAGGACGGCGCGCAGGTCGCGCGGAGCGTCGAACCGCAGTGACTCGATGCCGTCGTCGGTGATGGCGCAGACCGTGAAGCCGCCGAGGATCGCCGCGGCAGCGTTGTCCGGATGGCCCTCGATCTTCGTCGCGAGCCGGAGAAGATCCCTGGACGTGAGGGGCTCGCCGAGGAGGCTGTTGCCGGCGACGAGCCCGGCAACCGTTGCCGCTGCCGACGACCCGAGCCCGCGCGCCAGCGGGATCTCGTTGTGGGTCTCGATTCGCCAGCCGACGCCGTCGGGGATCTCGCCACGCACCTCGCGCATCGCCGCCTCGATCCCGAGGACGCAGCGGTTGGTCCGATCCGCCGGCAGCTCGCCGGCGCCTTCGCCATCGACGGTCAGCTCGATCTCGCCGCGGCTCCAGCTCCGGACTTCGACCTCGACCCGGTTGAACAACCCAAGCGCAACGCCGAGGCAGTCGTAGCCGGCACCGAGATTCGCGCTCGTTGCCGGGACCTCGACCGTGACGCGCCGTCCGTCCATCTCGGCAAGCCAGTTCGTCACCATCCGAGCGCCACCGCGACCGATCCGACGGTCGGCTCTGCTTCGATCACCTGGTCCGCCACAGCCAGGGTCTCCGCCGTCGCTGGGTCCTTGAGCCCGGTTCCGGTCAGGACGCAGACGACGAGGGCGTCGGGCTCGATCACGCCCGATCCGTCGCCACCGGGTGCGAGCCGGATCACGCCGGCCACGCTCGCGGCCGACGACGGCTCACAGAAGACGCCTTCCTCCGCGGCGAGCGCCCGGTAGGCGGCAAGAATCGCGTCATCGGTCACGGCCTCGATCCGGCCGCCGCTCTCGTCGCGAGCCGCGATGGCCTTGTCCCAGGACGCCGGGTTGCCGATCCGGATCGCGGTCGCGATCGTGTCGGGATCGTCGATCGGCCGGCCGAGGACGAGCGGCGCCGCCCCGGCGGCCTGGAAGCCGTACATCGCCGGCGTCGACGAGACCAGCGCCGCGGCCGCGTACTCCCGAAAGCCCGCCCAGTAGGCGCTGATGTTGCCGGCGTTGCCGACCGGAATCGCCAGGATGTCGGGCGCCCGGCCGAGGTCATCGCAGACCTCGAAGGCGCCCGTCTTCTGGCCCTCGAGCCGGTAGGGGTTGATGGAGTTCACGAGCGTGATCGGATGGTCGGCCTGCTCGGCGAGGGCGCGGACCACCCGCAGCGCGGCGTCGAAGTTGCCGTCGACCGCCACGATCCGGGCGCCGGCGACCACGGCCTGCAGGAGCTTGCCCATCGCGATCTTGCCGGCCGGCAGAACGACGACGACCTCGAGTCCGTGGGCAGCGCCGTACGCGGCGGCCGATGCCGAGGTGTTGCCGGTCGAGGCGCAGATGATCGAGCGGGCGCCCTCCTCAACCGCCTTGGCGACTGCCACGACCATCCCCCGGTCCTTGAACGAGCCGGTCGGGTTCTGGCCCTCGATCTTGGCGTACAGGTTGGCCAGGCCGAGTCGCGCGCCGAGCCGCCGGAGGTGGACGAGCGGGGTCATCCCCTCCCCGAGGCTGACGACCGGGGTCGCCTCGGTGACGGGCAGAAAGGCCCGGTAGCGCTCGACGAGGCTCGGTCGGGCGATCCGGCTTGCACCGCTGGTCGCGCTCACGCGGGCCCCGCTGGCGGCAAGCCGGCCCAGGTGCTGCCGAGCTCGCGGGCGATCGCCACCAGGTCGCCGAGGACCGCGCTCGACGTCGCCGGTCCGCCGGCGCCCGGTCCGCTGAAGGCCACGGTCCCGACGGGCTCGGCCTCGATCTCGATCCGGTTGAGGACGCCGCCGGTCCGCCCGAGTGGCGAGTCGCGCGGGACCGCCGTCGGCAGGACCGATGCCCGGACCGCTCCGTCGGCCGCTCGGCGGGCCTCCGCGATGAGCTTGATCGTCGTTCCGCCGGCGGTGGCCGCGGCGATATCGGCTGCGCCGATCCCGGTGATCCCGGGCCGTCCCGTGCCCGGGCCGGACTCCGGACAGATCGCGATCGTCGCCGGGTCGAGCCAGACGCCGAACGCGAGCCGGGCGAGGATGACGAGCTTGTTGACCGCGTCACGGCCCTCGACGTCACCGCTCGGGTCGGCCTCCGCGTAGCCCGCTGCCTGGGCCGCGGCAAGGACGTCGGCGTAGTCGCGGCCCTCGTCGGCCATCGCGGTCAGGATGTAGTTCGTCGTGCCGTTGACGATGCCGCGGATTGCCTGGACCCGGTTCGCGGCGAGATCCGTCGCGAGCGGACCGAGAACCGGAATCCCGCCGCCGACCGCGGCCTCGAACCGGAGAGCCGCCCCGGTCCGCCGCGACGCGGCCTCGAGAGCCGGACCGTGATGGGCAATCACGTGCTTGTTCGCGGTGACGACCGCTTTTCCGGCCCCGAGCGCGGCCGCGATCAGGGTGTGGGCCGGCTCGTCACCGCCCATCAGTTCGACGACGACGTCGATGCCCGGATCCGCGACGAGATGGGCCGGCGCGTCGGTCAGCAGCTCGGCGGGCAGGCCAGCCGCCCGGGCCCGGGCGAGATCACGCACGGCGACCCCGGCAAGCGCAAGCGGCGCCCCGTCGGCCGGCGTCAGCTCGTCCGCCCGTTCCGTGAGGGCGCGGATGACCTCGCGCCCGACCGTGCCGGCGCCGAGGATCGCGACGCACAGGGAGGCGCGGCTCATCGGCGAACGGCTGGTGACGGCGGCTTCATCGCGCCGAATGGTAGCGGAGCCCGAACCCGATTCGGACCCGCTCGTCCGGTACACTCGCGGCCCATGACGACCGACCTCGCGCAGGGTCCTTCGGGCGCCCCGCTCGCTCGCGCCCCGCTCGCAGCCAACCCGGTCCGGCCGCGGATCTTCTCGGGCATCCAGCCATCCGGACTCGTCCACCTCGGCAATGACCTCGGCGCGATCCGCAACTACGTGGCCCTCGCCGAGCAATACGAGGCGATCTACTGCATCGTCGACTACCACGCGTTGACGTCGACCCACGACGCGGACGTGCTTCGCCAGCGGACGCGCGAGATGGCGGCCGGCCTCCTGGCGCTCGGGCTGGACCCGGAGCGCTGCACCTTGTTCGTCCAGAGCCACAGGCCGGAGCACGTCGAGCTGATGTGGCTCCTCGCGACCGTGACGCCGGTCAGCTGGCTCGAGCGGACCCCGACCTACAAGGAAAAGGTCCAGCTCCAGCCCGAGGACGTCAATCACGCGCTCCTCACCTATCCCGTCCTCCAGGCCGCCGACATTGTCATCTACAAGGCGTCGCTGGTGCCGGTCGGGCGCGATCAGGCGGCCCATCTCGAGCTGTCGCGCGAGATCGTCCGGGCGTTCAACCGGCGCTACGGCGAGACGTTCCCGGAACCCCAGGCCGTCTACACCGAGGCGCCCGTCGTCCTCGGCACCGACGGCGTGAAGAAGATGAGCAAGTCCGTCGGCAACACGATCGACATCCTCGGCGAGCCCGATCTCGTCCGGAAGCAGGTCATGTCGATGGTCACCGACACCCAGCGAATCAAGCGCACCGACCCGGGCCGGCCGGAGGTCTGCAACGTCTGTCAGCTCCAGCGGTTCTTCGGCGAGGACTACGACGACCTCTGGGAGGGCGAGCGGACGGCGCGGACCGGCTGCGTCGACATGAAGAAGGTTCTCGCCGAGCGGATCGTCCGCCACTACGGGCCCGCCCGTGAGCGCTACGCTGAGCTGATGGCCCACCCGGCCGAGGTCGACGGGATCCTCGAGGCCGGCGCGGATCGGCTCGCCCCGGTCGCCACGGCGACGATGGCCGAGGTCAAGGAGAAGATGGGCCTCCGCTGACGACGCACCGGCACCAGCTCTCTCGCGGGTCGGGCGCGTCCGCAGTGATGCGGGCGTGAAGGAGCGGCGACTACCATGGCGCCAAGGGGCGGGCGGAGCCCCGCCCGCCCGGATCGACGAGGTCGGTCGCGCCTGACCGGCTCGAGGAAGAGGTACGTGACCGAACGACAACGGCGCTGGCTGACCGCGGTCCTCGTCCTCGGCGCGATCGTCCTGGCGATGGTCGCGATCGAGCTCGTTGCGACCGTCTTCTTCGCCCTCGGCGACATCATCCTCGTCTTCTTCCTTGCCTGGCTGCTCGCCTTCATCCTGAGCCCGGTCGTCGGCGGCCTGACCCGCCTCGTCCCGATCCTGCCGCGAATCGGCGCGGTCGTCCTCGTTTACGCGACGATGATCGGAGCGATCGTCCTGGTCGTCGTCATCGTCGCGGGCGCCCTGGCCCAGTCGATCAGTGCGTTCATCGCGAGCGTCCCGACGCTCCGCGGGGACCTGCCCTCGATCCTTGCTGTCTGGCAGGCGCGGCTGAATTCGATCGGCCTCGGCCAGGTCGATCTCGTGGCCCAGGCCCAGAGCTTCGTCGACAACCTCGCGACGTATGCCGCGCAGCTTGCCGGTCCGGTCCAGTCCCTGGCGGTCGCGAGCCTGGGTGCCCTCGGCAACCTCCTGATCGTGCTGATCCTGTCGCTCTACATGGTGGTCGACCGCGACGCGATCCTGTCGTTCTTCTTCCGGATTGTCCCGCCGGGGATGAAGGAAGAGGCGCGCCTGCTCGAGACGAGCGTCGCCCGGTCCTTCGGCGGATTCCTCCGCGGCCAGGCGATCCTCGGCGTCGTCTATGCCGCGATCGCGGCCGTCACGAGCGCCATCCTGGGTTTGCCGTACCTCGCGGTCACGACGGCCGCCGCCGGCGTCCTGATGGCGATCCCGTTCTTCGGGCCGTTCGTCGCCTGGGTGCCCCCGGTCATTGTTGCTGTCCTGGCCGCGCCCGGGGCGACCGTCCCGACCGCGATCCTGATGGGAGTCGGCTGGATGATCGTCATGAACGTCCTCCAGCCGCGGCTGATGCAGGAGGCCGTCGGGATCCATCCGATCGTGGTCCTCGGCTCGGTCCTCATCGGGAGCAAGATCGCCGGGATCACCGGGGCGATCTTCGGGATCCCGATCGCGGCGGTCCTGTCAGCGTTCTTCTTCCACTTCCTCGTCCTCAACCGCGAGCCCTCGCCGGTCGCCGCCAGGGCGGCGCGCCGAGTCGAGGCGCGCGAGGGCCGGCCCATCCGGGTGCCACTCGAGCCGGTCCCGGGCGTCGATCCGGACGTGATTGGCGTCAGCGGCGCGCAGACCGCCGACCCGACCAACGCGCCGGGCACGACGGCCGCGGGCGGCACGGGCGGCACGGGCGTCGTCGGCGGCGCACCCGAGACGAGCGCCTGACCGATGACCGACGACGAGCGACCCGGCAGGACGAACCGCGGCGACGACGGCGGACCGGCCCGCGCCGACGAGGGTCCCGGCGACAAGCCTGACATGACCAGGGAGCGGGCCCGCACAGAGCGGCGCGACCTCGACAAGGAGCGCGGCGAGCCCGTCGCGGGCGGCGCGGCCCGGGGCGGCCCACGGGCACTCCACCCCCTGGCTCGGCCGCTCCACGACTGGTCGACCCGGCCGAAGATCCTCATCACCAACGACGACGGCGTCGAATCGCGCGGCTTGCTGGCCCTCAAGCAGGCGCTCGACCCGATCGGCGACACGACGGTCGTCGCACCGGACACGAACCAGAGCGCCGTGGGCCACCAGAAGACCTTGATGCGGCCGCTCCGCGTTCGGGAGCGGACGCTCGGTGACGGCTCCATCGGCTACTCGGTCGACGGCAGCCCGACCGACGCGGTCAGCCTCGCCTTCCTCGGCTACTTCGATCACGGTTTCGACCTGGTCGCCGCCGGGATCAACTACGGGGCGAACCTCGGTGACGACATCACCTACTCCGGGACGGTGTCGGCGGCGATGGAATCGGTGATCAACGGCTGCCCGGCGTTCGCGATCAGCCAGGAGTATTACGAGCACCCGGACTTCTCGCTGGCCACTGTCGCGGCCGCGATCGTCGCCCGCAACATCCTCGAACACGGCCTCTCGCGGGGAGAGCTCGTCAACGTGAACGTGCCGGCCGCGACGATCGAGGAGTGCCAGGGGATCGAGATCACCCGGCTCGGCCGGCGCGTCTACCAGGACCAGCTGGTCGAGCGCCTCGACCCGCGCGGGATCCCCTACTTCTGGATCGGCGGACCTCCGCCGTCGGGTCTCGCGATCGAAGGGACCGACTTCCACGCAGTGATCAACCGGCGGATCGCGATCACCCCGATCCACCTCGACCTGACCGGACGGCGCCTCCTCCGCCGGCTCAACACCTGGTCATGGCCGTCACCGGCCGACGTCGCGGCCGAGCCCGCATCGACCGTCCCGCCGGCCGCGCCCGAGCCGGCCGCGGCGGCCGTCGAGGAGCGGATCGGCGACGAGGAGCGCGAAGACCGCCACTGATCGACCATGGCATCCGACACCCATCTGAGACAAGGAGACCGCATGGATTTCTCGAACCTGCTCGCCGGCCTCGGCGGCGCCGCTGGACCGGTCGACCCGGCCAATCTCGGCAGCGGCGTCCAGGAAGTCTTCGCCGCGCACGGCGGAGTCGACGGCCTGCTCGCCAAGCTGCGGGCCGGCGGGCTCGCCCAGCAGGTCGACTCGTGGGTATCGACGGGTGCGAATCAGCCCGTCGCGCCGGCCCAGCTCGGGGCGGCCCTCGGCCCCGACACCGTCAGCCAGCTCGCGGCGAAGACCGGGATGTCGATCCAGACCCTGCTACCGCTGCTCGCCTCGTTCCTGCCGCTGATCATCGACCACCTCACTCCGACGGGTCAGGCCCCGAAACCCGGCGAGGAGGCGAATCAGCCCGATCTCGGCGGGCTGCTCGGGGGAATCCTGGGCGGCGGCGGGCTCGGCGGACTGCTCGGCGGGCGCTGAACGGTCCTGCTCGCCGGCGAGGACGAGACTGATGTTCTTTCAGGCGCGGGCGATCCCGAGCAGGCGGGTGAACTCGTTGCGGACGATGTTGTAGCACTCGCAGGAGGCCGCTTCGAGGGCGGATCGGTCGAGGATCTGCATCGCCCCGCGGTGGTACTCGATCAGCTTGCGCTCCTGGAGCTCGCCGACGGCGATGCCGACGCTCTGGCGGGCGACGCCGAGCATGAACGCCAGGAACTCCTGCGTGAGATGGAACTCGTCGCCTTCCGCCCGATCCTGGGTCGCGAGAAGCCAGCGGGCGCCGCGCTGCGACACCGAATGGAGGCCGTTGCAGGCGGCGTTCTGGGCGGTCTGGACAAAGAACGCCTGGGAGTAGGTGCGGAGGAGGGCTGCCAGCCTCGAGCCGGGCAGAAGCGCAGCCTCGAGCTTCTCGGCCGGGATGCGGAGAGCCTCGCCCTCGAGCTGGGCCATCAGGTGGAATGGGGAGCTGTCCGCCCCGAGGAAGATCGGCAGCCCGATCATCCCCTCGTTACCGACCGTCGCGACCTCGGCGCCGAGGCCCTCGGACATCAGGGCGACGACGGAGATCATCCCGCTGACGGGAAAGTAGCCGAACTCGATCGACTGGCCGGGGCGCGCGACGACATAGCCCCTCGGCATCGGAATCCGCTCCAGCCACGGCTCGAGCGCCTGAGCGTCCTCGTCGTCGAGGGCTGCCAGAAGATGGTTCTGCATACGGCCGGCAGCCACCGGGCAATCATGCCACTTGGCCGCCTGACGCGCAGGTCAGTCCGCCCTGCCGCCCGCCGTTCCGGGAGGCTCGACGGTCCCCGTTCCGGGTGACCTCCGGCGCTCGGCCCGGCGGACGGCAAGCCGGGTCGCGACGACATCGAGAAGGGCCAGACCCGTGAACGGCTTGGCGAGGAAGGAAGCATGCTGGGCGCTGCCGTCGATCCCCGGCAGCGTCTCCTCCGCATATCCGCTCATGTAGATGACGGCGATGTCCGGACGCCGCCGGCGGACCTCGGCGGCCGCGACGGGACCGCGCATGTCGGGCATGACGACGTCGCTGAGGAGGACGTCGATCTCTCCGCTCCACCGGGCCGATGTTTCGATCGCCTCGGGACCGCTGACCGCCGTGAGCACGGTGTGACCGGCGCCGGCGAGCACGCGCCGCCCGAATTCGCGGACACCATCGTCGTCCTCGACCATCAGGATCACGCCAGGTCCGTCGTCCGTTCGGCTGACCGGGCCGCCATCGGGGCCCTCGACCCTGCCATCGCTACCCGGGGAGCCGGGCTGGAGCAACGGCAGGATGAGGCTGAAGGTGGTTCCTTTGCCGGGAACGCTTTCGACCGTGATCTCCCCGTTCATCTGGCGGATGAGCCCGTAGACCGTCGAGAGCCCCAGCCCGGTGCCCTTGCCCATGGGCTTGGTCGTGTAGAACGGGTCGAAGATGCGGGCGATGGTCGCTTCGTCCATGCCGATCCCCGTGTCCTCGACCCGGATGCGGACCGATGCCGCGCGCGGCGCGTCGGCGCCGAGCGCCTCGCGGCCATGACCGTCGAGGTCATCGACCGCGATCCGAAGCTGCCCACCAGTCGGCATGGCGTCGTGGGCGTTGACCGCGAAGTTGATGAAGATCTGCTCGAGCGCGACCGGGTCGGCGAGGATCATTGACCCGGTTCCGGGATCGTGGACGATTTCGACTTCGCCGCTCAAGAGGGTCCGCAGGATCGGAAGCATATCGACGATGATCCGGCCAGGATCGACCGGGATCGGCGTCAGGATCTGGCGTCTCGTGAACGCGAGCAACTTGTTCGTGATCCGCCGGGCCTGGTCCGCCGACACGATCACCTGCTCGAGGTCCGCCCGGATTGTCCCGCCTTCCGGCGCGTCGTAGGCAGCAAGCTCGGCGAACCCGCGGATCGCGGTCAGGAGGTTGTTGAAGTCGTGGCTGATGCCGGCCGCGAACCCGCCGACGGCCTCGAGTTTCTGGTTCTGGAGAGCCTGGACCTGGGCGGCGCGCTTGCCCGTGACGTCACTCACGTTCAGCATCGACCCGACGAATGTGCCGTCCGCGTTGCTGATCGGGCTCGCGGCCACCAGGGTCCAGAGGTCGTCCCCATTGCTGCGGATGAAGCGCAGGTCGACTCGATCGGAGCCCCGGTCGCTCTGGCGGTCGATCAGGGCCGTTGCCACCGCCCGAAACTCGTCGGGCAGGAACTCCGTGATCGGCCGGCCATGCATTGCAGCTCTCGTGGTCCCGAGCATCGCGGCGATCGCTTCGTTCACGTACGTCGTCGCACCCTTGACGTCGACCAGCCAGACGCCGTCGAACATGCCGTCGAAGATCGTCGACAGCCGATCCATCGGAACCTGTCCGACCGACGTCGAGGGCGATCTGGCGGATCGTCGGCCACGGGCGCCATGAGGCGGCGCCCTGCCGCCGTCATCGGCGACGTCCACGGGAACACGCGGCTTCGCGGGCGCGCCTCGTCTCTGATCCTCTGCCGTGTTCAACCGGCGGCGATCGCGATCTGGATGGTCACCGGTTCCTCGCCTCCGCCGGATTCGTTGGCGTCCCAATCCGTGATGGCGAGCGATCCACGGTGATGGCCTCGAGGATCGCGAGGTCACTCTCCGCGAACCGGCGAGCCGCCCGGTCGCCCGTGACGGAGCGAAACAGCCAGTGGAGGCGTTCGACATCAGCATGCAGCGCGGTCAGCATCGCCGCGTCGTCGACGTATCGTTCCAAGTCGCGCTCGGCCTGACGCCAGAGGTCCAGCACCCGCTCTACCATCGTCGGCATCGACCACACACGAGTCCGCGCCCTGGGTCCGATTCAGGAGTCTTTCCTGCGGACACTGACGGTGGGGCTGCGGAACCCTTTCCTTCGCCACCGTACGACGCCCGGCCATGGTCGTCTGCCATCTATCTGGCGCACCGCCACGAGGGGCGGACCGCATCGCGACCACCGCGATCGAGCGGCGTCTCGAGCTGGCGGGCTCAGCGGCGGCGCTTCAGGTCCGAGAGGATCTCGCGGGCCGCGTTCTGGCCCGGCTGGCCGGTGACCCCGCCGCCGGGATGGGCGCCCGACGCGCACAGGTAGAGTCCGTCGATCGGGAGCCGGTAGCGGCCGCTGCCGAGGAACGGCCGCCACAGGAAGAACTGGTCGAGTGCCTGCTCGCCATGGAGCGGATGGCCGCCGGTCATCCCGTAGTCGCGCTCGAGCTCTAGGGGGCTGATGACCTCGCGTTTCCGGACGCTCGCCGCCAGTCCGGGGGCGAGGCCGTCCAGCACCGCCACGACCCGATCAGCGAACGCCTCGGCGGTCACGCCGTCGTCCCAGGCGCCATCGCGGAGCTTGTACGGCGCGTATTGGGCGCTGATGCTGACGACGTGCGTCCCGGCCGGCGCGCCGTCGACGAGCGACGGATCGACGAGTGACGGGATCGTCGCCTCGAGGACCGGGGTGTCCGACGTCCGGCCGTACTTCGCCGCGTCGAAGGCCCGCTCGATCGCATCGATCCCGGGCGCGGCCAGGATCCGCCCGCGGAGGAGCTGTTCATCGTCCCCGCCGGCGGCGGTGAAGGACGGCAGCCGGTCGACGACCAGGTTGACCTTTGCGACCACACCGGGGGTCCGGTAGTTGCCCGCCCGCCAACGCATCGACGGGCCGATCGTCACCGGGTCCGCGAGACCGACCAGCGTCCGCTTCGGGTCGAGGCCGGAGACGACGATCGGAGCGAGGATCTCCTCACCCGAGGCGAGGGCCACCCCGGTCGCGTGATTGTCGCGGGAGGTGATCGCGACGACTTCGGCATCGCAGCGGATCTCCGCGCCCGCCGCCCGGGCCGCCGACGCGAGCGCTTCGGACAGCGCCCCCGGTCCGCCGATTGCAAACACGGTCTGGCCGGCGGCGCCACCGTCGTTGCCGGCCCCATCGCCGAGGAGGATGGCCGTCGAGCCCGCCGACCACGGCCCGAGGAAGGAATGCCGGACGCCACGCCAGGCAAGCGCCGCCTGAAGCGCATCGGTCTCGAACGCCTCGGCGACGAAGTCGGCGACCGCCATCGGCAGGACCCGCAGGATCGTGTGCGAATCGTGCTTGCCAAGCCCCCGGAACGTCCGCCCGAGCTTGAGGCCGATCAGGGCGTCGCCGATCCCCGGCGCCTTCACGTCCGGCGGCGTCTCGGCGGCGAGGTCGGCGAGGAACCGCCCGAGCGAGCGGACGAGCCGGTCGAAGTCCGGGTAGGAATCGGCGTCGGCCGACGACCAGTCGCGGAGCCCGGCGACGGTCCGGGCCTGGTCCGCCCAGAGGGTGACCGCGCGGCCGTCGGGCTGCGGCGCGAAGACGCGGACGTCGGGGGCGACGAGACGCAACCCGTGCGAACGGAGGTCGAGGTCCTTGACGATCGACGGCCGGATCCGCCCGACCGTGTCGGCGAGCCGCGGCACCCGCACGCCGCCGAGCTCCGTCGTCTCGGCGGCGCCGCCGACGTGGCCGCGCCGCTCGAGGACCAGCGTTCGCTTCCCGGCCTTCGCGAGGTAGGCCGCAGTGACGAGCGCGTTGTGACCGGCGCCGACGACGATCGCGTCCCAGCCGCGCCCCAGCGGGGCGACCGGGCCGCTGGCGAGCGGTTGGAAGGCCGGAGCGGTGCGGCCGTCGACGGTCATCAGGCGGCCCGCCGGCCGCGTGATCGGAGCACCTCGAGGGCCGCGATCCGGCCGTTGGCACCCATGATCCCGCCGCCCGGGTGGGTTGACGAGCCGCACAGCCACAGATCCTTGACCGGCGTCCTGAACCGGGCGTAGCCGGGCGCCGGGCGGTTGAAGAAGAGCTGCTCAAGGGTCAGCTCGCCCTGGAAGATGTTGCCTTCGGTCAGCCCAGTCGTCCGCTCGATGTCGAGCGGCGTCTGGACGTTCCGGAAGAGGATCGACTCCTTGAACCCGGGGGCGAACTCGCTGATCCGGTCGACGACCGCATCGCCGAACGCCTCGCGCTGGTCGTCCCAGGTCCCGAGCTCCGGCGCGAGCTTGTACGGCGCGTACTGGACGAAGCAGCTGATCACGTGCTTGCCGGGCGGGGCCATCGTCGGGTCGACGAGGGTCGGGATGATCATGTCGATGTACGGCTTGCGCGAGAAGTGCCCGTACTTGGCGTCGTCGTAGGCGCGCTCCATCTCGTCGACCGACGGACTGAACGAGATCGCGCCGCGGAGGTGTTCGCCGACGCCAGGCAGGCTCGGGAACTCCGGCAAGCGGTCGACGGCCATGTTGACCTTGCCGGACGAGCCGCGGAACTTGAAGCGCCGGATCTCCTCCTCGAAGTCGGCGTCGAGCGAGCCGGGCTCGAGCAGTCCGAGGAACGTCCGACGCGCATCGACCGAGGAGAGGACGATGTCGGCGTGGATCTCCTCGCCAGTGCCGGCCAGGGCGACCCCGACGGCCTTGCCGTTCTTCACGATCACCCGCTCGACCGCTGCCTCCATCCGGATCTCGGCCCCGAGCGCCCGGGCCGCCGAGCCGATCGCGTTCGAGATGCCGCCCGTCCCGCCCTTCGGGATGCCCCATGCGCGGAACGCGCCGTCGATCTCGCCCATGTAGTGGTGGAGCAGGACGTATGCGGTTCCGGGCGAGCGGACGCCGAGATAGGTCCCGATGATCCCGGATGCGCTCATCGTCGCCTTGAGCGGGTCCGTCTCGAACCACTGGTCGAGGAAGTCGGCAGCGGACATCGTCATCAGCTGGACGAACACGGCCTGCTGGCGCTCCGGCAGCTGCTGGAACGAGCGGAGCAGGCCGCCGAGCGGGAGCAGCGGCCGCGGGTCGAGCGAGGTCAGGTCCGGTGGCGTGATCCCGAGGATCGGCTTGATGAAGCGGGCCATCTCGACCATTAACTGGCCGTATTCCTCGTACGCCTCGGCATCATTCGCCGACCAGCGGCGCAGCTCGCGGATCGTCCGGCCGTGGTCGTTGACCCGCCAGAGGTAGTCGCCCGACCCTGCCGCCTCGTTGCCGCGCCGACTCTTCGGGCCGTCGCCCGGCCGGAGGGGCGTGAACGTCCCATCGAGCGGCAGGATGTCGAGACCGTGGCGGGGTAGCTGGAGCTCGCGGATGATCTCGGGACGGAGGAGCGACACGACATAGGAGAACACCGAGAACCGGAAGCCCGGGTAGAGCTCCTCAGTGACCGCCGCGCCGCCGAGGACGTGGCGCTGCTCGAGAACAAGCGTCCGCATCCCGGCCCGAGCGAGGTAGGCGGCGCTGACGAGCCCGTTGTGGCCGCCGCCGATGATCACCGCGTCGTAGCGCTCGGCCACGAACCCCTCCATCCAACGTGCATATGTTTCATGCAATCCTAGCGGAGGCGACCGGGCAGGAAGGCGGCCGCCCTGCAGCGCTCCTCCGGGCGCTCCGAGGGAGGGCCCGTCTGCTCCCGGCCCGATCGCCGGGGTGATCAATTTCAGACGAATGAGCACGGCCTGCAGGTCCGATCGCGCGCCAAGTGCCCGAACTCGGCGATGGCCGCGCTCGTTCGTTGCAGGACGATCCCCCGGGTGATCAGGGCCGGATCCTCCAGGTCTCGATGATCGATCGATCGGCTCGATGCGCCCGCTACTCTCTGCCAATGCCCGGAGGTCGTGGCCGCGCCCGACATCGCCGCCGTCGAGACGGGCCCGGCGTGAGCTCGACCGCGTCGTCCATACTGCGACGACGAATTCGCAGAGATCGACCGGCTCGTCGGCCCGCGCTGGCGTAACGGCTTTCTTGCCCGTTCGGCGGCCGCCGAGCTCGAACGGGAACGGCTCCGTCTCGCTCTGGATCTCGGACCAGTCGGAGCCGCAATCCGCGAAGTCTGCGTGACGCTGCCGGAAGCGACCATTCCGGAATTCGAGCGCAAGGTCAACGAACCGATGCTGGTGTCGCTGTCCCTGGTGGGTCGCCGCCGAGCGATGAGCAGGACGACGCCGGCGGTGAAGGGAGCCTGGGCCCGTGGGTGATCATCGCGCGCTGTTGCGCCAGACCGCCGATCTCGCGGCCGACTTCCTCGACGGCGTCGACACTCGTCACGTCGGCGCGAAAGCCAGCCATGCCGAGCTCCTGCAGGCGTTCGGCGGCGCGCTGCCCGGCCGCGGCGAGGCGCCCGGCGAGGTGGTCGACCATCTCGCGACGATCGCCGACCCCGGATTGATCGCCAGTGCCGGACCACGCTACTTCGGGTTCGTGATCGGCGGCTCGTTGCCTGCCGCACTGGCCGGTGACTGGCTGACGAGCGCCTGGGACAACAACGCCGGGCTCTACGCGATCGGGCCGTCGGCATCAGTCGCCGAGGAGGTGGTCGGCGGCTGGCTGATCGACCTGTTCGGACTTCCGCCGACGTCGTCCATCGGCTACTCGACGGGCGCGACGATGGCTTCGTTCACAGCCCTTGCGGCGGGTCGCCACCGCGTCCTCGAGCGGCTCGGCTGGAACGTCGAGGACGACGGGCTGATCGGCGCGCCGGACATCGCCGTCGTCGTCGGCACGGAAGCCCACATCACGATCCACGTCTCGCTCCAGATGCTCGGCCTCGGGCGCAGCCGGGTGTTCAAGGTCGAGGCCGACGAGCAGGGCCGGATGAGGCCGGACAAGCTCCGCGAGACGCTTGTCGGCCTGCACGACCGGCCCGTCCTCGTCTGCGCCCAGTCCGGCAACGTCAACACCGGCGCCTTCGATCCGCTGCCGGAGATCGTCGCTGCGGTCCGTGAGCTGCCGAACGCCTGGCTCCACGTCGACGGCGCGTTCGGGCTGTGGGCGGCCACGACGCCCGGTTTGCGTCACCTGACCGCCGGCCTCGCCGACGCCGACTCGTGGACCACCGACGCCCACAAATGGCTCAACGTGCCGTACGACTCGGGGATCGCCATCGTCCGCGACGCGGCGGCCCACCACGCGGCGATGACCCTCGGGGCGGCCTACTACGTCGAGACCGTCGGCGAGGAGCGCGACCCGTACAACTGGGTCGCCGAGTCGTCGCGCCGCGCCCGAGGGTTCGCGATCTACGCGGCCCTGCGCTCGCTCGGGCGGGACGGCCTGGCTGCGATGATCGATCGAAACTGCGCCCTCGCCCGGCGGATGGCCGACGGCCTGCGCGGTGCGCCCGGCGTGACCGTCCTGAACGACGTCGTCCTCAATCAGGTCCTCGTCCGGTTCGTGCCACCGGCCTCGGCCACGGGCGTGACGCCGGACGACGCGGCCATTGACGCCTTCACCCGGGCGGTGATCGCGGCGGTCCAGGCTGACGGCACGTGCTGGCTCGGCGGGACGACCTGGCACGGGATGGCGGCGATGCGGATCTCCGTGTCGAACTGGTCCACGACCGAGGACGATGCCGAC
Organism: Candidatus Limnocylindrales bacterium; assembly: GCA_038204565.1. Classification (GTDB taxonomy): domain Bacteria; phylum Chloroflexota; class Limnocylindria; order Limnocylindrales; family CSP1-4; genus CF-46. Next base: position 68,198 of record JBBRCU010000004.1, read on the forward strand.
GTGTCGGTCGCCGCGATCCTCCGCTGCCGCGAGGCGGTTGCCGTCTCGGGCTGAGGCCTCCTCAGGCTGGCGAAGCGAGCTCGCCGCGCCAGCTGTGGCGCGGCTCGTAGCCGAGGATCCGGCGGGCCTTGGCGATCGACAGCAGCGTCTCGTGCGTCCCCAGCGGCTTCTGGATCGGGACGTCCGGGAAGACCTCGGCCATGAGCTCGGCTGAGGACCGCGTCATCACCGTGTCGGCGTTGGCGATGATGAACACCTCGCTGCCGGTCAGGTCGTGCCCGAGCGCGAGACGGACCGCCTGAGCCCCGTCCCGCGCGTCGATGTAGCCCCACAGGTTCCACTTCCGGATGAGCGGATCCGCGTCGAAGGCGGGAAAGGCGGCGTAGTCGGCCGGCTCCATGACGTTGGAGAAGCGCAGCCCGATCATCTTCAGATCCGGGTCCCAGCGGCAGAAATGGCGAGCCATCTCCTCGTCGAGAGCCTTGGCGAGCGAATAGGCCGTCTCGGGTCGGACCGGGTACTCCTCATCGACCGGGGCGTACGGCGGCGGCGTGTCGAACGGCAGCCCGAGGAGCGTCTCGCTCGAGGCCCAGACAATGTTCTGGATTCCGGCATGGCGGGCGGCCGCGAACACGTCATAGCTGCCGACGATGTTGTTGGCGAAAAGTGCGGCGTTCGGGACCTGGGCCGGCCCTGGGATGGCGGCCAGGTGAACGAGGCCGTCGATCACGGGCCAGCCCTCGTCGATGCCCCGGAACAGCTCATAGACCTGGCCGAAATCGGTCAGGTCGACGCGAGTGAACCGGGCCCGAGGATCCCGCGACGCGGCCAGGTCGACGTTCCAGACCTCGTGGCCGTGATCGATAAGCTCGCCGACGACCGCCCGACCGAGCTTGCCGCTGCCACCCGTGACGACAACCCGCATCGGTCCTCCTTCGCTGATCTCCGCCGGCCCGTCACCGACGACGTTCGAATCATGGTCGCCCCGCGGATCGCGTCCAGCAAGCCTTGTAATAAATCGCGGGGCGATGTATCGTGCCACGATGCACCGCGACACGACCGCTCGATCCTCGAACCGTGATCCTGGCCTCCTCATTCTCGCCAGTCTGGCGGCCGGCCCCCGCCACGGGTACGCGATGGTCGAGGACATCGCCCGGTTCGGCGGCGCACGACTCGGCCCCGGGACTCTCTATGGCGCCCTTGCCCGGCTCGACGAGGCGGGCCTGATCGAGGCGCTCGACGCCACCGATCGGCGTCGGCCGTACCGGTTGACCGACGCCGGCCGGGAACTGCTCAGCGGGGAGATCGACGCCCTTGAACGGGTCGTCCTCACGGTCCGCGACCGGCTCGCCGACGCGCCGTCGTGACCGCCATCGACGGTCCCGGCCGACAGCCCTCGCCGGACCGGGCCGCTGGCCCGGCGAGGGACGCTCCGCGCTGGGTCGCCCTCGTCGTGCAGCTGTTCCCAGGCGGCTGGCGGGTGCGATTCGGGACCGAATTCGCGGCCCTTCTCGAAGCCACACCACTCTCGCCACGGGTTGTCTTCGACGTCCTCGTCGCGGCCGTCGACGCCCATGTCCACCCGACCGGGCCCCGCAGGAGGTGGCCCCTGATGATCGAACGTCTGCGCCTGTTCCAGCTCACCGTCTTCGTGAGCTGGGTTGTCTTCGTCGTCGCCGGTCTGGCCTTCCAGCGAATGACCGAGGGCGCGCCATTCAACGCCGTCGCAGCCGATCAGCCGGCCGTCGGCGGACCCTATCTCGCGATCGTCGGCGGCGCGGTCGTCAGCCTGATCATGGTCGTCCTGGCTGGGGTGCCAATCGCGCTCGCCATTGCCCGGGTGGCAAGCGCTCAGCGCCAATGGCGACCGCTCGGATTGCTTGCGGTCCCGCCCGTCGCTCTGGCCGTCTGGATCGGGCTGACGCTCGTCCTCATCGCGGTTGGAAGCCCACCCGTCGATGGTCCGTGGCGCACCGTCGCCTTCCTGACCTGGGTCGGCGTGTTCGTCCTGGCGGCGGTCGCGAGCACGGTCGCCGTCGGCGCGGCCGCGCTCGATGCGGACATCGACGACGGGTTGTACCGCCGGGCCACCACGCCGGCGGTCGTCGTCGCGGCAGCCATGGCGATCGCCACGGTCGCGGTCGCCGCCTGGGGCATTGCCCTCGCGATCGGATCGCCGGCAATCTTCTGGGGCTCCGACGGGATCCTCGGCTCGAGCACGCCGCTGACCTGGCTCGCGATCACGATCGCCATGGCCGGTGCGTCAGCGTTCGCCGTCCGTGCGGCGTTCCGGGCTCGGGCCGAGGTCGCCAGCTGACTTCTGTTCGGTCGCCCGACGTCACAGTGCGCCGGCCTGCATACGGATCATTCATACTGGAACCTCCCAGCCGTCGGAGGTCCACCCGCCCGTGAGCGTCGGTACTGCGTTCCATGCCGCCACCTCGCCGCTCAACCGCAAGCAGCAGTGGCGTGAGTGGTCGGGCTATTTCGCGACCTCGAGCTATGCCGACGCCCACGACATCGAGTACAACGCGATCCGCGAAGCGGCCGCGCTGATCGATGTCAGCCCCCTCTACAAGTACGTCGTCGGCGGCCCGGACGCCCGGCGGCTGGTCGATCGAGTGATCACCCGCGACGCAACGAAGCTGACGCCCGGTCGCGTCTTCTACGCGCCCTGGTGCGACGAGCACGGCAAGGTCATCGACGACGGCACGGTCCACGGCCTCGACGACGGGACCTTCCGCTGGACCGCCGCCGACCCCCAGCTGCGCTGGCTCCGGATGAACAGCGCCGGGCTCGATGTCAGCGTCGATGACGTCACCGAGCGCACGGCCGCTCTCGCCCTCCAGGGGCCGCAGTCGCTGGCGGTTCTGGAGGCCGCGACGGGCGAGTCGTTCGCCGATCTCGGCTACTTCCGGCGGCGCGCCACGACCCTCAAGGTCGGCCGCAAGAAGGTCGCCCTCGACGTCTCGCGGACGGGCTACACCGGTGATCTTGGGTACGAGCTGTGGATCGACGCGGAGCATGCCGTCGCGCTGTGGGATTCGCTCTGGGCGGCAGGTCAAGGCCACGCGATCCGCCCGGTCGGGATGCTGGCCCTCGACGTCGTCCGGCTCGAGGCCGGGCTGATCCTGCTCGAGGTCGACTACACCTCGGCCCGCCACGCGATGAACCCGGAGCAGAACTACAGCCCCGCCGAGATCGGGCTCGGCCGGCTCGTGACGTTCGACAAGGCCGACTTCGTCGGGCGCCTCGCGCTCGAGCGCGAGGCGCGGGCGGGCGGCCCTGCCCGGCGGCTGGTCGGGCTCGAGCTCGACTGGTACGGGATCGAGGGACTGTTCAGCGCTCAGGGCCTGCCGCCCGCGATCTCGCCAGTCGTCGACCGTTCGCCCCGGCCCGTGTTCGTCGGCGGGCGTCAGGTCGGCAAGGCCACGTCGGTCGGCTGGAGTCCGATCCTCAAGCAGGCGATCGCGCTCGCGTCCGTTCCGCCCGCCCATGAGGCGCTCGGCTCGAAGGTCGACGTCGAGTGGACCGTCGAGGGGCGCCGAGGCCGCGTCCCGGCCACGGTGGTTGGACTGCCGTTTCTCGACCTGGAGCGCAAGCGCGTCTGAGCTCGTTCGGGAGCCCGGCCGGCGAACGCCTCGGCCTGTGCGCCCGCCGCGGCCGCTCAGTACGTCTTGTCGAACGCCGCCCGGGCGACCTTGACCGCGATGCTGCCACCGGGCACGAGCAGCCCGATGGTGTCCGCCCCGATGTCGAACAGCGCGTCGCGCGTGATGATCTTGCTGAGCTGCGGCAGGAGCGAGCCGCCCTGGCGGACCGCGCCCGTCACCCCGTCGATCTCGACAACGCCCTTCTTGTCCTTCGCGCGCCAGAGGAACTCGTAGGCCCAGACCGGCCGGTAGCAGAGATCGATCGTGTCGAGGCTGAGGGACTCCTCGAGGATCCGATCGGCCTGGACCGGCTTCATCATCTCGGCGAGGAGCTGGCGGACGACGAACGACGCGCGCTGCTCGGGCGCCACGACCACCGTCTCGTCGGCCGACAGGGTCGCCGGATCGGCGATCTCGTCCCGCGGGCCGGACAGGATCGCGCTCGCATCCGCAACCCGGGCCCCAGTCCGGCCGTCGGCATCGAGGGTGCGGGCGAGCTCCTCCCGGCAGTGCTCGACGACCGGCAGCGTGAACCGGCCCGACGCGCCCGATCCGGCGCCGACTGCCGGGTACGTCTGGCCGTGGATCGTGACCTCGCGGACCTCGGGTGCGCTGGCGGCGACGGGATAGTCGCGCGACCGCTCGTAGACGTACGTCGCCCGCCCCGCGACATGCCAGAACGGCTCGAGGCGGCGCTGGCTCGTCAGAAGGACGATGTCCTCCGGCTTCGGCCGCTGCAGGATCGAGCCGAGACCGCCGCCGAAGGCATGGGTCCGCTTGTCCATCGCCTGCTGACGAAGTTCTTCTTTCGACTGGCGCTGCTGCAGGACGAAGATCCGCTCCGACCCGAGTGTGATGTCCATGGAACCCCGGACCTCAGACGGCGGACGCGACCGGGCGGGACCGAATTCCCCGGGCTTGGCGTCCGTTCGAGGCCCATCATCGGCGCTCCGCCGACGGTCCGCACGCCCGCTGGGCAGATTTCAGTCGCGGCCGCGCAACAGCGAGACCCGGTAGGGTCGGAGCTGGCTGCGGGCGCAACTGGCAATGAACACCGGATCCTCGTCCATGAACCGTCAGGCGGCTTCCTCGTCGAAGCGGGAGTCCTCAGCGGTCGAGGAAGCGCTCGAGGCCGGCCGCCGCCGCCGGCAGGTCCTCTCGGCCGAAGCCGATCCGGAAGTGGTTGCCCGCGAAGCCGAACTGCGAGCCCGGCAGGAGCAGGACGCCTTCGGCCTCGACGAGCCGCTCCGCGAACGATTCGATCGGCTCGTCGTCGAGCAGACGCGGGAAGCCGATCGAGCCGCCCCGCGGCCGGACCCACGCCAGGCGGTCGGCCCGCTCGGAGAAGAGCCGATCGAGGCGGACAAGGTTGTCCTCGACGATCCGCCGCGACCGGGCGAGGACGTTATCGCGGGCACGGAGCCCGATGATCGACAGGATCTCCGACGGTGCCGACGAGCAGATCGTCGTGTAGTCCTTGAGCGCGGCACACCGAGCGAGGAGCTCGCGGTCACGGGTTGCGAGCCAGCCGATCCTGAGCCCGGCCATCGCGAACGATTTCGACATGACTCCGAGCGACACGCCACGCTCGAACGAATCGGCGCCGGCGGTCAGCCGATCGGCCGGATCGAACTCGAGGAAGCGGTAGACCTCGTCGGCCAGGAGATGGATCCCGCGATCCGAAAGCTCGGCGGTGAGGGCGGTCCACTCGGCGTTGGTCGGGAGCATGCCGGTCGGGTTGTGCGGCGCGTTGACGACGACGAGCCGCGTGTTCGTCTGGAGGCTGGCGATCAGCCGGTCCGGGTCGAGCGCCCATCCATCGGCCTCCGCCAGCTCGTGGAGCGTGACGTCGGCGCCGGCCGCGCGGCCGACCTCGTACAGGCTCTGGTAGCCGGGCCACGTGACGACGGCATGATCGCCGGGGCCGAGGAGGACATTCGACAGGCAGAAGATGGCTTCCTCGGCGCCGGCGAAGGTGAGGACGTCATCGGACCCCAGCGTGTCGTAGAGGCTCGCGATCTCGGCTCGCAGGAGCGGATGACCAGGAGCCTCGGTGTAGCCAAGCCGGAGCTCCGCCCAGAGCGCGGCTGTCTCGTCGTCGGCGATGGCCAGCAGGTCGGCCATCCGCCAGCCCTCCACATCGGAGGCGCAGAGCAGGTGGCGGACGGCGAACTCCCAGCGGGCGAAGAAGCGTTCGAGGGCGAAATCAGCGATGCGCATCGGTCGATCATGGCGGATCACGCGTCCGATGCAAAACGGATCCCGCGCCGACGAGTCCCCACGCGGATCATCTTTCAGGTACGCGAGAGTCGCAGCGACCCGGAAGTCAGGCGCCGGACTCGAGTGGCAGCGTCGGGGCTACTCGCCGCACGATCGTCGGGTCGACCCCGAAGACGTCCCGGATCCGCACGTCGGTCAGGACCTCCGCGGGAGTTCCGTCGGCGACGAGGCGGCCGCGATCGATCAGGACGAGACGCTCGAAGAAGAGCGACGCCAGCCCGAGGTCGTGGAGGACGGCCACGATCGCCGTCCCATCGCGCTCGTTGAGATCGACCAGCAGCTCCATCGCGCCGACCTGGTGGCGGAGGTCGAGGTGGACCGTCGGCTCGTCGAGCAGGAGGATGGGGGCCGCCTGGGCGACCGCGAGGGCGAGAAGAACGAGCTGGCGCTCGCCGAGCGACAGCTCCCGGGCATCGCGGCCGAGGAGATGACCCAGCCCGACCCGTTCGACCGCCGCCGCGGTGGCTGCCCGGTCGGCCGGCCGCGCGCCCCGGATCGGATCTTCGTGCGGAAGCCGGCCGAGGGCCACGACCTCCTCGACTCTGGTTGCGAACGGCAGCGCGGCCTGCTGCGGGACCACGGCGAGACGCCGGGCGATCGTGCCGCGGTCGAGGGTCTCGATGAGCCGGCCGTCGAGTCGGACCTCGCCCGCGACGGGTCGGACCAGGCCGGTCATCGCTCGGAGCAGGGTCGACTTGCCCGCGCCGTTCGGGCCGATCAGGGCGACCCGCTCGCCCGCCCCGATCACGAGGTCGATGTCGCGGACCACCGGCCGGCCGCGGTAGGCAACGGTGACTCCGCGCAGCTCGATCACAGCTCGTACCCGGTCCGCGTCCGGCGGAGGAGCGACAGGAAGAACGGCGCGCCGATCACCGCGGTCACGACGCCGACGGGGATCTCGCCCAAGAGTCGGGCCGCGAGGTCGGCGAAGGCCAGGAGCCCGGCGCCGCCGAGCGCCGAGAGCGGCAGGACGCGCCGGGCGCCGGGCCCGACGACCAGCCGGACGACGTGCGGCACCACCAGCCCGACGAAGCCGATCAGGCCGCTGACCGCGACAGCAGCCGCCGTCACGAGGGACGCCAGGGCGAGGAGAATGGCGCGCTCCTTGCGGACGTTGACCCCCAGATGGACCGCTGCTTCCTCGCCCAGCAGGAGCCCGTCGAGCGAGCGCGCGCGGAGCAGGATCAGCCCTGACCCAACGACGACGATCGGGAGCGTCACCCCGAGCTGCGACCAGCCCGCGGTGTCGAAGCCGCCGAGGAGGTAGGCAAAGATCTGGCGGAGAGCCGCGCCGGAGAGGTACATGGCCATCGCCAGACCGGCCGCCAGCAGCGACCCGACCGCGTAGCCGGTCAGGAGGAGGCTCGTCAGCGGCGACAGTCCGTTGATCCGCGACAGCCGATAGACGGTGAACACCGCGCCGAGGGCCCCGCCGAAGGCCAGGACCTGGACCAGCCCGAACCCGAGGATCGTCGCGCGGAATGGGATCACGACCGCGATCGCCGCTCCGAGCGCCGCCCCGCTGGCGGTCCCGAGCACGTACGGATCGGCAAGGGGATTGCGGAGGAGGCCCTGGAAGGTCGCCCCGGCCACGGCCAGCCCGGCGCCGACGGTCATCGCCGTCAGGACCCGCGGCAGCCGCAGCTCCCAGACAATCGTCTCCGTTGCGCTCGTCCACGTCCCGCCGACATCGAGGCCGGTCAGGCGATGGACGAGGATCGCGAGTGTGTCGCCGGGCGCGATCGCAACCGTTCCGAGGGCCACCCCGAGCACCAGCGCCACCACGAGGGCGATCACGCCGGCCAGGGCGAGGATTGCCACGCGGCCCTGGGGACGCCCGATCAGAGCGCGGGTCGCCGACCGTCGCGCGGCCAGTCCGTCTTCGGCGGTCGCGGCCCTCACCACGGGTATCGGCCACCAGCCGTCGCGATCAACGGATCGACGGCTCTCCTCATGGGGCCGTCGATGCCGATGAGTCGGGCGCCGCGCGGGATGGGGCCGGCACGGCAGCGTCGGGGTGGATCGCGAGGGCGAGGGCCCGCAGACCATCGACGAGGCGCGGACCTGGGCGGGAGACGAGGACGTCGTCGACCGCCACGATCGCGCCGTTCTTCACCGCGGTCATCCCGGTCCAGCCATTGCGCTTGGCGACCGTGTCGGCGGTCGCGCCGTAGGCGGCATCCCCGAGCAGGATCAGCTCTGGATCGGCGGTCACGAGCTTCTCCAGCGGGATCTCGAAGTTCGTCGTGCTGCCGGTGGTGATCGGGTCGCCGCCGGCGAGGGTGATCATCTCGGCAAGGAACGAGTTGTCCGCCGCGGTGTAGATCTTCTGGGTCGCGTCGAGCTCGTAGAAGACCCGTGGCTTCGGGGTGTCCGTCGTTGCGGCCTGGACCTGGTCGAAGGCTGCCCGCATCGAGGCCGTGAGATCCCGGGCCTCGGTCGGCTTGCCGACCGCGTCGCCCGTGAGCTCGATGTCCTTGAGGACGCCGGCGATGTCCGGGGCGTATTCGACCAGGACAGGCACGCCGAGCCTTCGGAGCTGGACGATCTTGTCGGGCGGGTTGAAGCTGTTGCCGCCGGCGATCACGACGTCGGCGCCGAGCGCGACGATCTGCTCGACGTCGACCGAGCCGAACTTGGCGACATCGGGGACCTTCGTGACCTCGGGCGGGTACGGCGTGAAGTCCTCGACCTTGCCCACGACCCGGTCGCCGACCCCGAGGGCGAACAGGATCTCCGTCGTCGCGGGTGTCAGCGACGCGATCTTCGCCGGCGCGGCCTTGAGGGTGACCGCCGTGCCCTCGTCGTCGGTCAGGGTCAGCGGGTACGCCGCCGCCGACCCTGCTGCGGACGGGTTGGCCGGCGGTGTCGCGGTCTCGGGCGGAAGCAGAGAGCCCGTCGCGTCGGGCGGGGTGGTCGGGCGGGCCGTGGCAGCACTGCCACAGGCGGACAGGAGGAACGCCAGGACCGCAATCGCGATCAGCGGCCTCCGGATCGCACCGCGAAACGCGGGGCGAAACGGATCGGACGGACGGGTGGCGGGCACGTCGGGAGCTCCAGCTCGAGTGGGACGGAGCGGGGGGCCGGACACAGCGAACCCCTCGCTTCTGACGAAGGAGGGGTTGGATCAGCCGGACGTGCGCATCGTTGCCTGCCCTTTCTCTCGAAGGTAGAGCATCGACCGCGGGCCCGGCGACCGGACTTCCACCTCGCCATCCGACGGGTGGTCACCGTAGCGGGACTGTGCCGGACTCTCACCGGCTTCGCGACCCCGCGGCAAATCGAGGTAGCCGGGAAATGCTACCACGGCCCTGCTCCAGGACCGCCGCGGTGATAAGCCGCAGGTAAGCGTGGTCGGGCACCATCGCGTCCGTCGCCGCAGCTCCCGCTCTCGCCCTCCTCCCGCCTTGGCCCATCCGCCGGAGGAGGTATCAGCCAGGTGTCCCGTGTTCGATGGTGGCGTCCACTCGCTCCCCCGCTTATCGCCCTGGTCATCGCGGCCGGCTTGGCCGGCGGCGCGATGGCAGCCACGTATCCCGCCTCGATCGATGTCAACACCAGCGCGTTCAACCCGCCCTGCGACGGCGATGTGAACCCGATCGTCCCGAAGATGCAGACCGCCGCCAAGGCGGCCTATGGCCGGCTCGGCCATGTCGCCGCGGCTTTCACCGGCGCGGCGTTCACCCGGGCTGCAACGCTGAAGCGGACGCCGGCAGACTGGGGCTACTACGTCCACAGTCACGGCGACTACTACTGGAACAGCACCGACCAGCGCCGCGACACCGGGTTCCGGGAGGACTCCGGCGACTGCAGCCAGGCCGTGGTCTTCTCGAAGGACATCAAGACGAAGCGGGCCGGCCGCCAGAGCAATCTGGTGTTCATCTCGACCTGCCATTCCGGCGACGCGAACACGACGCTGCCGGACGCGTTCGCAATCCAGAAGACGAAGACGACCGGAAACACGCCACAGGGCCCCGAGTTCTTCGTCGGCTATGTCGGCGTCCAATGGGATAGCGACGAGTGGATCTTCGAGCAGCGCTACTGGAATGCCCTCGCGGGCGGCCGGTCGGTGGGCGCCGCGTTCGACGTCGCGATGCTCGGCTCGTTCGGCCACCCGGGTTTCGACGCCGACTGGTACGGGACCTACTACTGGTCGGGCGCCGCCGGCCCGTGGGTCACGTCCTGCCCGAACTGCAGTTGAGGTGACCGTGATGACGCGCCTGTTCCTGTCCCGCCGCGCAAACCTCGCCGCCGTCGCCGTCCTGTTCATCGCCGCCTTCGGAGCGGCGAGCAGTCAAGCCGCGGATCCGTTCGTCGCTGGCGGACTGTCCAGCCGACCCGCCGCGATGTCGTCGACGGCCGCGACCACCGCCATCGCGCGGGCCCGGGCGATCGGCACGGCCCTCGGCATGCCCGGCGTCCGACAACTGGCCCACCGCGTTGACGATGCCTTCGACCACCGGACCTACGACGAGGTCATGGCGTTCGATGGCGGCGGCCGGGAGGTCGCGATCGCCAGGTTCGATGTCGACGGCAACCCGGCGATGCTTGCCGTGCTCGGCTGGCGAGCGGGCGGAGGGCGACCGATCGACGGCCCGGCCGCCGCCAACCGGGCCGCCGCCGCGGTCCGTGCAGCCGGTCTCTCAGCTCCCGGCCGAGCCACCGTCCAAGCGTCCGCCGGTGGCGGCGGCTGGTCGGTCGCCTGGCCACGGGTCGTCGGCGGGGCGACGGTTCGGGGTGACGGCTTGCGGGTTCTGCTGTTTGCCGACGGGACGTTCCATGGCTTGACCCGAACGGAGCGGCCGCTGGCTGCCGCGCCCGGGCGGCCGCTCGCGGAGCGGAGCGCCCGGGACCTCGCCACCCAGCGCGTCCAGGCGCTCGGTGCGAGCAGTGCGGACCTCGCCGTGGTCGCCGCGGAGCGCGTCTGGGTCGCCCCGAACGACACCCTCGGCGGAAGCCGGCTCGACGCGCCCGGAGCGACCCTCCGCCTTGTCTGGGCGGTCAGGTTCGAGTCCCGGAACCTGCTCACGGAGCGGCTCCGGGCGGTCGAGGTCTGGATCGACGCCGCTGACGGAAGCCTGGTCGGAGGTGATGTCGTCGAATGAGTTCGTGCCCGCCGATCTCCGCACGCCGCGCCGCCGCGCCACCCCGGTCAGACCGGCCGGGGTGGCCCGTGGCGCTCGCGGTCGTCGTCGCCCTGACCCTGGCTGGATGCCGCGGGTCAGACCCACCGCCCGCACCCGCTGATTCCCAGGGGTCACGCGGCGATCCAGGGGCGATCGCCTCGGGGTCCGGGTCCGACGACCCGGGTCTCGGCGGCCTCGTCGTTGCGACCGGCGGCAACCTCTTCGTGAGCGACGAATCCGGCATTCTCGGGCCGATCGGAGGACCTGGGCCGGCCATCCGCGGCGTCTCGGCGGGCGGGGGCCGGACCCTCGCCAACGACGCGACGGGAAACGGCTGGCTTGCCGCCGACCTTGCCGCGAGTCCGCCGATCTGGTCCAGGGTCATCATTCCGACCGGGGCCGCTGCGGAACCCGGCCTCGCCACGCTCGATCCGACGGGTCGCCGGCTGGCGGTCGTCCTCGGTTCGGCGCAGGAAGCGACCTTCGACCTGGACTTGTTGAACCTCGACGCCGGCGCACCACGGACAATCCATGTGGAGCGCGGCCTCAACGGCCCGCCGATCTGGATCGGCCCGGCCACGATCGGCCTGAACGTCATCCGCGGGGATCAGGCCGCCGGGTTCACGGCCGTCGACCTGGTGACCGGCAGCGTGGACGACCTGCCGTCATTCGGGTCGAGCCTGGCGGCGACCGCCGACGGGAGCGTTGTGGCCCTCGACGACGCCGCGTCTGGCGACGTCCTGATCGGGGCGCGGGCAGACATGACGGCAGACGGAATCTCGCAGATGACCTGGATTGCGAGTCCGGCCGGGTCCGGTCCGGACGCGCTCACCCTGTCGCCCGACGGGCGGCGCCTCGCGATCGTCCGGCGGAACGGAGACGCGGTGACCATCGAGATCTTCGCCCAGCAGGCCGGGGCCTGGGCGATCGGACGCCGACTCGTGCTGGCGGGCGATCCGTCCGTTTCGTTGGCCTGGTCTCGCTGATGGCACGGAACCGAAAGGCGACGGCCAGTTGGTTGACGCCCTCGTCGTTGACGGGCTGCCGGCGGTACCGGCCGAGCTCAGGCCGGAACGGTCGCCTGGGCCGAGAAGATCGATTCCTGGGCCGTCTCGGGCAGCATCACGCCCATGATCTTCTGGAGGGTCAGGACGTGGACACAGGTCTGCCAGGAGTCGAAGTAGTGGCAGGTGCAGTGCCACTGACCGGCGTCGAGACTCGCATGGTGCGTGTCGTTGTCACCGCGGAACGTGAGCGCGAGCCGGTCGATCGTGATCCGATCAAGCTCGCGGGCGTAGCGGTTCGCCTTCTCGACCTTGCCGATCAGGGAGCTGTGCATCGACACATACCTCCGCGGCCCCGCAGGGGCGCAATCCTGAGGCCGCCAACCCGGTCGTGCACCCGACCGGTGTGTGGCGGTCGTGGCGCCACCATACACCCGGGGGCAGACCCGGTCACCCCCAAAACGTCGCCGGGGGCGGTGACATTCAGGTCACGCCGGCACCATCCGGAGCGATTCGGCCAGCGCCAATCGCGCCCTCAGGGCGCGGCGAGCCAGGCGTTCCGGAGGGCGGCTGTCAGGTCCCCGGACGATCCTTCGAACGCACTGGTCCAGACACCGGTCCCGAGCAGGCCCTGGCGCTGGAACTCGGCCCATTTGGCGCCGAGCGACCGCGCATCGTCGTAGTAGAGCTGGAACCAGTGGAGCGCGCAGGTGGCACAGGAGCGGCCACGCCAGGCGACCCGCTGGACCTGCTCGACAGGGTCATAGATCGTCCCGCGCTCCCGGCCGATGAGACGGGCGCTGGAATACAGCACGTCGTAGCCGCCGCCCGTTGTCCGGGCATTGAGCGCGCCGCTGGTCGTCGGCCAGAGGTGGCCGTAATACGGAACGCCGACGATCAGCTGGTGGGGCTTCGCGACCGCCCGCAGGCCGCGGATCGCGTCGGCGACCGAGTAGCGCGACCCGCCAAGCGGCGCCGTCGCGTGGGCGATCGTCGAGAAGGTCCCCGCATAGTGATAGCCCATCAGGTAGACGGCATCGGCACCACCCCGTGCGAGCGCCGTGCCGACGTCATAGCTCTCGAAGTGGCCGACGACGTCGAACGTCAGCTGGTAGCCAGGCCCACGCAAGTCGAGCGCAGTCCGGATGCGGCGGACGAGATCGGTGAAGTTCGCCTTCTGGCCGCGCGGGATCGGCTCGAAATCGACGTTCACCCCGTCGACGCCGCGCCGGACGACCTCGTCGGCGACGGCCGTCGCGAGCCGAGCCCGGGCGGCCGCACTCGTGAGCAGCTTCGCGGACGTCGCCGTTTCACTCGCCGACCAGGAGAACCGCGCGAGCGAGATGACGACCTTCGTGCCCGTGGCGTGGGCGCGCGCAATCAGCTGGTCAACCGCCGGCCGATTCCAGCTTCGCCAGCGGGTGTCGTGGACGATCGACCCGCCCGAACCGGCGACGAGGCTGAAGAAGGCGATCGTCGAGGTCGAGGCAAGGTCGAGCCGGGCGAGCGCGTCGTCGACCTGGGAGGTGGTGACGAACGCCATCACCTCGCCGCGAAGCCCCTTGGCGGCGAAGCCGAACTTGGCCGGGTCGTAATCGGCGCCCGGTGGTTGACCGGACGACCCGGGCGACGTGGTCGGGGCAGGGCCGGTCGACCCGGCGGGCGCCGACGACTCACTCGGCGACGGCCCGTCCGCGCCGGGCCCAGGGAGACCGCCGCCTGTTCCGCTCCCGCCACCGCCGGGGCCGGCCGACGCGCTCGCGGCCGAACCTGCCCCGGACGGCACAACGGCTGGCGCGGACGCGCCCGAGTCGCAGGCGGTCGCGAGGACGGCACACGCCATGACCAACGCGATGAGCCGGCGGATCCGGAGCGGCGTGGTGGTCATGACTCCCGCCGGCGCATTACGGGTTGGACGTCCCCTCGCGGCCGAAGTCGTCCTCGACCCGGACGACATCGCCGAGCTCCGGGGTCGAGATCTCGACGAGCTCGACCCGCTCGATCGCCTCGAACCGGTGACGGGTCATGACCGGGACGTGGGCGGTCGCGCCAGGACCGAGCTCGCGCTGGGTCATCGCCCCGCCGGCCTCGATGTGGAGGCTGAGCCGCCCGCTCAGGACGAGGATCGACTCGACCTTCTGCTCGTGGTACTGGAGCGACAGGCGCTTGCCCGTCTCGATCGTGATCAGCTTGCCGCAGTAGCGGTCGGTGAGCGCCCAGATCAGCTCGCTGCCCCAGGGCTTGTCGACCCGGCGCGGGACGAAGACATCGGCGCCGGCCATCGAGTCGCTCACGAGCCGCGGACCAGGCGCTCACCAGCGATGAGCATGGCCTCGCGCAGCTCGGGTGTGGTCGCCTCGGTGTAGACCCGGACCAGCGGCTCGGTGCCCGAGGCCCGGATCAGCAGCCATGTCCCGTCGGCCAGGAAGAACTTGAACCCGTCGCCTGTGTCGAGCGACACGGTCTGCGCGATCGGGTTCCCGTCCAGATCCGTCGGCGCCTGCTCTCGCAGGTCGACCAGCAGCCGCCGCTTCGTCTCGGCGTACAGGGCCCGCTCCACGTGGACGTCGATCCGGCGGTAGAACGACGGGCCGGCAAGGGCGTGGAAGTGCTCGATCGCCTTGGACACCGGCCAGCGGCCGACGGCCTTCTCGGCGAGGAACAGCTCGAGGAGCATCAGGTCGGCGTAGACCCCGTCGCGCTCGGGCAGGTGCATCCCGAAGCCGAAGCCGCCCGACTCTTCGGCGCCGAGCATGGCGCCCGTGGCGATCATCTCGGGTCCGATGAACTTGAACCCGACCGGCGTCTCGTGGACCGCGATCCCGTAGTGCTGGCCAAGGCGCGCGGCCATCGACGTGTTGTTGACACTGACGACGACCGGCTCGCGCAGGCGCCGATGCTCCGCAAGGTGGTACATCAGCAGGCCGGTCACCTGGAGCTGGTGGACGAACGTGCCGGTCTCGTCAGCCGCGCCCGAACGGTCGGCGTCGCCGTCGAACATCAGGCACAGGTCAAAGCCGCCCGCGGCCATCCGGGCCAGCGCCTCGTCGACGTTCGGGCGAATCGGCTCCGGGTTGATTCCGCCAAAGTACGGGTTGCGCTCGCTGTGGATCTCGGTGATCCGGATCCGGCCGTCGCGAAGGAGCCGCGGGAGCCAACCGGCACCGACTCCGTAGAGCGGCTCGACGAGGACCGCCAGGTCGGCCGCCTTGAGCGCGTCGAGGTCGATCGTCCGGCGGACGAAGCGCTCGTAGCCCTCGAAGGGGTCGAACCGTTCGACGAGCCCGGCGGCCTCGGCGTCGGCCAGCGGGCGGCGAGCGACGGCTGTCCCGCCGTTCGCGGCGATCGCCGCCTCGAGGACAGAAAGGATGTCGGCACCGGCCGCAGCACCGGTCGGCGCCTTGACCTTGAAGCCGTTGTCGGTCCACGGGTTGTGCGACGCGGTGATCACGATCCCGGCGGCGGCACCGCGCTCGACGACCTCGTACGAGCACATCTGGGTCGGGACACCGTGAGTCGCGAGGAAGACCGGGATGTCGTGAGCGAGGAGGACCTCGGCGGCCGCGCCGGCGAAATGCTCCGAGGCGAAGCGCCGGTCGAACGCGACCACGACGCCCTTGGCCTGGGCGCCCATCCCGACGACGTAGCGGGCCACTCCGTCGGCGCAGCGCCGGACGTTCTCGAACGTGAAGTCGTCGGCGACCTTGGCCCTCCAGCCATCCGTCCCAAAGACGATCTTCGTCGGTGCCGGAACCTCGGCGATGATCGTCACGCCTGGACCTCCTCGTGGCCGACTCGCTCGAGCAGCCCGCGGACGTCGGCGTCAAGGTGGCGAGCGTCGGCGAGGTGGGCCCAGACACCGTCGGCAACGATCGTACCGGTCGACCCGCCTGCAACCGCGGGGCCGGCCTCGACGACGAGCCGACCGCCTGCTGAGCGCACGACGAGGTCGTCCGGGCCGAGCTCGATCGTGTCGCCCGGCTGGACGACGCGGCCCGTCGCGCCGTTCGCGCGGTCGCCGGCGATCGCGCCGAGGAGTGCCGTCCAGCTGCCAAGATCGCTCCAGCCGACGTCCATCGCGCCCATCACGACCCGATGATCCGCCGCGGCGCTCTCCATCACGGCCCGGTCGATCGAGATCGGAGTGATCCGCTCGTAGGCACCGGCAAGCGCAAGATCCGACCCGACGGCCTGATCGATCAGCATCGGGAGCGGAGTGTACTTCTCGAGGGCTGCCCGGATCGCTCCGCGCTGCCAGGCGAACATCCCCGCGTTCCAGGCGATTCCAGGCAGGTTGATCAGCTCCCGGGCGCGGGCGTCGGTCGGCTTCTCCTCGAAACCGAGCAGCGGATATGCCTGCAGGCCGTCGATCTTCGCGCCCCGCATCTGATCCGGTCGCAGGTAGCCGTAGTCGACCGACGGACCACTCGGCTGGATCCCCAGTGTTACGAGTGGACTGTCGATATCGAAGCAGCCTGTCGCGAGCGACCGAACTGCGGCCTCGATCACGCCGCGGAACACGTCCTCGTCGGCGATCCAGTGGTCAGCCGGCAGGACGACCATGACCTCATCGTCCACTCGATCGATGACCGCGCCGGCCAACGCGATCGCGGCGGCGGTGTTGCGCCCGGCAGGTTCCACGATCAAGCCGATCTTCGGGACCTGGTCGCGGATCAGCTGGCCGTAGCGCCGATCGGCGACACAGAAGATGTCGGCTGTTTCGACGAGCGGCGCGATCCGGTCGACGGTGTGCTGGAGGAGCGAGCGGCCGTCGACGAGCGGCAGGAACGGCTTCGGGCGTTCCTGCTTGCTGAGCGGCCACAACCGGGTGCCGCCGCCGCCGGCCAGGATGACGACATACATGGCCGCCCATGATACCGGGGCGATGCGGTCCGGCCGGCTCGCCGACGGGTTCGGCCGCGGTCCGAGGGTTCGAGTCTTCGCCGCGCATGCGACCGTTTGACTCCCGCACGACCAGATGTCGATCGGCGCAGGACGGGTTCGTCGACCAAGTGATCGGCTTCATCAGGCAACGAAATCAGGGGAGCAAGATGGCCAAGTACCTGGTCCTGATCTATGGCGACGAGCGGGCGTGGCGCGCCGCGCCCGAGGCATGGCACCGAGCGAACACCGCGGCCCATGAGGCGTTTCACACGGCAGCCGGCCGGGCGATCATATCGGCCAATGAGCTCGAGCCGTCTGCCTCGGCCATCAGCCTGCGGCGTGGTCCGGCGGGCCGCCCGTCTGCGACCGACGGCCCATTCGCCGATACCAAGGAGGTCATCGGTGGCTACTACGTCCTCGAGGCATCGGACCTCGCGGATGCGGTCCGGTTGGCGGGCCAGCTGCCCGAGGCGACCGCGAGCCACGGCGGGGTCGAGGTCCGACCGATCGCGGGCGCGGGCTGAGGCATGCCCGGCCAGGTCGGTCGCGGCCCACGAATCGCCGCCTGAAGTGCTGGCTCAGAAGCTCGGCGGCGTGGAGCAGAACAGGATCGTCGCCGGGCCGGGTCCGGGGTTGCGGTTGCGGTGGGGCTGGCGCGACGGATGGGTGATCGCGTCACCCTCCTCGAGGACGTGATGCTCGTCGCCGACCCACAGCTCGAGGCGGCCGGAAAGGACGAAGACGACCTCCTCGTCCGACTCGTGGGTGTAGCCCTCGTCGCCCGTTCCGCCACCCGGCTCGAGCGTCGTCAGGATGACCTGGAGGCGGCCCTCGCGGCCGGCGGTCAGGAACTCGTCGACTGCCTGGAGGCCGGGGTACGCGATCCGCCGTCGTTCGTCCCGCCGGACGACCCGGCCGAGCGGCGGCTCGTCGACGAACAGCTCCGCAATCCCGAGATCGAGAGCCCGGGCAATCCGCTGGACGGAGGCGATCGACGGACTCGTGACCTCGCGCTCGACCTGCGAGAGAAAGCTCTCGGTCACACCGGCCCGTTCGGCCAGCTCACGGAGGGTCACCTGGCGGGCCTGCCGGAGCGACCGGATCCGCGGTCCGAGCTGAAGCTCCGTGGCAGCCATCGTCCTGGATCCCTCCGCTCGACGGGGTGATGCCTGGCGCGGGCTGAAGTATAGCTTCAGTGGAATGTACGACTTGGCGTCCCACGCGGCGGACTTGATTCGAATGTCGTGCGTCCGCCGCGTTGACGCTGCGGAAGTGCGCCGACTACCATCCCGGCACGCTGTAGCATCGCTACACCGTTCGACCGGTTGCCGCACCCCCATTTCGCTGCGCAGAGAGGGCCCGTGACCGCTCCCGCGACCGCCGCTGTGCCTGGACCGTCACCAGCTGCCGGATGGTCCGGGATCGCCGTGCCCGGCGGCGCGAGCGGCAGTCATCCCGACGTCGACATCATCAACGTCACGAAGCGCTTCGGGAGCGTGGTCGCCGTCGATCACATGAACCTGGCGATCCCGGCCGGATCCTTCACGAGCCTGCTCGGCCCGTCCGGCTGCGGCAAGACGACGACCCTCCGGATGATCGCCGGCTTCGAGCAGCCGACCGAGGGTGAGATCCTCCTCGCCGGCCGCCCGATCGCCGGCGTCCCGCCGTACCAGCGCAACGTCAACACGGTCTTCCAGCATTACGCCCTGTTCCCGCACATGGACGTTGCCCAGAATGTCGGCTACGGCCTGCGCCAGCGGAAGGTCCCCAGGGGCGAGGAGCGGCGGCGGGTCGTCGAGGCGCTCGAGCTGGTCCGGCTCGGCGGCTATGGATCGCGCCGGACGTGGGAGATGTCGGGCGGCCAGCAGCAGCGCGTCGCGCTTGCCCGCGCCCTCGTCAACCGGCCGACGGTGCTCCTCCTGGACGAGCCCCTCGGCGCCCTTGACCTGAAGCTCCGCAAGGAGATGCAGCTCGAGCTCAAGGCCCTCCAGCAGGAAGTCGGGATCACGTTCGTGTACGTGACCCACGATCAGGAAGAAGCCCTGACCATGAGCGACATGATCGTGGTCATGAGCGAGGGCGTGATCCAGCAGCAGGGTGCGCCGGAGGAGCTGTACGAGCACCCGGTCAACCGGTTCGTGGCAAACTTCATCGGCGCCTCGAACCCGATCCCGGGCACGATCGTCAGCGTCGAGGCGGGAACCCGCCGCGCGGTCGTCGAGTCCGATCGCGGGCTCCGCCTCCACGGCCGGATCACCGCGCCCGACGCGACGCCGGCGGCAGGCGATGCGGTCATCGTGGCGATCCGCCCGGAGCGGCTGACGATCGAACCTGCCGAGGGCGCACCTGCTGAAGGCGATGCCAACCGCGTCGACGGCCGCGTTCGCCAGGGCACCTATCTCGGCGACCACACCGAATACCGGGTCGATACGGATCAGGCGGGCGAGATGATCGTCCGCCGCCAGAACGCAGCGGGGGCCAACCATGGACCAGGGCTCGGGCCGGGCGACCGGGTCGTGATCTCGTGGCGCGAGGAGGCCAATCTGGTCCTCATCAGCTGAAGGCTCCGGTCGGCCCCACAGTGGCGCGATCGACGAGCCGGCGTGGCGGCGGGGAGAACCGTCTTCGGACGGCAGGAGGAGGAGAACGTGGCAGACCAGGATCTCGACAGCATCCTGCGGCGGATGTCGCAGACACAGGTGAATCGGCGCGGGTTCATGGCCGGCGGGGCGATGGCGGGCATGGCCGCCCTGGTCGCGGCCTGCACCGGCGGGAGCAAGGCGACCGATGCGCCGGCCTCCGCCGCGGCCCCGTCGACTCCGCCGGCGTCGGCTGCAGCGTCCGAGATGGCCGCCGCCTCGGTTGAACCCGTGTTCTCGCAGGAGCCGACCGAAGGCCATCTCTGGATGTACAACTGGTCGGATTACATCGACCCGGGGAACATCAAGGAATTCCAGAAGCGCTACGCCGTCGACGACTGGACGTACGACACGTACGCGTCGAACGAGGAGCTCCTGACGAAGCTCCAGGCGGGCGCCGGCGGGCAGTGGGACGTCGGAGCGCCGACCGCCGAGTTCACCCCGGCCCTCGTCCAGGGTGGCTTCATCCAGAAGATCGACTGGTCCAAGGTCCCGAACGCCAAGTACATCGACAAGCAGTTCAAGGGCCTCTGGTGGGACCCGAAGGACGAGTATCAGATGCCCAAGGACTGGGGCACCACCGGGATCGCGGTCCGGACGAAGTACGTCACCGAGGACGTCAGCAGCTGGAAGAACTTCTTCGATGTCGCTCCGAAGTACTCGGGCAAGATCGTCATCGTCGATTCGCCTGGCGACGTCTTCGTTGCGCCCCTCAAGGCGCTCGGCTACAGCCTGAACTCGGTCGACCCGACGGAGCTCAGCAAGGCGCGCGACCTGCTGATGGCGCTCGCCCCGCACGTCCTGGCCCTCGACTCCGATCAGTACCAGAAGAAGCTCCAGACGGGCGAAGCGGTCCTTGGACTGACGTGGACGGGTGGCCTTGACGGGCTGATCCAGGATCCGAAGACGGCCGACACGAAGTACATCATCCCGTCCGACGGGACCCTGTACTGGCTCGACACCTGGGTGATCTTCGCCAACCCGCCGCACCCGATCGCCGCCCATGCGTTCCTCAACTTCATCGAGGAGCCGGCGATCCAGGCCCAGGAGACGATCACGAACGCCTACGCCACGCCGAACGACGAGGCGAAGAAGCTCGTTCCCCAGAAGATCCTCGACGACCCGACGATCTTCGTCCCCCAGGCCATCTTCGACTCGGGCCTGCTCGAAAGCGCCAAGGACGTTTCGACGGACAAGAACCGGGTTGCGATCTGGAAGGAATTCAAGTCGAGCATCGGCAAGAAGTAGCCGCGCTCCGCACGAAGGCGTTCCGATGACGGCCAGGTCCAGCAGGCGCGCGCGCCTGCTGACCGGCGTCCTCCTGCTCCCGGCCAGCCTCTGGTACCTGCTGCTGCTGGTCGCCCCGATCGTGATCATCGTGGTCTTCAGCTTCGGCAACAGCGGGCCGACCGGTGGCTACGCGGGCGGCTTCACCACCGACCATTACGCCGACCTGATCGCGAACAACATCGATCCGCTCATCACGAGCCTTCGGCTGTCCGTGATCGGGACCGTCCTGTGCCTGCTCGTCGGGTTGCCGCTGGCGTATTACATCGCGACCCGCGCGGGCCGGCGCAAGGGCCTCTTCATCGTCCTGCTCGTCGTCCCATTCTGGACGAGCTTCCTGATCCGGACGTACGCCTGGCTGACGATCCTCGGGCCCGAGGGCCTCGGCGGGTTCATCGGTGGGATCACCGGCGACGACTCCTTCCGGATCCTCGGCACCGACTGGGCCGTCCAGCTCGGACTGGTCTACGGCTATCTGCCCCTGATGGTGTTCCCGTTGTACGTGACCCTCGAGCGAATGGATCGAACGCTCGTCGAGGCGTCCAAGGATCTCGGCGCCGGCCGCTGGGCGACCTTTCGGCAGATCACGCTGCCGATCGCCCTGCCCGGGTTGATCACCGGCAGCATCCTGGTGTTCATCCCGATGATGGGTGAGTACGTGATCCCGAACATCCTCGGCTATGGTCGGGTCTTTACCGTCGGCAGCTCGCTGGTGCTGACCTTCCTCGAATCCCGGGATTGGCCGGGCGGCTCGGCCCAGGCGGTCGTCCTCGTCGCGATCATGCTCGTCTCGGTGACGTTCTACGTGTGGTTCATCAATCGCGGCCGGCGGGGTCGCGATGTGAGCATTCTGTGACCGGCCTATGAGCGCTCCGGCAACGCCGGCCGCGCCGCTCGGCTCCAGCCGCGAGGTGCCACGCGGCAAGCGGCCCGCCCGCGACCGCTCGGGGACGCTGGTCGAGTTCTGGCTGCGCAGCCACACCTGGCTCGTCTACGCCTTCCTGTACCTGCCGATTCTCGTCGTCGTCGTCTTCAGCTTCAACTCGACGAGCACGCGCGTCACCAACTGGGAAGGGTTCAGCCTGCGCTGGTACGAGAACGTCTTCACCGACAAGGCGATCCAGCGGAACCTGATCAACAGCCTGACCGTGGGCTTCTTCACGGCGGTCATCTCGACCGTGGTTGGGACGATGGCCGCATTGGGGATCCAGCGGGCCCCGAAGTGGTTCCGCATGCCGTTCGACGCGCTGACCTACGTCAGCCTGATCGTCCCGGAGATCGTGATCGCCCTGTCCACCCTGGTCTTCTTCGCCGTGACCATCGGGCGCGGGGGGCTGGTCTCGACCATCACGGGCGGGCCGGAGATCGGGCTGGGATATCACACGGTCGTCAGTGCGCTTGCGGTGTTCAACATCAGCCTCGTCCTGCTCCTGGTCCAGGCCAGGCTGTCGAACATGGACCGGACCCACATCGAGGCGTCGTTCGATCTGTACGGGACGCCGTGGCGGACGTTCTGGCAGATCACCTTCCCGCAGCTGCTGCCGGCGATCGTCGCCGGATTCCTCCTGTCGTTCACGTTTTCGTTCGACGACTACATCATCACCTCATTCGTCCACGGCACGAACCAGACGACCATTCCCCTCTACGTCTTCAGCGCGCTCCGCAAGGGCGTCACACCGGCGACGAACGCGGTTGCCGCAGTGATGCTCTTCGTTACCCTCGCGATCCTTCTCGTCGGCCAGTTCCTGCTGTCGCGACAGGCGCGGCGGGCCGGGACCGCAGGCGCGGCGGGCGTCGCCGGGATGATCGTCGAGCAGCAAGGTGGATGAGATGACAGCGAGCGATGGCACCGGGGATGCCGACGCAGGCGGCGACGCAGGCGGCGACGCAGGCAGCGACGGACGCGGCCGAGCTGGTCACGGAATCGACCTTGTCGACTCGTGGCGCGGGCCGACGGCGTCGCAGGCGGCCGGGCTGACGCTGGCCGCGGCGCGGGCGATCATCAGGGCGGTCCAGGCCGAGGGCCGGGTGATGCAGGTCGCGCTCTCGTGCGCCGTCGTGGATTCCGGGGATCAGCTCGTTGCGTTCGAGCGGATGGACGGAGCGGACCTGCTCGGAATCACGCTTGCGAAGGACAAGGCGTTCACGGCCCTGACGAACCAGATGGCGACCGGCGAGCTGCCGCCGATCACCCAGCCCGGCACCGAGTTCTTCGGCTACCACACGATCGCCGCCGGCCGGACGATCATCTTCGCGGGCGGGATGCCGCTCGTGCGGGACGGGATCCTTGTCGGGGCGGTCGGAGTGAGCGGCGGCGACTCGATGCAGGACCAAAAGGCCGTCGACGCCGGCGTCCGGGCGTTCGTCGAGGGGTAGCTTCGCGCCGAGCCCCTGATCTCGGGACAGATCAATCCTGGACGAGTTGAGCGTGGCCCTTGACGGACTGGAGCGGATCCGGGTCGAATCGTGGGTCGGGTCACGCTCGTTCGTGTGGAACTGATCGCCGGGGAGATCACGGCCGACGACGCAACGCCTGCTCGGGCGAAGGGCCCGTCAGGACCGGGGCGGGACGAGCGTCAGGACCGGGGCGGGACGAGCGGCGGGACGAGCGGCGTGACGGGCGGCGTGACGGGCGGCGGGATTGCTTCCCCGGCGGTCGCCGCGACGAGCCCGGATCCGCCCGGGTCAGCCTGGGTCGGCCAGCGCCTCGGTCGCTCTTACCAGCTCGTCGGTCCGGGTCTCGAAGACCGCGACCATCGGGGCGAGGACGCCAGCGACGATCTCCGGATCCGCGCCGAGAGCGGCCGCCTCGACATCGCCGGTTGCCCGGGCGAGCAGCCGCAGCAGGCGCTCGACCTCGCGTGGCGCGCCGACGGTCGCCTGGACGGCCTTCTCGGTCTGGATCGTGTGCTGGCGAACATGCGACTCGAACCGCCCGAGCCGGAACCGGTTCGGGTGCTCGCCGTCCCAGAACGGCGAGGTCTCGGCGAGCTCCAGGTCGGTCATGCCGGCCAGCCGGTCGAGGATCCGGTCGCGGGCAAGTCGATGAAACGCCCGCATGTCGTCGAGAGATCCGGCGAACGCGGCCCGCCACGGGTCTTCCTTGACCTCGGCGAGGGCCATCCATGCCTCGTCCGACTTGATCTGCGTTGGCGCCGCGACCCCGGCCCGGCGCTGGGTCAACCCGTTCCGAATCGTGACAAGGAACCCGAGGTCGGCTTCGACGAGATGGTCGAGAATCGTGCGGAGCGGCCACTCCTCCTCGGCCGGCGCCGCGTCGATCACCGCGTCGGCCCGGTCGGCGGTCGACCACAGCTCCCGCCACGCGACGAGGTAGCGGCCGAGGATCCGCTGCGTCCGGCTCGGCGCCGCGCCTGCGTCCGCGCGGCGGCCGGCAATCTCGATGGCGGCGTCGGCGACCTCCTCGGTCGTCCGCAGCAGGCCGAACCGGACGCCCTCCTCGTCGTACGCCTCCCATGCCCAGAACGCCTCGAGCGACCGGTCGTCGATGACCCGGAGGCGTCGATCCATCGTCTCCACGGCGGCCGTGAATGTCTCGAGAGATGAGCCCGGGGCGGGGGTCTGGCTCATCCGGGGGACATGGGCTCCGGGAGGGCGACGCCGGCATCGGCGGCCAGGCGGGCTGCCATGTCGGTTCGCTCCCAGGGCAGGTCGAGCTCCGGCCGGCCGAAGTGGCCGTATGCCGCGGTCTGGCGGTAGATCGGCCGGCGCAGGTCGAGCGCGGCGATGATCGCGGCCGGGCGGAGGTCGAAGTGACGCTCGATCAGGCGCTGGATCTCGACGTCGTCGAGCTTGCCGGTCCCGAACGATTCGACCGAGAAGGAGATCGGGCGGGCGATCCCGATCCCGTAGGCGATCTCGACCTCGAACCGGTCGGCAAGACCGGCGGCAACGATGTTCTTGGCGACCCAACGCGCGGCGTACGCCGCCGATCGGTCGACCTTTGTCGGATCCTTGCCGGAGAAGGCGCCGCCGCCGTGGCGGGCCATCCCGCCGTAGCTGTCAACGATGATCTTGCGGCCGGTCAGGCCGGCGTCGCCCATCGGGCCGCCGGTCACGAACCGTCCCGTCGGGTTCACGTGCATCACCGGATCCGAACTGCGGAGCTCGATCGGGATGGTCGGCAGGATCACGGCCTCGATCAGATCGTCGTGGAGCTGCTCCGCGCGGACGTCCGGGTCGTGCTGGGCGGCGAGGACGACCGTCCGCACGGCCTTGGGCACCCCGTGCTCGTACTCGACGGTGATCTGGGTCTTGCCGTCGGGGCGAAGGTAGGGCAGCTGGCCGGACTTGCGTGAGGCGGCCAGGCGCTGGGCCATCCGATGGGCGAGCGCGATCGGGAGCGGCATGAGCTCGGGCGTCTCGCGGCAGGCGAAACCGAACATCATTCCCTGATCGCCCGCCCCGAGATCGTTCGCCGCGGCGTCGGCGCGGACCTCGAGCGCTGCGTTGACCCCCTGGGCGATGTCGGGGGACTGGCCCTTGACGGACACGAGCGTGCCGCACGTCTGGTAATCGAAGCCGTAGTCCGCCTTCGTGTAGCCGATGTCGCGGACCGTCTCGCGGACGATCGTCTGGAAGTCGATATACGTGGTCGTCGTGATCTCGCCGAGGACGAGGACGAGGCCTGTCGTCGTCGCAGTCTCGCACGCAACGCGCGCCAGCGGATCATCGCGGATGATCGCGTCGAGGATGGCGTCGGAGATCTGGTCGCACATCTTGTCTGGATGACCTTCGGTCACCGACTCGGACGTGAACAGGTACTGCGACGCGTCGACGATGCTCGTCATCTGTCCCTCTGCTGGGCGTCTGCGCCTCGGCCTGCGGCAGTTGAGGGCCGTGGATCGCGCGCAGATTGGGTTCGCGGAGCGCGGCGCCCGATCGAGGTTCGCCGCGGTGGGTCGCGGTCACGGGGACCGCTTGGCGCAGGGTATCACCGGTCCTCGACGGCCCACCGAACGCGAACCGGTGGTCGTCGACGGACGGCTCCGGGCAGGTCGCGGCCACGCCCGACTAGACTCCGCGGGTGACCCTCGACGTCCCACCGACCGCCACGGCCGACCCCGCCGCCCTCGACGCGGCCGACCCACTCGGCTCGTTCCGGCGGCGGTTCGTCATCCCGGAGCAGGACCTCGTCTACCTCGACGGCAACTCACTCGGCCGGCCGCCGTTGCGGGCGATCGAGCGGGTCGCCCGGGTCGCGACCGAGGAGTGGGCGGGCGAACTGATCCGGGGCTGGGACCACTGGCTGGAGGCGCCCCGGCGAGTCGGCGACCTGCTCGGGACCGGGCTGCTCGGCGCGCAATCCGACGAGGTTGTGATCTGCGATTCGACAACTGTGGGCTTCTACCGCCTCGCGAGCGCGGCACTGACGGCCCGTCCCGGCCGCCGCGTCATCGTCACCGATCAGGCGAACTTCCCGACCGACCGCTACGTCCTCGAGGGCCTCGCCCGCGACCGCGAGCGCGAGATCGCCTGGCTGGAACCGGACCCGATCGATGGCCCGACGGCCGACGAGGTGGGCGCGGTCCTCGAGGCTCACCCGGGAGAGGTCGCCCTCGTGGCCCTCAGCCACGTCAACTACCGCTCGGCCGCGATCGCCGACGTGGCGGCGATCACCCGCCTCGCCCATGACGCCGGTGCCCTCATCCTCTGGGACCTGTCGCACTCCGCGGGTTCGGTGCCGGTGGGGCTTTCGGAGCACGAGGTCGATCTCGCCGTCGGCTGCACGTACAAGTACTTGAACGGCGGGCCCGGCGCTCCTGCATACCTCTACGTCCGTGCGGACCTCCAGGCCGAGCTCCGGAATCCGATCCAGGGCTGGTTCGGCCAGGCCGAACAGTTCGAGATGGGCCACGGCTTCCGGCCGATGCCCGGCATCGGCGGCTGGCTGACCGGCACGCCCGGGATGCTCGGGCTGGCGGCCGCCGAAGAGGGGATCCGGGTCTCGGTCGAGGCCGGCATCGACGCGATCCGGGCCAAGGGCATCGCCCTCACCGAGTACGCGATCGCCCTCCACGACGCGTGGCTGGCGCCGCTCGGGTTCACCCTCGGCAGCCCGCGCGAGGCGGCCCGGCGCGGGTCCCATGTGGCAGTCCGGCGAGCCGATGCGCACGACCTGACCCGGAAGCTGATCGCTGCCGGCGTCCTGCCCGACTTCCGGGCGCCGAATTCGATCCGGCTCGGCCTGTCGCCGCTGACGACGAGCTTCACCGACGTGGCGCGCGGAATCGCGATCCTCGCGGATCTTGCGAGCGCGGGCGGGCCGGGTGGCTCGGACGCTGCGGCGGCGCGATCATCTGCCGAGACCTGACCGGATCGCGATGGCGGACCTCGAACCACGCCGCGACGGCCCCTACGAGGCACCGCTCGAACGCCTCGCAGCCGGTCGCGGCCAGCGTCGACGGGCCCTCGTCGCGATCCTCTCGATCGGGATCGTGCTCTTCGGCGCGATCGGGCTCGCTCGACTGAGCGAGATCACCGCAGCTGCGCCTGAAACCGGGAGAGGGTCGACCGGGCCGGCAACCAGCGCGGGACCGACGGCCGAACCATCGGCACCAGCGTTTCGCTCGGTCGCCCCGCGGACGGAGCACCTCCTCGACGCTCCGAATGACTTGCTGGCCGACGCACCATCGGTGCTGCTGTTCGTCCGCGACGGCCTCGCGATCGGGGTCGAGCGCTGGACGGCAGGAATGGACCTTGCGCCCAAGCAGACGTTCCGGGCGGCCCTGGATGCTGGCACGCCCGACGTCTTCACGGTCCTCGCCCCGACCGACGACCACCTCTTCGTCCTCGAGCCCGACGAGAGCGGGACGCCAATGAACGACCGCGGCCGATTGGTCGATCCGACCGGCCGGCTGCTCTGGTCCGGCGACCACCTGGCGGCCGTGTCGGGCGCTGCCTGGTCAGCCGATGGCCGGCTCGTGGTGGTCGCCGGCAGCAACCGGCGCTGGCATCTCGTCCGGATCGACGCAGCCGGGAAGGCCACCGACCGAACGGTCGCCCTGCCCTTCCGGATCTTCCTGCCGACGCCCCTCCCGACAACCGACCTGTCCATTCCGCGGGTCGATCCGCGGACCATCCCGCTCGGCTTCTCGAAGGACGGTCGCTGGGCGTACGGCGGGATCGCGTCGCCCGAGCTCGGACTGCTCGTGGCCACCTTCCGGGTCGCAGTGGACGGGTCGGCCGTCGAGCCCGTCGCGGACCTTGGTGTCGGACGCGCCGACGGCCTCGACCCGCGGCCGGGGACCATCGGCGGCCGGATCGTCGATCCAGCGTCCGGCCGGATCGCGACCTTTCGGACCAACCCCGACCCGAGCGGCGGGACGCGATCGCTCGAGGTCCGCAACCCCGATGCCGGCTTCGCGTTCGCGGTCGGTAGCGAGGCACCCATCGGCGCCGGTTGGGGACCGGACGGCGGCCTCTTCGTGCTGGCGGCGAACGCGCCCCTGTTTGCGGATCGCGTCCAACTCATCCCGTACGGGCGGGACGGCATGGCCGGCGCGCCTGTCCTCGAGATGGGTCCCCTGGCGAGCGCCGACCTGCTCGGCATCGTCGACGGCTTCGCGGCCATGGCCGCGTCCGTCACCCGTCCGACGTCGGCCGTTCAGCTGATCCTCGTGGATCTGGCCGACCCGAGCCGGATCGCACAGGTGCCACTACCGGACGGCGGATCGGACTCGATCGTGGGGGTCGAGGTCCGGGGCGTCCAGGTCACTGGCTGACCGGCCCGAGGACCCGTCGAACCTGACAGCGGGAGCGTTGCCCGGCGCCCGGCGCCCGGCGCCCGAACGGGTGCGTGGCGCGCCGGAGCATCGGCGGTTCGGTCACCCGGCGCCCGAACGGCGCGTTTGCTGGTTGGGTTGGGTCACCCGACGCCCGAACCGGGGCGCTTGATGGTTGCGTTCGGTCACCCGGCGCCCGAAACCGGGCGGGCCGTTTCATTGCCGTCGAGGAACTCGATCTTGATCGGTTCGAGCATGTCGGCCGGCGCGAACCCGAACACCTGGCCGTAGAAGGACAGCTCGGCTTCGAACGAGCGGACGATATTTGCCGCATTCCGGAAGCCGTGGTCCTCGCCCGGATAGAGGATGTAGGCATGGGGCAGGTGGCGCTCCCAGAGGACGTCCACGATCTGCTCGGCCTGGCGCGGCGGGACGACCCGGTCCTCGGCCCCCTGGAGGATCAGCACGGGACACGAGATCCGATCGGCGAAGTTCAGCGGCGATCGGTCGTGGTACAGGTCCTGCCGTTCCGGGTACGGCCCGATCAGGCGGTCGAGATAGCGTGACTCGAACTTGTGGGTCTCGCGGCGGAATGTCTCGAGATCGCCGATCCCGTAGTAGCTCGTGCCCGCCGAGAACGCGTCGCTGAACGTGACGGCGCACAGCGTCGTGTAGCCGCTGGCGCTCCCGCCGCGGATCGCGAGCCGCTCACCATCGACGATCGCCTGTCCCGCCAGCCAGCGCGAGCCGGCGACGCAGTCCGCCAGATCGACCACACCCCACTCGCCCTCGAGCCGCTTGCGATACGCCGTGCCGTAGCCCGTCGAGCCGCCGTAGTCGACGTCGAGAACGGCGAACCCGCGGCTCGTGAACAGCTGGGTCAGGACCGCGAAAGCGGTCGAGGCCTGCGCGGTCGGTCCGCCGTGACTCGTCACGACCAGCGGCGGACGGGCACCGGCCGGTCCGTGGTGCGTCCGATTCACCGGGCGGTAGAGGATGCCGAACGCCGTTCGGTCGTCATCGGTCGGGAACTCGACCAGCTCGCCGAGCGAGACGTCCCGCGGGTCGACCGCGCCTTCGCCCGGTGGGCTGAGCCGGGTCACCGAGCCTGTCGCGAGGTCCAGCTCGTGAATCGCCCACGACCGATCGGGCGCAGCAGCCCGGAACACGGCCCGTCTGCCGTCGACCGCGACGTAGCCGATCTCGCTGAACGGCAGTTCGAGCGGCTCGGCCGTCGATCCGTCCGCGGCGATCCGGTACAGGCGGTCGCACCCGCCGCTCCGGCCGACGGCGACGATCGTGCCGTCCGCGGCGAAGCCGTAGTTGGCGACGCCGAACACCCAGTCGGGGTAGGCGAACTCCGCGTCGACCGGCGGGCTGGCCCGCTCGACGCGGTCGCCGGGCCCCAGGCGGAAGAGGTTCATCCAGCCATCCGGCTCGGCGACGAAATGGAGCACGCCGGCCGGCGACCAGCGGGGCTGGGCGATCCAGTCCGACGGGCTGCCGGCCACGACCCGGGCGTCGCCGAGCGATCCATCCGGGGCAACATCGGCGAGGACGAGCTCGGTCCCGTCCCACGGCAGATTCGGATGGTTCCAGCGGAGCCAGGCCAGCTGCCGGCCGCCCGGCGAGAGGCGCGGCGACGAGACGAAGTCGGAGCCTTCCGCGAGGACGGTCGCCCCGCCGTCGTCGAGATCGATCGCCACGATCGCATTCTCGGCCTCGCCGTGACGGGCCAGGGTGGCCGGCTCGTGGTCCTCGCGCACGGCAAGCAAACGGTTGCGGGCCCGGTCCAGCGAGAGGTCGGCGTAGCGCCAGGCGCGGCCGTCCGGCGTCAACGGCAGCACCACCCCCGGCGCGACCACCCGCTGCAGCCGGCCGGTCGCGAACTCGGACACGACGACCAGCTCGCCGTCGATCAGGTACGCGCCGCCACCGTATTCGTGGACCCGGCAGCGGACGTTGAAGCCTTCCGGGCTGAGCCGAGTCAACGATCCGTCGGTCTCGCGCCGGATCAGGACCTGGCAGCCGCCTTCCCCTGGCCGGCCCTCGAGCCACCAGCTCCGCCCGTCCGCAGCGCCGATCTCGCCGTACGTCACGGCGCCGCGGGTGAGCAGCTCGATCGGGAACGGCGAGACCCACGACCCGAAGGGCGCCTCGACCGGCTCCGGCTCCGGCGCCGACCCCGGCGCCGGAGCCGCCTCCGTCATCCGCTCAGGTCCCGTGCTGCCAGGACGAGACGTACTCCTTCTGCTCGGCCGTCATGTCGTCGAGGGTGATCCCGAGCGCGGCCAGCTTGAGCCGGGCGACCTCGGCGTCGATCGCCTCGGGCACCACGTACACCTGGGGCGTGAGCTCGGCGTGGTGCCGCGCGACGTATTCGGCCGATAGGGCCTGGTTCGCGAAGCTCATGTCCATGACCGCCGCGGGATGGCCCTCGGCCGCGCCGAGATTGACCAGCCGGCCCTCCGCGATGAGGTTGATCTTCTTGCCGCCGAGGTCGAACTCCTGGACGTTCTCGCGCGCGTCGCGAACGTGGCCCTCGGCCATCTCGTGGAGCGCCTTGAGGTCCAGCTCGGCATCGAAATGGCCGGAGTTGGCCATGACGGCACCTTCCTGCATCGCCGCGAAATGCTCCCGCCGGAAGACGTTGACGTTGCCGGTCGCGGTCACGAACAGCTGGCCCCACGGCGCGGCCTCGCCGACGGTCATCACCTGGAAGCCGTCCATCAGGGCCTCGAGGGCACGGACGGGATCGACCTCGACGACCGCCACGTGAGCGCCCATCCCGCTCATCCGCGACGCAATCCCCTTGCCGACCCAGCCATAGCCGGCGATGACCACGTTCCGCCCGGCGAGGAGGATGTTGGTCGCTCGGAGGATCCCGTCGATCGTGCTCTGGCCGGTCCCGTAGCGGTTGTCGAAGAGGTGCTTGGTCTGGGCCTCGTTGACCGCCACGACCGGAAAGCCGAGGGCCTGGTCGGCGGCCATCGCCTTGAGCCGGATCACGCCGGTGGTCGTCTCCTCGGTCCCGGCGAGGACCTCCTTGACCTGGTCGGGGCGCTCGCTGTGGAGGAGCGAGACGAGATCGCAGCCGTCGTCCATCGTGATCTGCGGGCGAGTGTCGGCGATCGAGTTGAGGTGAGCGTAGTAGGTGTCGCGATCCTCGCCACGCCGGGCAAACGTGGCGATCCCGTACTCGGCGACGAGCGCCGCCGCGACGTCGTCCTTCGTGGACAGCGGATTGCTGGCCGCGAGGTAGACCTCGGCACCGCCGGCCTTCAGGGTCCGCATCAGGTTCGCGGTCTCGGTGGTGACGTGGAGGCAGGCGCCGATCCGGAGGCCGGCCAGCGGCTGCTCCCGCTCGAACCGCTCGCGGATCAGGCGGAGGACCGGCATCTCCCGCTCGGCCCATTCGATCCGGCGGACACCCTCGGACGCGAGCCCGAGATCGGTCACGTCATGGGCCGGCCGGCCGGCCGTCGCCGGTGTCGGAGCGTACGGGGCGCGAACCGGGGCTGCGGTGTCGGTCATCGGGTCAGTTCTCCCTGCGGTTGAAGAGGCGGCGGATCGGCGCCGTGAGATTGGGCCACGGCGAGCCGAGGCGATGGGCGAGCCGCTCCTCGAACCGGACATGCTCGGTGTAGCCGAGCCGCCGATACGCCTGGAGCGCGGGTGGGTTGTCGGAGCGGACGTTGAGGACCACCTGGTCGGACGTCCGGAGGAGCTCGGCGGTCACGGCCCCGGTCACGGCAGTCGCGAATCCGCGGCCGCGGTAGTCGACGTGGGTCAGGACGTTGCCGACGACCGCGAGCCGAGCCTCGCGGCTGACCACGTGGGTCCCGGCAGCGGCGACGAGGCGGCCTCCGACGCGGACTCCGAAGTAGACGCCGTCGCCGATCGACGACGACGGAAGCCACGAGGCGAACCCGAGCTGGTAGAGCCGGTTGAGCTCGCCGATGTCGGCCGGGAGAAGGCGCCGGACATCTGCGGGGTACGGCCGGAAGCGGCCACGATCGACCCACATCCGGACCATCTGGGGCCCGGCGTCGAGCCGGTAGGAAACCTCGACCGCCGGCACGGCATCAGGCAGGGCGGCGACGTAGGCCGCGCGCGGCCGGATCACATCACGGAGGATCGCTTCGATCCCGTCCGGACGGCCAAGGGCGAAGAGCGGCTGGGGAGTCAGCCCGGAATACTCGAGGGCGATCGCGACCAGCCGGTCCCCGTCGAAGGCGCCGCCCCAGCGCGTCTTGGCGAACTCGCGGTCCTCGAGGTCACAGATCGCGTAGGCCGCGAACAGGCGGTCCATCTCGAGGAAGGCCCTGAGCTGGCTGCGATCGGTGACGGCTCGGATGGTCAGGTTTCGAGCGCGCCGGCCCGTGGCAGCGACGCTCGCCATCAGTCGTCCGCCTCGGTGGCGGCAGCGGCCCGCTCGACGGGCGGGCGCGGCGTCGGCGGGATGCGGGACAGCGGCGTCCAGCGAGTGACGGCGGCCGCGGTCGCGGCGGCGAGGCCGGACGCGAAGGGCGCGCTGACGACCCCCTCCTCGGTCACGATCCCGGTGATGAGCTCGGCCGGGGTGACGTCGAACGACGGATTGCGGACCTCCGTTCCGGGCGGCGCGATCGCGACACCGCGGAGGAAGAGGACCTCGTCGGCGGAGCGCTCCTCGATCTCGATCGAATCGCCGTCAGGCGTTGCCAGGTCCACTGAGCTGGTCGGGGCGCAGACGTAGAACGGGATGTGATGGCGGGCCGCGAGCACAGCGAGTGAGTACGTCCCGACCTTGTTCGCCGTGTCTCCGTTGGCCGCGACCCGATCGGCCCCGACGAGGATCACGTCGACCTCGCCACGGCTCATCAGGTAACCCGCCGCGACATCGGGGATCAGGGTGTGGGGGACGCCGGCCTGGGCCAGTTCCCACGCGGTCAGCCGCGCGCCCTGGAGATACGGCCGGGTCTCATCGACCCAGACCGTGACCTCGCGCTCGGCGAAATGGGCCGCCTGGACGATCCCGAGCGCCGTCCCGAACTGGCCGCAGGCGAGCGGCCCGGTGTTGCAGTGGGTCAGGATCCGGAGCGGCCCAAACTCCTTGACCGGCAACGCGGCCAGCCCGAATTCGGCCAGTCGACCGTGATCGGTCGTCGCCTCGAAGATGATCCGGTCGGCCTCGGCCCGGATCGCCGCGGCAATCGCATGGCCGTCCGGATTCAACTCGCCGGCCGCGTCGTAGATCGCCATCAGCCGGTCCACCGCCCAACCGAGGTTGACGGCGGTCGGGCGGGCGGCCCGGAGCGCCGCGGCGGCTCCCCTGAGGATCGCCTTGCGCGCATACGGCTGGGTGTCCTTCGCCCGATCAGCCGACAGGGCCATGCCGATCGCCGCCACCTGGCCGATCGCCGGTGCGCCACGGACGACCATCTGGCGGATCGCGGTGGCGGCCTCCGGCCCGTTCCGCACGGCGACCTCGACCAACTCGTCCGGGAGCTTCCGCTGGTCGACGAGGTACAGGACGCCATCGTCCTCGCGGAACGGCGTTCGGAAGCCCGTCGGTCCGGTCGCGGCCGCGGCGTCGTCCGCAGGGCCGGTCGCGGCCGCTGAAGTCGGGGCAGCGCCGACCTCGAGCCGAACGGCCGCCGCGACAGGATCGAGAATCGCGCCGGCAGCCTCGGCAGAGGCGCGCTGAAGCGCCTGGGCCGCGCCGGCAACGGTCGCGGCGGTCTGGAACAACTCGCCGGCGAACTGACGGAAGAACCGCCGTCGAGCCAGGTTCGTCTGGTCCGCCTCCGCGGCGGGAGGTATTGGTGCGGCCGCGGGTTCGGGTGGGGCGGCCGCAACCTCGCGGTCGGGCGTGACGGCGCCGGCGGGGGGAACGGCTGATGCGGGGTCGGGGTCGCGGGTCGGATCGGCCAATGCGGACTCGCTGGCAGTCGGGTCGGGACGGCGCGGCGCCGGCGAGCCGGGCCCGGCGCTCAGTACTTGATGACGGACGTGACCCGCCGGCCGTCGAGCCGGTCGCGGCCCTTGAGGAAGTCGAGCTCGACGAGGAAGGCCAGCCCGACGACGTCCCCCTTCAACCGCTCGATCAGCTCGATTGTGCCCTTGACCGTCCCGCCGGTCGCGAGGAGGTCGTCGACGATCAGGACCTTCTGGCCGGGCTCGATCGCGTCGCGGTGGATCTCGAGCGTGTTGGAGCCGTACTCGAGGGCGTATTCCACCGTGATCGTCTCGGCCGGTAGCTTGCCCAGCTTGCGAACCGGGACGAGGCCCGCGTTCAGCTGGTAGGCCATCGCCGAGCTGAAGATGAACCCGCGCGACTCCATCCCGACGACGACGTCGATCTGCTCACCCTGGTACGGCTCGAGCATCAGGTCGATCGCCTCCTTGTAGGCGGCGCGATCCTTCAGCAGGGTCGTGATGTCGTAGAAGAGGA
Organism: Candidatus Limnocylindrales bacterium; assembly: GCA_038204565.1. Classification (GTDB taxonomy): domain Bacteria; phylum Chloroflexota; class Limnocylindria; order Limnocylindrales; family CSP1-4; genus CF-46. The sequence continues at coordinate 103,252 of JBBRCU010000004.1, forward strand.
TGCCGGGCTTCGGGAAGTCCGGGATCTCGCGGATCTTGGCACGAAGCTCCTCGGCGGACATCGGTCGAGGGTTCCTCCAGGTGAGCGAAGCGCGGGTCGGGCGCCGAACCAGGCGCGCCGGGCGAACGGGCCGCAAGTCTACCCCACGACCGGGCCGGCACCACGTCGAACGTCTCGTCGAACACAGGCCGGCCCCCTGTCTCCAACCCGGGATTGTCCGGTCAACCCGCCATCAGCCGCTCCCCGATCGGCGGCCGTCCGGCTGCCACCCGGGCGCCCAGCCGGCGCGTGAGGAGCAGCCCGCCAACGGCGACGATCGCCGATACCCCGAAGATCGCGGCGAGGGCCTGCCAGATGGGAGCCTCGGTGCCCGCCGCCGTCCCGAGATGGACGAGCGCTCCGCCGATCCCGGTCCCGAGCGCCGCGCCCAGAACGTCGGACAGCTGGAGCCCGGCGGTGGCTGCGCCCTGCTCGTGCAGCGGGGCCTCCTTCAGCACGACCAGCGATGGGGTCGAGTACGAGAGGCCCATGCCGAAGCCGGCGATACCCCAGATCGGGACTGCGAGCCAGGCGGGGACGTCAGGGCTGAGGACGGCAAGGAAGCCGACGGTCCCGATGATCAGGACGACGAACCCGGATCGGAGGAAGCGTCCCGGGCCCAGCCGTTCGATCCAGCGGGCATTCACCCAGGAACCGCCCGTCCAGCTGAGGGTGGCCGCCATGTACGCGAGCCCGGCCAGGAGCGCGGGCTCGTGCCGCCAGCCCTGGAGCACGAGAGGAACGTAGGCGTCCGCGCAGAAGAACGCTACGGTCAGGAAGCCGCGCAGGAGGACGGCGGTCGGCAGACCGGTCGCGGAGCGGATCGTGCCCGACGGCGTCAACCGGGCGAACGCGGGCACGCCGATGGCGATCCCGATCGCGATCAACCCGATTGGCAGCGCCGACACGCCGGACAGGCCGGTCACGACCAACCCGGCGCCAACGACGAGGACGATCGCCAGCGGCACCCGACGGCGGTCCGCCTCGACCTTCGCGGCCTGCTCGGCGGCGCTCGCCGCGGTCACGGGAGCGGGCGCCACTGCGCGGATCGCCGGCAAGGTCAGGCTGGCCGAGGTCGCGATGAGCGGCAGGAGCCCGAGGAAGACGATCCGCCAGTCCCACAGCGCGGTCACTGCCGAGGCCGCGATCGGGCCGATGACGCCGGGCAGGATCCACGCCGTCGACAGGATCGCGAACATCTGCGGTCGAAGCCGTTCGGGCATCGCTCGCCCGATCGAGACGTACGCGACGGCAGGGATCGCCCCGGCCCCGAAGCCCTGGATGACCCGGGCCGCGACGAGGATCGGCATCGTCGGGGCCAGCCCGCCAATGAGCAGCCCCACGGAGAACAGGCCGATCCCGAGCAGGAAGGGACGGGCCAGCCCGCCGCGGTCGATCAGCAGCCCGGCGACGACGATCCCGAGCAGATTGCCGAGGAAGAAGCCCGAGAAGACCCAGCCGTAGAGCTCGATCCCGCCGAGATCGCCGGCCACGATCGGGAGAATCGTCCCGACCGCGAGCGCCTCGGACGCGACGATCGTGACGTTCAGGACCAGCCCGATCGTGAGCGCCCGCCGGCCGGGCGACCAGAGGCCATCGGCGGCGTCAGGTGCAGTCAGCATGGCGTTCGAGGGGGTCCGGTCGGTCACGCCGCCAGCATGCCCGACCGGAGTCCGGCCCGCCGGCGATCAGGCCCCTCCAAGGCCGCTTTCTGTCATCTGAATCCCAGGCGGTCGCAAGGCGAGGAACCCACGGACCTCGCGGCGCCCGAGCGTGGATCCGCCGCGGAATTCTGACAGGCGATCACCAGACGGTCGGGTGTCGGGACGAGACCCGCTACCGACCGGGTGAGATTCGCCTGTCAAGAACCGCCCGCCTCCCTGTGTGTCAAGGATGGTTGGCCGGCTGACGGCTCGACCCCGCACACCTCAGTCGGACTGCCCGACCGTCTTACGATCCCGCCCAAGGTCCGCGCTTGGGCGTGATGAGGGCGAGCAGAACCACCCCGACGACGGGCGACACGAACAGGGAGAAGACGCCCCACAGCACTGGGCTGTATCCCCGCTTGCCAGCGGTCACGCCGACCAGCCAAGCCCCGACGACCCACGCGACCGCGAAGGCGATGTAGGTGATCGCCAGGATGTTCCCCGCCATCGACGTTCCTCTACTACGTGATGAGACTGCCATCCTCGGCCGTGCCACCCCCTCGGTCAAGAGCAACGCTGAACCACCCGCGATGACGCGCCCCCTTTCCGCCTGATGCGTTGCCCGCTGGGACGGACCAACCGTCCTTGACGCACGAGCACGCCTCGAGCGGAGTTCTGCGGAGCAAGCCGAAAGGCGATATGCCGGCGCCCGGGGACAACCCCGCCGCCCGGGGGTCAAGCGCGGACGATCGGCTCCGGCGGGACCTGGTTCTCGACCGTGATCGGGGCGCCGCGCGGCCCTTCCGCCCAGCGCACGGCGTTCGCGATCACGTGGCGAACGGTCGGCTGGAAGTAGGTCGGATGGGTCTCGTGGCCCGGCCGGAAATAGAAGATCCGGCCTCGCCCGCGCGTCCAGCAGGCGCCGCTTCGGAACACTTCTCCGCCCTGGAACCAGCTGACCAGGACCAGCTGATCCGGGGCCGGGACGTCGAAAGGCTCGCCGTACATCTCCTCTTCGTCGATGGCGAAGCCCTCGCCGAGCCCGTCACTGATCGGATGCGCGCGATCGATCACCCAGATCCGCTCCCGCTCGCCCACCTCGCGCCATTTCAGGTCGGCCGTCGTCCCCATCAGCCGCCGAAAGATCTTCGAGTGGTGTCCGGAATGAAGGACGATCAGGCCCATCCCGTCGAGAACCCGCCGCTGGACCCGGTCAACGATCGAATCGTCCACCTCGTCGTGGGCGATGTGGCCCCACCAGGTCAGGACATCGGTCGCCGCGAGGACGTCTTCGGTCAGGCCGTGCTCGGGCTCGTCGAGGGTCGCGGTGCGGACCTCGAAGCCGGCCTCACCCAGCCCGGCGGCGATCGCCGCATGGATCCCATCTGGGTAGACGGCGGCGACGGGCGGATCGGAACGTTCCTGGCGGAACTCGCTCCAGACGGTGACCCGGGTCATGACGCGAGCCTGCGAGCCGACGACGGCGCCCCGGCCGGCAATCGGACGACCGCACCCCCGTCAGCCGCGGACTCCCGGATCGCGTCCCACAGCCGCGCCATCCGGAGGCCGACCTCGGGCGGACTGGGGTTCGGCACGCGGCCTGCCCGCACGTTCAGGAACTGCTGCCAGACAGACATCGTCGCGACTGACCGGATCTTGCGCAGGGCGGCCGCGCCGGATCGCTGGATCTCGAGGGTCTCGCCCCAGATTCCGGTCCGAAGGATCGCGCCTGACGTGAACACCCGAATCTCGGAATGGCACGACGGGATCGCACTGCCGCAGGCGTTCATCGTGACCAACGCCCCGGACGCGAGGCGGCCGATCACGGCGGCCCGGACGTCGACCGGCCTGCCGTCGGCCTCGAGCCACGCCGCTACCTCGCTGAAGTCCTCGCCCGCGAGGTCCGCGACGGTGTTGAGCATGTGGGCGCCCGTGTCGAACATGAAGCCGCCGCCCGACAGCTCCGGCTGCTGGCGCCAGGTGCCGGTGGTGATCGTCGACCAGTCCTGCCACGCGGTCGCGCTGATGTTCAGGATCGGGCCGAGCTCACCGGATCGGAGCAGCCGCGACGCCTCGCGAACCTGCGGCGAGAGGCTGCCCTGGAAGGCGACGACGAGCAGCCGCCCGGTGCGGTCGCGGGTCGCGATCAGTGAACGTGCCTCGTCGGCGGTCATGACCATCGGCTTCTCGAGGAGGACGTCGATCCCGGCCTCGAGACACGCGGTGGCCTGGGCGAAATGGAGCGCGTGCGGAGTGATGATGAAGACCGCGTCGAGCTCAGGTGCCCAGGTCGCGACGAAGCGCTCCCAGTCAGGCTCGTTTGGCGGCGGCGGCTGGCCGTGCTGGTCGAACAGCTGGATCGCCTCGGCGTAGTTCGCCGGCGCCGGCTCGCAAACGGCGGTGACCTGCGTGTCGTCGCGGCCGAGGATGTCGCCGAGATGGGACCGGGCCATGATTCCGGTGCCGATGAACCCGACCCGGGTGATTCCTCCGTCGGTCATGGTCTGTGCTCCTGATGGTCGGTCGGGTCGGTTTGGGCCTGGGTCGTGGCGCGCTGTCGTGTCGCTGACGACCGTAGCGGATCAGCGACCGGCGAGCGATGGCCGCTCGATCGAAGCGCCCTACAAGCGGGCGAGTCGGTCGAGCGGGAAGGGCGGCTGGGCGAGCGGTTTCACGGCGATCCGGACGAGCAGGAGCGGGTTGTCGTCCCCCGCGGTCCGGTTCGAGGAAAGGGTCCCGCAGCCCTGGCAGCGGTGGATCAGGACCCATTCGCCGTCACCGCGAACGGTGATCGCGATCGGCTCCATCGAGGACTGGCAGTCGGACGCGCGGTCGCCCGGATCGTCGTCGACGTGACGTGACCAGAGGCAGGCCGGGCAGTGGTTGCGATGAGCGGTGCCGGCCGCAGCGAGCGGGACGTCGAGCCGGCAATGGACGCAGCGAAAGGACTCGGCGCGGCGGTCGTGGCCGCGCAGGCGCTGGGTTCGCGACAAGCGAATTCGTTCTCCGGGTACGCAGGGATGGGCCGTCGAATCGATCGGCGTCGCGCTCCGGACATGGAACGACCGTCCCGAAGGACGGTCTCGAGTTCTCGCGCGATGGCGCGGGTTACGAGCGGGCGGTCCTCCGGAGGCGCGACGCAAATACGGCGGCGGCCATAGTGGCTGCGGACATGTGGTCGTCCTCCTTTCCGGCTCGCCGGCCTGTCGCTCGGCCCTGCGATCTGCGAACCGTGGCGGAGCATGGACCGCGGGCGACGTGGCGTCAACTCAGAAGGCGGCGCCACGCCAGGTCGGCCCCGATCGCACCGGATCACGTCCCCGCGAGCCGCTCCACGACCGGCCCGAGATCCTCGAGGTCGCCGACGAGGAACGAGTTGATCCCGAGCTGCTCGCGAAGCTCGGAGAACTTCTCAACGAAGCGGTCGACCGAGCCGATGAAGATGTGGGGCGAGTCGATGACCTCCTGCTCGGTCAGCTCGATACCGGTCCGCTCGCGCATCAGGTCGATCACCTTGCGCGCTTCGCCGTGGAGGTCGTCGGTGACGACGATCGGCCATTGCGACGGGTAGACGTTGAACTGGAGCTCAGCGAAGCGTTCGCCTGCCGCCGCACGGACCCAGCCGATCTTCTCCTCCGTGGCGGCCCAGGTGATCGAGTTCGGGTCCGGCCGCTGGCCGGACAGGATCCGCGGCGCCAGCCCGACGATGTCCGCCTCGCGCGCCGCCAGTTCGAGCGTCTTCCGCCCGCCGCCGCCGATGAAGAACGGCACGTGCGGCTGCTGGACCGGCTTTGGGTAAGCGTCGTAGTCGGTGATCGTGTAGTGCGCGCCGGCGAACGAGAACGCGCCCGCGCCGAAGCAACCCTTGATCACCGCGATCGCCTCGGCCAGACGCGCCTGGCGAGGACCGATCGGATCGAACGGGATCCCGATGGCGCGGTATTCCGGCTCGTTCCAGCCGGCGCCGATCGCAACGTCGAGCCGCCCGCCCGACAGCACATCGAGAGTCGCCAGCTCCTGGGCGAGGACGGCCGGGTGGCGGAGGTCGTTGTTGTGGACGAATGCGCTGATCCGGACGCGCTCGGTCAGCGCGGCCACCGTCGCCAGGTAGGGCACGACAGCCATCTGCTGCTGGATCAGATGGTCCGGCAGGGCGAACGTCGTGACGCCGAGCTCTTCGGCGGCCCGGGCTCGTTGGCCGAGCTCCCGAGCGGAGGTGGCCGAGAAGGCGTCGGCCACGAACATGAAGGGCTTCATGGCCGGAAGGCTAGACGTCCCTCGCCCGCCGTGCGTGGCCGATCATGCGGCCGCGCCCTGGAGGTCGCGGATTGCGGCGCGGAGCTGGGCATCCGGAACGGCGGCGGCCTTCGCGGCTGACAGGCCGGCCAGGGCGGCAGGGACAACCGGCCGCTGATCGGTCGAGAGAGCCACGGCCTGGTCCGGGACGAGCCCGTCGTGCCAGATGCTTCGACCGGCCGGCGTCAGCCACTCGCTGGTCCCGATCCGGAGCGCGGATCCGTCGTCGAGCATGAACTGGCCGAGGATCGTCCCGGTCCCGAACGTCTTCTCCCCGACGACGGTCGCGCGATGGGCGTCCTGAAGCGCGCCCGCGACGATCTCGGCCGCGCTCGCGGTCGTCTGGTCGACCAGGACGACGAGTGGAATCGTGAGCGCGACGCCGCCGGCCTGGACAGGTGTCGGGGTCCGCCCGCCCGAGGCGTCCTGGGTCACGAACACGTCGCCACTCGGGAGGAACTGGCTGGCAACGCCGACGGCCTCCGAGACGAAGCCACCGGGATTGCCACGGAGGTCGAGCACGATCGCGGTCGCGCCGGCCGCCTGTGCGGCCTGGAGCGCCTTGGCCAGCGCGGCCGTCGCACCACTCGAGAACTGGTCGAGCTCGATATCGGCGATGTGGGTGCCGGGAACCATCCGCCAGTCGATCACCGGGACGGTGATCGCGGCGCGGACGAGGGTGACCGATCGGGCCGAGCCGCTGGCCGGTTTGACCGTCAGCTTGACCGGGGTTCCGGAGCTCCCCTCGATCAGCGTGACGATCTTCGCGATCGTGAGGCCCGCGACGGGGGTGCCGTCGACAGCACGGATCACGTCACCGGCCATGAGGCCCGCCTTCGCGGCCGGGCTGTTGCGAAAGACCGCCCCGATCACGGCGCCCTGCGCGACCGGTCCGAGGCTGATCCCGATCCCAACGTAATGCCCGCTCAACACCCCCTGCTCGGTCGCGAGATTGGCCGGCGTCAGAAAGGAGGTGTGCCCCGTGTCGCCGACCGCCGCCGTCAGGCCGTCGATCGCGCCGTAGGCGAGCGCCGTGTCATCGAGCGTCGCTCGCTGGACGTCCTGATCGTGAAGGAGGTCCCAGGCCTGGCGGATCAGCTGGAACTGCGCCGACCTGCTCGCGGCGTCATTCGGCGGCGAGCCCGGCAGGAGGCCGGCCCGGTCGAGGCCCACGCCACCGGCGACGAGCGCGACGGCCAGTCCCAGGACGGCGATCCCGCGGACCGCGCGACGACCGGCTCGGCGGAGGAAGCTTCGGGCCGGCGGTCCCCCGTTGGCCTCAGCCATGACCGGGGAGCCGGTTGCGTCGACCAGGGACACCGATGACCTCCTTCGGACGGCGACTCGCCGCCACGGGTCGGCCGGTCACGCTCGTCGGTTGGGAGCGTGCGGATGGCCGCGGCACTCATGATCGGCACCTTGGATGAGAACTCGCTGATGGCGCGGGATCCTCGTCGCGGACGCTCCTGACGGATCGGCGGATGTGGGCCGGGACGTCGCAAGGCTCGGCGGCCGGCCACTCGTCATCGAACGTGCCGGTGCCGCCGAATAGCCGGCCCCTGCCCAGGTTCCACGTAGGCGAGTGGTGGCAGTCGTCGCAACGTGTCCGCCGATGACACCTGACCGTGAAGCCCGGCGGACAGGTCAGGTCTCGACGTTCGCCGGGCGGCGCTAGCCCTGGCGGAGGCCCAGGAAGTTGCCATCCGGGTCGCGGAACCAGGCGCCGCGAGCCGGCCCCATCTGGGCGATGTGGCCCGTCGTCATCAGGGGCCCCTCCGTGTAGTCGACGAATTGGACGCCCTTCGCCTCCAGCTCGCGGACCGTGGCCTCGATGTCGGTGACCTCGAAATGGGCGAGGGTGTGCTCCGTTGTGAGCCCGGGGCGTCGGAACACCGACAGCTCGCTCGTGTCGCCGCAACGGAAGCGAATCGAGGCAGGGTTGTCCCAGAGCCGTGTCAGGCCGAGCGTCTCTCCGTAGAACGCTCCCGCGCGGTCAAGGTCGCTGACCGGCAGTGTCGCCACGACCATCGTTGCTCCGAGCATGGTTCATCCTCCAAGGTTGATGGTGGCGAGAGCCGACTGGCTGCGCCGCGCGTCCTTGCGCGACCGTCGCCCACTCCGATCACGCCTGGGCATCCAGCATGCCACGCGGCAGCCCTGGCCACGCAAATCGGCGGTCCAGAGACCTGCCGAATGACGACACGCGAGTCTCAGTAAGCATGCGGGAACGTCACCAGTCAGGAGATCGGCTCGACCCAAGCCTTGCGCCAGTCGGCCGGTTCAAACGGCAGCGCGAAGTACCAAATCTCGCGGTAGACCTTGCCGTCCCGGAGCTCCAGGAGCATCGCGACATGCCACGTCGAACCGTCGGGGTAGACACCGACCCCGGCGCCCCACCAATGGTCTCCGTTGCCAACGATCCTCTGGAACGTGAAGGCCGGCGACATGACCCACCGATCCTCGCTCCCGACAAGCTGGAGGCCTTGCTCATCGGGCAAACCGCCCGGGTACGCATCGTGGATCGAGCGGTCGTTGGCGTGGCCCCGGATCCGCTCTCCGCTCTGTGGCCAATCGTTGGTCC